>JAJPJK010000002.1 GCA_021324265.1 Thermoproteota archaeon | reverse complement strand
CTGCGTAGAAGAGAACCTAAATTGGTAATAACCCGTTATTGAAAGTGCGGCTATAATGACAACAACGATTAAGGCAAAAGCTTGAAGCGATATGCTTCTATTAAAAAATCTTACCACTACACATACATTCACAATAACCTATATATTTTCCAAGTTACGTTGCTCACACTTAAATTTGAGAAAATAGCTATGATTATAGTGTATTGTGAAAAGATTTTTAAAGACTTGAAAGAATTGGAGGTAAGAACTTTTGAGAGAAAAGGCAGATTCATAGAAGAACGCAACGTAGAGATACAACTAGGAAAAAATGGAGAATGGAAGACATTACTCGTAATAAAGGAGTTTCAAGGGAGACCACCTTACTACAGAAGATGGTTTGAGATTTTCAACATAAGCCCCTTATTGAAATGGAATGGTTTTGGCTTCATTTTTTTGAAAAGCGAATATGAAGAACGCTTTTATGAATGCATTGCAGAGCAACTTAAGCCCAATGAGTGGCTATATTTGGAATATGACTATGACGAAGAGACAGCTAAAGCTCTAGATCTTGGAGTCCCTGTTTATGCAACAAGATTGGGCTACATCCTCTTTTCAAAGGGATTTCTCTGGATAAAGAACTGGTATTATCCTGAGGGATTCATGGAAGGCTCAGCAAAGTTACAGGCTGAGAAACAATCAAGTGAAGACCAAAAAATTAACCAAATGGATAAGATATGCAAAGAAATCAAGAATTGGCTTTTGAACCTAGGAAGTCACGATATGAAGAATAAATATATGCTGAGTTCCATAGCTCGTGCAAAACATATACTTCAAAGTTATTGTGAATCACAACGAACAAAGAATAATTGATTATATGTTTTAAGTTTAGTAATGGAAGATAACATTAAATTAGAACGGGGTAAAAAGGTCTTAAAAATAACTATTGGTTACGATTTATGTTTAAGCTTTAACGCCCCAATAGGCTCTCCGAGCCCAGATTTCGAAATGGATAGAGATACGATATCATTGAGATTGGGAAATCAAAGCTTAAAACTAGACATTAAAAAAGAGGATAAGAAAATAATAATCACAAAAAAGCTAGGAATAAAGGAAAAGGTTTTAGGCTTTGGAGAAAAAGCATTACCGCTAAATAAGAGAAGGGTAAGACTTGCCTTTTGGAACTACGATCATTTAGGGTATAATTACTATGATGACCCTCTCTACCTTTCTATTCCATTCACCATTTTCGTGGAAAATAACAGCGCAATAGGTTTATTCATAAATTCCCCTGCTTTTTGTATTGCTGATATAGGCTTAAGCGAATATGATAAATTCATATTTGAAGTCCATGACGAGAAATGCGAAATATTTGTAATATTCGGCCCACAAATTAGCGAAATACTTAGAACTTATCTCGAAATAACTGGCAAACCCTTTTTGCCGCCAATTTGGGCGCTCGGTTATCAGATATCTAGATATAGCTATTTCCCACAGGATTATGTTCTCGATATTGCCAAGAATTATTTATCAGAGATCCCTATCAGTGCGTTATATTTGGACATAGATTACATGGATGGTTATAAGATTTTCACATGGAACAATAAGAGATTCCCAGAACCTAAAGCTATGATTGAAGAATTACATAAGCTAGGCATTAAGGTAATACCGATCATAGATCCCTACATAAAAGTAGAAGAGGGCTACAATATCTATGAAGAAGCTAAGACTCTTTGCATTAAAAGAGACAACAAAAATCCCTATATTACTATGGGATGGCCCGGGCTATGCACGTTGCCAGATTTCATGAGAAAGGAAACACAAACATGGTGGTCTAGCAAAATAAAGGAATTCGTTGAAAGATATGGATTCGATGGTATCTGGCTAGACATGAACGAGCCTTCCGTGTTTAATTACAAGATGATCATTGAAGATCTTTCTACAAAGTTTGGTCTAAGTGAAGAAATCAAGGCAATTATAGATAGATTGGTCTATATTCTCGGTTCAAAAAGAGGAGTTAAGGCAAATGTGCTAAGAAATATATCTCCCAACGACTTTTTCGACCTATCAGTTGAGCCCAACGTTTTTCATTTACTAGACAACGGTAAAATGACAGAACACAAATATTTGAGGAATGCTTATCCTTATTTTCAAGCAAAAGCTACTTACGAAGCACTTAAAGAAATTCGAAAAGACGTATTCATACTATCTAGGTCAGGGTATGCTGGAATCCAGAAATATGCTGCAATATGGACCGGCGATGTTCCTTCAACATGGGAAGGATTGAAGCTTACTCTAGCTATTTTGTTAAATCTATCGCTTAGTGGCATTTCATTCTGTGGCTGTGACTTAGGAGGTTTCGTAGAGAGGGGGGATTATGAGCTCATCGCTAGATGGCATCAAGCATGCGCATTCGTACCCTTCTATAGAGTTCACAAGGATAAGGGAGCTACTGAAGCTGAAATTTATAACATGCCTTCCAAATATAAGAAAAAGATTAAAGAAGCAATTGATCTAAGGATGAAATTCCTACCTTATTTATGGCACCTCTGTTGGAAGTCACACTTAGAAGGAGAACCAATAATTAGACCGCTCTGCTACGATTTTCAGGAAGATGAGGAAAGCTATTATATTGAAGATGAGTACATGGTCGGTTCAAGTTTACTCTGTGCTCCCATCCTAGAACCTAATTCAAAAGGTAGAGAAGTATATCTTCCAAGGTCAAAGTGGATAGATTTCTGGAACGGAGAAATACAAGAAGGGCCTACCTACATTGAATGCGTAGCTGAGCTCCCCATATTTATTAGATATGGCTCTGCAATACCTGTCAAGGATGGAATAATTATATTCGGTGAAGGAGACTGGAGAATCTATCATGATGAAAAGGGGAAAGTAGCTGAGATAAGTTACAAGAACAATGTATTAAAGCAATATGGTGAGCCTATGGAAATCAGAAATATTATGATCCTAGCCCAAAAGATTAGTCCTAGAGGATTTAAAGCAAATTATAACCGATTAGGAACTATGATTGAGCTCGATAAAACTTTCAAGGAAATAGAATTCGATAAATGATTTTTTCTAAGAGCTATTAGTATAGTTTAAAGCTATCATAAATTAATATTTTGTTTGATAATCTTAACATTATAGATACGTAATAAGCTTTGATATAGAATACAAAAACTAAAGCTAAAAGATTTATATTTTTATATTTACAAAATGCACTTGATAAAGTGCTTAAATGTTTGTAATATGTTGAAACAAGATCTGTATTAAAGTTTTTATCGCACCAATGCATTCATACTTATGAACAAAAAGAAAATTTCTAGCTTTGTCATCCTAATTATAAGCGCGTTGCTCGTATTCCTGATAGCAAATACATCGCTTGTAAATACACTGATTTCTCTCTTAGGCCCGGTAAACGGTGTTTATAGTTCAGTTAATCCAACAGTACAATCTTCCTATACACTTCAAGGCCTTGATCACGAAGTTAAAATAATAGTAGATTCGAGAGGAGTACCACATATATATGCACAAGACGATAAAGACTTGTTTTTCGCCATTGGTTTCATGCACTCCAAGGATAGACTTTGGCAAATGGATGCTCAGAGAAGGGCTGCTGAAGGAAGGCTTGCAGAGATCGTTGGTAAATCTGCTTTGAGCAATGATATTGTAATGAGGACTATAGGTCTTTGGAGGGCAGCAATACTAACTGCGAATTTCATAAAACAGAACTACCCACAATACTGGGAACTTTATCAGGCTTATGCTGATGGTGTGAACAGCTACATCAAAATAGCTGAATCGAAGAATGAGCTTCCTTTAATGTTCAGACTATTGAATTACAAACCCGATCCTTGGACTCCAATTGATTCAATTGCCTTCGCAAAGCTGATGGCATGGTCCTTAACGAATTTTTATGAACCTCTTCAATTCTCCCTCGTTGCCGCAAAGCTAGGCGATGCCGAAGCGACCAAATTATATCCCATATTTCCTTCATTTCAGGAAAACGTAACAGTTATACCTGGAAATGGCAGCATTGACGGAAATCAAATAAGTGTCGATCCCAACTATCTCCTTAGTTTGGACTGGTATTCTTACTGGGCAACAGGCCTCAATTTCTCTGATCCAAGCTTTGCAGGAAAAGCGATCACTGCTCTCAAGGATGCGTTATCATTTCTCGGATCTGATCCAAGTTATGTGGGAAGCAATGATTGGGCAGTGGCACCGAGTAAATCTAGCAACGGTTATGCAATGCTCGCAGATGACCCGCATTTAGGCCTTCAAATACCCTCGCTATGGTATGAGGTTGACTTGCATAGCAACGATATCAACGCCTATGGAGTTACTCTTGCAGGAATACCTTCGATAATAATTGGATTCAACGATAAAATTGCATGGGGGCTAACCAATACGCAGATGAGCGTGATGGATTTCTATGTAGAGAAAATAAATCCTGCGAATCCAATGCAGTATTATTTCAATGGAAGCTGGCATGAAATACAAACAATTAAAGAAATCATAAACGTTAGCGGTAGTCAGCCAGTTCAGCTTTTGGTTAATCTAACCATTCATGGGCCCATAATAACAAATAAAGGGCTAACGATAAGCGCAAAATGGGTTGGCATGAACGTAACGCTTGAAGCTATTGCAATCGTAGACGTAATGAAAGCACAGAACCTTAATGATTTCTTCAATGCTCTGAGGCATTGGGACGTGCCATCTCAGAATTTCATGTATGCTGATACAAGCGGCAACATAGCTGTCATAGAGCCAGGGAAGTTTCCGCTCAGGATGGTTAAGCTCCCCAATGAAGAAACGATTTATGTTTTAGGTTCAAGAAGCATACTTAATGGTACAGGCGGTTACGAATGGAGCAAATTCATTCCTTTTGAACTCTTACCGCATGCCATAAATCCAGAAAGAGGATTTTTAGCAGCACCGAATCAAATGAGCGTAAATAAGTATTATCCATTCTTCGTTTTAGGAGGATGGTGGGACTCAGGAGCGAGGGCCCAAAGAATATTCAGTATCCTTAGTAAGGATAAAATAAGCCTACAAGACATGATGAGTGGCCAAAGTGATGTATTCCAGTGGAATGCCTATTCCTTCATGCCATTGATAATAAAGGCAATGCAGATGCACCCTTCAAACGATCCAAAGGTTCAAAAGGCAATATCATTGCTTGAGAATTGGAACTTCCTCATGAAGAAGGATCTCGAAGCACCGACTGTATGGAACTTTTGGATGGACTCATTTTATAATATGACCTTTGTAAAGAAATTCAAGGAATTAGGCATAGAAGGTGCAAAATTACCATTACCTGAGAATGTCCTTGCATTGGCATTAAAAGAACCAAATAGCACATGGTTTAATGGAGATTTTTACTCTACTGCAGCACAGGCTCTAGTAAATGCTGTACAGTTCATAGAGAAAAAGATGGGCGATGACTGGACATGGGGTAAAGTTCATGAAGTATACTTTGAACACATTTCAGGCTTAGAAGCTTTGAGCTTAGGCCCATATCCAGAAGATGGTGGAGATGATACATTAATGGCTGCAGGTATGCCGATGTGGGGTGGCTACGTTACTCATGGCCCAAGCTGGAGAATGATAGTTGTGATGAGCGACAAACCGCAGGGCTATGGTGTTTATCCAGGAGGCCAAAGCGAAAATCCTGTTAGCGATCATTATGGCGATTTCGTCAATTCTTGGCTCACGTATCAATATTATAGATTGAATTTCGCAGCTAGCCCTTCAGATATCAATGATGCTTCATATACAATTACTTTGAGCCCTGCGTAGAGATGAGACACAACTTCTTGCTCGTAACATTTTTGGTATTTCTTCTAGATTACATCCTAACTTTCGTGTTAGCTGACTGGAGAATTGTAATCCTTGCAGGTGCCATTGGGGGCCTGCTCTATACTAGCAAGCTTAAATCTTTCGCAGCTGGTTTTACAGGAACATTGATTGCATGGATTGCGTTAATGGTTCCTATATTGGTGCAAAAGAACAATTTAGCTATAACCTCTATATTGGCTTCGATAGTAGGTTTCCCGCAAGCTTTACTTCTAGCCTTAGTTTTTATAATTCCTTCTTTGGTTGGAGCATTTGCATGTCTTGCGACGACAACGCTGAGACAATTAATTTCACAATAAATTTTGATGCCTTTTTCTTTTTATGAAAATGTAAATTGCTGAGAATAGCGGTGACGGCCAATGGAAAAATAAACAATGGGAGTAAAAGAAAATTCGGAGATTTAGGATCTGGAGAGGGCGTAAACTGATGATTTACTGGATAATTGACATCACCACATCAACTAGCTTCAACAAAGCTATTTTATAAGCCTAGATCAGTGTATATTTTACCCATTTTCGCTTTGTATGCAGGAATACCTACTGCCACTACTAGCATGTTTTGTCTATCCTTAGCATGTGGAGAAAAGAAATCTATAACGTCATCATCATAGAAGGTTAATCCAGTTGCGCCCAAATTTAATGAATATGCAGCGAGATAGATCATGCCAGCTCTAATTCCTGCTTCATAATTGCAAAGCCTGTAGCCTCTATTTCCATACTTTTCCAAGACTTTCTTCAAATCTGTCATTAGGAAAAACACAACAGAAGCATCACCAGCCAACTCTTGTTCGAGACACAGATAAGAGGCCAAATTCCTAAACTTTCCTTTTTTCAATACTTCAACTACGCGTCTTTCCTTATCATAATGGTAAGCACCACTTTCAAGATCTTCAACATCGTTTGCTATCAAAAAAATATCTATGAGCGAATTAGCTGAATCACCTAAAAAATCTGCATTAAGAGGACTCATTGCTTTCTCCAGGATCTTAGAAAGAGCTAGTAGAGAAATCGGTTCCCTCGAAAAACGCCTAGTTGAACCTCTGCGTAGTATTACTTTCCATAGTTCATCACTGTCATCATCAGAAAATCTTAAATTCGCGAAATCTTTTAATTGTGAATGCTCATATTTCAAAGGCTTTGCAGCATTACTTTTCCACTCTTTTAATTCTTTGATATCTTTTAAGGAGGAATTGTAGTGTAAATTATAGATTTCTTCATATTCGACTTCTTTTTTCGAGAGAGGTTTTACTCTATGATTTATTTCTTTGAAATCTGTTGCATAATTTTGTGATACATATTCCCTAGGTCCAATGGCTATAATTGACAAAGCACACTCCTTCTTTCCATCCAAGCCCAAAAGTTTATTTAATTGTTCATCTACAAAACCTGTAACGATCTTATATTCAAGGCCTTCAGCGTTAGCTACGGCTAAAAGATTTGCAGTCATCGCTCCAGAATCCCAGAACCAGTGCCTGTAAGATCTCTTCCTATACTTCCAGACATTACGCCATCCAAGTGAGGTTAATACTATCGAAATAGGAGCCTGTGAGATATCTTGCTCATTGGATATTTCGCTAAGGATCTTCCTATAATCTCCTTTTCTTAAAACATTTAGCCTAAAATTATAAGGATCGAAATGATAAACCCCAGCTTCGAGATCTTGGAGATCACAATTAAATAAATAAAGCTCAGTCGAATAAAGTGCGCCTGTAGCTGGAGCTACTCTGAAATAGTATTTTTCATTTCCGAAATTCGTAATTCTAGATATCCCCGCTGTAAAATAGAGGAGCTCGGCAATTGTATTAAGATTTATATTATCTTTGTTGACTTTCGATTTCGAAGACGCTGCATCTAATGCCTTTTCTCTTGGCTTGGGGAATTCTTTAGGCAATTCAACGCTCTGAACATCCTCATAGATTTTAAAAAAATATGGAAAATTGCTCCAATCGAGATAATATCGATCCGTCCTCACGCTCAAATAAGAATGCTTAGTTGATTCATGGAAGTGAAAGGCGATTGAAATGTCGTTGTTCATAAGTATAAATTGAAATAATGAATTTATTCAATAACTTCGAATTCTTCGCTCAACAAGAGCCTATAGTCGTTTGGTTCTAGAATAATTTCTTTAACAAGCAGATATTTACCGTGCATCGTTCCATTCAAATACAAAGACCCTTGCCAGTAACCAAATGTTCCAATACAGTGCAACTCTAACGTGAAGAACCCCATTAACCAATTAGCAAGTATCCAATCTGTTCCGTTGTAATAATATATTTTATAACTTGAACCAAAACAAACAGTTGGGTATCCTAAATTAATAACTACATATCTTAAGGTGTCAAATCTGTGATATACTCTCTTGTCCAAAATCAACTTCACACCAACTTCTAATGGATTGAAATGGGGAATCTCTCTGTCAAAGACCATGGAATCTAGCACGTCATATAAGTTGACTAACTCGGTATAGATGGCATATTTGGCATCATCAGACAAGATGTATTTCAGCACAACAATATTTTCGGCTATTTTTAAGTAGTAAGAATAATTTATCATCTCGTACGATTGAATGTTTCCTTTCTCATAGAGGCTATTTAAAAGTACGGAGGCATGAAGTATAGCTATGGTTAATGTTAACGTAATAATCACGGCTAGGAACTCCTTTGAAATTAACGATTCTGCCAAAGAACTTGATAGTAATTTAGCCATCGTAACAGAATAACCGATATAAATTTTTCATTCTAATCTCTTTAATGCTGGTAAAACTCCTTTAAATATAAGCTCTTAACTCAACCTATTACTATTCATACTTCAGAGAAGATTTATTGAAAGATTAAGACCCAGTGATTTCCTTCCTGAAAGCCCTTAGAAACCTGTATGTCATGAATATGAATACTACCATAACAATGATCAATATTAAAAGGAGCGATAGGTGTAAGAAGCTAATCCCAGATATTTTAATGAGATTTAGGATTGACTCCCTAAAAAAGAAATAAGACTGAAATATTGTGAAAGATAAAATTAACAGAACAATAATACTTGCTATTGAGAAGACGGGTATTCTAACTGATCTAGATCTACCTTTTAAAGAAATACGTAAAGCATCTCTAAAAAGTCTAGCGAAAGTAGCATAAATTTCAAGTAAAATTATTATGTAGAACGAGATCATTGCGCCGATTACAATAACGAATATTACTTGATTTGAAATCAGATTAAGTTGAACAATATAATTGAGAACATAAACGAAGAAAACTGAAACTGTGAAAGCAAATGATACTATGAGGACGAGATCTCTTACTGAGCTCTTCACAGCATCAAAGGCGGCCCCCCTTCTTTCAAAAGACATTCTTATTGGTCTGAAAATATAATTTTCGATGTTATTCCTCAGACGCGCGGGAATTAATTTAACTACAGCATTGGCGACAACATCACTTCTTGAAGAAAGGATCGATGCTAAAATTGAGGAAATAACCATCACCGAAACAGCTATTACAAGCATTTCCGGACCTACTACACCATAGCCTAAAGCTATCGAAGTAATTATGACAGCAAATTCGCTTATTGCAACCATATATACGCTAAACTTCGCAGCCTTTTCCAGTTCAAATCCACTGGCCCATATTGAGAAAGAGAATGCGATGAATTTGAGCATAACAATGAACAAGCTTACACCTATACCAATAAGAACTAAATTCAAATCCACATTCACAGGAAACCTTAAACCTATTGATGCAAAAAATATGAATGCAAAAATTTCTCGAACCCACTTAGCCCTTTCAAGAAAATACTCAGCAGCCTTTGTTTCGGAGAACACAATACCGCCTATAAAAGAACCCAATACAGGAGAAAGTCCAATGGAATTAGCTACCCAAGAGAATATTAGAGCTACTGCAATGCCTGAGAGCAAGATTAGCTCATCGCCGTATTTAGCAAGGAAATTTAGCAATCTCCTCAACATCACCAAACCTACTCCTATGAGACCTATGAAAAGCAACACAAGCTTAGATATATCAAAGAATACAGAACTTAAAGTAAATGTTTGGAGAGTAATTATAGAAGTAAAAACACCAATGCCTATAATGGCTATAAGGTCTTCGAATGTAGCTATGCCTAAAACGGTCTTGACTTCTTTATCCCCAAATTCATTGCGCATATTGCTTTCTTCAAAGAGCTTAAACGCTATACTCGTACTCGTATTCACTGCAAATAATATTAAAAAAAGAGTGTAAAGCCAAGATAAGTTTAAAATCAGACCAAAAAAATAAGCGAGGAAAATAATAACAATTAATTCGGTGAGCACAATAATACTAATTCTCAAGCCTTCTGTTCTTAGAAAACCCAATCTCATCGTTATTCCTATCTCGAATGTAATCAATAATATCCCTAGTTCTGCCATGAAGGAAATGAGTTCTGAATTTGGATTCACTATCTGAGAAAAAGGGCCAAGAATTAAACCTATTACAATATACGCTGTGACTAAAGGAATTTTAAGATGCCTGAATAAATAACCTAGAATAGCGGTTAATCCAGTTAACAAACCGATCTGAAGCAAAAAATCAACCACAATCTAAGAGCTATTAAAACTTAAATAAAGATTATCTTGAATTAAGCTTAAACGGGGCCGTCGTTTAGCCTGGGCTAAGATGCCGGCTTGGGGAGCCAAACTAGGTTAAGGCCTAGAACGCTGGTGATCGGGGGTTCAAATCCCCCCGGCCCCATCATTGCAAGACATAAGAATTATTGTTATGCATGAGCCCGATTCTAGAAGTGAGAACAAACTCCACTAAATCAAACAATTCATGAATCGGGGGTTGACCAAAATTTTATTTTACAAAAGATAATTTTTTAATAATATTATAAGAATCTTTAAAGATGCTATACTATATTTAACTATGAGAGATAACAAGTAAACATTCTCAGATATAAAGGCTATGAAATAAGCCCATTAAGTTTAATGAAATAAGGTAGGCAATGCGACACTTGTATTATAGATGTAAACAACTGGTACTAAATTCATCACTTCAGTAAAGCTGAGAAGGACAGAAATATTTTAGAGACTGAAAAGTGAATATTAAAAATGCCAGAGATTGCGCTATCATTGATAGCCCTTTTACCCGCAATGATTTGGGCCATATCTCCTATAATATATAGGGACTTCTTAAAATCTGGCCCTACTTTAATTGTGAATTTTTACAGGATGCTCTTCGCATCTTCCTCGTTAATTATACCCTTCCTCATCTTCGGATATAATAAAGATATTATATATGCAATCTTAAGTGGAATCCTCACACTCACTATTGGGGATAGTCTATATCTAACATCTATAAAAAAAATCGGAGCTTCGATAGCAGCACCTGTAGTATATACGTATGTATTCTTCTCACAAATAGCTGCAACAATACTTGGAGAAAATGTGAAATTCAGCTATTTCATAAGTTCAATTCTAATTATCATAGGAATCGCAATACTCAGCAGAGGAAATAAATCTGAGATGAGAACTACTGGCATCATAATAGCGCTTTCTTGTGCTCTTTTCTGGACAATAGGTCAGGCAATGATTAAACTTGCTACTTTAGGAGATATGAACTTTGCATCAATAGCATTCGCTAGAACATGTGCATCATGCTTAGCTCTTGCAACACTTTCCATCGCAAGAAAAGAAAAATTCCATCTTAATACTAATACAAAAGGTTATTTCATCTTCGCAATTACCTCAATAGCAGATCTAGCTCTTGGGTCTTCCCTTTTCATTTTCTCCATCGCATATGTTGGCTTAGCGCTGACTATAATAATAACCTCGGCATCTCCTTTGTTTACGCAGATAATCGCCAAATTAAGCGGTAAAGAAAGCCCTTCTTTGAAAGATATATTAGGAAGCTGTTCAATAATTGTAGCTTTAATTCTTACTCTGGCTTTTTAAAAAAATAAGCGACATAGAAAATGATGGATTATGAAACTCAATAATGTAGATTTGGATAGATTGAAGGAATTCGAAGAAAAAGGAAGAAAAAATAAGGAAGAACTCAAGAAAACAATGAAGATCGATGGAGAATGGGTACTGGATAACAATAAAGGAATACAGTTTATAAGTGAAGTTTCATTTGAGAAAGGGAAGCAGATAATAAAGATTGACTCCCCTAGCTGGCTTGGAGGAAATGGAAATAGACCAGGCCCGATGGTGTATTGCCTTGTTGGTTTGGCCTCATGTTTCTTATCTACTTATGCTACGATTGCTTCGACTCAAGAAATAAAGCTAAAGAGGCTTAAAATAAAATCTAGCTGTAAAATCAATTTCTCAAAGACATTGGGAATATCCGATGACCCAATAACAGAAGAAGTAAATTTCGAAATTGATGCTGAAGCTGAAAACGCGGATAAGGAAAAGCTGAAAGAAATACTTGAAATTGCTAAGCAGAGATGTCCAGCGATTTATAGTTTAACCAACGTCATAAAAGTAAATGCTAAGTTAGTTTAAGAAAATTAGGGCTCATATGAAATCAGAAAATCTATCAAGATATTACCTTTTCTACGAGCTCCAGAGCTTCCCCATAATCATAGCTACGCTCTAATTCAAGTTTGCTAGCTTCAATTGAACCTTCTGCATGTGCCATAAGAGTAATCATATAGCCTGCATAGCTACTGGAAGCCAGTTCCTTTGCTAATTTCATTATCTCTATCCTTTTTCTTCCATCTAAAGCCCCTCTTAGGTATTTTTCTAACTCCTGTCCTTGTTCACTTTCAAAGTCCTCTTGGGCTGGCATTGTTCCAATTATCCCCCCTGATACATCCACCAATGCTTTTATGACTTCAACAAACCTTGAATTCGAATAAAGCTTGCCAATATTTGTGTAAATTGGATTTGGTATCATGACTTCTTCATCTATTCTAGGCATGATTGCAGCTGCAAGTGCACTGATCTTCATTATTTCCTTATACATTACAATCTCGAGAATATCATCTCTGACATGTTTCTCCTTCAATACCCCATTAGCTTCAGCTGCCTTTATAGCTGCACCCAGATAAAGATTTGCAGTTGCAGACCTATAAGATATCGCAGTGAATCTATGGAAAGTAGCAAATAATGTAGCCAAAGCGCCAGCGAATTCGTATTCTCTGAATAGAAACACCCGATCCCATGGAACAAAAACGTTGTCGAAAACAGTGATGGTCTCGATCTCGTAATCCTTTTTCGAAAGAACAGATGAAGTATTACCCTCTACCTCATCGACAGGCCTGCAATACATTTTCAATCCCTTTGCATTGGTTGGAACAGCGAATGCAATTGAGAAGTCCTTTTCTTCAGATCTCATGGCTCTTGTAGGTATAACAATTATTTCATCTGCAACGATGGATTGAGTTGTATGAGCCTTCGCCCCTTTTACAGTTATTCCGTTACTATCAACTTTAACCACGTGTAAGTACATATCTGGATCGATCTGCTCTGAAGGGCGTTTTGATCTATCTCCTTTTACGTCAGTTTGAGCAACGGCAAGAGTAAGATCTTTTTTAGCTACCTCCTCGTAGTATTTTTCAATTCTCTTTGAGTAATCCGTACCATATTTTTTGTCGAGTTTTCTGGAGATAATGGTCAATGCGAAAAGGGCATCGCTACCTATAGCTTGCGATATATTGAATATCCCATTACAAAACATTGTAGTTTTATAGATAAGCTCATGTCTATCAAGCAAATCTTCTTTACTTTTGGGTATTTTGAAGAACTTACTTATTTGGCCAAATTTTTCATCTTCATAAATTCTGTTAGGATAATCAAAAAGCTTCGCCGCATGCAGAGCTGCGATTCTTAATATCTGATGTTCATTGATATTTTCAATCCTTTTTCCTCTGTAATAAATGGTTCTTCCATCTTCTAGAGATCTGATAAATTCTGTCGAAGTTCTCATAAAGGATTTACCAAATGTTAATTTAATTGTTTTATCGATTAGGCCTCTGAAAAACGAATGATAGGATAAATCACCTCTGTAGTGCTCAAAAATATGTTGAATAGCAAACCAATGGTGATAGTGAATAAAGCGCCCATTAATTCACACATTTTTAGTTTGCAAGAAAAATTACCATAAATATTAATAGAAATCTCTTAAAAGAAGATTTTGAGAGTAAGTGACTTAATTTTTTATAAAAATTCTTTAATAAACATATTTTTAATAAGAAACCTTTCAACAACTCAAATAAAACGAAATTACTTAAACTTCCCAAGGGATAATAGGTTATGGAACAATATAGGATAGAAAAGGATTTTTTGGGCGAAGTCAAAATACCGCAGAATGCATACTACGGTATCCATACAAAAAGAGCTTCAGAAAATTTCAAATTCTCAGATTATAAATTTCAAAGAGAATTCATACGTGCGTTAGCAATAGTAAAACTAGCCGCTGCAAGAGCTAATGCAAAGCTTGGCTTAATAGATCCAAGAATGGCAAATGCCATTGAAAAAGCAGCTTTGGAAGTTATTGAAGGAAAATTTGATGACCAATTCATCGTAGATATTTTCCAAACTGGATCTGGAACCTCAACTAACATGAACGCTAACGAAGTCATTGCCAGCAGAGCCAACGAAATACTCGGAGGAAAAAGAGGAGATAAATTACCTGTTCATCCTAACGATCATGTCAATAAGTGCCAATCAACAAATGATGTAATCCCTACAACAATACATATAGCAAGCCTTGAGCTTGTTACAAAGCTTCTCATACCCAGTGTTGAACACTTACTAAAAACACTGCAAGAGAAATCGGAAGAATTTAAAGATATCATAAGAGCTGCAAGGACACACCTGCAAGATGCAGTTCCAATAACGTTAGGACAAAATTTCAGTGCATATGCGAGTATGATTGCTCATGATCAAGAGGAAATAAAGAAGGCCGCTGAAAGGCTAAAGGAATTGGCTTTAGGGGGTACTGCTGCAGGAACAGGATTAAATGCTCATCCTGATTTTGCAAAATTGGCCATAGAGGAAATAAACAAATTCACTGGACTCGATTTCAGGCCTGCACGCAATAAATTCGAAGGATTACAAAGTATGAACTCAGTTCTAACGCTTAGCAGTGCATTGCGCTCTCTAGCAACGAGCTTGTTAAAAATAGGCAACGATTTGAGATTATTGAATTCTGGTCCAAATACTGGATTCGCTGAAATAGATCTTCCTGCACTTCAGCCTGGATCAAGTATAATGCCTGCTAAGGTAAATCCTGTAATTCCTGAAGCAGTAACGATGGCTGCTGTAAAAATAATAGGAGATGACGCAACACTGGCAAACGCAGCACAATATAGTTTCCTAGAACTTCACATGATGCTTCCATTAATTGGCTTCATCATAATTGAAGAAATAAAACTCGCTGCTAATGCATCTAAAGAATTTGCAGATAAATGTATAAGAGGCGTGAAGCCTAATGTTGAAAAATGCAGACGTTATGCAGAGAGTAGCCTCATGGTAGTTACTGCAATTGCTCCGAAGGTAGGCTATGATAAAGCAGCCATGATAGCCAAAAAAGCCATGGCTACGGGAAAAACTATAAAGGAAATACTTCTGGAGGAAGGAATAATGAAGGCAGAAGAGATAGATAAGATACTTGATTTGAAAAAGATGACTGAAGGCGGTATAATTTCTTAGCCAATCTTGGCCTCATAGAGTAAAAGTTCAGAGAAATCGATTTTTTCTTTCATAAGTTTATTTCTGTATTCATCTAGCGCTGGTATCATGAACAGCATCTCAACAGCTTGGTCATTTTTTCTTGCTAATGAATAAGCGATATTGAAGAAATCTAAAAGCTTCACAGGATTGCATTCAAGATATGAAATGGACATGCTATTATTACTTCGATGTGAAGGACATATTATCAGTAATTCCTCACCATTGAAATATACTTCGCCATTAGAAATTCTCTGCTTTAGAAAAGAAGCATTGTAATCAAACCAAGAATAATAGACGTGTAATACTCTGCCAACGCTAGCAAAAACTTGGGATTGCATTAGGAAATTTTCTACACTTATGAAATCTTTCCATGGCTCAACTTCAACGTAACTTTGGGTTTCATAATGAGGATGAATCCATCTCGAAACTAGCTTGAATGGAGTTCGAGTTAAATGCTTTTGAGCAGCGATATTCTTAGAATTGGTTACAAGTCTTGCTTTCTTTACGTTCATTTTTGCTAGATAGTTTAAAGAATATTCTGCAAGCTTTGTGGCTATACCTTGCCCTCTGTAATCCTTGTGGACCCTGGCTCCTTCTAACCATCCTTCACCAGTATCTTTTGCATAGAAGTGGTTCATTGCAACAACTTTGTCTTCATGTTCTGCTATCAAAACTTTTCCATTTTTATCATTAAGCCAAGCGTCAAGTACATAGAAAATATAGTCATCAGGACTCGTTTCTTTAAGAAAAGCTATAATGCGCTCTCTATCCTTAATTGAGGCTTCTCTTATCCTTATTTCCATGATGCATATTTAATATCGCCTCCTTAAATCTCAAAATACAGAGCTTTGCAAGCTTTAGATTTTCATTCAAAATCTCGATTATCAAATCCATTTCATTAAAATTCAACAAGAACTTCCCTTTGTATTTTAAAGGGATATCGAGCCTAAAACTGGAATTGAGCTCCACTACATATCTATCTGGATTTTTCGCTTGAATACCGCTATGCTTGAATCCAGAACTTCTTGCTAGTTTCAAAATTTTTAATGCGTCATCCAAATTTTTGCAAGCTATATGAAGTATTGGGGGCTGAAGAGAAATCCAAGCATAATCGCCTTCTATTTTATTCAAAGCCTTCTTGAATTCTTCCTTGCTCACCCCATAGTGGAACTTTGCAATACTTCTCAACTCCTTCCTCTTCGAATAGGTTCTCCCTTCTATGATCTGGATCCTTCCGCTACATGAAGATGTTGAATAATAATTTTCCTGACTGTTTATGAGCTCTAATAGTTCCATAATATCCTTATCAGTCCTACCCTCAGAATCTTCTTTCATTAATCGATTTAAGAAATATTCCTTCCTTTCATGCCAAAGCTTCAAGATATGTTCACTCACTAATAGGAATTAGGATGAAGTTCTAAAAAGATTTAATAAAAGATTTAATAAAGGTATATCCAATTCATTTTGAGTTGGAAAGGATTAGAACGATAACAGAGATGTGCGGTGACGAAAAAGGATACGTAGCTATTCTAAATCCTAAGCTTGCTGAGGAAAGTATGGAAATTGCGAAAAAGAAACTCGAAAAAATAGTGCTAAATTCAAGGCTAATTGTGAGAGGATATTATAAGGATAAACTTATCAGTGTATACAAAAATGGCAGGATAACTGTCAAAGATGTGAACAATAGACAGGAAGCCCAAAAAATCTTTGAAGATTTACTTCTTTGATTGTTGAATTTGCAGTATCGAGGCAGGTATTAGTAAAAAAGTTCCTGGTCCGAATAAAATTAGCGAAAAAGTTATTGCTTCGGTGATATTCCTCGCTACTAAAGGACCAAATATGAACGCATTTAACAAAAAAAGGATTGTGAAAATCAAAGTTAGCTTACCATTCTCTTTATTCGAATCATACTGTGCCGAACTCCTCAAAACCAAAGCACTCAATAAAGCAAAAAATATAGTTGAAATGAGACCAAGGTCAGACCTTCCTCCTGTTATATCCAGATAGAATAACATAACAAGCACAACTAATCCTGTCCAGATCACATTGGAAAAACCTCCTATCATGCCTAGCGTAGCGGGTATTGATCTCTTTAGTCTCATAATTTAAATAAATGCTAGAAAACTATATGTGCGATGGTCGGTAAAAATCTCATTACGCTAGATAGCAACAACTGGGAAAAAGAGCTTAAAAATAGCAGCTTGCCAGTAATTGTAGACTTCTGGGCTGAATGGTGCGTTCCATGCAAAATGCTTGAGCCTATTTATGAAGAACTCGCAAAAGAATTTGAAGGAAGGGTGAGATTTGGGAGGCTTAATGTAGATGAAAATCCTGATATTGCTGAAAAATATGGTATTATGGCCATACCTACGCTTATTATATTTAAGGGAGGAGAAGAGGTTGATCGATTAATCGGTGCTGCCCCTAAAAATAAGCTCGTTCAATTCATCGAAGAAAATATCAAATAAACTGCATTGCCCTAAGACAGTTTCCTGCAATTTTTACGGCTTTTTCTACATCTTTCAAATCTACATTGTAATCTGGAGGAAGTCTAAAGAAAGCATTTAACCAGAGTTCATATAACTCCAACAAATCATCTAGTTTGAACTTCTGCAAAGCTTTATCGATCACAAATCTGAAGATATTTTTATTGCCATGTTTGATGAGTTCATGATATTCCATAACAAACCCTTCATCCTTCTTCAATTCATTTAGAGCTGCATTGAAAGCAGCGAAAAAACACAAAGAAATGGCCAACCTTTCCCATGCTGCTTCATGGGGCGTAGTAGCTACTGCTTTACCACCCTCTTTTAATGATAGATATACATCCTCAGCGATTAGGAGAAAATCAGCAGGTGTATGATCATCCTTCTGCATTAGTAATTATTACAATCTTGTTTCTTTTATTTTCATCCAAATTATTTTTCGCCAATTCCCTGATGTAATTATAAAGATACCGCTCAACGTAATCTTGCACATCTTTGATCTTAAGCATGATTTTCACAACCCGCCACGTTTCATCAAATATATCTTGAAATTCTTCATAGTTAATTTCATAATTCAATTTGAACTGATCAAGATAAGCTTTAATTTTATCAGTCAAAAAAATTAAATCTCTTTCCAATTCTGGACTAAAAGGATTATTCACTTAAGCTTTGCCAGAACTTGCTTTATTTCCTCGTAATTCGGTTCATTCCTAGGATTGTCTGTAACCCATTTATATCTTATTATGCCTTGCTTATCGATTATGAAGACTGCTCTTTTGCCTACATTCTTGAAACCGAACATTTCGTCGTGCACAACATTATACTTGTTTATCACTTCTCTGTTGAAATCGCTTAATAACGGATATCTAATTTTGTATTTTTCAGCAAAGGCTTTATGTGAAAATGGACTGTCAACGCTAATACCAAATACAGTTGCATCAAGCTTCTCTAATTCCTGGAAAAACTTGTCAAAAGTACACATTTCATTGGTGCAAACAGATGTGAAGTCCAAGAAGTAAAAAGCTAATACTATGTTCTTTTTACCAACGTAGTCTGAAAGTTTTACCTTTTTCAAATCTTGGTCCGGAAGCTCAAAATCAATGTATTTGTCTCCAATTTCTGGCATAAAAATAGACTCGAACTCCATATATATAAGCTTTAATATTACAGGAGACTTATTATAGAAGTTTTTATATTTTTAGATAGAAGTCCTATTAATCTTTCATAAAAATCGACAGAATTTTCTTTTCTGACTAAACAATGAAAGGCTTTGGAGAAGAAATTATAGCCTACAAATTCAGACCCAAGGTTCTTGGCTATTTTCATGAGATCTTCCAGTTCAGGTTCTAAAAGACCAGCTTGAAAGGCAAACTTATTGTTTGCTTCATAGAGCGATTGAAGATCCATGCTATTAGAGAAAAATTCAAAGCTAGAATTTGAATGATACGAGATGACCTTTCTGTACCATTTGTCCTTTAAGAAATCCTGTATGTCAAAATTTCCCAATTCAACGATTACTAGAGAATAATCGCTTATATCCATACCCAACTCATAAATCGAGTCAAAGATTGCACTTTTCCTATGAAACACAAAATTGTTATAGAGCAGCGATGAAGGTAGAAGGAAACTGGCCCTTCGCTTCATGAGGTAATCCTCTATTATTTTCAAATATTCTTTGAAATCTAAACCATAAAGTCTCAGATAGGAATCGAATATGGAAAGCAAAATAGAAACATTTTGGTTTAAGGAATCAAACTTCTTTTCGATACTTACAGTTATCCTTGCGCCGCCTAGATTAAGTTCATTTTTAATTGTTTCGAATAACTTCTCGTATATATCACAATTGACGAGTTTAAGATCATCATCCTTCTCAGCCTCAGCATGAACTCTATAATTAAGATTTAACGATACAGTAGAAAGGGAAGTGATACTTCCATCCTCGTCGAAATCGATCTGAGGTAAAATGAGTATAGAAGAAGGAAAGCTTGATAAGACCTTCATGATCTTATCTCTATTATATCGCCATCTTCAAGAACATGTTTTGGACCTACTTTCTCGCCAGGATAGTTTACACTCTTACCCCAAACTCTTGCGTACTTGAAAAGCCTTGCTAAATCTCTATGTATGATTTCAGCTATTTCTATAGCAGTTGTACCTCTTTTCACAACAAGCGGTTTTATTGAATGTTGCTCTTCGTTAGGCTCCTTAGTATATACTCTTATCATCCCTGAACTTTCAAAGATTTTCTTGCCTATTTCCTCAGCCTTTATTTCATCCAAAGATGGTATAATTATATAATCCAAGCCTTCAAAGTTGAAATGTCTTGAAGCTTCTGTTGATCTTACGACTACAATTGCTGGCTTAGATATAACATTACTTATCAAAGCTTTTTCAAACTCTTCCATTGTAGCTTTTCCATAAAACTCTACCACAACATCCCTGAACTGATAGTCAATGAGCATTCTATGCAACTGCGCCTCTGTAGCTCCAATAACTTCACCATTCAAAATGAGCTTTAATTTCTTTGTAGGAGATCGATAAACTTTAAGACTAAACCTTCTATTCCCCAGTATTATACCGTTCTCTAAAAGGATGTCTCTGATTTCGTTGAATTCATTAACAGGATCTTTGGAACCTAAAACTAAAACAAGACCGTCTGCTGATCTAGCAAGATTGAAGATTATATTATTCCAGTCATCATTACCTTTCATTAAGGAAGGCGTATCAACGAGCTGTATCAGGACACCTTTATAGTTTAGCGTTCCTGCGATAGGTAATGTAGTAATGTAAGGTCTTTCACCAAAATCGGTCTTTGCATTCGTAAGTTTATTAAGTAGCAAACTTTTCCCAGCTTTGGTAAAGCCTATTAACACGTATTGAAGATCGCCTTCTTTCTTTACATTATAACTAGGTCCTGAGGTTATCCTCTTTTTTACTTCCTTCTCTCTTTCTATCTCTTTTTTAAGCGTTGCAATCTGATGCCTAACTTGCGCTACGAGATTCTCAGTACCTTTGTGCTTTGGTATCGAAGAAAGATATTCCTGAAGAGCTCTTAACTTTTCTTCCTTTGTCTTAGCCTCTAAAACCCTTTGATACTTGACTCTTGCTTCCTTTGGTAGATTTACCGGCATTCATGAGAAGAAAAAGCTATTCTTAACCGCAACGAGTGTAACCACACTCAGGATTGATGCAGGTATAGCAACCTCCTTCAATTTTAAGTGTTCTTAAATTGCACACAGGACATATCTGGAAAAGATTCAATTCCTCAATGGTTCCATCACCCTTAGCCTTTTCTTGAAGGTCTAACTCTTCAAACTTAGGCTTCACTTGTATTTCTGTATTGCTTTGAAAAACATTTTCGCTCATTTGATAATCAGAATCCTTCATGATTCCCATCTCTCTAAAGAATTGTTCTATGACTTCTGCGATTTCTCCATAGAGTGAGTGAATATATCTTCTTTTTTCACCTTTCTCATCGAGTGTTATCCAGTAACCTATCCTGTTAGGATCATATACGCTTCTCAATTCTTCAAGGATGAAGACAGGATCTTCGAAACGTCTGAAGATAGCTGATAGAAGCCTTGTCAACATTGTAAACTCTGCTGCTCTTGAAAGGTCCTTGCTATTTATGAATATCTCGAAGGGTCTTACTTTATTACCATCCTTTATATAGCCAATGGTAATGAATATGGAATGGGCTACAAATCTGCTCTTGAGCTTATATATCTTACCATCTAAGCAATATGGTCTTTCTAAAGGCGCTATCTGTTGTTTTTCTTTCTGAGCGACTACTTCCTGCTCAGTTTTCTTCTTTATCTCTTTTATCTCAAATTCAAATGAGTCAAGCTTGATCATTGGATCAACCCCCTACTTTGTAAAATGTGATAGGGAGTAGATAAAGTTCCATCTGGTAGCTCTATGACTTCATCACCTTTTGCAACCATAGTTTTATCCCCAACCTTTATTTCAAAGAATTTATCCTTGTATTCCTCAAATTTGCTTTTTTCCTTTACCCTGCTTAGTATTGGGAATCTGCTCCCTTCTCTGTATATAGTTACGCTTTTCAAACCAGCCTTCCATGCATAGAAATAGATTTTAGATAGTGTTTCAGGATGTATATCTTCTGGCAAGTTGATCGTTGAAGATATACTATGGTCTACATACCTTTGAGCGATCGCCTGGATCTCTATCCTTTTATATACATCCAAAACATGTGCAGTTTTGAAGAAGAACGGAGGCAATATCTTCTTCAATTCATTGACATCTTTTGCATCTTGCACAGCATTATTTAGCTTTTTGATATCGATATAAGCCTGAATAGTGCTATGAAATACCTTGAATAAAACGTTCCTACTGAAAGATTCGGTTCGCCTTAGATAGTACATATCAAAAACAGGTTCTATGCCTCCGCTCACGCCTATGTAGTTCTTACCTTCATATTCAAAAGATTTCACAATGTTCGATATAGTACCAGTCGGAGCTATGGATAACAAAGCAATATTTCTGATCCCATATTTCCTTATTTTTTCTCTAATCTTATCACTAATAGCTTCCTTGATGTATGGATTTTCCAGATATCTTTCATAATTTATGTTTAGCTTTCCTTTTTCTTTCGCAAGTATGGCTGATGTGTAGTATGCTGAATTGGCTATTACGTACATAACTCTATCTAGTATCCTAAGGGCCTCTGGACTATCATAATCTATTCCCAATTCATAGAACATATCAGCTATACCCATGACTCCTAAACCTATTCTTCTCGTGTTTTTGCTCGCTTCTCGCTGCTTTGGTAATGGATGCAATAAGATATTCCACTCAATCACATTATCCATGAAGCGAATTGCTATCTTAACTGCGCGCTTCAACTTCTTAAGGTTTATTTTAGCAAAGCTTGAGAAAGGCTCATCTACAAATCTAGAGAGATTTATTGAACCTAAATTACATGCTCCACCATCCTCAAGAGGCACTTCTGCACAAGGATTCGTAGTAACGATTGGGAAACCAGCATAATCGGATGGTGAATAATATTTCATCCTATCCCAAAACATTATTCCAGGCTCGGCTGTCTTGTAATTGGATTCAATGAACATATTCCATATTTCCCTTGCCTTTATCAATCTCCTCATCTCTCCTGTCTTATCAGAGGAGAAATAGAGCAAGAAATCACCAGAATATCTAATTGCTAAATCATAGTCTTTATTCGGTAACTCGATTACAAAATCTCCATATACATCACGCTTATAGGGATTCTTCAAATCGGCTTCATTGATTTGAAGATTGCATTCAATTGCAAGGAACTCATTCAATTCTTCGATTTTGTCGAATACTTTAAGCAATGCATAGTTGTTTATGTCCTTTGAAGGTATTCCATATGAATAGTGCACATCCTTAATGTTATCTAGCCTATTCACTTTGCCCTTGACTTTTTTCTTATATACGAGGATTTTGTTAGCACCATAAGTTATTTGTTCCTCTACAGCCCGCATGAACTCATTGCTTGCCTTTATGCTTATGTTAGCAAATCTCACCTGTGTGTTTTCCCTGACTTGTCTTTCAATCTCAGCGAGTTGCTTTTCATTAAACAAATTCGTCATTTTGAGTTGATCAACTATCTGAGATGTTACCCAGTTAGGAACTTGCTTGCATTTTATGAAATCAAAAACATCAGGATGCTTTACATCTATAGTAAGCATTAAGGCACCTCTCCTTCCCTCCTGGCCTATTAACCCAGTAGTAAGTGAATAGAGCTCCATGAAGCTAACGCTACCTGTAGATGTTATCGCTGCGTTATGAATTCTGGCTCCTCTAGGACGAAGACATGATATATCGATACCTATCCCTCCTCCATATGAATATGTCCTAGCAGCTTCGTACGCAGCGTTATATATAGCCTCTATACTATCATCTTGTATCATAGATACGAAACAGTTGGCCAGCGTCTTAGTTCTGTAAAGATCTCCTGCACCGGCAAGAACCCTTCCAGCAGGCATGAAATATCCTTCATACATTATGAAGTAGAAGAGCTTCGCAAACTTGAGAGCATTTTCAAAGTTTGTCTCTGCACTTGCTATGAATGAGGCAACTCTCAAAAATAAGTGTTCAGGTCTTTTTTCTATTAAATTCCCTTCAAGATCTTTCAGAAAGTATTTCTTCTCGTAAATTGCTTGTGCTAATTCATTACCCGAAAGATAATCTGGGTGAATAGGTAGCGAACCATTTTTAAGCAAGTCCAACATTGCAAAGTACACCTTCCTGAAAACTTCGATTCGATCTTTGCCAAGTATGGATACAATCTTTTCTTCTGGGTTCTCAAACATCCGAAACATTTTGTTAGATAACTCTTCAAGTTCTTTCGATAATGCGATACTTATAGGTTTAACCATACAGCATGTTTCTATTCTTTAGCCAAAATATAAACTTTCTAAATTCCAAAAAACCTAAATACCAATGTATTTTTAAACTCATAAGCTTGTAAGAATTCTTTACCTAATGGAAAAAAAAGAAATTAAGAATAACGTCGTTGGCTCCGCGATCCTTGCGCTTACATTTGAAGCTAGTATCGAAAATAAGCCTCTAGCTGTAACAAAAAATAAGAAAAGAAAGAATCTAAGTTTCGAAAACTTTTTAGCCACTGCTAGTTATCTGGCCATGAATTTTGCCCATTCATTTGAAGATGGTTATTCTGGTAATTTCAGGATAGGCAAAAGAATATTTGAAGCTACGAAGACGATGCTAAGTACACAATCAGCGGGCAACACAAGCCTTGGATCGATACTTTTACTTACACCACTAATTACGGCTAGTTCATATTGCTATAGGAAAAATCTCAAAATAGATATAGAAAATCTAAGAATCGCAATCAAAGATGTTTTAGAAAACTCTAGCTATAAGGATTCAGTTAATATAGGGAAAGCAATTCTTTTGACGCAACCTACTTGGCTTGTAAATGTCAAAGAATTTGATTTGAATAATGTAAGTTGGATAAAAGAGGTAAGAGATAAGAAAGCAAAACCGATAAACTTTATGGAAGTTGCAAAGGAATTCGATTGGATAGCTTACGAATACTGTAGTTATTTTGAAATAACATTCAATGATAGCTATCCTATGCTTTTGAAAATGTTGCAAAAAATGGAACTAAGCAAAGCTGCACTAGCAACGTTCATTTATTTGATGAGTAAGAGAACAGATTCCCATATTTATAGAAAATTCGGAAAAGATGCTGCAGAAAAAGTAAGGAAAGTTGCTTCAGAACTTTTAGCTAATAAACTCAGTTTCGAGCAAATTGCAGACAAGATAGATAAGGAATTCGAACCGCTAGGCTATACAGCAGGTACGACGGCAGATCTATTAGTTGCTTCACTTTACCTTCTTTTCTTGATTGAAGGATCAAAGAAATATATTTGATAGCTGAATAGACTTCAATGATAATTAGATCGCTAGATCAAATTGAATTTGAGAGTTTCAACGAGAGAGGTGCACAAAAAGTTGTGAGAAAGAAAGTGATAGATGAAAGGTTTGGTTCGATGAGATTTTTCCTTAGATATTACAGAATTGAGCCTGGCGGTATGACTCCCTATGATGTCCACAACTACGAACATATACTCATAATCTCAAAGGGTAAAGGAGCAATTTTAACTATTGAGGAAGGAAAACCTACTACAAAACAGATCAAAGCAAATGATGTTATATTCATTAAAGCAAATGAGCCACATCAAATCATAAATACAGGCGAATCAATTCTTGAATTCTTCTGCTTTAGAGGTAATGAAATCTTATATAGCGAGGAAATAGAGAATAAGATTAAGATAAGAGCATAGCTTATGAAGTATAGCAACTGGATTAAGACTGAACTCGAATTCATCTCCAATGAAAACAAAGTAGAACTTTTCGAAATCCCTAGCGAATTGATTCTAAATTCTAGCTTATACATAAAATTAACAGAACTACTCAAGTCTCCAATCTTCGATAGACTTCAAATTTATCTAGCTTACGTATATCAGGCTAGAAATGCACTGGCCAAGATGAGAGAAAACATATTGAATTCAGAACTTAATGTGAAGACAAAACTGGCTGAATCAATAAAGCTATATGAAGATATGATGAAACTTTGCATTCTAAATGAGTTCGCAAATCGCTATAACTTAACTGTTCAAGGTTCTACTACGATAGAACTAGGGCTTAATGTCGTGAAGAATTTTCAGCCCATAAGGCAATATATCCTCGCAAACATTTACCTTGAAAATATATATTACGCAATACTTGAGTTTTTGGAAAAACACTCTAACAAGTCAGAAATAATTTCGCTCATAACAGAGAGCAAATATTCTAAGCAAACCGAGCTCATTTCCAAAAGGGTTTTTGTTGAATTTATGAGCAATGAAAAAATTACGAGTGAGAAACTTTTTGAGGCCACAATAGGCTCAGAACTATTGTTAAGTGCTTTTAAGCTTTCGGATCAACACATGAGAGATGCGTTATTAGCACTAATAGATAATACTAAAGGAAATGTAGATCTTTTCTATGTTGAAATCGATAAAAAAATTTCTGAGACGTTAACATTAATTGGTTTAAGCGAAGATGAAATTCAAAAGTTAACCGCCAAGCTTATGTTTCTTGAGAGGAGGCTTTGTTAACTGATTGTCTAGCATGCAAGAAAAGCGCTAGGGTAACAATGAATGCTACAGCAAATAATAAAATAATTACGTAAAGATAAGATGCTTGGGCATTTGAAGCGATAGTTTTGGTTGTGGTTAAAGTAATAACTGATATGTTTGAAGGCATGTAACTAATTGTATAATTAAACTTATCGTTTCCGACATTCACAATAGCCAATATTATACGATTATAATCTGAACTATTTGATACATAAATCATAGTCTCATTACTGATATAAGAAACTTCATAGGCCAGAATTTTTCCCAAATTTGATTTCAATTTTATTAATGCGAAATTTAACTTGCCTTCATGACTTATATATATCAATGAAGAAGTTGGGACGAGCTCAATGTAATTAATTGAAAACGGTAAAATAGTATGTTCGTAGCTCGAGCCTAGGTTTAAAGTTACCATAGGGCTAGCGCTAACTGATACATTTTCAAATGTATAATTCGTACCCTTATAGAGACCAAGGTAATTCCATACAGCAAACCGTGAAAACAGCTCGCCCATGGTTGAATTGGTAACATCTTGCAATGCTTGAGTATCATTTTCATGAGCCAATTTATGAATGAATTTTGGAATAATACTGAGGCCATACTGTTCTGCCAAAAACTCAAAGAACGTAGGCGCAATTACATAATCAGCGATATACACATCCAAGCTAAGACATGCCTCGGGAGTATTGAGCGACTCATTAAAATGATCAGTAGCTAAGTAAATAGAATCTTGTAAAGGAGAATAGCCTTTGATGGCGTAGTCACTTGCGAAAACAGCAGTACCCTCAACAACCCAGTCAGCGTGCTGTGAGAGATTGAATATGGAAGCTTGAATAAGGTGAAACATCTCATGAGCAATAGTTGTATAGACATCTAAGTAAGAAGATGTCAAAAGATAGTTGGCATCTAAATACTCAATGCTCATACCATTGGGATCGCTGCCAGGAATTGTATAACCTGCAATGAAAACACCGCTACCATATTTTTCATTCAAATTAGCGATCAATATATCTATAATGCCGCTATGATCCTGATCGTAAGGAGTTGCATTGAAGAAATTGACTAACGCTGAATACGCCATTTCAGCCATATCTTTGATTTTATTAATGAACGTTGAATTCAAGATGAGCGATGAATCTGAAAGAAGCCTGAAATGTCCTTGAGGCGATAATCCATAATCGGTGACGTTTATGGTTTTCATTACTGTAGAACAAGGATCGGTTGCACTAGCTTGATATATTATGAAACGCGAAAGACTAGAAGAAGATAGAAATGTATTATCCTGAGCATTTGTTGAATAGACTAAGGTTTGCGTAAATAACAACTGCAGAACAATAAAGCCTACTAGCAGTATAACTAAAGTTCTCACAATCTTAAATGAACTAAGGAAAATTTAAACAGAATTATACCAATCAACGATACTAGATGAAAATTAAGCGCTGAATGCAACCTATTTATTGGGTTTAGAAGTAATTAATTAACCGTAATGTTCAGATACCCACTTGGTAAATACAGTAAGGAAGATAATCTCAGTAGCTTGAATCCTTATGTTAGAAAATGGTTCGAAAACAAATTCGATGATTTAACCCCTCCACAATATTATTCATTCAAACTCCTAAGTGAAGATAAAAGTATATTGATTACTGCTCCAACAGGCTCAGGGAAAACGCTATCGGCATTTTTAGTAATAATATCAAAGTTATTCGATAAGGCACTTAAGAATGAATTGAAAGATGAGGTTTATTGCATTTATGTTTCACCGCTTAAAGCGCTTAATAACGATATAAAGAAGAATTTGAGCGAACCTCTAAGCGAAATAAAAGCAATGATTGAAAAAGACGGAATACAAATCCCTGAAATTAGAGTTGCAGTAAGAAGCGGTGATGTACCACCTACGGAAAAGCAAAAACAGCTTAAAAAGCCTCCTCATATATTGGTTACCACTCCAGAGAGTTTAGCAATCATATTAAACTCACCCAAGTTCGCGGAGAAAATAAAAAATGTAAAATACGTTATCATAGATGAAATTCATGAACTCGCAAACAACAAAAGAGGCGTACACTTAGCTCTATCGCTAGAAAGATTAAGGGAACTTGTTGGAAGAGATTTCATAAGAATTGGCCTCGGCGCGACATTGCATCCTCTTGAAGAAGCTGCAAAATTTTTGATGGGAATAGATGATGAAGGAAACTTCAGAGAGTGCTGGATCGTAGATGTCTCATGGGAAAAACAGTATGATTTATTGGTGATGTCACCTGTGGAAGACCTAATCTATACGCCAGATGATAAAATAGAAAATCGCATGTATGAAATCCTTCACGAAATGATAGAAAAATACCCAACTTTACTTATATTCACAAATACTAGGAGCGGAACTGAGAGAGTCGTATTTAATCTCAAAAAAAAGTTCAAGTACACCGATGAAGATATCGCAGCCCATCACGGATCGCTTTCAAGAATTATAAGGCTTGATGTCGAAGAGAGATTAAAACAGGGATTGCTTAAGGCTGTCGTTTCATCTACGAGCCTAGAATTGGGTATAGACATAGGATACATAAAGGCCGTGGTTCAACTCGGTTCTCCGAAGTCCATAACAAGAGCGATACAAAGAATAGGGAGAAGTGGCCATAAGTTCCAAGATGT
This sequence comes from Thermoproteota archaeon, assembly GCA_021324265.1. Taxonomy (GTDB): domain Archaea; phylum Thermoproteota; class Thermoprotei; order Gearchaeales; family Gearchaeaceae; genus DSFO01. Next base: position 75,358 of record JAJPJK010000002.1, on the reverse strand, counting down.
TTCAATAGGCCGCATAATAGTAATGAATAGAGATGATCTAGTAGAATGCGCTGTTATGTTACATTACGCGAAAAAGAGATTACTTGATCGCTTTTACATGCCAAGAAATTGCCTTGACGTATTAGCACAACACATAGTTGGCATGGCCATAAATAAAAAATGGAATGTTGATGAAGCACTTCGAGTAATAAGGAGAGCTTATCCTTATAAGGACTTAGAGAAAGAGACTTTTATTAAACTATTGAAATATTTAGCTGGACATTATGTTGAGCTTAATGCAAGAAAAGTTTATGGGAAAATCTGGTTTGATGAAGCAGATGGGATGTTTGGCAAAAGAGGAAGATATGTACGAACAATTTACTTCTTAAACTTAGGAACAATTCCTGATGAAGTTTCTGTAGATGTTTTTTTGTTGCCTGAGAAAAAATGGATAGGAAATATCGAGGAAGAATTCCTTATGAGATTGAAGAGAGGTGATGTATTTGTATTAGGGGGAAGAACTTACAGATTTTCACATAGCAAAGGAATGAGATGTTATGTCGAAAGAACAGAAAATGAAGCACCTACTATTCCACCGTGGTTTTCTGAACAATTACCGCTAAACTTTGACCTCGCCATGAGAATAGGAGATCTAAGACTTAAGATATTCGAAAGATTAAAGAAAAACGAGGATTTCGGCGATCTAATAGATGAGCTTCCTGTAGATGAGCATTCAAAGAAAGCTATGAAAGCATACTTCCTTGAACAATATCTTTACGTCAGAAGAATTCCTAATTCGAAACTTTTGTTAATAGAAAAGACTACAGACCTTGAAGGAAGGCATCATATAATATTCCATGCTCTATACGGAAGAAGGACGAACGATGCCTTAGCCAGGATTTTTGCGATCGCACTAAGCAAAAAATTTGAGGTAGATATTGGTACCATGGTACATGATAATGGTTTCTCCTTGATTGTTCCACAGAAGGTATTCATTGCATTTAAAGAATCCTTGGTTAGGGAATTATTCAATGAAATATTTGAGGCAAATCTTGAAAACTTCTTAAGAGAAAATTTAGAAACGACTGAACTCATGAAGAGAAAATTCAGACATAATTCAACTAGAAGCTTTCTAGTCTTGAGGAATTACAAAGGCTATAAGATAAGCGTAAATAAGCAACAACTGAACTCACAAATCTTACTCGAAGCATGCAAAAAAATAGATCCCAACTTTCCTGTCATCGAAGAGACATTCAGAGAGATCTTGGAAGACATAATGGATCTCCCTAGGGCTAAGGAAATCCTTGAAATGATTAAGAAAGGGCACATAAAATATGAGCTCATCACCACAAAAATACCTTCGCCTTTTTCACACACTCTAATAACATTCGGAGAGGCGGACGTGATACTGATGAAGGATAGAAGGAAAAAACTAAAGGAATTGCATTCAGCAATACTTAAGAAATTGAAAATGAACCAAGAAGATTTAGAGAAATTGCTTTTAGCTAAAATTAGCTAGATTTCAACTTTCTATTTTTATAAATCGTTCGCATCCTCAAATAAAGTACTATTGTCTCATACCAGAATATTGAAGCCGCAGCTATTAACGAAATTAAGGCATAAAGATCAAGCCTATCAATATAAAAGAAAAAATAAAATATTAACAGTAACGTGAAAAAAAGAGCATAGGGAAGAAATTTTGGCAACAGAATGCCGTATAGGCTCCTATATACACCATAAAAACCTAAATCCACCTTCTTCTTTAGAACATAATAACCTCCAGGTTCTTTGTCAACAAGATCCATTTGATACAATCTATCTAGGTAATATATCGCCAGGCTCGTGCTGGAGAAGCCGAGGGCATTCTTAACTTCTCTAGCTGTAACTCTATTCTTACTTAGAACATACATATATACCAGCATCGTCTTGCCCGTCAGCTTCTCCTCGCTCATTTTTTGGGTTTAGAATGGATTCATCATATTTTAATATTATTTAAAGATTGCTTTTCTTGAGATGGAAATAAGTGGGGATATAAAGTTTTTTAAGGACTGCTATTCAATTTACATTAAAAGCTTAGCTTCAATTGTAATGTCTGATCTCCATCTAGGTTATGAAGGAGTTGCCGCAAAGAACGGAATCTTCCTTCCAAAATTAAATCTAAAATACATATTTGAGCAAATAGAATCTATCGCGAATAACGTTGGAAAGAGTAAGATAAGAAGAATTATCGTTGTTGGCGATGTTAAAAATGAATTCGATGATGTCGATGATTCTGAAATCGATGAGCTCTTTTCTTTCGTGAATTACCTTAGAAATGAGCTCTTTGATAAAGATCTTGAAATAATACTCATTAAAGGCAATCATGATAATTACGTTGATGCATACGCCAAAGAGCTTAAACTTACGCTTTATAGACAGGAAGCAATGCTAGCTAAGTATCTTTTCTTTCACGGTGAAGAGATGCCCACTAGAGAACTATTAAATAAGGCAAACTTTTTGATAACAGCTCATGAACATCCAGCAATCACAGTATTTACCGAAATTGGAACAAGGATGAAAGTTAAATGTTTTTTATATGGCATACATGAGAAAAAAGAAGTACTTGTTCTCCCTGCGCTTTGTTATTACGCAAGTGGTACAGAAATAAATTTAATACCGAAAGAAGAATTGCTTTCTCCATTTTTAAAAAGCATTGATGTAGATGAATTGATACCTATAAGTGTAGAAGGCGATATTCTTGTATTCCCAAAAATCAAAGATCTTAGAATCTAATCCTGAGCTGGAACGATTTCATAAACAAGATATCCTTCTTCTTCACGCTCCTTTACTCTTACATTCACTTTCATTCCTCTCTTCAACTTAGATACATCTTTCTCTGAAACCCAAGCGAGAATGTTTATTCCTTCCTTTAATTTAGCTATTCCTACAATATAATCTTCTAGATGAGAAAAGCTATATGGCTTAACTACAACCTTTGTGTAGCTAAGAAGTTCCCCCTCTCCACTCAATTCGACCCATTGTAGACCTTGCTTTTTACACCTATTGCAGTAATCTTGTGGTGGAAAATAAAGGGCTCCACATGTAGGACACTTCGTAGCTAATAATTTCCCATCGAGAAGAGCTTCATAGAATTTTTTGTTGGAATCCACACTTATTGCATATCTTAACCTAAGTTCCCTGTTCGAAATCCATAAAAGTCTACCTGTTTTTTGATCCGGAATCAGCGGTAACTTTATAGCTCGTTTTGCTTCTTTTACAGCTTCATCTAGTGATTTAAGAAACTGATCAAAGGCTTCTTTCTGGCTCATTTTTGAGTAGATAGCAGAGTTACGTATGCGTAATGGCCTGTTCCTCCAACATTATGAGCCAAAGCCCAGCCATTCTTTATGTCAGCTTGCCTAGACTTCTCTACTTTCATCCTTAATTGCTTCGTGAGTTCAACGACCATACCTAAGCCTGTAGCCCCCAGAGGATGCCCCTTCGCCTTAAGACCGCCGCTGAGGTTTACTGGTATTTTTCCTCCTCTGTAGGTCTGCTTTTCCCTTACAGCAATAAAACCTTCGCCCCTCTTGAAAAATCCCAAATCTTCATAAGCTAAAATCTCAGCAATGGTAAAACAATCATGAACTTCTGCTACATCTATTAAAGAAGTAACTTTTTCAGGATCTACGCCTGCTTTCTTATATGCCAAATAGGCTGCTCGTCTAGCAGCTTCTAGACTTAAGAAATCCGATCTCTTGCTTAAATTTGAGGTATCACTCGAATAACCAATTCCTTTGATCCAGACAACGTCTTTTGCGCCAATTTTCCTAATCGCATCTTCGCTGGCAAGGATAACCGTCGAAGAACCATCTGAAATAGGTGTGGAATCTAATAGCTTTATCGGCCATGCTACATATTTGGAGTTAAGGTAATCCTCCATTGTGATTTCTTTCTGGAATTGAGCGAGAGGGTTTTTAGCGCCGTAATGATGATTTTTTATTGCGATCTCGCCCAAATCTTCTTCCCTCGCTCCATAGTGCTGCATATAAGCTGTAGCATACATCGCGTAATAGCCAGGGAAAGTCATACCGAAATTCTCGAATTCCCAAAGGTAGTTTCCCGCCCTTCCAATGATTTCTACTACACTTGGAGTAAAGCTTTCGTTCATCTTTTCAACACCTATCGCTGCTACTATATCTGCTTCCCCTGCGCTTATCATATCATGCGCAGCTTTTAATGCAGCGCTTCCTGATGCACAGGCAGCTTCTACTCTCATAGCGCCCTTTCCTGTTAAGCCTAAGTATTCAGCTATACTTATTGCAGGTAACTCCTCACTACTCCAAAAACCCACATTGGATACGTATAGAAAAGAGATATCATCATTCGTAATGCCTGCTTCTTCCATTGCCGGCTTGAAGCTTTCCAAGACAAGCTCATTCATATTCAAGTCACTCCTTACCCCAAACTTCGAATGACCCACGCCTATTATTCCGACTTTTCTCATATGCTTCTTCAATCCTCATTAATAATTAACTTATCGCTAAGAAATGTTTATACAGAACAAGCCTGATAAATAGTTATGCCTCTCAATATAGCAGTCTTAGTTAAAGCTGCATTAAATCTAAACATGTTGAAAGTGGATCCTAATGGAAGTGTGAATGTTGAAGAAACGCCTTTAGCAATAAGTGAATATGATAAGAATGCTATTGAAGAAGGAATTAGGCTTAAGGAAAAGCATGGAGGCAAGGTTATTGCATTATCAATCTTAACGTGGGGCCCATTACAAAGAAGAAATCAAGAAATAGAAAGAATAGCGAGAGAAGTACTCTCTATGGGTGTAGATGAGTTCCATCTGATATTAGATGAAGCAGTTTTGAATTCTACAACAAAAGAAACAGCCTATATTGCTGCACATTTATTGAAAAAACTTGGAAACTTCGATCTTTATATAACTGGTGAGTATTCACAAGATACATCATCTTCTCAGTTCGCATCAAGGCTAGCGAAACTCTTGGGCGTAAATCTAGTTACTTTCGTGAATAAAGTTGAACTATCAAATAACGAAATTATTGTCCAAAGAAGCACGGAAAACGAAATCGAGATTATTAGGGCTTCTCTGCCCTGTGTTATAAGTGTCACAGGAGAAATAAATCAAGCAAGAATACCTACGCTCAGAAACATACTCCAAGCTAAAAATAAACCTTTAATTAAATACGATCTTAATCAGCTCGGACTTAAAATTGAAAAGGCACAAATGAGCCAAGAGTACTTCGTGTTGCCCATAAAAAGGAAGAAAATATTCATAGAAGGTAAAAACTACGAAGAGATTGCGGAGAAATTGATAAATCACCTTTTAGAGGAAGGGGTGATTAAGATATGAGTGAAAACATTATAGTCTTTTCATCTGAACCAAAGAAGTTAATATATCCTATAGGTTTTGCAAACATTTTAAAAACTAAACTTAACTTGAAGCTAACTGCCATAACTATTGAATCAGATAGCGCTGAAGAATTAATCGATAAAGGTCCTGATGAATTAAAACTCATTAGAAACAAGGTCATACAAGATCAGTTCGAAGATATTTTGAGGAAGGAATTAATGGGCAAAAAAACTAGGTATGTAGTATCTAGTTCAAGTTATAACGATACCGACATCCTTGCAAGACTTGCAGGTGAAATGAATGCTTACATGTTCACAGATGTTCATGACTTGGAGATAGAGGAAAACTCGATTATTCTCAAAAGAAAGGTATTTGGCGGAAGAGCTATAAGTAAGATCAAAGTACCTAATAAAGGAGTACTTTTCATAACAGTCTCTTCAAGAAGGTTCGAGATTGAATTGAAAACACAAACAGAAATGAGTTATATCGACGCGATTCCTGAGAGCAGAGTAAAGCTGGAGAAAGTTGAAAGAAAAGTGAGTAGCGGAGTAGACATTTCACAGGCTGAGATCGTAATAGGTGTTGGGAGAGGATTTAAAAATAAAGAGGATATAAAACTTGCTGAAGAATTAGCATCGCTAATAGGTGCTCAAATTGGTTCTTCAAGGCCTGTGGCCGCAGATTACAAATGGATCCCTGAAGATAGATGGATAGGAATTTCAGGCAAATCCATAAGACCAAATCTTTATTTTGCAATAGGTATTTCTGGTGCACCGCAACATATAGGAGGCATTCAAGATTCCAAGATCATCGTAGCGTTGGATAAGGATAAAAATGCACCCATTTTTAATTATGCGGACTATTGCATTGTTGCTGACCTTTATGAATTCTTGCCAGTCTTGATAAAGAAAATAAAGGAAAGGAAAACTAGCTAGACTCGAACTTTTTTAGCGCTCTTAAGATATCTGCACTGGAAAGCTTTTTTTCGTACAACACGATTTCTATATTTCCGTTGGTTCTTTCCAAATTGATTTTACCAAGGGAACTATCTATCGCAAGAATTAGATTGGCATCTTTTAAGGCTTGGAGCTTTTCAATTTTTCTTTTTATATAGTCTTCACTCCAAAAACCCATGATCTCAAGGTATACCTTCTTATCACCATTAATAAGTGCGAAATCTGGTATGAATATGCTTCTCCCCACTACCAAAGGTTCTGGCTCCCTAACTATCTGCCATGCCGCGCTAGCAGTAAAGAATTTTTTGGAAAATTCCTCTTCTACATAGCTGTCATAAGATATTTCTTCACCAACGCTGCTTGGAAATAAACCCATGGAATAATTCTTTGAAAGTTCGAACCTCAATACCTTGATTTTCTTGAATTTTGTTTTTAGACTAATGTATGCTCTTATGTGCCAATTTTTGGTTTGTATTAATAAAGGTAGCAAATGAGCCATCCTAGTTCCGTATCTTTCCGTTTGTTTGATCACTGATGCAGGTCCATCGATAGCTAAATTTATTCCGAAATAACTCTGCTCGGCAAGATATAATAAATGAAGCTTTTTCATGAGCCATAAAAGGCGCCTCATTTCACCACCACTGATTTGAACATCGACGTAGAGCTTTCTACATTTGAACATTAGAGTTTGCATTAAAGAAAGATTATAGAATCGCAGAAGTTCCTCAGGTCGGAGATCATTGAAATCTTTGATTTTTTGTTCCTCTTCATAAACTGAAAGGAATATCTCCTTTAGCCTCTCCGAATCTATGCCCAATTTTTGAGCAGCTAAATCAAATATAGATGCCCTATCCTTTTCATCGATGACCAAACCATCCTTATAATTATTTGCAAGCTCAAAGACTAAAGCCCTGACCCTAATCGGATCTATACTATCATCGAACTCTTCGAGTACTAACCTTCTATCAAGAAGCGTTTTTAGACCTCGAAAGAACTTAAAATCATAGCCTAGATCTTCTGCCTTTAGCTCTTCTTCCTTTATTGCCTCTTCCAAATCGCCTATCTTCTTACCTACACAACTTCTATATATTTCCAGTAGTGAATCCGCCAAGTATAGGTTTTCATCGTTTATTTCTGCAAAAACAGGCATAATCTCATTGCCTTTTATCTTAATTCTCAAGAGATTACTTGGAAGCATTAATCAAATAGATCGCTTAAGGCTTGCCTCCTCCTTCTATACGATACATTTACCTCAGAAGTATTCCTAGTTACGATCTCATAAAGAACTGCATTCTTATCCTTCGCAGGCCTTAGGATCCTTCCAAGCCTTTGTATAAATTCCCTTTTACTTCCACTTCCGCTAAGGATTATGCCTACGTTAGCACTAGGTACATCTATTCCTTCTTCAAGCACTTTACTGGTAACGATAACTTTGTAGATACCTTTTCTAAATCTATCCATTGTCAATATCCTTTCTTTCTCAGGAGTCTTATAGGTGATTTCAGGAATTAAATATTTTATTGATATCATCCTTGCGAAACTATTGAATTCAGTAAAAATAATTATCCTCTCACCTTTATGCTCTTGCAACACTCTCTCTAAAGCCAAAAGTTTGTTGGATGCGTTCAAAGCTAACTTTCGAGCTTCATTCCAAGCAAGCAGTGCTTCCCTCGCCTTTTTATCTCTTCCGCTATGGATTATCATTTGATAAAAATCTTCAAGGCTATCGAGCTTTATGCCTGTCTCTTCAAAAAAACTTTTGAATTTCCTCCTTAGCGCTTCATAACGTTTAGCTTCATCTTTTGTAAGATCAACGTAGTAGCGAACAACTTCAAAAGGAGCAACATATTTCCCCTTCATCTCCACCACGCTTCTGCGATATATAACATCACCAACAAGAGTGGGCAATAAATTATGCATTTGATCTTCTCTTTCAGGTGTAGCAGTCAAGCCAAGCCTAAATGGTGCTGCAGATAATAGTGCAATTTGCCTAAAGCCTTCGCTTGGTAAATGATGTACTTCATCAAAAATCAGAAGCAAAAATTTGTTTCCTAAAAATTCAGCGTTGATGTAAGCTGAGTCATAAGTTATTACTGTAATGTACTCAACTTCCTTCAGCCCACCTCCAAATCTTCCAACTGCAACATTGAAGTATTCTTTAATCTTAGCATACCACTGATCCATCAATTCAAGAGTAGGAACTACAATAAGCGTAGGGCCTTTATTGGCTGCAATTGCTGCGATGCCAACATAGGTCTTACCTGTTCCTGTAGGCAATACCACTACACCTCGCTTCTCATTCAATAACCATGCATCGAGAGCTTCATATTGATACTCTTTAAGTTCAAGTTTTTTTCTCTCTATTATGTTTCCTTCTAAAGGGTTAAGAACATTCTCAGTAAATGGTATCTTATTAGTTTCAAGAAATTTTTTCAAAGCATAGTATTGCGATGCATAGCATCTATAAGCTTCAATACGTTGATCATAGATCAAAAAATTAGGTGGTGTGAGGGGTATACCTCCTCTTACAATAATAGTGCCCCCGCTGTAAAAAATTTCTATCATCTATATATAACTGTATAGAAGGCTTTATAAACCATATAATGAATGTATCTTTAATGAACATAAAAGCCATATCTAGACTTACAGTAGTCCTAATCGTTATAGTTGTAATAGTAGTAGCTGGTGTAGGAGCATATTTCTTATCCATGGGAGGACAGAAAACGCCTCCGGCAGGGACTATTAATGTATATGATGGAGTGAGCCAAATTGCTACGGGTAGTAACGCTCAGCAATTCTGGATTGTAACACCTGCTAATCAAACATTTAAAGTAGGGCAAGCAGTAGAAATCGTCTTCCACTTTAATAACACTTACCCTGCACAACATGGCTTCTATATCCTTGATCCAAATGGCAATATAGTAGGCCAGCTTTATACTCAACCAAATCAGACTGTAAGCACAATTATTACCTTAACGGCTGCAGGAACATATACTATAAGTTGTATATATCCCTGTGGTGCATGGCACGGCCTTACTGGTAAAATGCAAAACGTTCCTCTTTTACAAGCAACTTCTTAAACCTAAACTACATTTTTTCTTATGCCAAAATCCAAAGATGAGATTCTGAATTTTATTTTATCGAAGCCATGGACTAAGTTTTATGATGAAAACGTGCCTATTGAGTTGAATATTGAACCTAGGCCGCTATATACAATCTTAGATGAAAGCGTAAAGAAATTTCCCAATCATGATGCATTGATATTTTTTGATAATAAGATTAGTTACGCTGAACTCGGATCAGCTGTAGAAAAACTCGCTTATTCACTCTATAAAATGGGAATAAGAAAGGGAGATGTTGTAAGCCTCATTTTGCCTAACTCTCCCCAATTTGTAATCTCATATTATGCCATTTTAAAACTAGGCGCTATTGTGAACCCCATCAATCCTCTTTATACACCTTCAGAACTTGAGTATATCATAAATAAAGCAGGATCAAAAATAGCAATTGTACTTGATCTATCTTATAAAAATTTGGAAGAAATACGCAATAAGACAAATCTGCGGAAAGTAATCGTTGCGAGCATAAGGGATTATCTAACAGGTATTAAGAAGATGCTTTATCCTCTGAAAAGAGAATTCAGGGTTAGCATAAATTACGATGAAAACACAGTTAGATTTACAGATTTATTGAAGGAAGGTGAATATGAACATGCAAAAATAGACCCTATCAACGATCCTGCTGCATATATGTTTACAGGTGGTACAACTGGCATACCAAAAGCTGCAGTTTTGACGCATTATAACTTGTTAGCTAACGCATATCAATCTAGCTCTTTGGTCGAAAAAAGGGAAGCACAAGACGTTATCCTTGCAGTCCTTCCATTCTTCCACATATATGCCCAGACTGTTGTTATGAATTTGGGGATTTTAAGGGCTGCTACGATAGTATTAATGCCAAGATTAGATCTAGAGATGTTATTCAAGTATGTCGAGAAATACAAGGTTAATCTTTTGCCAGGCGTACCTACATTATACAATGCGATCGTAAACTCACCGCTCACAAAGAAATATAGCCTAAGAAGCATAGAAGCTTGCATAAGCGGAGCTTCTGCGCTACCTATAGAAGTTATGAAAAAATTTGAAGCGTTGACAGGAGGAAAATTAAGAGAAGGCTATGGACTTACAGAAGCTAGTCCTGTAACCCATTGCAATCCTTTAAAAGGTAAATTTAAAGAAGGCTCAATTGGTATTCCAGTACCGAATACACTTGCTGCAATAGCAGATCCTGAAGAAAATAAATTATTGAATATCAACGAAATAGGAGAACTCGTTGTGGCTGGCCCTCAAGTAATGAAAGGATATCTCTACAGCGAAGAAAATGTCTTCTTTGAATATGGAGGCATAAGATGGCTTAGGACAGGAGATATGGCCAAGATGGACGAAGAAGGATATTTCTACATTGTAGACAGAAAGAAAGAAATCATTAAGTACAAGGGATATTCAGTATATCCAAGGGAAATTGAAGAACTGCTTTATAAGCATCCTGCAGTGAAAGAGGCAGCAGTTATTGGTGTTCCCGACCCAACTGTTGGCGAAATTGTGAAAGCTTACGTGGTCTTAAAGGATGATTATAAGAGCAAGGTAAAGGAGGAAGAGATCTTAGAATATTTGAAGTCGAATCTTGCCCATTACAAGGTTCCTAAAAAGATCGAATTCGCAAATGACTTGCCAAAAAGCTTAGTAGGAAAGATATTGAAAAGAGTACTCTTGGAGAAAGAAATTAATGCTAGTCGAGGTTAAGGGCGATCAATTTAAGCTCGGTCATTTCTTGCATAGTATACTTAACACCTTCTCTTCCAAATCCTGTATATCTAACACCTCCAAAGGGTAAAGCATCCCATCTCAACCTAGTGCTATCGTTTATTATCACAGCACCAGTCTTTATTTTATCGGCAATTTTCAATGCTTTCTTGTAATCGCTTGTAAATATGGCGGCTTGAAGTCCATATTTACTTTTATTTGCTAAAAATGAAGCTTCTTCCTCATCCTTAACTTTCATAACAGGAGCTACTGGGCCAAAGACCTCTTCATTCAATGCCTTTATATCTGGGCTTCCAGCCTTTAATATAGTTGGTGCAAGGAAGTAACCTCTTGAATAAGGCCTTATTCCTCCTAATACAACTTCTGATTCCTTATTCTTGGCATCTTCAATATAGCTCTCCATATTTTTTATAGCTTCTGAGCTAATTACTGGGCCCACATCTGTACTCTCGTCCATAGGATTCCCGAGTTTCAATTTTGCAGTTTTTTCTTTAAATAGCTCTAAGAATTTATCAAATACCTTCTCTTGAACAAATATTCTCTTTGCAGAGTTACAATTCTGGCCAGCATATTCGAATCTTGCCCTCGTAGCTACGGTGCTTGCTTTCTCGATGTCTGCGTCATCAAGTATTATCATCGGATCTGAACCTCCGAGTTCCATTATCATCCTTTTGGAATGTCCAGCAGCCTTCGAAGCTATTTTAAGGCCTACCTCTGTAGAACCTGTAAAAGTTATCAAGCTCACATCTTCATGAGTTATCAAAAGATCGCCTATTTCACTACTATAACCAGTAATGACATTCACTACTCCCGGAGGAAAGCCAAGCTTGAGCATAATGTTGGCAATATTCAGAGCTGATAAAGGTGTGCTTAGACTAGGTTTTACGACGACTGTATTTCCAACAGCAAGTGCTGGCGCAACTTTATGAGCGAAAGAATTAAGAGGAAAGTTGAAAGGTGTTATGGCGACAACAACGCCCATAGGTTCTCTCTTTATCATAGCCATCCGTTTCTCATTCCCCGCAGGATATTCAAAAGCATCCAACCTAGGCAGCTCACCAGTAAGTAAATATCTCGCAGCCTCGGCAGAGTATCTAAAAACTTTTTCAGTCCTCGTGGCCTCGACTCTTGCATCTCTTATAGGTTTTCCTGCCTCGAGTGCTAAAATCCTTGCAAAATCTTCTCTATTCGATGCAATATAATCTGCTAATTTGTAGAGAAGCTCAATACGCTTGTGCAAAGGTGTAGAAGACCAAGAATCGAATGCCTTTTTTGCAGTCTCTATTGCATTCTTTGCATCATCTAAAGTTGCTAGTGAAACGCGATCAATTACCTGTTCATTCGCAGGGTTTATGACTTCATAACTTCTATCCCTCAAAACCTCTTCATTACCTACTAAAAAACCCTTCATAACATATCTTAAGCTCCTGGACTTATTAAGATAAGGCTATTTTAAAATTTCAATATGACTTATATTATTTTCATCTTTATAAATTCTTATAATCGAATCAAATATTGGATTTTCCTGTATATCTTCAAGATGTGAAACTATAAAGATTTTCTCATACTCGGATTTCAAATTCAAAATTGACCTCAACAAAAGATCTCTGATCTCAATGCTAAGCGGCCCAAAGCCCTCATCTATTATTAGAAATTTCGGAGAAATACCTCTTCTCAGCGCAAGTGTTTTTGCGATCGCCAATCTTATTGCGAAACCCAGCGCTGTCTTTTCTCCTCCGGAATAGGTTGCTAAATCCCTTTCATAAATGTCATCGAAGACCTTGATTTCAATATTGTTCTCTACACGCTTAATTTCAACCCTTTTATTTCTAAGGATAGGAGATAGATATTCTGTATTGATGATGTGATTCAAATCTTCCAGATAGCTATCCAGAAATCTAAGCGGAAATCCTCTTTCATTGAAAATATCATCACAAAGAATTCTGTAAATATCGAACATTTCTTCGTATTCCTTCTTCCTAATTACTAGTTCTTCAATTTCCTTTTTTATGATCCCAATTCTTTCAATTTCTTCACTTAAGCTCCTCTTGCGGCCTTCAAGGCTACCAATTTCATGATTTATCTTTTCTATTTCTTCATCTAAACTCTTGGATCTCAGACTGAGCTCACTGATCGCAGCCTCCAAGCTTTTGATGAGCTCCTCACCAGGCTTCTTTGCCAGTAGAGACTCCATATCCTTGATTTCTTTGTCCAAATTCTCTATCTCCAAGCGAAGAGTTTCAATTTTCCCGCGTTCTTTCTTAATTTTTTCAAGAACAAGCTCGATTTCTCGCTTTTGGATTTCAAGCCTTCTCCTTGTCTCTTCTGGATCAAGATTTCTAAATTCATTATATAATTTGTTGTCTTTCAGATCTTCTAGCTCCTTTCTCATCCTTTCAAGATCTTTTCTTAAACCTTCATTTTCTTCGAGCAATTCAGTTTTCCTCGAAATGAACCTTTTATATACATCCTCTGCCGCTACCTTTCTTTGTAGATCAGAAATTTTGCTATCTAAACTATTCAACTTTGCTTCATAATCTGTCTTCTCCTTTTCTTTCCTATTCAGCTCAGCTTGATATTTCCTTTCATCCTCCAAGAAATGATGGAAAAGTTCATCAAATTTCTCTTCAGAAAGATATGAACCGCATAGCGGGCATTGCCTTTTTTCTAGATTTGCACTCTCCAACGTGTCCTTCAATCTCCTAGTCTGTTCGAGCATGGCTTTGGAACTCTCCATAGCCTGAATTATACTTTTAATCATTTCGACCAAGTGCTCTCTATCCTTCGATAACTGAGCCAATTCCTTCTTCTTTTCTTCGATTTCGCTCAGTTTTTCTTCAGCTTCTTTAATTTCTTTCAACTGTTTTTCAACCTCATGCAGGCGTTTCTCAATATTTTTAAGCTCTTGTTCTTTATGCCTAATTTCATTGCTCAAAATTCTAAATTCGTCCAGCCTTCTTAGCCTTTCAGTAATCTCCTGATATTCTTTCTGGTAGCTGGATTCCTTTTCCGCCTCAGATAAGGCCTTGTTTAGCTCTTGTTCTAATCTTGTTCTTCTATCGAGCTTATTCCTATATTCTTTCATGTTTTCCTCATAAATTCGCAACTCTGTAGAAAGCTTGTGATACTCCTCTTCCTTATTTTTCAATGTTTGTTCCAAATCATTCCTTTCCTTCTGCTTGGTGTCTTTGTATCTATAGAGCAGCAGAACTTGCTGATCAATGTTTGCGATTTCCTTCAATAGCTTGGGTTCTTCTTCAACTCTTTTGTTCTTCTCCTCTATGGATGCGTTTATCTTTGAAAGCTCTTCCTTTACTTTATCCCTCTTGTTTTTTGCAATTTCGCTTTCTTTTTTGAAGTCGAGATTGAGCATTTTTAAAAAGAGTTCTCTCCTTTCAGCGGGCTTGGTCTCAAGGATGGATGTAACATCACCTTGTCTAATCGCTACTGTTTTGAGAAAGGTATCATAATCGATCTTGATGATCTTGTCGATGAATTCCTTAACGGCACCCACACCCGTAGCCTTGTTCCTCCATTCATTCCCAATCATCTCCAATAGCAATACCTTCGAAGAAGCCCTAGAACCAGAGCCGAGCTCAACTTCCCTTATGATTTTGTATCTTTTTTCCCCTGAACTGAATATCAATTCTGCTCTTCCAAGCTTCTTGTTAGGCCTCAATATTAACCTCTCAGAACCAGTCCTGTCTTCACCATATGCCTTACCGAAAAGACAAAAAGATACTGAATCCACGAGCAATGTTGTCTTGCCAGCTCCTGTGGCGCCGAATACATTAATAACGCAGCCTAACTTGTCAATATCTAGGCTTGCATTATCATAACTTGCGAAATTATCGAGGGAAATCTTATGTATTCTCATTGCGATTGAGCCTCATCTATTATTTTTTTAGCCTCTGAGAATACTTTTACCAAGAAGTCATTTGGCCTGTCTTTGTATCTTGCCTTCAAATATTCGTTTAAAAAAGAATAAAAATCAAGATTCGTTGATGGTAGCCTAGTTTCTTGGTATTCCTCCCTTTCAACATCGATTTTGAACCCTGCAACGCTGTAACGTTCCTTGAGGATTCTCTCTATTTGATTAACTGGAGGATAGCTTGTATTACTTGAAATGCGTATCCTTATTCTAACTATCGCTCCCTCCTCAAGGACTAGAGATTTGATCTCATTAATTAGATCGGAATGACTCATCGAGGTCGCATTTATGCTATATGTCTTCATAGGTCTAAGCTTCAAAGATACTTTGTTCACTTCAAGCTTAGAACCCAATTTTATATCTAGAAAGCTTTTTTCCTCACCTTCTTCACCGAAATCAACCCTTTCAATAGAACCAGAATAGAATAATTTGCTGCCCAGCCTCTGTGGCGTGTGTAAATGGCCCAAACAAGTTAGGTCATATGGTTCGAAGATCCTTGGAGGTATGGGGTAATCTCTTAGAGATGCTATTCTTTGCTCAGAGCCCAATTTCCCTCCTTCGACATAAAGATGGCCGATTATAACGCTGAAATCACCTTCATTGTCCTTTGTAATTTCACTCAACTTTTGTTCGAAAAAATTCACGAAATCGCTATATGAGTAATTGGATTGGAAATGCGGATAAGGAAGACCGATAAATTTTATCTTCTCGCCTGTGCTTTTAGCTTCAATGACTTCAGCACGTGCGGTGTCGAAGAGATGAAAGTAATCTACGCCCAAATTGTCGTAGCTCTTAAGGTAGCTCAAGGCCTCCCGAGTTTTCGTGCTATCGTGATTTCCAATAACTACGAGTACGTGTACTTTATTCTTTATTAGCTCACCTACTATCCTAGAAAATTCGTTAAATGCCTGAATGCTAGGCCTTGGATTATGAAAAACATCACCAGCTATCACAAAAAAATCCGCTTTATTGTTTAGCGCATAATTTTTTATGAATTCAAGGTTCGAAATGAAATCTCTAAAACGTTTTTCCTCGAAGTCTGCCGAGCTTGATATCTGAGCGAAACCTATGCCCAAATGAAGATCCGCTGTGTGAATCAATCTAACCATTGATGAAAGAATTCTAATTGCATTATTAAAGCTGAGCCAAGAAATCCTTGATGCTTTTATATGTCTCAGGGCCTATCATGGGCAAAGCGATTAACTGTTCTTCTTTTGCCTCCCTAAGCTTGGATAAGGATCTGAAGCCTGCGTTATAAAGTATTCTCGCCTTAGTTCTGCCTACTCTCGGAATCTGAACCAATTCAAGGAGCTCTTCCTTAACACCGTTTTCTATTCTTCCTTCTAGTGTTTCTAGAAAATTATACGCTTCTTGCTGATCCAGAAGTTTAGCGATCTCTTTTGCTGCATGGCATATCCAGCTAGCTACTTGTACAACACTGTAGAGATCCCCCAAACCTATGCCGTACTTATCTGCTATCTCATCTTCGCTCTCTTCATTTATCCAGCTCTTTAGAAGTTTTGCTGTTTTAAGTATCGAAAGAGAATCATCATCAAGAGGGTCAAGTCTGAAGGGATACCTATTCAAAACTTTTTCCAACTCCTCTATTAGAAAATCGTTTTCGCTTCTAAAGACGGATAATCTTTGCATATCCTCGACCGAAGATATCAATAGAAGATAGTAAAACTCATCCTTTGCTAGACTTATCGGAACGCTCTTAATACCGTTTTCAAGCTGCTCCCCTGTTAAAGGATCTATGTACAACTCAGAGATCCTTTTGCCCAGACTCGTCGCAACGTATTTTTCTTTCGCAACTATAAAGGATGCTTTCATTAAATAGCTGACAACGTTTTTTGACAACCTTCTCAATATCATTGAACCGATTTGTCTAGAAGCAAGCGTTTCCTCTAATATTTTATTAAGCTCATCTTCGTTTGTCACAATTTCGTTGGCTATGAGAGATAATATATGAGAACGCAAGGCTTTTTCATCTTTAATTTGAGAAGTAATAGGTTCCACATCCGATTTTATATAGCTATCCATGAGTACATCAACATCGTACTTTCCTTTCGCTACAATTATCGCTTCACCGTAAGTATCATATTTTGGCCTACCTGCTCTGCCTGCCAATTGTTTATACTCATTCACCGTCATGATTTCTGAATAACCGAGACCAACTGAATAACGAGATATTTCGTTTATTATCACTCTTCTAGCGGGTACATTTATGCCCGCCCCAAGTGTAGTAGTAGAGGAAACAACTTTGATAAGAGAATCCCTGAAACCATTTTCTACAACTCTTCTAGCATTATAGGAAAGCCCTGCATGATGGAATGCAACGCCGTTCATTATTTGATCCTTTAGGGTCTGAGATAACCAATCATTGCTTTCAATATTATTTGCAAGATCTCGTAACTCTTCTATCTCACTCTTTTTAAGATATTTACGAACAAATTCCTTTAACTTTTCTGCATTCCTTAAAGCATTTGCCCTTGTAGAGTTGAAAATAAGAGCCTGACCCCCCTCATCGAGGATATCGAGCGCGAGATCAACAAATGCTACGCCGCTTCTTATGGGTATTTTTTTAGTGCCCCCATCTTTATAATGGATGATACCTGATCTATAAACACCTTCCCTTAGAGGCACAGGACGCCAATCGCTTACTATAACTTCTGCATTAAGCCAAGAGGCAATTTCTTCAGCATTTTTAACAGTTGCACTTAAGGCAAGAAACTGGGCATTAGGAATTTGTCTTTTAAGTCTAGCAATAAGGAATTCAAGGGTAGGCCCTCGATCGCTATCGAGCATATGCACTTCATCTATGACTACGAGAGAAACATCACTTATCCAAGGAGCCCTATGTCTCAACAAGCTATCAGTTTTTTCATAGGTACTAATTATCACATCATAATTCCTGAGCCAAGCGTCATCGCTATCATAGTCTCCTATCGAAAGCGCTATCTTGTAATTTAGAAAGAATTTAAATTCTTCATACTTCTCAGACGCTAGTGCTCTTAAAGGGCAAAGATATAAAACCTTATCACCTTTAGCTAAATGCTTTATGCTGGAAATTATGGCTATTAACGTCTTTCCAGATGCAGTTGGTGTAGCGATTAAAAGATTTTTGTAATTTAAAACGCCCTTTTCAATAGCCTGAGCTTGAGGAGGATACAATCTAGTTATCCCCTGAGATTGGAGTCTTTTTATAAAATCGTCAGGTATACCGTATTTATTCAAAAGTGCTATGTCCAATTTAAGAAGGCGTTTTCTTTATGTAACCTTGTTTAGGCGTGAAAATATCTCCTTCTTGCAACATCCTGTTTATTATTTTCTCAGCCTCAGCTCTGGGAATACCTTCATTTTCTGCAGTACGGTAGAGCTCTTCTAATTCAACAGGTTCTTTTTCATAGTTCAACCTAGCCAAAATATCTCTAAGTTTAGCAAATCTATCTCGCTGGGATTTGGGAAGACCGGTCATTATGATATCCACATCAAGCCTTTGGGTCTTAATATCGACCATTGCGGTCTCCATCATGTATTTCATTAAATTTATTGCCTCAACAGCATCTTCAAGATTCGCCTCATTTCTTAAATTCATCCTTGCATGTGCTTCTGTCAACCTTATTAGTGCTTCGAGCTGCCTAGGAGTGATAGCCATAGATCCCTCGCTAGAAGCTTCCCTCATCCTAAGGTAAAAGTTCATAATTTCTTGTTGTGCTTCCTGTGAAAGCTTAGGATGCAAATTTTTCTTAGCATAAATCACATATTTTCTGAGGAGCTCAGGACTTATGACGTTCTTAAATGGTTCCTGCGAACCTCCATGTATCATTAGCACATGCATAGCCAACTTCGCATCACTTTCTTTACTAGGTATATCTATGATAGGAAATATGAGATCAAAACGTGAAAGCAAAGTTATAGGTAGATCAATGTTCTCTGCTATTGTTTTATTTCTTTCAAATCTTCCCAAAGATGGATTTGCAGCCGCTAGTATTGCGCAACGCGCATTGAGAGTTGCAACAATACCGGCCTTGGCTATACTTACAGTTTGCTGCTCCATAGCTTCATGCATTGCTACTCTATCTTCATTTCTCATTTTATCGACTTCGTCTACTGCAGCCAATCCTTGATCAGCAAGCACTAGTGCACCAGCCTCAAGATAAAAATCACCAGATGCTTTATCTTTCACAACAGCAGCCGTAAGCCCAGCTGCCGAGGCACCCTTACCTGTGGTGTATACCCCTTTAGGTGCAAGTTGAACCATATATCTTAGCAACTGTGTCTTAGCTGTACCAGGATCGCCTACGAGACAAACATGTATATCTCCCCTTATCCTAACACCATCGGGCATGAGCTTAGATACTCCTCCAAAAAGCTGAAGCGCAAGGGCTTTCTTTATTGACCTTAATCCGTGAATAGAAGGTGCTATCGAATCTACTATTGCTTCACCTACATTCGAATAACTTGATTTGAGCTTGAGAATTTCTTCTTCATCCTCAGGAGACAGCTCTTCTTCTTCAAAGCCTCTTTCTCTTACCTGCAAGTCTACAGCATGCAAATAGGAAGAGAATGTGAGTTCATCCTGAACAGGTATTTTCCTCTCTTTCAATATACCTGTTACAGTAACGTGATTGCCAGGATAGGCCAAGTCAACTATATCGCCTTCAAGATACACTTCAAGAGTTCTGGGGATTTGTCCTGCAGGGACTTCTTCAAGCGGCTCCTGTATAATTATTCTTTGAACGTCTATGAAACTTTTATCGAGCATCTTTGTAACTTTCGCTGAACAGTTAATGCACTTGACAGATTCGATCCTCCGCAAAGATGATATATTTGCTTCGAAAACTGCACCGCAATTCTCACATAAGAACTTGGCCCCGATGAGTTTGTATCTAATGGCACTACATTTTGTCACGACGCCTCTAACTTCTACTAGACTACCAAGATAGTTGGCACGAATATTCCTAATTTTAATCTTGTACTCGTCGAGATAGATATCATTTACCCTCACGAATATCCTCTTATTCCTTTCCAGAAACTCATCGTCTTGTTCTAATATGAGATCCTTTAATGCCTCTTCTGCATAACTTAATTGTTCTTCTGGATTCCTAAGTAGAAGATCTGCAAGCTCCGTATTAAAGGAAAAAAGATGCCTATGAGAAAAAGTTAGTGATCTATAGTTCAAGGCTATCATTTCTCCAATCTTCCCCAAATAGTAGGGTTTATCATCCTGTGTGTATTCTCTGAAAAACTTCTTATATAATGCCTTGTAATCTTTGAATTCTTCCATTTTTAGATCTTTTTCATGAAAGCATTATTTAAAACGTCTTCTCTCCAATTTTTCACTAGATCGCGGAGAATCATGAATAGATATCTTTCCTCATAGGCCATGAGTTGATTTATTTTCTTCACATCCTCGACATATAGGACATTTCTGAAGATTTTCTCAAGCCTTTTCAAGCATATTTCATCCAATAATCTCTTTATTTCTCTAGGGCTATCTTTTATGACATTTTTCTGCGCTAGAAGAATAAGTTCCTTTGCTTGAAGATAGAAGTCATCTTCTATTTTTTTTAATTCGATTTTATTCGAAATTTCCTGATAATGTCTTTTCCTTATGTCATCGAGCGAAATTGTAGGGAAAGGATATTCAGTTATGCCTTGATCTGCCAACAATCTTGCCAAGGCTCTAGGTAGTTCTACGTCTTGTCCTTTTACAAAAGGGCCAAATCTGTTACCTAAAAAATTTACCTCTGAGTGATCGCGAATGACTTTGACCTTTACTTTAGCCATTTCATAATTAAAATAGCTTTCCAGCAAAAGTTCCTCCATCCCAATTATTAATTAATTAATTAATAAAAACCATGTCATGGTCTCTGAGAAGAAGATAGGTAAACTTACAATAGAAGAAATGAAGAACCTACTTAAGCAAATCAATATCGATGAAAATGTATTGCTAGGACCGAGAATAGGAGCAGATGCAGCGATACTTAGAACTGGCAATGTCATTGCTGTACACGTTGATCCTATCACTGGAGCAAGAAAAAACCTCGGAGCCCTTTCAATCACGATAGCGAGTAATGATATAGTCGCAGCGGGAGCTAGACCGAAATTCGCTTTAACTTGCATTATATTACCGACCCATTACAAAAAAGAAGACCTATCAATACTGCACCAAGAAATCTTACATAAAGCTAGAGAATTCAAAATAAACTTGGTAGGAGGACATACTGAGTTTAGTCCTTCAGTAAAAGAACCAATCGTTATTACATTCATGCTCGGTGAACTTATTGGCAATTACGAAGAGAGGATAAAACAAATTAAAGACCTTAAAAATAATCCTGAAAATTATTATATAGTTCAAATAAAACCAATAGCTTTAGAAGCAACTGCTATAATCGCAAATGACTTCGAAGAATTGCTTCTTGGGAAAATCAACGAAGAGGATATAAGAAAAGCAAAATCACTATTAAACGAGTTGTCTGTTTTCAACCCAGGAATTAAAATCTTCGAAAATAATATCGCTGTTTATGCGCATGATCCTACGGAAGGAGGAATAATTGTAGCCCTAAAAGAAATGGGTAACTTCCTCGAAACTGGTTTCGAAGTATGGGAAGAAAAAATTTTCAAGCTCGATGTTACCGAGAAAATTTTCAATGTATTAAATCTTAACCCATTAAAGGCATTGAGTTCTGGATCTTTGATTTGCGTAGTAGTGAAAAACAAGATAGATTTACTTCAAAAAATTTTAAGTGAAGAAGGAAAAAATTGGTCAATAATTGGTTCATTAAAAAGAGAAAGAAATATGATAATAATAAACAAGGAAGGAAAATCCAGGAATTTGGAAGAGGAAGGTGAAGAAGAAGAGGTTTGGAAACTATTTAGACCTTGACTGTATTTTCACATCTATATTAGAAGCAAGGTTTGTGAGATAATTCATGAAATCTTCATCAAGTTCATACCTCTTAGCAAACCGTTTTTTAAATTCCTCATTTTTCAGCATTACTAAAAGAAACCAGAATATTTCATCCAGGGCTTTCCTTAAAGAGAGATGATTGCTCTTGGAGATCTTCTCCAACACATAGTTTCGCATCTCTCTTGATTGTCTTTGCCTAGATAGCACCCGCAAAGTTTGAGGAAACTGCATCTTTGCATAGGTAGGCCTTTGAGATTTAGAAAGTGCTACGCCAGCAGTTATGAGATCAGAAAAATATAGTATAAATCTCCAATATCTCTCCTTATTGGCTCTAGCTCTATAAATATCTGCCTTAGACAATCGATCATATGCCAAAGCTAGATCACGGGGATTGGTATAGAATCTAAAAACGTTCTCCTCAATCCATAGCAGCAATGTATCCTGATCATATGGAAATTCATCGATCACACTCTTGGCAGAAAAGAAACTTTGAGCATAAATAACATTTCTTATCGCACTGAAGACATCAGTTTGCCTGTCTTTTGCAGATACAATGTTTACTTCTTTCACGCCTATTTTACCAAATATTGAACAAAACTGCAGATCTAAGATCGCACTCCTCATAT
The DNA here is from genome assembly GCA_021324265.1 of Thermoproteota archaeon. GTDB lineage: Archaea > Thermoproteota > Thermoprotei > Gearchaeales > Gearchaeaceae > DSFO01. The sequence continues at coordinate 52,765 of JAJPJK010000002.1, read as the reverse complement.
CCCCTTCAGATCGTTCAGCTATCACTTTCAAAGCCTCCTCTTCATATTTCAAACCTTCTTTTTTGCATATATTTGCAAGATAACCAACGATCAGCTTATTTGAAAGTCGCTTCATCTCAATCATCAAACATGCATTTCTTATAGGGTAGAGTATTGGTTTCCAGCCATCGTTGGCTATGAAAACGACAGGAAACTTAGATTCATTAATTAATTCCATAAGAATATTAAGGACATAATTGGCCTTTGGCCCTTCTATACTATCCAGCTCATCTACGACTATAATTTTCATTTTATTCACCAAACTGAGCTCCTTACTTGATTCGAGCGCAGCCTTCTTTATGAATTCCAAGCTATAGATATCTCCTGCATTCACTTCATGAAGTTCAAGATCAAATTGGCTTGCGGCAACTTCGACTAAAAGTGTCTTACCAACACCTGGTGGGCCATAAATCAATACAGCTTTTTTTATTGGCGGCTTCCCTTTCATCCAGATCCCTAGCCAATCCAAAAACTCCTTCTTAGCCTCATCATTACCTACAATTTCCTCAACTCGCCTAGGTCTATGCTTAAACGTCCATATTTCTTCCTTCTTTATGCTCATTTAGAATAATTTTTGAGAATTAACTGCATCTTCGCGAGCATTGAATTGAGCTGTATCTCTTCACTTGATCCTTCAAGGATTCTATATTCATATTCGCCTAGGACTTCAATGAGATTCAGTTTACATTCATCAGGAACATTAAGCCTATAGACTTCCCTATACAAATAGTATATTATTTCCGTCCCTGAAATGCCATCATTGAAAAGCATCTTCAGCACCGCATCCCTTGCGCTTTCAAAATTTCCTTTTATTAGGCTGTCGAAAATCGCCTTCACTTCCCTTGGCTTTACAGCACCCGCAACTTTATATACAACTTCAGAAGTGACCTCACCAAACAATGAAGCACTTTGAAGCAGATTGATTGCTCTTCGAAGATCACCGTTACTGAGATCAAAAATTGTTTCCAATGCTTGTTCATCTATTTTCACCTTCTCGTTATTTGCGATATAATTTAGCCTTTTAATCACATGCTCCTTTTCAAGCGGTAGAAATCTGAGAACAACTGTTCTCGATTGTATAGGTTCAATGATTCGGTTGCTATAGTTACAAGTAAGTATAAAGCGAATATTCCTAGCATAAATCTCCATAATTCTCCTCAATGCTGTTTGCGCTTCACTTGTCATTGCATCGCTCTCATCTAAGATGACGATCTTAAAAGGTATATCTCCAAGAGGAAGAGTTTTAGCGAATCTTTCCCTAATCTTTTCTCTTATCGTATCAATACCCCTTTCATCGCTTGCATTTAATTCAAGCACATTATTCCTCCATTCCTCTCCATATAATTCTCGAACGAAAGCCAACGCGGTAGCTGTCTTCCCAACACCAGGAGGTCCAGTGAAAAGTAGATGCGGCATATTCTTTTCTTCTATAAGCCTCTTCAAGCTTCTTATAATGTCTTCCTGATTAACAATCTCATCTAAGGTCTTAGGACGATACTTTTCTATCCAGAGTAATTCTTCACTCATTACTCCCTATTTTATTCCAATTAAATTGAAATAAACTTTCTATTTTGTTTCGATAACTTCAATGAGCCTTTTTAGGAGAAAATAATATTCAGAATTCCTATTCACTACCACAATTCGAACCTTCCCAAATCTCTTTTCTTTAACAAGACCTATTTCCTTTAGAAACTCGATATACTCTGTTGCCGTTCTGAAAAATGAATGCGACCTTTTAACAAGTGCGCTAATGTTTATTTCATTTTCATTTACTAGCTCCTTGATCATCCTAACCTTCCATCTGCTACCAAGCAATTCCTCTACTCTACTAGGCTTTGACATACTCAAGCAGTTTATTCTCCAAGCTATCTATTGGAAAGTCTATTGAAATGTAGCCTCTTCTGCCCCTTTTTTCATTCATCACAGAAACGTTAATTAAGTTTTTATTCCTAAGGCTTTGTATATAGCTCCAAAATTGAGTATATCCTTTCGGCTTCCTCTTTAGCTTTTCGCAAATCAAGTCATAATATTCCTTCACAGACCTCGTGCTCACCATTGCAGCTTTTTCCTCTCTTAATGCCCTGCAAATAGATAACAACAAAATTTTTTCCTCTTCAAGCAACGTATCGAATACTTCGCTCGTTATGCCTGGATATATTTCACTCATGGCCTTCCTCAGATGTTCAATATTTACTCTGCGCGAGTTTTCTATTTCCGCAATTTTACCTGCCCTCCAAATGAGCTCTAGTGCAAACCTTGCATCGCCTCTTCCACCCCTGTCGACGCCTGCTTTCATTGCTATACTATCTATAACACCTTCTTCTACTGTATTAGGCAGAAAGGCCTCACCTATCCTTTCCTTTAATATTTCCTTTATTTCGAAATAAGTATAAGGATTGAATTGATTCAGATTTCTTTGAAGAGTACTAAGCACACTTTCGTCTAGATTATAGAGAATCGATATATCTCTTAAAATGATCAATAAATTCAACCTTACTTTAGCTGAATCGAGCTCAGAGGATCTAGTTAGATCATATAAAATTTCAGGATCATTTCTTATGATATAGTCTGCTTCATCGAGGCAAATCAATAACTTAATGTTTTCATCCTCCAGATATTCCAAAATCCATGCAAGATATTGTTTAGGAGAAAAGCCTCGCTTTGGAATGCCTGCTATGAGACTTTCTGCTATCTTACTTACTATCATGAAATAAGTCCTTTCAAGATGACAGTTTATGTGTATAAAGCGTAAATTTGTACCTTTCTTTTTTGCTTCCTCGATTATAAGCTTCCCGAAGAATTTCGCCACAGCTGTCTTACCTGTACCCGCGGGACCGTAGCATATCGCCCTGTAAAAAACAAAATTTTCTGGTTCTACCAACCCCCTAAAAAAGAATATCAGTCTTTTGATTTGCTCTTCCCTAAAAGGAAGATAAGCAGGAACATGCTCAGGGAATAACTTACTTTCATCTTTGAATAGATAAGATGATCGAAAATATCTTTCAAAATCATTTTCGGACATCTAGTTATTAATTATTATCAATGGTTTATATCGATTTTCTACCTGTCAGAATCTTATATTCCAGAAATGAAAGGATAGAGGCATAATAGAGATCACGAACAGGCTCGATGATCAGTACATAATCGGGATTTTCAAGATCTATATTAAGACCTTCAGATTTCGCAATATTGCCTAAAAGAATTTCTACATTCTTTGAGCTTACTCCAAACCTATGTGAGCACCTAACAGCTATCCTTTTCCCCTTTTCGATTTTCTTAATAAGCTCTTTTAACGCAATTAAATCACGAGTAATCATCTCGACAGGAATAACTTTTTTTATATACGAGCGTCTTGCTTTTAGTAGAATCCTTGCTATTTCTTCTTTTTTTGCTTTTGTTTCCACAGTAAAAAGGCCTGGCTTTATCTGATGTTCATCTACTCTGGCATGTGCATCGATCTGAAAAATTAAACTCAAAATTTCCTCCAGCGCTTTCTTTTCCTTAAGAGGTTTGCATGTAACAAGAAGTTTCATTAAGGTATGATGACAATCTTACCGAAATGGAGATTTTGCTCCATTCTCTGATGCGCTTTTTGAACTTCATCAAGCTTAAAAATCGAATCTATGACAGGTTTAAGCTTACCTTCATTGAAAAGCTTCAGCATCCTCGCAAACTCAGATTTTGAACCCAAATATGAGCCCAGTAGAGTTATCTGTCTGCGATAGGCTATTCTTACTCCGTATGATACAAGATCACCGCTCGTAGCGCCAAAGAAAACAAGTTTCCCTCCTTTCTTGCATATTTTGATGCTAGTTTCAAAAGTTGAAGAACCGACACTATCTATCACTACATCTACCCCCTTTCCATTTGTGAATTCTTGAACCCTCGTTACAACATTTTCTTTCTTGTAGTTTATCACTAAGTCACAACCCAATGAATAAGCACGCTTCTCCTTTTCTTCACTCCCAGCTGTAGAAATTACCTTGCAACCCAAATTTTTGAGAAGTTGTATGAGCATAATTCCTGTGCCGCTGCCTGCGCCCCAAACAAAGGCGACATCGCCAGGCTTTGGAGAAGCTTTGGTAAATATAGCCCTCCATGCTGTTGTACCGGTTACCGGTAAACAGGAGGCTTCTTCAAAGCTTCTTGAAGAATCAATTTTATATAATATATCCTCGGGTACTGCGATATATTCTCTATAACCTCCATCAACGAGATGACCTAATATTCTAAGATCGTCGCACATCGAATGTTCACCTGCAATACAGTACTCACACCTATTGCAAACAAGGGCAGGATAGAGAAGTACTTTATCGCCTTTAGAGAAATTCCTAACCTCGCTTCCCATATCTTCAACAGAGCCTGCGATATCGCTCCCTAATATGATGGGTAGAGGAATATTTACGCCAGGATAGCCTACCCTTGTCCATATATCCAATCTGTTCATAGAACAGGCACGAATACGCACAAGGACCTCATTTTCCTTTGGTGCAGGTATTCTGTCCTCTTCTAGCTTTAGGTTTTCTACACCTCCATGTCTGTAAAGTCTAACTACTTTCATCGAATTAATATCTCGGCAGTTCTTAAATCGCTATTCAGCACTCAAGATCTTAATCATCCCATAGGTCATAAGGGCATTTTCATCATTTCATCAATCTTCTCACAACTTTTTGAGCCAAATTTACAGGTATATCTAAGATTTTGGCGATCTCCTCATATGTCAATGTAGGATCTACTTTTAGTAACGCTGCAACCTTGTCATCGATCTGCTCTTCCTCATTACCCTTTTCAAAGAAATTTATTTGCGCGACTGCTACGCCACTTATATAAACACTTGGGATTTTCCTGTTTTTTTCAATTGCCTTCTCGATCAAAATACTACCATCCTCAGGGTTGAAAGAAGCTAATTTCCCAACTATAACTCGATCATCTATTGTTCTTACCTCCACAAAGCTTCCTATTCTTTCTTTTATTTTTCTAAATAGGGACTCGTTTCCTTCGCTCACTATGTGAATCTCTCAAAGAAACATTATAAACTTTTTCATGCGACCGCCGGGATTTGAACCCGGGTCCTCGGCTCGGAAAGCCGGTGTCCTAGTCCTGGCTAGACTACGGTCGCACAATCAAAAAATAATGCGACTAATCTTAAATCTTTGAATCCCTCGGGCCGGATTTGAACCAGCGATCTTCCGGTTTCTGCCTTGATATAGGCTCATCGGAGGTCTAGGACCACCTTGCCTATACGGGGAAACCCTACAGCCGGATGCGTTACCAGGCTACGCTACCGAGGGATATATCTTAGATATCATGAAGAAAAGTAATATATTAGGTTTATTCTATGCTCCGGGCCGGATTTGAACCAGCGACCTCCCGGTATCCGATGACATCTTCAGCCGGGCGCTCTCCCAACTGAGCTACCGGAGCTATTTTAATATTCACAGCGTAACAATAAAAATTTTCTAAGATAACGATCTGTACCACATAGCAAATGCATCATGAGAATGAATAGATTCGTATGCTCTGCACATTATTTTATTGGCCATACTAAACCTCTTAAGCGCTTCTCTTACAACGTCTTCTACAAACCTAGGATTTTCCTGAGACTTTAAGATAAGCTTTGCCTCATCCAACCTTTTTAAATATTCCGCAGGCACTGAAGAAAAGCACTCTGCCATCTTAGAAGCAACATCATCGAAGTCCAAAATGGTAGTACTTTCTATATCTATGATTAGCATTGCCCTTTGCATATGACCAATGCCTGTAATCTCCTTACTGCAAGGACATGCAGTAATTCCCAATAGTTTGAAAACATATTTTATGCTACCTTTTGACCCAAGTTCAACTTTAACTTTTAAAAACTGGTCTGAATGTTTTAAAGGATAATCAAACTTAGCTATGATCTTACACTCAGAGCCATGAAGCCTATTAATCTCTTCACATATCTTTCTAAGTAGATCCTCAATGTAGTCATCGTCATTTGAAACTTTCTTTACTGCACCGATGAGCCTACTCATATGGACGCCTCTTTTGTTCGTAGGAACCAATATGGTTAGATTTACAGGTAGACGCATATCTCTTAACTTCATTAGTACATTGAGGTTGGTGACGCCCGCGTATACCACGCTATCCTTATGTTCCTCATGAATGTCCTTTACTTTTGAAATATCAATATTCATGGTCTAGCTTATGAGAAACTATCTCGCATTTATCCATTTCGTTTAATTCGCTCATAATTATCCATGAACCGTTTCCTGTCCATACATCCTCTGCATCTTCCACAATGATTATCTACAAGCTCATGACAACTCCACGTGTACTCCAGAGGCACTTCATACTTTACAGCAAACTCTACTAGTTCATCCTTACTAATATTAGAAAAAGGTAACATAACTTTCAATTTTCCTTTCTTCCCTGCATACGTCCCATATTTTAATAATTCGTTAAGCCTCTGTACAAACACATCGCTCACATCAGGAAGAAGAGAGACATCTTCCTTTACATGCCCTGTGAATATAAAGCGAGAGTTTAGGAATTCAGCATAATATGCAGCAATGGAGAGAAATATCATATTGCGTGCAGGGATGTAAAAAGTAGGGAGTTCCTTAATTATATCCCTCATCATATCATTTCCGTTTTGCTGATAGAGTGTTATGCTTTCGCGCATGAAATCTAACTCAACTTCAAAGAAGCTTGCAGGTTTCGCGATCTTTGCCAAGGCTTCGCATGCTTCCGTTTCTTTAGGATTCCTATCTCCATAATTTATTGTAAGTAGATTTATAGTGAATCCCATCCGCTTTAGCATGAACAGTAAAACGGTCGAATCTATGCCGCCAGAGAATAATAGAACACACGACCTATTCTCTGGCTCTATTTGAGAAAGCTCCCTTTCTATTTCCTTCATAAACATTTACCTCGACATTTTCAATATTTTCAGGAAGATAATTCAGGAGGATTTTGCATATTTCCTCAGAAAGATTTTCAGTTGTAACTTCACTATCCATTATGTATACATGTTCAATGGGTATCTTTAGGCTAAATTTGCTGTATTCTACTGTAATGAGACCATCTTCGATCCTCTTAACATATTTCCTCGACACAATCAACTTATGATCTAATGAAGAGAGGGCTCTTTTAACCATAGATCTAAGCTCTCCAAAATCAATTATCATATCGAAATCCCTCTTGCTTCCGAGAATCCTTATCTCTAATCTAGCTGTATGACCATGAAGAGGGAAGCATTTTGGATGGCCGGGTATGAAATGGGCATAATCGAAATCATCCTCAATGAATATGCCAGTTCTTGACTGAGTCATAAAACTTAAGTCTGATTAACGCTATATAAACATTCTAATATAGAATTTTAAAGTTGTTAAATTCACCTTTGTACTCTTCCCAAATTATTTCAAGATTTGTAACAATAGCGCCTGGAGGTCCCTTCTTACAGAATTCTATAACCTTAGCGACATTTTCTTCTTCACCTTCAAGAACTGCTTCTACTCTTCCGTCAGGTAAATTTCTAACGAAACCATTCACGTTATTCTCTCTTGCAACTTCTTTAGTATAAGCCCTGAAGAAAACACCTTGAACAAGTCCTTCGATGAAAAGATGAGCCCTTACTAGCCTAGGCATACTCAATGAGTTTTCTTTGAGATTCCATATAACAAGACCGAATCTCTATATCAATAAAAGGAAGACCATATGGAATTCCATTCTTCATGCATTCTTCTTCTATAAAGCCAATTATGTCCTTTGAATATCTTTCATTGGGGAAATAGTAATAACCAATTTTTTTACCTTCTTTAAAATAGAGATGTTCATATGTTCGGATCAGCGACTCTCGCTTTTCTGATATTAAGAACCGTTTTATGCGCTCCCATATATCATCCCTAAGCCTTAACACACCACTTGAAATAAAACTACAATTAGCCTGCTTTGCCTTTTTTATCAGCATAGATATCATGTTTTTATCATCATTGATGCCAGGCATTATTGGGTCAACATTTAAACCACAAATGATATCAGCTTCGCGCATTCTTTTCATTGCATCAAAAATTTTTTCAGCTGATGCTGCAAAAGGTTCAATTTTTCTTTTCACATTTTCATCTATCGTGGTCAATGACCATACTATATAGCATTTATCTTTGTAACGCTTATGCAAATCCAAATCTCTAAGAACAGCAGTAGACTTAGTAAAAATATAGTATGGGACACCATATCGTTGCAGAATTTCAATCACCTTGCGCGTCAATCTGAACCTTAGCTCAACAGGTTGATAAGAATCTGTAGCAGAGCCAATAAGCACGGGAATTTTAGACCCATAAATCGGGAGTTCATTTATCAATACTTTATCAGCATTAAACTTTGCATAGATCTCGTCGTAAAAATCAGGAACCCATTCATATGTGGCATAGCAATATAAGCATCTATGTTGGCAACCAACGTATGGATTTATGGCCAGACCATTTTCATTTAGCTCTGCAGTACTAAAATTATGAAGAATTGATTTCGCTTTTTTTACTTTCACTTCAGGTATATCTTTCTTCCACCATCGATACACTTGCACAATGTTAATTCTTGTTTTAATTTAAAATTTCAATGCTTCCCTAACCAATTTCTCAAGCAATTTATCAAGTTCATCATCGCTGCTAACTGGTGGATAGCACATCTGACCCTTGCATACATATATGGCTTCTTTAGGATATTGCTTCTTAATCTCATCCAAATTGTAATCTAAGAACTCAACTAAGAACAAGGGATGTCGGGTTAGTTTTTTAGTTTGGATAACAATTCTTGCGCTTTCTATATCTCTATATACTAGGCGTATTTCGATAGGATTAAGCAACATGAGTAAATTGTTTGCAAATGAACTTGCGAAAATTGTGTAGTTCATATAATTCGCTGCGAGTATTGATGCAATATCCTTCGCCACCTTATCGTATTCATTGTTTCCTGTAAGCAAGCTTAGAATGTACAAATCCTTCATTGCAAGCGAATTCTCTGATATCGGATGGTATGGATCCTTCAATAACCCAAAGTTATCTTCAGAAGGCTTATTATCCTTCAATAAACCGTTAACATCAATGAAGTCTCTAATTATCACTTCACCGAGTTTTTTTGCAACTTCAAGATAACGTTGCTCCAAACTGTAGCTATAAAGCTGCAAGCTAAGATCTAGGAGATACACATTATCGTCTAGATAAGAATAAACGACATGTTTGCTATGCTTGACATCTTCTCTTAAGTAATCAGACACAAGCTTATCAAATACCTCTTTGGATATGTTCACGTATTGCTCATTTTCCATATAAATTCCAGCTTTGAGAAAGGCAATAGCGCATTGCGCATTCTTGCAAGAGTAGATGTTCTTGTCGATATATGGTTGAGGCCTTTTTTTCCTTTCATCTATACCAAGCATATAATATTCTTCATCGGCATCTTGGCTACTATAAAAAAGACCTGTGTCAGGATCGCGTAACTTATTGATCAAATAACTCGCAGTTTTTAAGGCAATATCTGCATATTTCTCATCTTTAGTCAAATAAAACCAATAGGAGAAGCAATGTAGAAGATTAGAATTCGTTTCGAGCATCTTCTCGTAGTGTGGAGTTTTCCAATCTCTTGAAACGCTGTATCTGAAAAATCCGCCTTCAATTTGATCATATATCCCGTTAGAGATACCTTCTAAGGTCTTCTTGACCATTACACTGAATCCTGTTTTTTTAGTTAATGCATACATATTCTCTAGAAACAAGATGGCATCGCTGACTGGAAATTTGGGCTCTATCCCAAATCCGCCATAGTTTTCGTCGAAATAGGAAATCAGAATATCAACTGTATCCCAGATGATCTTTTCATTTGGATTTGCTTTTCTTAGCTCGGCCTTTCTAGATACAGTTTGAGCGACGAGTTCTTTGAGGTTAGCCTTTTTTTGAATTTCGATTATCTCTTTCAATATCTCCTTGAATTGTTCTGGAGGAACATATGTTCCTCCTGTTATGACCTCGCCTTCAGGAGTTAAAAATGCAAAAGTTGGAAAACCACCAAAGTTATATCTTTCGCTTATATCAGGTCTTTCGTCAACATCTACTCTTATTGGGATAAAGTTTTCATTCAATGTCTTTATGACCTCTTCATCCGAATATGTAGTTTCATCCATCACATGACACCAATGGCACCACACGCCTGATAGACTCAATAATATGAGCTTATTTTCATTCTTTGCCTTTTCAAATGTATCCTTTGACCATGATTGCCAATTTATTTTCCAAGCATTTCCTCTAATCCTTTCATTCATTGTTAACACTTCATTTACAGCATCTATAAACTTATCTAGGATGGCTTTCTGACCTTGAAGATCACATAGCCAGGCGTATCTTCTTTATGAGGTTTAAAGATATGAATGGCCCTCCTTTCGCCTAGAAAATCGAGCGTACATTCTTCAAATCCTAGCTCGCTAACTGCATATTCGAAATTCATAACTGTTTCCTCCAAGCTAATGGTGCAGACGCTATAGCAAAGAATGCCACCCTTTTTTAGTAAGTTCTTCGCAGCTTTTAGCAATTGTCTTTGATATTCAGCATAAGCTTGAATATCTTTTTTAGGTATATTTAATGTAATTCTAGGTCTTAAGCCTAGATCTGTGCATGAAGGATCTAAAAGTATTTTATCAGCGACTTCCTTGCCTATTTCCAAATCTAAATAGCGAGAATCACATTTGATGAGGCTTGGCAACGGTAACTGAAGCCTAGATAAAGTTTCCTTTATTTTTTCAACCTTTTTATGAGATTTATCGCAAGCTATTACTTTTGCTTCCCCTTTTGTAAGCTGGATGATATGCGAAAGCTTTCCACCAGGTGATGCGCACATATCAATAATCGTTTCATTACGACGAGGATCCAGTTCCTTTACAGTTAACAGTGATGGATAAGATTGAGGATATATTAGCCCTAACTTAAATGCCTTAAGATTATGGATAGAAGGTCTTTTGAATTTTGGTTTCAAATTCTTTACTACCAGCCCTTTCTTCGAGTTTTTAAACTCAACAAGATCCATTACCAATTCTCCTTCTGCAGCAACGCTAAAATCTTGCGTAATAATGCTAATGCGTGAATTCTTTTCCGCATTACTCAATGAAAGCGCTCCGGGTCTATAAAGATCCGCGCCTTCTGCACAACTTTCAGCTGCATCGAGCTTAGCTATTACATATGAACTAAGCAAAGATGGACTTTGTTCAACATAACCCTCGATATACAACGCCTCTTCAATCCTTTCATCAAAATTTGCAATAATGCCATCAGCTTTAAGAATTGAGAGAATTTCATTGCTATTAGTTCTTAGCGTGTTCGCACGTATATAATATCTCCAAGTAGGTTTCATAATACTCTTTGTGGCATCCAGATATTCTTCTCTGAAAGCTTTCTTGAAAACTTCTAAAACCCAAGAAGAATTATGATCTTTTTCTCGGTCTTCTTCCAACATCGTTACTTCCACAATATATGCATGAAGTACTTCCAAGCGGTAGTTTTTTACCACAGACAAGACAGAAATTCTCCCAAGTAATCATCTTAGAAATCGCTTTTTTCGATACTGATCTGAATTTGATTCCTAGATAACGTGCAAGATTTTGAATAGAATAGTCATCGCTTAAAAGAATTACATTATATTTTGAATTGAGTTCATGAGCTAGGGCCAATATTTCAAGGTCTGCTTTTGATAACTTAAGCTCTCCTAGTTCTTTTGATGCCTTTTCTATAAAAGATATCGAGGACTTTGATGGCATATATACTTGGATATCGAAGAGCTCAAGCCTTAACTTGGCTTTGAGGCTCCTTATTTCTTCCATAACTTTTGGGGAGGTATAAACAGTTCTTATTTTCTCCCTATGTTCTTCAATGAAAAATGCAGAATCAACAACATATATCTGGCTACACATCTTTCAGCATCCTACTTTTAACCTTCTCATAAAAGTTCTTTTTTAATCTTATGAATTGGAATTTTTGCTCTGAGCCACTTATATGAATTTTTGAACCTACTTCAACATTCGTAATTATGTTACCGTCTATTACAAGTTTACAATTCTTACTGCTTACAACCTCTAACTTAGAATTAAATGGTAGAATTAGAACCCTCGACCCCCATTTAAGAGGATTTAAAGGATCAAAAATCAATACATCAAGTGAAGGGTCAACAATAGGGCCTCCCCTGCTCGCTATGTAAGCAGTAGACCCCAAACTCGTAGAGATTAAAATACCGTCACACTTACCGCTGAAGATCTCTTCTTCATCTTTTTTAACAACAAAGCTAGAAACCCTTCCGAGTTCAGAAGAATAGAGCACAGCATCATTTAAGGCATAATATGTTTCATTTGTATTTTTTACCTCCAATAGAGATCTCCCCTCAAGTGTATATTTACCTTCAAATATCAGCTTGAGATTATCCTTTAGCCCCTCTGGGCTGATCTCACACAGGAAACCCACACCCCCAGTTTTTATCCCCAGCAATTTAGCCTTGAAGCGAATTATTTTGTTCACATATCTTAGCAAAGTGCCATCACCGCCTATCCAGATTATAATATCTATTCTATCTGCTTCTTCAAGGCTTTTAGCATGTAGAAGTTTTTGAGCAAGCTCAATATCAAAGTAAAGATTATGGCCATTAAGTAAATCGATGAGCTTCTTAGTTATGGATAAAGAATTATCATCCTTCTTCGATATTATGCCTATATCCACCTAGCGATCATTTAGATAATAGATATAATAATTTATTTAAGGTTCTAGCATGGTATAAGCATATGAGCGTCAAGATAACTGAAGCTGGTGCAATCAAGGAAGGATCATATATAGTCATTGAGGATGTTCCTTGTAGAGTAGTAGAGGTCGAAAAATCAAAAACAGGTAAACATGGCTCTACAAAAGTGAGGATTGTGGGAGTAAGCATCATAGATAATTCAAAAAAAGTTTTAACAGTTCCATCAGATGCACAAGTGAATATTCCTATAATCGAAAAGAAGTTCGCACAAGTAATTAATGTGGGGAAAGATACAGTTCAGTTAATGGATCTAAAGACATACGAATTTTATGAAGTAAGCAAACCACAAGAGCTCGCAGATAAACTTGCTAACGGTACTGAAGTAGAGGTTTGGGAAGTTTTGGGATATAAGTTCATATCCAGATTGAAATGAGCGCTAAAACTGCCTAGAAGCCCTTTCTTCCATTGTGTTCTGTATTCCCTTAGCAAACAAATAAAAGTTAAGTTTCTCCTTTGATGTTATTTCTACTTTTAGCCTTTCAAATAATATTTCTTCAAGATTGGGTATGCCAACCCTTTTTTTGATATCCTCATAGCTTTCAAAAGCCTTAATCGCCCTTTCGTTCAAAATTTTCTCAACTGTTTTCTTCCCAATTCTTGGTAACATCTCTATTGCATGAACTCTTGGTGAAATAGGACCTGCAGAATTGAAGAAGTCTACAAATTTTTTCTCATTTTCTTTTACTAGCATTTTTATTGTATTTTCAAGCTCATACTTTGCATCATCTACAAGTTCGTCATAAACCAACCTTGCACTAACCCGCTTTATCTTCGGACTTCCCTTTCCTATGTAGACCATTTCACCTTTTTGCATAACTACATTAGGATCTGAAACCACTTCGAGCAGCGTGTAATAATCCTTCCCCAAAGCTTGCGAATATACCTCTTTAATTCTTGGGAAAAAAGGTTGCTGTTTCTTCTCCTTTACAAATCTTTGTTGTATATTATAGCTTAAAATGATAGCAAATTCTTCAAAATAGAATCTCTTTCTAGAAAATTGGGCCATTAGTTATTACTTAAGTACTTTCAAGATTTTCTGTAGATCCTCGTTGCTATAATATCTCTCGCTCTGTAAAAGATTCCTCAGCTCATCGATATTAGAAGGCATCATATTAACGATCTGTATCGCATCAGGCCTTGATACATTATACTCTGTAACTAGTTTCTCGACTAACGCTTTTGCTTTTTCAGCATCTATTTGGGTAAACTTTTTTAAATAATCATACATTTTCTTTTGATTCTCGTTAAGTTCTCCTTCTTGAGCCCTTTTTTCCAATAGCTCCAATGCTTCTGCTAACGTTATGTCCTTGTAAAAGATGACCTTCATTCTATTCTTAATAAACTGATAAGAATATAAAGTATATTTGCCTTATTAATTACTATGCCTACGACAAAAGGATACAGGAAACGAATGAGGAAATTATTTTCTAGCAGTAGAGCGAGAAGAGGTTTATCACAATACATGATAGATTACGAAATAGGAGAATTTGTTCATATTAACATCAATCCCATAAATATGTCTACTGCTCCTCATAAGCGATATCAAGGGATGGTAGGAAAAATCGTTGGAAAAAGGGGAAAAGCTTACATAATTGAAGTTCGCTTAGGAAGTAAGATTAAAAAAATAATAACTACAAAAGAGCATATAACAAAGTACAACGTCAATCAAGCCCAAGCCTCTTCTCAAGCTCAGGTGCCACAGATATAACATCTAAACTTATTACTTCTAAAGGAATTTTTGAAATTGAAAATATACTAGGATTTGTTCTTCCTTGATCGCCGTGAGCAAGCTCCTTGATATAAAGCCCTCCTTGACATCTTATGATGAATTCAACTGTTTGTTTATCCAATAATTTTGAAGACAATGAATATACCGTCTTATACCTAATTTTGTCAGCCCTGCGATAAATAACTCGCAAAGGTGTTCTCTGTGCAATTACGCGATTGCTTAGCTCTTTTTCAATTTTCTCCAACATAAGTTGATCTATTTCATTATGAAACTTAACGACGAGTCTGTAACTCTTCTCATCATATTTTGAAAATACATTTATTTTCTCCATAATCTCGCGATCTACATACCTTAATCCTTTTAGTTCAACTACACCCTTGTTTCTCGAATTCAGCACATCTTGAATCTTCATCAAATCCACGCTTCTTTTAAGTGGTCTTTTGACTTCAATGACGAAAGGACGACCCGTATTTAATGTTACCACATCTATGTCTTCTCTCCCTGCAGCATGCAAAACGCTTGCTTCGCCAAAAAATTCATCTCTGAAAAGATCCAATATATAACCTTCTATAGACGGGTCATCAGTATATCCCCTATAATTACATGCTTTACAACCTAATCCATAACATAACCTACAAAACTGCTTTGTCTGCCTGACACCTCGCTTCAACTTAAGATATCTTCCATAAATATACACGCTTGAAGGAGTTATCTCTAGCAAAGCATTACCAAAATCATATACTATTCTTAGATCTGGTCTATTGATATCTATCACCTTACCCAACTTTCTTGAAAGATAGTTTGAAACCATATAGTTAAGATAGCTCTTTAGCGATAACCCAGAAGACATACTATACTTGGAGCGAATGAAATCCTCCCTTGCATATAATATCTCAGGAATTTTAGTACCGAAGCTGAAACTTTTGAAATTATATGATTCTAATTTTGACTCGATCTCATGAATGGTCTTAGGAAGAGCAGGCATGATACCGTTACACAAATAGCAAGGCTCATTTCTATTGAAGGAATAAAGCTTTTTGGAGACCAATTCGGCATGAAGTTTCTTAAGAAATTTTAGGAAACCTTTATTCCTTTCATACAGCAATCTAGCCAAACAAAATGGACAAATATTATAATCGTTGATAAGTCTGCTTATTTTTTCTAAACTACCTATATGGTACATTAATACCGAATCTCTTAAGCCTCTTTACATTCCTTTTCATCATATTGTAAGAGTCTATCAACCTCTCTACATCCTTTACATCTACTCCAGCACCTCTCGCAATCCTTCTAGCCCTAGATCGATCGATTATCTTGGGATCTGTAATTTCTTTTTTCGTCATAGAATTAATTATAGCTTCCCATTTGTCTAAATTTTTCTCAGCTTCCTTCATAGCTTCATCTGGCAACTCAAACGAAAAGCCTGGTATCAAATTCAATAATTTGCTAAGTGGGCCCATCTTCCTGAATTCTTTTATTTGATCAACGAGTTCCTTAAGATTGAACTCGCCACGCATGAACTTTTCAGCTCTTATTTTTTGCTCAACCCTTGCTTCTTCAATCTTCCTAGACAATAGATCGATATCCCCCAAGCCTAAAAGTTGATTAGTGAAAGAAACAGGATCGAATTCTTCAAATTCTTCAATTTTTTCACCAATTCCTATAAATAATATCTTAGCGCCTGTAGCCTTAGCTGCGCTTATTGCGCCGCCTCCTTTTGCAGAACCATCTAGCTTGGTAATAATTATACTGCCTATCTTAGTGGCTTCATTGAAAGCTTTTGCCTGATTGTAAGCTGCCTGCCCAATGGTTGCATCGATGACCAGAATCACATGAGTAGGATTTATCTTAGCTGCCATTTCTTTCATTTCCTCGATCAAACTTGCTTCATTCCTATGACGGCCAGCTGTATCAATGATCAGAACATTGCATGAGCCAGATAGCGCCTTAATTCCATTCATAGCTATCATTATGGAATCCTTCGATTCAGCTTCACCATAAAAAGGAACTTCGATCTTTTGAGCTAGCTGCATCAGCTGATAATAAGCACCCAGTCTATAGGTATCCGCAGATATTAGACCAACTCTATAATTCCTCTTTTTTAAATAGTATGCCAATTTCGCCGCAGTCGTCGTTTTGCCGCTTCCTTGAATACCTACGAGCATTATAATGTTCAAAGAACTAGGATTGAGCTCAAGCCTATGCTTATTTCTTCCACCTAAGATATCTATCAAACTATCATAGAGCTCTTTTAGAATTAGATCTTTTCTAGTAAAACCTGCAGGAGGATCTTCCTTAATTTTAGCTTGTAATTTATTGCTAAGTTCAAGAACAATGTTTACATTAACATCTGCTCTAAGCAGAATTCTTTGAATATCTCTGATGAATTCTTTCAGAGCAGCTTCGTCGCCTGTGCTACCTTTGAGCTTATTTATCGCATCCTTTAGTGATTTTGAAAAGTCTTTTAGAAAACTCATTTCAATGTTTTTGCTCTGAAGTATTCATTGATTTTTTCTTCCAATTCTTTATCCAGCTTTATTGTATAGACTGGCCGACCTTTTTTGAGTTTTGTTAGGGCATCAAGAAAATCTGCCTTCTTCTTTCCACGCTGATACATACCTCCAGTTTCCTTGATACATAGATTCATAGGATTCATCCTTATGCCTAAAGATGAAAGATAATTGATGAAATCAAGGTAACTTTGAATGTCACCCCAATCAACTTTATAAACTTCACAAAAGTGAATCCAGACATCAACTGTATTATGGAAAAGTATATCCTTTCTCAGCTGGGACATCAATTAGAGTAAATGTATGATCGTATAAATAAATTGTTAAATTTAAGCTTAGATGGATGAATTTCTAATTAGGGCCCATAGCTTAGCAGGATAGAGCGCTGGCCTTCGGAGCCAGCGACATGGGTTCGAATCCCATTGGGCCCGCCTTATTCTAAGCTTATTGGTGGAAGACCAATCTTTTTTCTCGTCCATTCCATAAAGGCCTTGCTTGGTGGGTAGTCTTCATAAAGTTCTTTCCTTTTTGCCTCTAACATTTTCATCGTAGAACCATTGAACTCAGAAATCGTCATGATAAACGAACCATATGAATCAGCTCTTTCCTTCAGTTCACTCACATATTTCAATGCTTCAGAGCTCCTGAAAAGATGGTGATCTAAAATGATGATATCTATATGTGAAGTCAATTTTGAAAGATTGTTAAGGGCTCTTGAAAAATTGTAATCAGATAGTTTGCTTCCTAATAAATATAATGGAGGACCGCTCAGGAATAAAATATCAGGTTTCAAATTCACTATTTTTTCAAAAACTTTTTCACTTATAGGGCCCTCGATATCTGAGGCAAAGAGGAACTTTTCTCCTTTATCTTCGATTTCCAACATTATAACATAGCCCAGCGGCGTGCCTTCTTCACCATGAGGAACTGGCTCAGAAACGACCAACTTTGTGCTACCAAACATATACTCCTTGGAATCTGCAGAACGCACAGATTTGGCGATTTTCTTCAAGTTAGGAATAAACTGAGACGCTCTTCCCTTCTGACTGTTATTTATATTCTCATAAGGATCCTTAAGTAGAACTTCTCTTCCTGAGTATATTTTCTTAGCACTTTTCCAATCCGCGAAAGTCCATACATTATCTATTTCAGCCCAGAAAGGTGTGAAATGATCGAAATGATAATGAGAAATGAATATGAGATCAGCTTGTTCAGCTTGAGTTTCTATTTCCTTCCTAGTCCTATAAAGTGCTTCATACTCAAAGGGATGAGGTAAAAGGTTAAATCTAGGTCCTAAGGCAACACCTGGATCGATGAGAACTTTAGTACTTGAGCATTCAACTAAAGTCGCTAAACTTCTTGTACCTAGGGTTTCACCACCGATTATTTTTATATTCATCCAAGCAAATGAGGAAACTTTTCTCTCAGAAGCTCATCAAAAATGTCCATGGGATCCTCCATTTTGTTGTATAAAGGCTCCCTTCTAGGCATAGGATTCTTCAAAAACTCCTTTACGCTGGCAATTATCATGCTTGGTTGAGTTATATGCTTGAAATATTCTTCTTTCGAAAAACGTCTATACATGAATTGCAATATCGGTAAATAATCTATTACCAATGGTACACCGCTCACGATCGCTTCGCCAACCATTGTACCTGTGGCTATTACTATATCTGTTTTCGTGAGCAATGTTGGAACATCGAGAAACTTACCCTTGTATCTCTCCAGCTCTATGAGATTGATTTCATCACTCAATTTCCTGAGTTCAGATAATACGGTTTTAAAAGTATTAGAATCGGACTCGACATGGGAAGCGAGATATGCAGGTTCTCTTACTATAACTGTGATTTTCTTATCATTGAGATTAAAGGATTTAAGATATTCTTCATTATAATCGTGTCTTTTTAACCATGTAACTTGTGTGAGACCTTCATATTCAATTATCTGCTGCGCTCCATATTTTTTGAATTCATTTCCACATCCTTGAGGAACGATCATATAAGTTGCTAAAGGTGAGGTGAGTCTAGAGGCGAACATCGATTCAGGAGAATCATTGAAATCGAAAATCGGTATTCCTGCTTGAAAGGCCAATCTATTTCCTTCAACACTTCCGTGTGAGACAAGAAAATTTGGCTTATTTTTAAGATACCAGTTAAGTAATTCTCGGCTTCTTTCTATACTATTGATCATTTTCTCCAAAACTGTTGAACCATGTCTTCCTATCACTGTGCAATCTATATTAAGCGATCTTATTGCGGCTAAGCTCTCACTATACTCCCTTGTAGTAGCTAAAAGACCATACTTATCAATGAAATATTTGAAGAATCGAGCTTGTTTTGCTGTTAGTATATCGACCCAGCCAACCATTAAATATTTTAAAATTACTAACTTAAATAAAGAGACTTGATTGTTTTACTAAACAACTTCGGTCTCCTTAGTAACTTAATACCCTCTAAGGCATTGGGTTTTTCTCCTTCAATAAATACTTTCGCAAGAACAGAGGGGTCAACCGTTCTTATGAGCTCCTTTATATCTTCTAATGTCATATGAAGCCATAGATCCAAAATTTTCTTCCCAGTCCTTAATTTTTCCCCATATTTTGCCTGAAAGAGTTTCTCATAGTTTTCTTTAAAACATATGCTTCCTGCATATAATGCGAACCTGATACCTTCACCGCTTATAGGCATTACCATTCCCGCCGTATCGCCAACAACACGAATATTACCGATTGTAAGTTCGCTGAGAGGACCGTTTGAAGGGAAAGGAGCTCCTTCAATCTTTGAGCTAACTTCGACATCAAACAACTTTAAAAACTTAAAAAGATGGTTAAGAAGAACATCTCTGGAATTTACGTGACCTCCGATGCCAAAATTGCAGAAATTTTCTCCATAAGGAAAGATCCAAGCATAACCAAAATCGTAAACTTGAAAATATAGTGTATCATCTCTTATCTTATCTGTCTTACCATAACCACGAAGAGCTGGAGAAAATTTAAAACCGTCATAGGAAAGACCTTTTCTTCTAGCAAAGGTCGAAGTATAGCCTCCTGCATCTATTACTAGATCGAAACTTTTTTCATCAACAAAAGCTTCTCTAAAATATTTTGCTCCCTGAGCTTTAGCCTCTTCAACAATTTCTTCCAAAAATGCCCTCTTATTTACTATATAGCCATCAAGTGGCTTAGTTTCAGTTTCTAGTAAAAGATCATTTTCGAAGTATATCTCCGCTCTATAAATATAATTTAGAGCCCACTTTGATTCATTGGGCTTAATAGGAGTGAAATTGAATGCTTCACCAAAAATTGCCTCACCGCACGGTTTATTGGCTAGTACCTTCTCCTTTTCGAATAAATAAACGTCATGACCTTCCTTTGCGGCCCAGTATGCACAATTCGAGCCTGCAGGGCCTGCACCTATTATTGCTATTTTCATTCATTAAAATTAGATAGACCAAAAAGAAAAAGTTTGCCACATAATAAAGAGGAAAATTTCACCCAAACAAATTTCTTAGATGCGGGAGCCGGGATTTGAACCCGGGACACCGGATTCCACGCATGCCTGCCCTAGGCCTTGCATTATGAGTCCGGCATCATTGCCAGGCTAGATGACTCCCGCTATTTTTTAATTTCCCAGTTTAGCTTATTAAGATATCAACCGAACACCCTAAGGTAATTATTTCTGTATGTATTATCTACAATGAGTTCTTGCTCGCATAATTTCTTTATTTCTCCAACACTGGGCGCCTTAATTCCGAAGCGAGAGAAATTAGTTTCGAAATCGTTTAGAATGTCCTTCAAATTCTCAAGTGACTGGATCTTAATTCCTAAATCAGCTTTGAGCGTTCCTCCCTTAAGAACCAAATTTTTAAAGAATTTAGCTGCTGTCTCGCCCAATTGAGCAAATAGTTTATTCGAATTGCTTTTGCCTAAGATATCTGAGATTATCTCTGAAATCACCTCCAAGAAATCACTTACAAACTTGAAATCTATTCTCGAATCCTTATAGGAGTATTTAACAGCATATCTGAATGCTATGAAAAAGAACTGCTTAGCTTTTTCTATATTTCTTATCTCTAAAATTATATCATTCTTATTCAAAACATCTTGAACGTAATCCCTTGTAAGCATTCTACCCTTATCATAATCGGATCTTATAGCTTCTATGATTCTCTCGATTAATGCTTCAAAGAATTCCTCATCCAAGAATGCCTTCTGACTTCTGGCAAGATTGAATATAATAGCTAAGTTTATCAAATCTCCTTCAAGAGGTTCTATGAGAAAGAAGCGCGGATTTTCTTTTATGAAGAACTGACTCATGTATTGCTTCACAACATCATTGCCATGCATCAGAATTAGAGATTTAATACCTATCTTCTTGATGGTATCAAGCATATCGGATGCATTTCCATGTTCATTTACCTCGTTTATCAAAACATTGCACTTTCTGCTTAATGCTATACCCTTAAACTCAACCAGCTCGCCCTTCTTTGAATTTATTATGCGCTTAGCCAGCGTCTTGTCATCAACTCTTCCTGTAAATAATATTGTTGAATTTTCATCTAAGAAAACTTCCTCAGCGTAATATAAGCTTGGACCATATTTCATATTCGCTGAAGTAGTCAAAACTATGAGAGGCTTTTCATTTTTTACCAAATCCTTACGCATATCGTCGCTTACTAGCTTTATTAGGCCTGAGGATCGAACCTTGAAATAATATTCAGCAAGATAACCCCTTAAATAGGAACTATATCTATCGTATATCTTCATAACATCCTTTATGCTTCCATCAACATAGATTGTTGTATGCGGAATTTCCCCATTTAGCATCTTGTAGGAAAGATAGATCGCAATCTCTTGAGCTCTTCCAGCAGCAGGCATAGGCATGATAATCCTTCCCTTCACTTTTGTAGCAGCTGCAACCATTTGTGCAATTTTCTCAACAGCTGAACTAAATGTATCAAAACCTAAACTGAAGTTCGTCTCAGATATTAAAAGATCTATATTGCCCTGCAATATTTCAAGCTTTCCAGCAAGAGGTAATTCTGAAACACTTACATCTCCTGTATAGAGCACTGTCATAGAATCAAATTTAATTAGATAAGAAAGCGCCCCAAGTAAATGGCCAGCATATATCGGTAGGACTTTGTATTCATCGAACTTTAAGGGGACTCCATCCTTGACTGTTTCGACATCACTCATAACCTCTTCGATCTCAGATTGTGGTATTTTGTATTTGTTCATGATCTCAAGGCTTCCAATAGTTATTTTTCCTATCTCCAGCGTAGGTTCACTCATAAATATTCTGGCCTTAGGAAACATGCGTTTAAGCATTGTAAGCCCGCCTATGTGGTCTGCGTGTGCATGAGTTATGAAGACCTCCTCTACTTCGCCTTCAATCTTGCTAAAATCCGGCATTTCATTCTGGAAGCCACAATCAAAGACCACTACTTTCCCACTATCTTTGACTAGCGTTAATAAATTCGGCTTACCTGCGGAGCACCCACTTATGAACTTGAGTTTCATGAACAAATAGAATAATTTACTAGGCTAAAAAACTTAAAAGTTATTCTTTCTTACGGATTAGTATATCAGGCCAAGAAAAGCTGCCCTAAAATTTTAAGGCTAATACCAACTAAAAATAGTCTAAGTCAAGGTTTTCGCTTATCCTTGAAATATATTTGAAATCACTTTTACTGAGTTCAAAATCACAACTCTCAACGTTCTCCTTTAACTGTTCAAGGGTTTTTGCGCCTGGTATAGCTATTGTATTGGGATGCGATATCAACCAGTTCAAGGAAATCTGACTGATTTTCTTATTGTATTTATTGGAAAGGGATTCAAGTTCTCTTAATAAGTTCATTATTTTGTCTAAATTTTCCTTTCTAAACCATGCCTTATTTCTTCTTATAGCATCAGTTGGTATGTTTGAGGATGAATATTTACCCGTCAATAAGCCCTGCGCTAAAGGGCTATATGCTATTATACTCATTCCATTTCTCCTACAGTATTTTGCTATTTCTTTCTCAACAAGACGTTCAACTAAATTATACTGAACTTGATTTGAAACCAAAGGGGCTACTTTGAGATTCTTTTTAAATTCTTTGATCATCGGCACAGGAAAATTACTAACTCCAACGGCCTTAATTTTACCTTGTTTGTAAAGCTCATCCATGGCTTGAGCGGTTTCTTTGAGTGGTATGTAGAAGTTTGGCCAGTGAATCTGATATAAATCAATCCTATCAGTATTCAAACGCTTCAGACTATTTTCACATGCTTTCAAAACATCTTTATAGCGAAGATGGGAAGGCGAAACCTTCGTAGCTATTACAACGTTATCTCGTATTTCTTTAAGCCCCTTTCCTAATACAGTTTCAGAAACGCCATCACCGTAAATCTCTGCTGTATCGAAGAAATTTATTCCGAGATTGTATGCCTCATGTATTATTTTAATGGCTAATTCCTCATTCAATTCTTTTCCCCAACCCCAATTAGGATCTCCGAATTGCCAACAACCTAATCCTATCACGGATACTTTAACATCAAGATAGCCAAGTGTAGTGTACTTCATGCGTTTAAAGATATAATCATGCTCTTATATTTTTAGATGCTGCCTTTCTTAGCCTATTCATGACAGCAAGTCCTATACCAACTTCAGATACATCTTCTGTTATTATGATTTCAACATTTCGTTTATCCATAGCTCGTAATGAAGAAAAAAGGTTATAGGCGACCTCGTAGAGATTTTCCTTGCTGCCAATGATGATCATTTCTTTATGATCTTTGAAATGCGTTGCAGTTTCTTTTGTAAGAACCAAGCCCGATCTTGGATTCTCTTTTAGTAAATCTTTAATCACAGCAACTTTATTCTCACCCTCTACGAGTATCAAAGGTTTGTTTGGAGAATAATGCCTGTATTTCATACCAGGTGATAATGCCTTACCTTCATATTTACCATATCCTCTTGCAAAATCAGGTATTACAATTTCGCCGATGTATTTTTCCACTTCTTCAATAGGCATAGCGCCTGGCCTAAGCAAAACAGGAGGGTCTTTTGTCATGTCTATGACTGTTGATTCAACACCATATAGCGTAGGGCCTGCATCCAAAATAAGTGGTATTTCACCTTTGAAATCTTCTAGAACGTGGTCGGCTCTTGTAGGACTAGGCCTTCCTGATTTATTGGCACTTGGAGCCGCGATTGGTTTACCACTTTGTATAATTAGCATATTCGCTACCGGATGGCTTGGGCAACGAACAGCAACAGTATCTAGCCCTGCAGATACTTCATCAACAATCTTTTGGCTTCGATATAAAATAAAAGTTAAAGGGCCAGGCCAAAATCGCTTGGCCAATTCGTAAACTCTTTCTGGGATCTTAATGGCTACTTCATTAATTTCTTCATGCCTTGCTATATGTACAATTAGCGGGTTATCCGGTGGCCTTCCCTTTACCAAAAAAATCTTTCTAACCGCATTAGAATTAGTTGCGTCCGCACCTAAACCGTAGACTGTTTCTGTTGGAAAAGCGACGAGCTCACCTTTAAGGATCAAATCTGAAGCTTCCTTTATTATCTCCTGATCGGGATGAAATGGGTTTACTTTTATTACCTTTGTTTTCACAATTCCATTTAAGCAGAAGATAAATTAAAATTGGTTTTTAAATAATGAAATTGAGGGGGTCGTAGTTTAGCTTGGTAGAATGCACGGCTTGGGACCGTGAGGCCCCAGGTTCAAATCCTGGCGACCCCACTTACAGAGTCTTATATACGGATACAATTAGGATAAACAATGAACAAATTGGATTTAATAGAAAAAACACTCATAACAGCCCAAGCTGCATTCAATGAAGCGAAAAAAGACAAAAGATTTAAAGAAAGTCAATCGAGGGGTTACGGAGGCGATGTTACAATGTTTTTCGATGATTATGTGGAAAGAACAATAGTACAAGAGTTAAAGAATTACGTAGGTACAATACTAACTGAAGAAAAAGGCATTATTGACGGCCACGGTAAAGGGATCGCGATCATAGACCCCGTAGATGGAAGTACAAACACCGCAAGAGATTTACCATTTTGTGCAAGTACAATAGCTATAGCTAACGGTAATGAGTTTAAAGATGTTGTTGCTGCGGGTACAATTGATCTCATTAGAGGAGAGTTATTCTTATGCGATGGAGAAAGAGTCTTATTGAACGGTAAAGAAGTGAAGACATCAAATACAAAAGATCTCAACGATGTTATAGCTAGCATAGATGTCAAACTAACAAAAGAAAACCTCAAATTTGTTAATCGATTGAATAAAATTTTGGAATCTGTAAGATACATAAGATTTTTGGGAGCCATAGCTTTAGATACCGCATACGTTGCAGCTGGTAGGCTTGATGCATTCATAGCTCCAACACCGAGAGTGAGGTTTCTAGACCTTGTCGGAGGGTTATTCATGATAAAGGTTGCGGGTGGTTATGTTGAAGTAATGGGAGAAGAAATAGATAGAATGAAATTACTCGATAACAAAAGGATTGCAGTATTGGGTATTAATAACATTGAACTTGCGAAAAAGATAAAAGCTATTATGCTCGAAAATGATTAGCAGGTGGTCTATATTGTGGAGGACTTTAGCATTACTCCTTGGGAAGCCAAAGGTAAAATAGATTACAATAAATTAATTGAACAATTCGGGACAAAAGCATTCGATGAGACACTAAAGAATGAACTTGCTTCTCTTGCAGGTGAAATGCATATCTTCTTTAGAAGAAACATAGTGTTTTCCCATAGAGACTTCGAACTCATCCTCAAGGACATAAAGAGTGGTCAAGGATTTTTCCTCTATACAGGAAGAGCGCCTGGAGGGCCTATGCATATCGGCCACATATTACCTTTTTACTTAACAAAATGGCTCCAGGAAAAATTCAAGGTCAATGTCTACATTATGATCGCAGATGAAGAGAGATACCTCCAAAGAGATGATCTCACTTATGAAGATGCTACAAAGAAATGGGCATATGATAATATCCTCGATATAATAGCAGTGGGCTTCGATGAAAACAGGACTTTCATCTTTCAAGACACTGAATACATTTCAAAGCTCTATCCCAAAGCTTTGAGAATAGCGAAAAAGATAAACTTTTCTTTGGCAAAGGCAGTATTCGGTTTCGAAAATTCAACCAATATAGGCATTATCTTTTATCCTGCAATACAAATGGCCCCTACTTTCTTTGAGAAAAGAAGATGCCTCATACCTGCAGGCATAGATCAGGATCCTTACTGGAGAATTCAGCGCGATATAGCTGAAGGTATGGGCTATTATAAAACTGCCGCCCTTCATCTTAAGCTCATACCTGCGCTTACTGGAATATGGGAAAAAATGAGTACTTCCAAGCCTGAGACATGCATATTTCTAAAAGATGATGAAAAGACTGTTAGTAGTAAAATAATGAAACATGCATACTCAGGTGGGCAAGCTACGATAGAATTACACCGTAAACTTGGAGGAAATCCAGAAGTGGACGTAAGCTTTCAATGGTTATATTACTTCTTCGAAGAAGATGATGCAAAAATAAAGAAAATTGAAGAGGATTATCGCAGTGGTAAAATGCTTTCTGGTGAATTGAAACAGATACTCGTGGAGAAAATTAATAAATTCTTAACGGTATTCAGGGAAAAAAGAGAAAATGCTAAAGAACTCGTAAATGTCTTCAAATATGAAGGCAAGCTCGCTAAACAAATGTGGGAAATGGAATGAAATGGTTAGTAACGGGTGAGCCAGGCACAGGAAAAACAACATTGATTTTGAAACTTTTCGAACGCTTAAAATCAAGTAACATAAGTTGCGATGGATTTGTAACCATCGAGATAAGAGAGCATGGTGTTAGAATGGGCTTCATTATAAATGACTTGAAAACAGGAAGAAAAGAAATTTTGGCTTCTAAGAAAGAGGATTTTGGAGGCCCGATGCTAGGAAGTTATCACATAAATATAAGAGGAATTGATGACTTCGCAGTTAAAACTCTTGAAAGAGCGATGGATTCAAGAAGTCTTATAATATGCGATGAAATAGGTAGCATGGAACTGTCCAGCGAAAAGTTCAAGAATTTAATAATTCAAATACTCAAATCTGATAGACATCTCCTCGCAACTCTTCATAGAAAACATATAAATTTCGCTAACTTGATCCCTCCAAATGAAAGGCGATTATTTATCCTAACAAGAGATAATTGGAACAACTTATTTGAAAATTTGTATGCAGAAATAAAGTCCTCTTTGGAGAAAACAGTATAATATATTCAAATTCCTAAATCATATTGATGTTAAATCATGATTTGACAATAAGAATTCTGAAGACAGCTTCTTCATATCTTATAGAAGAACTTAAGATAGAGGAGTCGATTATAGAAAGATTAAGGAATGCATATTTAGGCCTTGAACAAAATAAGCTGGACAGTTGGCTCGATACAAAAAGCAAGCAAGAAATAGCATTACCAGTAGAGAATTTGGATTGTAAAAACTATGATGAAGTTGAAGATATAAAACAAGGACTCATGAATAATCGTTGGGCATTCGAAAAAATAAAGGGTTCAAAGGTTATTGCGTTCGATACTAGCGAAATGTTTTCTCATCACATCACACCCTATTTTATATTAGTTAATACCGGATACTTTTTCTACGATTATTTTCATGGAGAATATCTCGAGAATAGCATACCACTATTTTTCACAAAAAAGCAAATCGAAGACTTAATAGAAGAAACAAAGCTACCTTCTTGGATCCTTCAATATATGCGGTTAGATTGCTATAGCCAAGTTTTCAGTGAATTGCTAGAAAAACAAGATCTTAGTGGGGCATATGTGTTTCTAGACGAAAGTATATCCTCGGGTTTTCTTTCTAGTGCAAGAGATGACGTGATAAAGAAATTGATGAATAAACTTCTTCAAAACTTAGAGGAAATGATTAATAGCAATACTATACCTATTGCAATTTTTTATAGCATGAGCAGATCTTTCGTAAACTTTCTCAGCAAAGTCTCAAACTTGAATGATGTAAAGGTTACAGATAAACAACTTTTTGATAGAATACTTAAGCCAGGTCAAAGAAGCCCGCTTATGAAGATTTACAACCATCCCACTTCCCTAATAAATAGAGAAGTATATGCATTTTATCTCAAGATATTTGATGGAAACGTCCTAAGAGTGGAATTTCTAGGTGATTTAAAAGGAAGAATTGATGAAATACATAAGATAGTTCTTCTGCAAAGTATTATAGGAGATGGCTATCCATATTGCATGGCTCGAGCTCATGAACAGGCTTATCTAAGCGAACAAGATAGGAGATTTATTTTAAGCTTATTGAGCAATCAACTTCCAGGCATATCGCCGATCATGGTGAGTAAAAAACTAGAAAGAAAGTTATCCAGTTTAATATGACAGATTGGCTAGAAATTTTCAAATCAAAGGAGATAGAAAATGCTATAGGAGAAATAGTTGAATCTTACCACAATAAGTTCATATTTCAAACATATCATTTGGAAAAGATACCTGAGTATCCCTCTTTTGTTTTGGTGCTTGCTGGAAGTGAGCTAATAATGGGTGTTGTTATTTCTTTATCCATCAAACCCATCGTCCCAATTAGCGATATTCCTAAGCCTTTCAAAAGGAAAAGGGAGGATTTTGCCAAGGAATACAGAGATATAATGGATAAATATAGAGCGGTATGTGAAGCAGTTACTGTTGGTTACATTAGAGGAAATGAAATATATCAAGGAAGACCTGAGAAGATCCCCTTGATTCATGACCTCGTCTTTTTGCCTGAGAAAGAAATTATAAGAGAAATCCACCTTAATAAGGAACCTTCTCTAAAATACCTCCCGCTTATATATAATGCAATGCCAAATGAAGAAAGGAGTTTATTTGGATACTTTCTAGAATCCTTTTTTAAAAGGTTGAAGGAAATATTTTCAAAGGAGGAGCTAATAGATATCTTAAACGGTATGCAGAAGGATTTATTGGAAAATCAATTCGACCATCTGGCTGAACAAGTCAACATATCACTGGGCAGGCTACTGAAATATGAGTGAAACAAAAGAATTAGGATATGTTACAAATGCTAGCACAAGCACAGGTATAGAGTCAATACTGAGTGATTACGAAGCTACTGAAGATATAGCCACGAACTCTATAGCGATCATTGAAGGAAAGAAAAGAAAATACTTGTCGATAATATCGGAAGTTTTTCACTCTGCAGGTTCAGAAAGAGCATCAAACGCGGCAAAATATCTCTCAGAAAATAGCGAAGCAAAGAACATAGGTGATGTAGCATTAAAAAGCTTGAGCGCAACGAAAAAGCTATCGACATCAATGAGATTAATACCTCTTGCCCAAACAAGCAAATATGGTGTTGAAGAAGTAGATACTATACCAGTTCATGCTGGAAAAGTTGTTCCACCAAAAAAGGAGGACATTGAAACCTTTTATGGGAATCTCGATGAAAAAGTGAATTGGGGAATTGGTTTTTCAAAACATCCAGTGAAGGATTCAGAACTAAAAGTCATGATACCCATAAACATCGATCTGCTCACAAGAGGCTCTTTTGGAATTTTTGGTAAATCAGGAACAGGGAAAACTCATTTGGGAAATATCATAGCTTCTCTTATAATCATTTCCAACAAAAAGAATAAACTCGATAAACCAATAAAGCTTTTGATCTTCGATATGCACAGCGAATATGGTCTTAAAGTAAAGGATCAGCATGGAAATGACTACGCAGACGGAGTTGGTCTACTTTTTAAGAACGATTTCAAAATATATACGCCAGATATACTTTTATCGAAGGAATTTAGATTGGAAGAATTCAATATTGATCCTAGAGAGCTCGATGTTGAAGATTTAGAAATATTAAAAGAAAATTTAGATCTCACCCAAAATTTCTTAGATTATCTTCATCAATACAAAAGGATGATCAATGATGTTTTTGAACGAGTTCAGCAACTAGATGATAGTTTAAAAAAGCATGCTTGGATCCTATATTTGCTTGGATATCTTGATGAAAGAAAGGACTTAGAAAAGGAATTGAAAATAATTGAAAATAGAATTGAAGAAAAAATCAAAGACATAGGTACTGGTGCACTCGCTTCTTTCAGGGCAGGTAAAGGTAAGCTTAGCTCAATGAGGAGATATGAATTCATCGCCATAGATAAAAAGGACACGATAAGCGAAATAGTGAATGAATTATTTTATGGTGAGCGAAGCGTCATAATAAGTTTTGGTAGATATGGAGATGACCCACGGGCGTATACGCTTATAGCTCATTTACTTTCAAAGAAAATATGGCAAAAGGCCATAAACGAAATCATGAGTAACAGGCAACTTAAATACAAAATCGTGATTTTTTTAGAAGAAGCTCATAAATTCCTTTCTGGAAAATTATATTATAAAACGGCTTTTGGAGAAATTGCAAGAGAGCTAAGGAAGAGAGGCATAATACTTTGCATAATCGATCAAAGGCCTTCACAGATAAGTGAAGATGTTATGGGTATGTTATGGAATTCTTTTATCTTTTCTCTTACAACCGAAGTAGACATTGAAGCTTCAACAAAAGGTTTGAAATACTCACACCTCTTTTTACCTGTGGTAGAAAGCCTAAAGAGAAGAGAGGCTCTAGTGTTTGGAGAAGCTATCAAAATGCCAGCAATAATTACTATAAGGGATTATAAAGAGTTTGCAAAAGAGATTGAGGAAAACTATATAAAAGCTCTACCAAAAATGGATATCCCTGGATATTAAACAAATCTATATTAATGTATATATAAGATTTTAAAAGACTTTCTCTAAATTTGGTAAGATGGCAGAGCCAAGACGTATATACCCTGTTCTAGCATTCCTAGCTTTTGCAAGCGTAATAGATACTGCTCTTGTTTCACCAATTCTTACAAACTATGCACATTCACTTGGAGCCAGTGAAGCTATTGCTGGTTTCATTGTAGGACTTTATTCTATCATAGCTATTATTGTAAGCTTTCCTCTAGGCTATTTAATCGATAGATTAGGAAGAAAAAACGCAATTCTAATAGCTGTGCCAGGAGATATAATTGCTTTCGTCATTTATTTCTTAGCCCCAAATTATACATATCTGATAATTGCTAGAATAATTAACGCGTTCTTCGATGCCATAATATTTCCAACGGCCTTAGCTTTCATAGGGGATCAATTTGCTAGAAGAGGATAT
This sequence comes from Thermoproteota archaeon, assembly GCA_021324265.1. Taxonomy (GTDB): domain Archaea; phylum Thermoproteota; class Thermoprotei; order Gearchaeales; family Gearchaeaceae; genus DSFO01. The sequence goes on along the minus strand of JAJPJK010000002.1, from coordinate 21,467 downwards.
CCACTGTCTATATTCTATACTCTTGTTTCCTTAAGTATAATAGTCGGTGCAGGAAGCTCCTCGGTCATCACTTTGAGCCAAGGGTTTAGATATGTATTCATAGTATCAATAGTCATTCATGTAATCCTTTTTTCCTTGGTTTATTTTACAGCTTTTAAAGATATCAAAAGAGCAAAAATTGGAGATTCTATAAAGCAAGTTAGGGCGAATTTAAGATTTCTCATCTCAGCTTCCCTAACTATGTTTTCAATATACATGTTCATTGGAACGATCGCAGGTAGCTTAGGAAATGCACTAAGAATAGTTTTAAACATCGCAGATCAAATTGCTGCTGCACAAGTTGGAATATTTTTGGCTATTACGTCGCTAATAGGAATACCCTTTTTCTTCATGACAAGCTATATATGCGAAAAGAAAACTCCTTTATTAACGCTTTTTTCAGCATCCTTGATAGGATTAATAGCATCAATAGCGTTATTTGAGAACATATATTCATATCTTTATGTCGTTGCGCCTTTGTTAGGGATAGCCTTAGCAATGGCCTATCTTTCTTCAAGCTACGTTGTTACAAGCGTGGGAGGAGAAGGAAGAGGCACTGCAAGTGGTATTCTTCAAATATTCAATCTAAGCGGAGTAGCTTTAGGTGCAAGTATTTCAGGCTATATTTTGAATCTTTGGGGTCCAAGCTATCCCTTCATTCTACCAGCCATACCGCTCTCAATATCGGCACTGCTTGCACTTTTCATCATGCTTGCGCAACGTTCACGGCTAGAATAACCATTTGAACCAAGCCATCTTTGCTTTTTGGCAAAAAGTATCCTAAATATACGTATCTATATTGCCCCTCATACGAAGACCAAACGTATATCTTCGATTTCGACTTCGAATATTCCTCACTTGTTATGAAATCCTTTATTTTGGCTTCCAAAGAAGCCAAATCGTGCGAATAGACATATGAAGCATATCCTCTCCTGTAAACAATATTAGCTGCGCAATACGCGACTTCTTCAGCTTCTACGCCATTTGAATTCAGTATTGCAATAATATCCCTCTTAACTTTTTCCAATGAAACTGTAGTTAAGGCCATAATACTAATATTATGGACTTGATAAAAAATATGCGATGAGCACGGTTAAAGTTAGCATAGGCGATCCTATGCCAAGCTTTAAACTAAAAGATCTAGATGGAAAAGAAGTAACGGAGGCTAACTTCAAAGATAAAAAAATACTTGTTATTGTTTTCGCATCCAATAAATGTCCTGTATACAGAGATTATGAGGAACGATTAGTAAAAATACAAAAAGACTATGCAGATAAAGGTGTGCAAATATTGGCTGTAAATTCAAACGCAGGAAATGAGGAAACAGTGGAGAAAATGAAGATAAAGGCTAAGGAAGCAAATTATAACTTTCCATACTTAAAGGATGAAAATCAGGATTTAGCAAAGGCTCTAGGTGCAGTTTGTACGCCACATGTATTCGTATTCGATGAAAATAGAAAGTTGAGATACCAAGGAAGGATCGATGATAATAGAAATCCTACTTTGGTTAAGACATATGATCTGAGGAATGTTCTAGATTCATTATTGAATAGAAAGGAAATAAAGGAAACAGTTACTAGACCCTTCGGATGCGCTATTGTTTGGAAATATTAAGATATGATTCTATTTCTTTAACTACACTTTCTACAATTTTTTTCGATTCTCCTATATAACCAGTAGGATCCAGTAAATTTTTGAGTTCATTTTTTTCAAGTCTACTTTTAACTTCTTCATTATTATAAAGTTCTTCAAAGAAATCCAGCCCATTCTCATAACACCTTATAGCTGTATTCTTAACGATCTCATATGCATCGCTTCTTTTCATTCCTCTATCAACTAGCGCCAGCATAACGCGCTCAGCTAAGTAAATTCCATTTAATAAATTGAGATTCCTTTTAACGTTCTTTTCATTGATCTCCAAGTTTTTTATTATATCAATCATTTCCTTTATCATGTAATGTAGTAGTATGAAGGAATGACTCAGGATAATCCTTTCATTTGCGCTATTAGTTAAATCTCTTTCATGTTCCAAAGGAATGTTTTCAAGAGAAACGCTCACAAGTGAGCGAAGATACCTTGCAAGACTACAAATTCGCTCAGATCTATGGGGATTCCTTTTATGAGGCATTGTAGAAGAACCAGCTTGCTTTGCTGAAAAAGGTTCAAGAACTTCTGAGATCTCTGTTCGCTGCAGGTTTCTTATTTCCTTTGCTATTTTTTCCAAATTAGCAGCGCTTAACGCAATGAAATATATCATATCTGAAAATACATCGCGTTGCACAACTTGGTTTGTTATTAAAGCATTGTTTAGCCCAAGTTTCTCCATAACTTTGCTCTGGAGCTCGATTCCTTTGTCACCGAATGCTGCCATTGTTCCAACAGCCCCGCTCATCTTGCCGAGGATATCGTTTTCAAAAAGGAAATCTAAGCGCTTCAGATTCCTATAAGTATCATAACTCCAGAGAGCGAATTTCATCCCATATGTGGTAGGCAGTGCATGCTGACCATGGGTTCTTCCTATACATATTAGATCGTTGTAATCCATGGCCTTTTTTAATAGGATTCTTGTAAGATCAATGAAGGAATTTTTGAGCAACATCAAAGCCTCTTTGAAAGCCAATGCCCAGGCAGTATCTTCAATATCATAGCTCGTAGCGCCTCTGTGAACAAACCTTCCATGCCCATGCTCACAGACCTCTGCTAGTGCATTAACAACCGCGAGTAAGTCATGATCTATCTCCTCTTCTATTTCTTTGACACGTTTCAGCTTTACATATTCCAAATTAGCCTTTTTTGAGATCTCATCAGCAGCTTCCTTAGGGATAATGCCTAACTCAGCTTGTGCTTGGGCCAAAGCAGCTTCAACTTTTAGCCAACGTTCAATCTTCGACTCTTCACTGAATATTTTTAGCATTTCATCAGTAGCATATCTCGTGAATACTGGGCATGACATACATAATTTAAAAGCATTCGCTTTATTTATTGTGAAATTTATATCTGTTGTTTTTATTGCAAATACATGAGTCTATCAAGCATTCTTAGAGCAATAATAACAGGATTAGTCGCCATTTTTGCTTTCATCTTAACTATGCTAGTCCTTGCTTATACTTTGAACTTGGAACAATATTCCTTAGTTGATCTCGCAAATAAGCTTGGTGGCATTCACGTCTTTGCAGCCGTCATAATAGCCTTTATGGCATCATCATATTTCATATATTGGAGTATCGAAGATTCATTGAAAAGAAACGTTAAAGAATATACTGAAGAGCTTGTCGCCAATTTAAAAAGGATCAATAACGAACTCACAATTGCATACGAGCTCATCAAGGAAGTCAATGCGAAAATTCAAAACAATGATGAAGCTAATAAGGAACTGAGAGAGCGAATAATAGCTCTTGAGAAGTTAGTTGTAGAAGCCTTGGAAAAATCTAAGTAGATTCTTCTTCTTTTATCTTCTTGGCTAGCTCATCTATAATTTGTGCCCTAGTCTTGCCCTCCACGCTAATTCCTTTCCTCCTAGCAAGATCGATTATAGGATCCTGCGATGATGCTTGATAAGAAGGTTTATTTTCTTGAACAGGAGACGTCTTAATTGCCTGTTCTGTTTCGCTCATAGCTTTCCTAAATTCTCTTACAGCCTCTCCCAAACTCCTAGCTACTTCAGGTATTTTCCTTGATCCAAATAAAATTAGTAGTATGAATATTAACAGTATCCATTCTGCCGGCCCCCATGCGTTATAGATCAGTTCCACACTATAATAACTACCAAACTATTATATGTATATTCCAGATGGATTCCAGTGCCTGGAAATACATTGATGAGCTTGCAGGAAGAATTAAAAGAATACTGTTAGTCTTCATAATTTCTTTACTGGTATTCTTAGCACTGCCTGCGCCGAATCCTTTCGATCTTAAAACATCAAGTATATTTTTCTACGATACTTTGATTTTCTGGCTTATTAGAACAATGGAAGTCGCTTATCTACCTCAAGGAGCTAAAATTTTCTCAATTTCGATAACCTCACCGCTTTTTTCTGTAATACAAATGGCTCTTTATCTCGCCCTCGCTATAACAATACCCTATGCGTTTAAAGAAATATACGCTTTCATCTCGCCTGCACTATACAAACGAGAAAAAAAGGTCATCAGAAAATATCTCCTTCCCTTCGGTATTCTTTATGTAACAGGCGCTATTTATACAACCATTTTCATTCTTCCGCTTACTTTCAGGGCGCTCATCTTCCTTTACGAACCGTTAAACATAGAACTACTCATAAATCTCAACGATTTCATCAATATGGTAGTGCTCATGGTAATTCTTGGCGGCGTTTTATTTTCCTTGCCTACACTTATACTTCCTTTAATAGAGGCAGGAATACTCAAAGTAAGAACTCTCAGTAAAAATAGAGTCCTTATATATCTCATCGTTGCTTTCATAGCTGGTCTTATAAGCCCGGATCCAACTTTTCTTAGTGTAATTCCTTTACTTATACCAGTCTATGTGCTTTATGAAGGAACGATAATTATAGGCAAAAAGTTGGAAAATAAACAATAGATCATTTCAAATCTTCGATTAATGAATTCAAAGCGCCATATTCTCCTTTCTTATATTTCCTTAAAAGCAAAATCAACTCATCTTCCTGTTTATTTATTATTCCATAGAGCTTTTGGCTGAAGGAACGATTTGATAGAAAAAGATATGAAATTATGCTTGTAAGATTCTGTGGTTTTCTCTTCGTACTCGCTGACTCGAAATCAATTATCCTAATATTTTTATCGTATACTACTACATGATCAGAAGCGTTTGTTAAATCTCCATGATCTATGCCCATTTTGTCTAACAAGATACAGCTAAGCAAAAGTTTAACGAGCACTGGCTTTATTTCTTCATTGCTAGCTCGTAAGATAAAGTCATCGAGATTTATACCGCGTATGAGTTCCATTACTATGAAATTTTTTGAGTATGCGAAAATTTTGGGAGAAATGCCTGTATCATTGAGCATTTTCAAGATTAAGGCCTCATTTTCCACAGATTCCCTATTAGAATCTGTCCTCCTTATTTTAAGAGCTACAAAAAATCCATGATAAAGAGCTTTGACGACTAGCGAAGTTGTACCTTTACCCAATATCCTCTTTCCAAATATGATCGTATTTCCATCTTCAATTAAATCTTCAATGCCTAGCTCAGCTAATTCTTGTTTCCTTGATTTAAATTCTTCATCAGAATAACGAGGATAGCAAAGTATTTCCTTATACCACATCAAACTCGATTTTGTACTTATTTATCAAATCCTCCCTTACCCACCAGAAATCTTTCAAAGTAAGATCCACGATTTTTCTCTTTATTCCTACATCATTAACTTTTTCAGCAGTGTATATTTTCGCATTTTTCAAAGATTTCTCAATATCCTTAGGCAATGCATGCGTTGAACACCACTTCATGTAAGCTTCTTCAAAGCTCGAAATCTTTCTCTTATTTATCACGAATAAACGGCCATCCTTCAGGAAAATCGGCTCACCACTGTGCTTCCTTAAAAAAGATCGAGTATTGGGAATATTGCTCAGTGGCGGTCCTTGTTGAGTTCTCAATTCATTCAGTTCTTTATCCCTGAGCTCGAGTATTATGGCGGCCTTATCGATCTCATTAGCATAAAGCTCAAAATCATATACCTCGAAATCAAAATTTTCAAGGAAGTTGATGAGACTACGAGCTGCTCTCTTAAGTTCACCCCAAAAAATATCTGGCACAACACTCGGGTAATCAAACTCAACGCATACAATATGGCTTCCTCTTCCCTTTGAGATTTCGAGCGCTACATTTAGCTGAGAAGAAAACTTCCTTCCTTCAAAGAAACGAAGCGATGGTTTCTCCAAGAATAAAAGGCATGCATATCTGAAATCATCAATACGCTTAAATGAAGAAGCAACATTTCTAGTGTTATCTACAGGATCAACGAAAACAAAGGGCTCAGGATTACCTTTCCAGTCTCCTATTACTGTCTTATAAGGAACCCACTTTATCGCAGATTTAATCAAGTTTAAGAATGAGCGGTAATGAACGATCAAAAGTTCGCATAGATACCCAGAAAGCCCCTCAATTTTTATTTCTGCCCCATAGAGATCTAGCGTCTTCAAAAAAAGCTTAAGCAACCGAATCTCAGTCCTTAACTCATCGTTCAATACCTCGTTGAGATAAAGTGTATGCAGTCTGCTCCTGTCAGTAGCTGTCCTTATCCTTTCTCCTTTTTCTATCATATACGCTGGCACGATGTCGAAATTGTAACCCTTGTAGAATACAGTAATGTAAGGATGTTCAGCATACCTTTCTTGATAATCCTTAAAAGTAGATTTCGCAAGCTTCATTGCATCTTCTATGACACGCTCATTCTTTTGTAATACAAATACATCCACATCTTTATCTCCGCTCAACCATGTATCATGGGCATATGAACCATGGACTTCTATTTTTGCCTCTATACCTAGTTCCTTTCTTTTTTCTTCAAGTTTTTCTATGACTTCTTTCACAATTTCATTGAGTTTTTCACGTTCCTCTTCGCTAACCTTCGTTTTCTCTCTAGCTTGATCGAGAATATTTTCGATATTCATAGCTTGAAGCGCATTATATCATTGTATATTGGCCCGCTTGATCTGAGGATACTCTGCTTCAAAACGAAATCCTTTACAGAAAAGTTTCCGAATTCCTCCTCTTTGTATGAATTTATAATTTCCACAACTTTACTTAGGCTTCTTCTGTCCTTAACCCTAGCCAAAGTTATGTGAGGATGGAACTTTTCCCTTTCTAACCTAAGTTTCAAATTCTGAAGCTCATTTTCTATGATTGATTGAAGCTGAATCAACTCGGCATGACCTTCTTTTATCCCGGCCCACACAACGCGGGGCCATCTTGTGTTAGGAAAAGCATCCAAACCAAAAACCCTAACTTGGAATTCCTTATATGATACATTCTTAAGTTTGGCTATGATTTCCTCAACTACTTTCTCAGAGATTTCTCCAAGGAAGCGAAGTGTAATATGCATATTTTCACGCTCGACAGGCTTAACACCTTGCAAATTGAGCATCATGGCAACTTTATTTAGATTATCGAGTAACTTATGATCGTTTATATCTACAGCGATGAAACAACGCATTATCTATTTTTAAATATGTCCAATTAAAATTTAACCGGATGGTAAGAATAATCTGCATTACTGGTATGCCTCTAGCTGGGAAAACGCTTGCAGCAAGCTTCGCTAAGGAAAAAGGGATAAGCGTAATAAGCATGGGAGATAAGGTTAGGGAAATAATGAAAGGAGACGCTTCTAAATTCATTTTCGAAATAAGAGAAAAATATGGAAAGGACGCCATAGCTAGATATATTGCAGAAGAGATCAGAAAATTGAACAAAGATGTAATTGTAGAAGGTATAAGGAATATGGAGGAAGTAGAGTATTTCAGGAAGATAGGAGAAGTAAGCTTAATTGCCATACATGCAAGCCCTGCTACAAGATACAAAAGAGCATTGAATAGGAAAAGGGAAGATGATCCAAGCGATTACACAAGCTTTAAGGCAAGAGATGAAAGAGAGCTAGCCTTAGGATTAGGAAATGTAATAGCACTCGCTGATTATATGGTTGTTAATGAAGGCAACGAAGAGGAACTTAAAAATTCTTTCATGAGCATTATAGATAGGATATTGAATGCCTGAAATAACAGTTAAAACGGAAATTAGGAATACTGAAGATGAAGGGAAAGTAAGAATAGCAATAGAAAACATCATCAATTTCGAAAGGCTCGACACATACCAAGAAAATGGAAAAAGATATTTCGTTGCTAAAGCTTACTCGCTAAAAGCTTTGGATAAAATTGCAAGCCTCATAAAGAGACAGAGGATAGAGCTAACTGCAAGAAGTATTTTTGAAAAAGGGCTTGAAGATAATGTCATAAGATTCAAACTCAACAAGCAAGCTGCTTTCGCAAACAAGATATCCTTTGTTACCGTTGAAGGAGAGGCAACACTCGGAGCCATAGAGATAGAGATCCTTGCAGAAGAGCCTAGGAAAATTATTGACTATATTGCACCGATACCTAAAAGTTTGAGGAAAACTAAAGAGCAAGGCGATAAAAGTCTTGAGCAACTATAACATTCTCGAACTCTTCTTTTGCTTGTGAAAGTAACAAACTAACATCCTTATACCTAGCGCTTATATGTGTTAATATTAGAAACTTTACGCCAGCTTTTTTTGCTATCTTAGCTGCATCTCTGCTAGTAGAATGCTTCGATTCCCTAGCCATAGCTTCCTCTTCATCGCTAAAAGTAGCCTCGTGAATTAATACATCCGCTCCTTTTGCAAACTCTATTAGTGATTCATTAGGAGCTGTATCGCCGCTGTAAACGATTACATGTCCTTTCTTAGGCTCAGCAAGCACTTGTTCTGGCCTTATTAACCTACCATCAGGCAATGTTATTGGCTTCCCTGCTTTGAGCTTTTTTAAATGTGGCCCCTCAGGTATATTCAGCTCAACTAACTTTTCCTTGAGTATTTTGGGAGGCCTGTCTTTTTCTTTCATTTTGAATGAAAATCCTTCAATACTGTGCTTGGCTCTTATCGCATAGACTTCAACTTTTTTGTCTTCATAAATCATTCCCTCATCGAATTCCTTTAAGATCACTTTAAAAAGCCTATAAGGATGCAGAACAGCGTCTAGGACGGAAAATATTTGCAAAAATCCTTTCGGTGCATATACGAGCAAATCCTCCTTCCTCATATCGAGGCCAGTACTCCATATCAATCCAGGCAAACCGAACCAGTGGTCTGCATGGATATGAGATATGAAAACACATTTAACCTTGTTTGAATTAAGTCCGGCCTGCAAAAATTGCCGTTGTGTGCCTTCACCACAGTCGAAAAGATATATGTCTCCCTCATGTACTATTGCAACTGAAGGCAAGCCCCTGTATTTAGTGGGCTTACTCCCCGATGTGCCCAAGAATACTATTTCCATTATGCTCTAAAACATAAAGCCATCTTATTAATGATTTCCTTACACGCTGAGGAAATTTAAGAATGACTTTCCAGCCTCTGGCTTCGAGATCAGGCTTAACAGTAGCGATGCATATCCTAACTCTACCTCTCCTAATTTCATTGAGGAAATCTTCTACAAGCTTTTCATGATCTCTCTTCTTAAGAGAAGATGCAATGCCATATGGCGTATCGCTCACAATGCAATCGAAGCGTCTTAAAGGAATTTTCAAGGCATCTGCTAAAATGAGATCAACGTTATAAAAACCGTAATATTTTATGTTTTTCTGGCAGCCCTTTAACATCTTGGGATCGATATCTATACCTATACATAAATTCGAGATATATGCAGCCTCAATAAGAATGCCTCCGACACCACAAAAGGGGTCGAGAAAAACACCAGTTAAAGGGGCTTTGCCGAGATTTATCATAAGCCTAGCATTTTCAGGCATCATTGAAGAAGGATGAAATGCTGGTTTCTTACTCGGTCTACGTTGAAAAAACTGAGATCTATTGGCAATGGCAAGAAGTTTGCCTAAATAAAGATAACCATCCTTAATGTATCCCCTTATTATAACATCTGGCTTCTTCAAGTCTACTTTTTTTCCTCTTCGGAAGAAGATTGCACCTATATCTTTCTCCATTCTAGGAACGCATGCCTTGTATTCAAGATCAAAAGAATCTATTCTCACAACGAAACTTCCTTCGAAATCAAAATCATTCAAATTTTCAAAATCTTTAACTGTACCTATATGGAAAAGTTTAATGATTTCTTTTATTTTCGAACATCGATAAAGCAAATATGGAACAATGAATTCACTACTTCTCAAAATAAGTAAAGGGCCACGGCTACCCAAATACTCATAATAAAATCCTGAATCTTCAAGAGAATAGAGTATCTCTTTTTCGGAAAGATTGGGATAATCTGAGACTAACCTAATACATAAAAGTTCACCATCTAAGCCTTTCAATTTCCCTGATCTCCTTTGTATCTTTTTTCCAGACTTTATAATGCTCTTTACAAAGATAAGCCTGCGAAATATTTGAGGGAAGCTTTAAGGAATTTGAAAGATATGCTCGCTGAGCTGAGATCGATCTTTCTGCCTCATTATTGCAACCAATAACGCTACACTTTACTCCCTTACTTACCTTTCCCATGCTTCCACTTGTGCTTATGCGTATGCCTTAATGCATCTTTTTTAAGTCCTCTCATTTTTTTACCTGCACTGGTAAGACCTCTAAATACTCTTTTCCTATGTTTTCCTTTGACTTTCCTCTTTCTAATGATAAACTTGGAAGCTAGCTCAGCTAAACGTTTTAAATCTATACTCTTCAACGTTTCTATATTTTCCTCATAAACTGTATCTCTACGAAGGTCGACGGGAATTCCTATCTTTAATGCTTGCTCAACACTTAGATTTATAGCCTCTAGCTCACCTTTACTGAAACCCCGTGCTTGCTTTTTCTTACCAGCTCTAGACCTTACATAAGCTACAAGCTTCTTCTTTAACTCCTCAAATTCCATCTTTTCCGCACTAATCTCAGGAATCTCAGACATCTTAGCTATTTCTGTATATCCATTTAAGATCCTTATCGCTTTTTATGCTTGTACTGTATGGATCAACGAGTATGACTTCAAACCACTTATACATACCGTCTTCAGCAACGTAATAAGAATTGAGGACTTCTAAATTTGGATATTTGCGCTGAGCTTTTTCCTCAGCTATTAGTCTGAGATTCTTCTTTATTGAGAGCCTTACAGTACCCATCCTTTTAGGCCTCCTACCAGTATTTGGTCTCTGTCTTGAAAATTTTCCCTTTTTGACTCTAACTCTAACCACTATGATGCCTTGTTTTGCTTTATACCCCAACATTCTCGCCTTATATATAAGTGTTGGATGCTCTAGCTTTAAAACAGTAGGTTGCCTTCTCCACTCAGCCAATCTTAATCTCAGATCATTAGCATAACTATCCTTAATGAGCTTACTATATTTTGCTAAACCCATTATCTAAACTTAACTATTCCCCTATTTTAATCTTCTTGAAGAAATCTTTTATTATACGAACAACCTCTTTAGCTTCTTCTTCCATCGCTTCACGCGTCTGCGCACCTATATGAGGAGTAGCGAGGACATTCTCCATAGATAATAATTCCTTCTCCACTTCACTACTTGGCGGTTCGAATTCGAAAACATCCAATGCTGCGCCGCTAATATGTCCTTCTTTCAGCAAAAGTAGTAGAGCTCTTTCATCGATTATCGCACCCCTTGAAGTATTTACAACTATAGCGCCTTTCTTTAATTTCCTAAGTCTTTTTTCATTTAGAAAATGAAATGTCTCATCATTGAGCGAAAGATGAATGGTTAAAATATCTAAGCTATTTAGAAAATAATCCAGATCTCGTGTGAACTCTATTCCCAAATTTTTTGCTAGCTCACTTTTATCGCTTCTGTTATAGGCTATAACTCTGCATCCCAATGCCTTGAACTTTTTAGCAACTTCTGCACCGATCCTTCCCAAACCTAAAACACCTACAGTTTTAAAGCGCAACTCGCTTCCAATGAGCTTGCTCTTTACCCATTCTCCCCTTTTCAAGGACTCGTAGCCGATGTATATTTTTCGCAACAAACCAAGAACAAGTGCTAGAGTAAGCTCAGCTACAGCACCCGTTACCGCTTCAGGAGTATTGACTACTGTAATACCTCTAGAAGTTGCATTGTTTAGATCGATATTATCTAAGCCAACACCGGCACGAACAATAATTTTCAGCTCTTTCGCTGATTCCAAGAGCTTTGAATCGACTTTCGTCCTACCTCGAACAACTAATGCATGTACATCAACTATTTCTCTTAAAAGTTCCTCCTTTGAAATATCAGGCCTATAAATAACTTCAAAGCCCTCATTCTTCAATCCATCAATACAAGAAGATGAAATGGGATCGCTAATCAAAATTCTAAACATAAGATAAAAAAAGGAAATTAATTAAAAAGGTTTAAAATACAGCTACGCTTGCTCTCCTTCTCGTTGCAGCGTATACTAGAGCAAATATTAGTATTATCACCAGTATTACTATTATCGCTATTGTAAGTATTGGAACAGTTGTTGTAGGCGTTGTAACTGCATTCTGAACTTGTGTTATGTAGCTGGATATCTGGCTGTTTATACTTACTAGATCGCTTATAGATTTAGCACTTTGTATCCTTGCTTCGAGATATGGCACCAACGCATCGATACCTGCAACAGTCTTTTCATCATGAGGTACTGCTCTAACTTGGCCTATAGCAGATCTCAAGTTAGCGAGATTTGCCTCAACAGCGAGCTTAGCGTCGCTCAATATGGCGTTGAGTACTTCTGTTTTGTTACCTAAGACATTTCTGAAGGCTACTATCGCATTAAGTGCATGGCTGTAAGTCATCACGTCAGATGAGTTGAACATGTTGAGCTCAGACACTCCAGTGTTATAACTATTCGTTATAGCAGTAATCATTGCTTGTGTATCAGATGATACACCTAAGCCTGCACTTGAAAGCTGGCTGAGTTCGTTGTTTATTGTTGTAATTACTTGGCTTGCCTGATCTCTTAAGTTCGTTGCAACAGTTAATGCAGCATCTCCAGTGCTCAGCAAAGCATTGCTTGCTACAGCCTTAGCATTGAGGAAACCTGTATATGCAGTAACGAGATTGCCCCATGTTGATGGCATTGCTGCGCTGTAGTTAGCGAACACAGCATTGGCGGTATTGAATAATGTTGTTGCATTAGCAAGTACTGCTTTAGCTTGTGTTAGATCAACACCGTAACTTTCAGTTAGATCAAACAATTTCGTAGCATTGCCTAATAATCCTGCAGCTTCATTCTTTGCGCTATTTACTTGTGATTCTAAGGCTGAAAGCAATGCGTCTTTGGCTGTATTGAGATAGTTAGTAGCGTTTGCAACAGCCTGAGATGCTGTAATATAATCTCCATCGAAGGATTTACTATTAGCTGTTGTTATAGCGCTTTGAGCATCACCTATTAGCGTGTAGAATGTAGAAGGTACTTGCATACCAGCATTGGTTGCAGCATTGGCAAGATCTTGTAATGTATTCAGTAAGGTCTGTGCAGCAGCTAGACCTTGAACCGTACTTGTATAGAAGCCTCCTACGAACTGGAATATGGCTCTAAGGAATATTTCTGCATTGAAGCTCCATACTGCGCCACTAAGATATGCATCTGTCCTTCCTGGTATTGAACCATAGTGAGTGTAGCGATACTGGTAGTAGTAATTACTGAACCATGAATATTCACCAAAGGCGATTACATTACCGCCTGCATAGTTTGCATTGCTTAATTGTGTATCGAGCGCAAGAACAGCGCCCCATCTACCTGGAACTGTTTGATATGCACCGTAATCAGGCATTGGAACAACTAGACCAAAGGCTGGATTATAGACATACGGAATAGGTTCATTTTCAACATAGAACTGCGCAACACTTTCAAGTGAGCCACTTGTCACATTGACGAATAGCTTCCTATTTGTCTCATCGTTATAGAAGAAGAAGTACGCATTGTTATAGTATAGATCGATGGTATTGTATGGAATACCTGCAGGTAACATTCTAGTTGCAAATCCTGCGACAAGAGGAGCATTGGGTACAGCACCACTTGCTACCGGCATTACACCCTTAGCTGCACTTGTGCCATCGCCGGTTGGGAATACCAACCTTGAACCAACAGCACTTAGCAACCAGTTCATATTGTATGGATTGGGCATGCCAGATACGGGGTTAGTTGCATTAGCAGTACCAAACTGAGATATAACTATCAATGAACCCTTGTTAACACCCAATATCTTCATTAGAGTCTGATTTGCTGTTAGAGATACCTCAGGATTGCCTGGCGTTAAATATATGTAGCCGTTAGGATTGAAGTAATAATTCTCCATGAGCATATAGCCTTGCATACTAGAGAAGGTTGAATTGAGCATTTCTTTAAGCACGGTATCCCTTAGATATACAGGATTGCTCTGAATCAAGCCTGCACCATATACAGCTAAAGCTGCAGTTAAAGCACCAGTAGGTTTGAGATTGACATTCAGTATCTTGGCAACATCTCTCCATGCTTCAAAAGCATTTACCCATGGTAGCATTGGCCAGTCATGATTTACAAAGACACTAACGCCTTGACCTCCATATAATGAACTATCAGATACCGCAGGCCTATTATCTGCATAGAGACCATCGTCCCATACAACGCTTGCTATTGGACTTGTATTAACTGTTATAGTTATTTGTGTAGTTGCTACTACGTTGCCTTGAGGATCCGTTAGTTCAAGCGTGCCAGTGTATGTTCCGCTTGCTAAACCGGGCATTATGAATACTAATACTGGTGCAAAATAATGCCCAGTATGAGGCATTGAAGCATAGTATCCATCAGGAACAACCAGTGAGAAGAATATATACTTAACAATGCTGAACGGCCAGAATGGAACGCTCTCAGGAGTTATATTCATTGTGTTGCCTAGGAATGTAATTCCAGATTCTGAAGTAGCGAAGAATTGAGCCACGTTGGTTACGTTTCCAGTTAGCTTGGCAGTCAATTGTGTAACGTTAAGCGCTGGATATTCAACAGTAACGTTCACATACTTCCAGTCAAGAGGATACTTTGCAATTAGGTTTGCAGTATAGCTATCGAAGCTTGAAGGTTCAGATGCACCAACAAGTGGCAAAGGTCCTTGTCTTGGAGCCTTATTCAGTATATTTACAAAACTCGTGGCTGTATATCTTGGAGTGCTCATATCGATCATTCCAGTATCTGTGAAATTCGCATAGACATTGGCAATAAACTCGAAAGTGCCCCATAATGCATTGTAGTTAGGATAGTAGGTGAATGGAACAAATGATGTAGATAGCGGCTTTGTGTACACTAAGCCTCCTAAAGCTACAGTTGCACTTGAAGGCATTAGCTCACCAGTTGTTGAATTCCTTGTAGCTGCAGGTAAAGTGAGCGTTACATAATCCATTGGAAGCCCAGCTACGGGCTTCAATCCAGCGATCGTTGAATTACTTAATATCTTAAGAGTAACGTTCAATGCTACAGCGTATGGCAATAAGTTCGAGAAGGTAAAGTTAATTGTCCATACAGTAGAGTTTACAGCAATTTTGTTGTAGAATACTGATACTTGCACTGAAAGTAATTGGTCTGCAGGGTCTATACCGCCTATTGGGTAGAAGTAATTGTTAACTAGCTGTACATATGGATATGGTGCATGTGGATTGAGCATTAGTGCAACTGATCTCAAAGCGAACCACTCATGGAACGGGAAGCTGTCGCTCATGTATGATTCATCAGATAATACGAATGGATCGCTTATGAATAAGGCACTCGAGCAGTTTTGCCCTACAGGTGTGTAGAACGCTATTGCAGGATATACTGGATCTCTAGCCCATATTGCAGTGTGAGCCTTATAGCTTGTCGCGTTTATACGCATGCTCATTATTTCATGACCTAAGTATATGCTTGGATCTTGCAAAGCTCCAGTCGGATCTTCCCAAGGAGCAAATACTGGATTACTTACCAATATATTCGCTGAACCGCCTATTGTTCTACCTACCCAGTCTATACCGAATGGTAACGTGTAGTTGTTCATTTTCACACCGGTGCCCACTTCAGATCCCATTGGCAACATATATGATGCCTCGTCCATTGTCTCAGGGAAGAAGAAACTATATCTTGGTATATACCCACCAACGAACAATACATGACCGAAATAGTTATCGACATACTTTTTGAGTTCTGTTGCATTTATCCAGTCGTTATCCACATACCAAGGCGTTAGTATAAACACAAAATCATACTGTGCAAAGAACTCTGCATTGGGCTTTGTTAGTGTTTGAGGGCCGAAATCGAACAAAACGAGATCAAAGTAAGATACATCATTTAACGCTGGATTATCACTTGGTTTATAGAAAGCGTTGCTGCCTAGCGCTACATATGGTGCATTTATGCCTGAACCACCTTTATTGTTTCCATTCGTTTTGAGGGTAAATACGACAGGATTCGTTGCGTTGACAAAGATTCTATAGTTTGGACTTAATGTTGTATTCAACCTTATCCAAACTGGCCCTTGCGTTCCAGTTAAATTCATTGCAGGGCCATAAATCGCACTGCCACCATTGAAGAGAGCTGGATATGTATCCTGCGCCACTACATCAACAGGAGTTCCAACAGGTACAGCTGAATTATTGCTTCTAAACAATGCACTATATACTGTTACATTCAGTTTAACATTTGGAATTAATGTATTAGTTGTTATATCTATGAGGGTTGCATTCACTGTCAAAGTATCATTTTTGAATTCAAAACCGAAACTTGCAACAGGTAACCAGAGATCGTACAATATAAAAGACCCTTTAGCTAAATATGGAATATAACAATCACTTATTACATTTCTAATACCTGTAATATTCAAAAGTTCATCATATGTTATATTGAAGAATCCAACTTCGTTCAAAGGTGAATTATCAGGATAGTTAGGTACATTTAATGGTTGTGTAAGTGTAAATACATTATTTGTATATCCATTAGTTGCGTTTAGCCAATAATACTTGTTAGTTATTTCCTTCTTTAATGAAGGAATGAATGTAGGTTGTGGTTTGATCAATGTTACATCATAATAACCGACCTTGAAACCATAATCAATCGCTTGTCCTGTAATTAGCCTTATATGAGCTCCTGGTCCGGGTACAGGTACTATCAAATTAGTGGCTGAAAATGGTCCTGGACCTATCAAAATTTGAGAAACATAATCCCAACTAAATACTTCTAGGGTAGCATCAGGCCCTAGTCCTATCTGCGTAAAGTTCAATGTTATGCTTACTGCGCCAGGATAATATATATGATAAAATTCATTTGTTAGAGGCTGATAAGGATGTGGACTTTCAACAACCTGATTAACTTGCTGTGTAACGTATGCGTAATTGAAAACATTTGAAAGATAATCGATCGTTGCTCCTCTAGCTTTCAAGTCATTTAAGAAATTATCATATGCATACAGAGGCGAAATGCTCCTTAGACCAAGCTCTTGAGAATAGGTGCTTGTTGCAGTTATGTCATCAACGAGTATTTTAACCCCGGCAAATATCTGCTTATAATCGTTAGGCATTAATTTAGAACTCTCTGCATAATATGGTGGATTTATCTTATTGGGCGTGCTTGGAGCATTCTTAAGTATATTATAAGCATTCAAAGCATTTACAAGTCCAGCACCTTCGATGTTTGGATCTGTTACACCTAAAACAGTTGAAGTAGGTACAGCACCCTTTACTAATGCTGCCTTTATTGCAGCTGGCGTTGCACCAGGGAAGGCTTGAAGCAGCAAAGCTACTATACCAGAAACAACTGGTGTCGCCATTGATGTACCAGACAATGCCTTATACTTGGTTCCAAACATTATTTCATCAGGATTTGTAGTTGTACTATCTGGCACTGGATATTCGAAGCCTGCATTAGCTGCCATTATAGATACACCTGGAGCAACAACGTCTGGCTTTGTTCTACCTGCACTCAATGGACCCATAGTGGGCAATATATCAGCACCGTTCTGGAAGAATGAGTTGGAAGGATATGTTGGACCTCTGCTCGAGAAGTATACTACCTTTTGTTGATTTACAGTTGTAGCGTAGTTTGAAGGATATGTAGCTCCTACAGTAATAACGCTTTCCTGAGCTGCCGGCCAGCCTAAAGTCGTATAGCCAGGACCATAGTTGCCTGCAGCATTAACCCAAACTATACCGTTCTGAATCACCCATGCAACGACAGTATAGATTATTGCCTGAGTGTATGCATCATAAATAATGAAATCCCAGCTAGCACTTATGACATCTACCCCAACCTTTACGGCTTGAACTATCGCTGCAACTAAATCTGCAAGATCAAATTCTGGAGAATACGTTGAAAATATTTTGAAGAAAGCAATCTTTGCATCAGGGGCCATACCTTTTTCTAAACCAGGTGCAATGCTTGCCCTTACATATGCACCGAGACTAGGATTGTAATACCAGCCTTGTCCAGAACCTACTCCTGAACCTGCAGCTATAGACGTAACATGCGTACCATGGCCGGCATAAAATAACATATCAATGTAGTTAGAATATGCATCCTCCAAGCTATAGGGACTATATGTGTAAACTATTTTGCTAGTACCATTAGGGAAGAAGAAATCTGGATGCCTTGGATTAATTGCAGTATCGAGGATGCCTATTAAAACTCCCTTTCCAGTAATACCCATCTTCCATAGCGCCTCGACACCTGTCTCGTTGGCTACGTTTGCTAAATTCTCGTAGTAAGCATTTGCTTGCTGATATTGACCATACAACCCTGATTTCCAGTTTTCAGCGTCTTGCCTTGGATCTATAAACTGTAGTGCATCTCTTACATTGAACTTGGCATTTATAGTTATCATCTTCACATAAGGAAGTGCAGCAAGGTTATCAATCACTTGTTTGTTAGCCGGTAAATTCACCATTATAAGTGGTAAGAATTTCATGATATCGCTTGCATGTGGCAATAATGTTGAACCAGGAGGCAACCTTTGCAATAGATCATTCCTCTTACTCCAGTCAACATAAATTATTGCATCAATGCTTGTAGCGCCATTGTTTATTTGCTTATATACCTCTGGGTCTACTTTTCCATTCGGTAATGTCGATAGTATTGGGAGATCTGCAGACTTCGGCATAACATTCGGAAACGGCGAAGCTTTCATTGAACCGCTCAGACTTGAATTGGTACTTGCATAAGCAACAGGCAATACTATTTGCACTATGAAGGTAGCTATTAGAGCTATTGCAATCACTACAGCAATCTTACTAGCTATTTTACCCATTTTCGTTGAAAAGAAGATGAAGTATTAGAATTTAAATTTTAAAGTTTCTCTAAGATTCGGTTTTCCATGAATCCTCTAATAATGTTCCATCTCGCATCCTCAATATCTTCCTTGAACTTTTAGCTAGCTCTAGATCATGCGTAACAAGTATTACAGTGACTTCTTTTTTTCTGGATATTTCATTAAGAAGATCCAATACCATCTTTCCACTTTTTGAGTCAAGATTTCCAGTAGGCTCATCAGCAAGTATGATGGATGGATTATTAGCAAGCGCTCTTGCAATGGCAACTCTTTGTTGCTCGCCGCCACTGAGCTCAATAGGTTTATGATCCATTCTTTCTTCAAGGCCCACAAGGTTTAATAGTTCTATGCCCCTAGACTTTCTTTCCTCTCTGCTCTTACCTGCGATAAGCATTGGAAGCATAACGTTCTCCAAAGCAGTCAGCCACGGCACTAAATTAAAGGACTGGAAAATAAAGCCAATTTCATTCAGTCTCAAATAAGCGAGCTCATCATCACTCATGTTGTTCAACAAAAAATTCTTAAAATAAACTTCACCTATTGTAGGCTTATCGAGTCCAGCGATAAGATTAAGTAACGTTGTTTTACCAGATCCAGAAGGACCAGTAATGGTTAGGAATTCTCCTTTATCTACGCTTAAATTTATCCCCTTCAAGGCGTGAATCTCAAAATCCCCAGTTCTGTATATTTTATGAACATTGATAAGCTTCAGGATTTCAACCATAGAGAAAAAGACGTTTAAAACGATTAAAACATTATTACTTGAATTGCCGATCATAGGAATCATAGGGAAGCCAAATGCTGGGAAGAGCACATTCTTCAGCGCATTGACTATGCAAAATGTAAAAATCGCACCTTTTCCATTCACAACTATCGAACCTAACAAGGGTATTGCATATGTTAGAGTGAAATGTGTTTGCGAAGAATTTAAAGTAAAAGACAATCCTAGAAATTCAACATGTATTAATGGCACAAGGTTTGTTCCTATAGAGGTGCTTGATGTCGCTGGCTTGGTTCCAGAGGCATGGAAGGGGAGAGGATTGGGAAACAAATTTTTAGATGAGCTGAGAAAAAGTGATGCGCTTATTCATGTCGTTGACGCTTCAGGCTCTACTGATATAGAAGGGAGGATTATAAAACCGGGTCAGCATGACCCAATTGAGGATGTGAAATTCATCGATGAAGAGATTACAATGTGGATTTACTCGCATTTTCAAGAAAATTTTGAAAAAGACATGAAGAGGCTTGCACAAGAAGATGAATCGAAAGTTCTCGATTATATGGAAAGAAAATTGAGCGGATTTTCAATAACGAGGAAACAAATCGCCAAAGTTCTGGAAAAAATATCGAAAAAACCTAGTCAATGGAATACAGAGGATACTAAAAACTTTATAAGGATGTTAATAATGGAGGCAAAGCCTATACTCATTGCAGCCAACAAAATCGATATACCAGAATCGTGGAAGAATCTGGAAAGGATGCGCGAAATTTTTAAGGATAGAATAATAGTGCCTACTTCAGCAGAAGCTGAGCTTGCGCTTCGCAAAGCTGCTGAACAAAGTATCATCGAATACTTACCAGGCGCTAACGATTTCAAAATACTGAAAGACATCGATGAAAAAAAGAGAAATGCGCTAAACTATATCAGAAATAATGTACTCAAAAGATTTGGTTCAACAGGTGTACAGGATGCGATAGAAACTTGTTATTTTAAGCTTTTGAATTATATTGCTGTATTCCCTGTGGAGGATCAAAACAAGCTAACAGATCACGAAGGCCGCGTGCTACCTGATGTATTCCTTGTCCCAAACAATACAACTGCAAGAGAGCTAGCTTATCTTATACATACAGAGCTAGGAGATAATTTCATCTATGCAATAGATGTAAGAAAGAAGCAGCGAATTGGTGCAGATTATGTTTTAAAGCACAGGGATGTTATAAAGATCGTCGCGGCTAAGTGAAATAAGGCGTAAGTATTTTGATCTTTATTACTTCAACCTTCTTTAGTGGATAAATTTTTTTGGCTTCTATCAAAATATCCGCAGAAAGCTTACCCAAGCAAACATACTGAACAAGGTCGTCTAGGCTCATGTTAGAGAGTTTTTCCTCGCATACTTGCCATATCCTTTTCCTTATGAGGCTTTCCTTAGAGTGCGATATTCGCTTAGCAGTTATAGCCAATGCCTGAATTCTGCATTCGACATTATCTTTAGTAACTACATCATAAATGGCATAGATCGCAGAACTGCCCGGTCTCACGAGGCTCCTAACGTAATCCCTAGTGAGCTCATATCCCTTGAACTTAGCATAGGCTTCATTATCTTCAACTTTAATGATTTGGAACTTGAGCTTTACATATTGATAACAAAGATTGGTATAATCATCCATGAGCTCTGCTAGCGTTGTCTCAACAGTTCTTCGTAATATGTGTTCAGGTTCCCTCCCTAGTATTTGCCCAATTACCTTATCCTTGAATACGCCATTTACATGAACATTGAAGGTCTTAGGTGGAGCTTTTCTTATTG
>JAJPJK010000024.1 GCA_021324265.1 Thermoproteota archaeon | reverse complement strand
TCTCTAAATTTAAGGCGTGGAGATAACATTGAATCTGCATGACGTGTTTTGGGATCGGTTCGGAAGGGATTTTGGAAATCGTTTTTAACTCGATAACGGCCTTTTCGCCATTCAAGTCTACTATTATTATATCTGCTTTTCCATGAAGAATAGCAGCTTGAAAATCTAAATTAACCTCATATTCAACTGCTTCAACTTTGACAGTCTCATTCAAAACCTTACCAAGCATTTCATGTACGCTCTTTCCTACAAGGAAAATTGAGAGTTCTTCTTCAGTAGGTTCTTTTTCTTCGAAAAATTCATAGAATTGTTTTCTTAGACAATCTCCAATGGCTGAAGGATAATATACACCTAACTTTTTCTCATGTTCCTCTTTCTCCTTTTGGTATATTATTCTGATGCTTTTGTTGAGTTGTTCGATGAACTTTTCGGCCACCAACATATTAAGATTTTTTGGATTTATTTTCTATTGCTCTAGAAATCTATGATTATATTCATCGAAGATCATAGGAGAATTAGTGGAGCAGTCCGAGAAAATCCGCAGATTGATTAACTATTTTAGCCTATTTGATAGCCCCTTGGATTTAAGAGATGCAAAATTATTGATAAATGATTTCAATATTAAAAATATAAGTGACTTAGGAATTATCCTAAAAGATAATCTATTGGCATTAAGTGAAAAATATCTATTAGAAAGAATGAAATATGAGGCCTATAATAAAAACCTTATTAAACTTTCGAATTTTATACTTAAGTATCTCTTGAGATATTCCAATGCGAAATTGATTTGTATTACAGGCTCATTGGCATACTGGAATGCAAGACCATGGGATGATATAGATTTATTGGTAGTGGCGAATAGAAGGGATTTGATGAAAACATTAATAAAAATTTTTATCTTGAATAGAAAACTCAAGTTAGCGAAACTTAAAATAAATCTTTGTATAAATTTTGCTATTTCAATTGAAAACTTTAATACAATTGTAGATAAAAATTGTTCAAGATTAGCTGCGTTTGACTTGATAAAAGCAATTCCATCGGATGTTGAATTTTTTAATTCGTTAATAAGTAATACTAATTGTGTAAAAAAATATTTCAACTCTTATTCAAATATTAAAAATAAATCTAACTTTATTAACCAATCTAATAGCACTTATTCATTTGCTAGCATTTTCTTTTTTATTTTATTATTTATTTATTTTAGAATTATTACTAAGATAAGAAATCTTAAGTTATTAAAGAAGAAACTCTTTATAAATTTGTTTACATATGATTTATCGCTCAACTATTTTATAATTAAGTCTTATAAATATGAGATATTAAAAAATATCTTCGAAAGAATTTTCTAAATTTCTAGAGACCTTTCTTTATTTATTAATTAATGTGAAGGAGAGAGTGTGGCTATTGATTGTTTATTAATTAATCCATATTTTCTTAGATTTGATCCTACTCAAAAATCTAAGCGCAGCCCATACGAACCTCTGGGGTTAATGTACATTGGGAAGGTATTAAAAAATGAAGGTTATAGGGTTAGTCTTTTAGATTGCACATTCTTGTCATCAGTTGACGAAGCAAAAGATATTATCAAATCCCTTAACCCAACTGCTATAGGTATCACCAGTAAAATTACTCTAACGAAGAATGTAGCAGAATTCATTTCTTTTTCTAAGCTGTTAGGTTCAGTTACCATTATAGGAGGTCCAGATCCATCATTGAGACCTGAAAGATATCTTAGACTAGGTGCCGATTTTGTGGTGATTGGTGAAGGTGAAGAAACAATAAGAGAGCTTCTGCCTTGTGTAATCAAGGGCGATGACCCTTCAAATGTTAAGGGGCTAGCTTTTATTAAGAAAAATACAATTGTATATACACCTGCAAGACCTTTCATTAAGGACTTCGATAAGTTGGGGGCTCCGGATAGATCTCTAATCGATGTGGATAAGTATCGTAATACTTGGCTAGAAGATCACGGTTTTGCAATGGCTACTGTGATGACAAGCAGAGGATGTCCGTATTCTTGTAATTTCTGTAGTAATCCGATAGCACCGTTTGGTAGAAGGTATACGTATAGGTCGTCAAAAAATGTAGTAGATGAGCTTGAGGAGGTCGTTCTCAAATACGGTTTTGATAGGATATGGTTTGCAGACGATGTGTTTACGATAAATAGAGAGAGAACAATAGCAATTTGCAAAGAAATCATAGATAGAGGATTGCAATTTAAGTGGAGTTGCTTAACAAGAGCTGATAGAGTCGATGAATATCTGCTAAAATTAATGAAGAAGAGTGGCTGTGAAGAGATCTTCTATGGATTAGAAAGCGGTGCTCAAGAGATACTCGATGCGATGAATAGGAACATGAAGGTCGAAGCTATGCGTAGAGGTATGTTAATGACTAAAAAAGCGGGCATACGAATACATACGTTTGTTCAAGTAGGTTATCCAGGAGAAAATTATCGAACACTGATCAAGACACTAGAATTTATGAAGGAAATTATGCCTGACGAATTTAGTTTCACCATTTCGTATCCTTTACCCGGTACCAAGCTTTACGATCTTGTTGAATTCATTGACGATCCCGATTCTGAATGGGATTCTCCAAGCGAGAATAGATTGTTATTTAAGAGTGATATTCCTAATACTGCACTTCGCTTTTTTATAAAGAAAACAAAAATCGAATTAGCTCTAAGAAGAAGATATAGAAAAGCGAAACTTCCTGAGAAGGTTTTCAATAGGTTGAGCAATGTAATTCTTAAGCTATTGGCTAGGTCTGCGGGTAAATATGATTGGAATAAGAGATCGCAGATAATATCACGTTATTTGAGATATGAACAAAAAACTCGTTTCAGATGAATGATCCAGTTTACATAGTTATACCTGCTTATAATGAAGGCAAAAATTTAGAAAAGTTAATCCCTTATCTTTTTAGTATAAAAATAAAAAATTTGTCATATATATATGTAATTGATTCAAACTCTTCTGATGATACACAGGATATCATGAATAAATATATCAGATTGTATAAGAATCTAATTTACATAAGAGAAGAACGAAGAAATGGTAAGGCTTATTCCCTCAATAAAGTTCTAGAATTAATCAAAGATGGTATAATAATTATACATTCTGCAGATTGCTACATGGATGAGTCTTCGTTAAATGCGCTTATTGAAAAAATTAGTGGTGATGTAGTTGCTGCAATGCCGTTAGTTGAGCCAATACTTAGATATAGAAATTTAGCTGAAAAGGTATCGTTTTTTTCATGGATAATCTCAAATGAAACTTCTAAATTTCTTTATCAGAAGGGGATGTTAGGACATTTAGGGAACGATATTATAGCGATTAAAAGAAAGGCTATTTCCTTCATAGACCCATTAGCAATAAATGATGATGGTTATTTAGCTCTCCAGTTAATAAAAAAAGGCTACAGAATAGCACTTGTAGAGGATGCGAAATCGAGGATAAAAGCTACTTCATCGTTCATCGATTATTTGAATCAACGCATAAGGATTGACATTGGTCATAAAATTAATAAGAAATTATTGGGGGCAAGCTCTACGACTTTGAAGAGCATCATTCTTGTAAAACCGCTTATCGGTTCAAAAATACTATTGATAACGCTCAGAGATTACTTCCCAAGATCTTTTATCTATATTCCTTTGTTAATACTATTAGAATTGTTTGTAACTGTTTGTTCTAATCTATTGTCCAAATTTTATCGGCCAATTGTCTGGCCTATTGCTTATTCCACAAAAGATTTATTTGAGCTTGAAGAGGATTTATTGGATAAACATGGTAGTTGTAGAATGGAAAAATGAAGAATTCACAGGTATAGATTCTAAAGGAAACGTTGTAAAGCTAGCTGGAAAGAACATCTCCCCAATGGAAATGGTACTGATCGCACTCGCAGGTTGCACGGCCATTGATGTTGTTGAAATTTTGAAAAAAATGAGAAAAAATCTCGAGAGTTTGAGGGTCCAAGTGGAGGGTGAGAGGAATGAAGAGTATCCCAAATACTGGAAAAAGGCAAAAATATTTTACGAAATAAAGGGATCGGATATAACTGAAGAGGATGTTGAGAAAGCTATTAAATTATCTATGACTACGTATTGTTCTGTAGCAGCCACGATCTCAGGCAAAACGGAGATATCTTATTCTTTTCGAGTAATAAAGTAGTTTATTTAATTTTATATCCTATAACTTCATTTAAGTTTGAAAATTTATTATAATTTATAAATTGATTTATTCCTTTAAGTATTTTGTTTGGTAAACTTATTCCTTCATAGACAAAAGAAGTATAAATCTGAAAAGTACTTGCGCCATTCATCATTGCTTTTATTGCATCTTCAGCAGTAAAAATACCTCCGCATGCATTTATTAATAATTTACCGTTGGTTTCTTCATAAAGGAGTCTTACTGTTTTGAGCATCCAACTAAAGAGCATTTTTCCACTTAATCCGCCTTGTTTTGTGGACAATTTAGCATCCTTAATTGGGAGCGTGTTAACTGCAGTTATTCCATCTATGTTTCTCTTCATGCATAGGGATGCGATATCTAGATGATTCTCTATTTCTTTTTTACCTATAGATGGTGATACCTTAACAAATGTAATTTTCCTCTTCACCTTTGACAGTTCTAAAGATAGTTTATCAAAATTTTCTTTATCTTGGAACAATCTGCCATTCTCTGTATTCGGGCAGCTTAGGTTTATTTCGATGAAATCCGCGTGATCCGCAACGAGATTATATAATTTTACTATTTCTTCGATCGTATTACCTGCAATACTAATCGAGAGTCTTGAAAATTTTCTTTGTTTTTTTAGGTTTGAAAGAAACTTTTCTACGCCAACACTTGGTAATCCCATTGAGTTAGTCATCGATTTGTAACCAGGGTATCTAATTATTCTCGGTTTTGGATTCCCTCTATTTGGTCTTAACAACACAGAGCCAGCTGTGATATAACCGAAACCTAAAGAAGATAGAAAAGTAATCATTTCTGCATCTTTATCGAAGCCAGCTGCCAAGGCTAAAGGATTTTTTAATTCAATATTTTTTATTCTAATATTCAGTTTATCAAAGTTTGATCTAGTAGGGAGTTTAAATTTAGCAATTTTTTTGACAAATTCATGTGCTTTCTCAGCGTCCATTTTTGATAAAAAATATCTTAAGATGATATCGTAATATCCGAGCATCTATTCTTTTTTATTGTCGTTGGCTACCTAAATATATGTTTTGTTCAAAGTATGAGAAAAGCTAAAGAAAGCCCAAACTAATTAAAACTGGGCGCCCGATTATGTATATATGGACTGAAAAACAATATACACGTGGAAGAGGAAATTTTTAAAGTTCTACGCGAAAAATTCAAGCCATTTCAAGGTTTTCCTGAATACAAAGAAATTCCTATGAATGGCATACCAAGGGAGGAAATAATTGGAATGATTAAAAAATTGATTGATAACGAAAATAAAAAATGGAAGGAAGGCTACTTATCAGGATGCGTTTATCATGGAGAAGACTCACATGTTGAATTTTTAAATGAGATTTATTCAATAGCGTCTCAAGTAAACCCGCTACATCCTGACGTTTGGCCTAGTTCTATAAAGTTTGAGGCAGAGATTGTGCGGATGTGTTCTAAGATATTTAATGGCAAAGAATCAGTATGCGGTTCTGTTACTTCTGGCGGTACTGAGAGTATATTCTTGGCGATGAAAACATACAGAGATTATGCTAGGAAGAAGTTTGCAATAAATGAACCTGAGATAATATTACCTGTATCTGCACACGCAGCTTTTCATAAGTCAGCAGAGTATTTAGGAATAAGGATCAAATACGTAAAGCTAGATGAGCAATTCTGTGCAAATGTGGAAGAAATTAAGGAAAAGATAAGCGATAAGACAATTGCTATAGTGGCATCTGCTCCATGCTTCCCTTATGGAACTATAGACCCTATCAAAGATATCTCAGAAGTAGCAGAAGATAAAAATATACCCTTTCATGTGGACGCTTGCTTAGGAGGTTTTATTCTACCTTGGGCAAAGCGATTGGGCTATCCTGTCCCAAGTTTTGATTTCGAGCTTCCTGGCGTAACCTCTATATCTGCTGATCTTCATAAATACGGTTATAGTCCTAAGGGTGTTTCTGTGATATTATATCGAGACCCAGAATTATGGAGGCATCAATTTTATGTGAATACTAAATGGCCTGGAGGCATTTACTTCTCAACCACATTTCAAGGAAGCAAAGCTGGAGGTCTATTAATAGCTGCATGGGCTGCCATGCTTCATCTTGGTGAAGAGGGTTATATACAAGCTACAAGAAAAATACTCGAAGTAGCTGACTATATCAAAGAGAACACTTCAAAATTTTCTGAAATAAAGATACTTGGTAGACCTTTATGGGTTCTGGCTTTCGGTTCTGATGTGTTGAATATCTATAATGTGGCTGAAAAGATGTCTGAAAAAGGATGGGGTCTTAATCTCTTATTGAATCCTCCAGCATTTCACATTGCGCTTACTTTAAGACATGATATGAGCGTTGCTAGAAGATTTGTGTCAGATCTTAAAATTTCGATCGAAGAATCAAAAAAACTAGGCTCTGAGGCAAAAGGCTTTGCACCAATATATGGTATGATGGCCTCATTACCTGTGGAAACTTCTGATGAGCTGCTTTCATATCTAGTTCAGTGGATGTATATGGAACCTTGAAGGAAACTTATTTTTTGGGA
>JAJPJK010000012.1 GCA_021324265.1 Thermoproteota archaeon | reverse complement strand
TGAGCCTTGTATTACTTGCCATTGCTACTTCTTATTATTTGATAGGACAACCTGTGTCTAACATGCTTTATGCAGCTTCTGTGTTCATAATGATTAGCCACGGCTTCGTTGTTGGAGCGCTCTTTATACTAGCAGGAGTTGTACATGAAAGAGCAGGTACTAGGAGTATAAGCAAGTTAGGAGGTCTAAATACAATTATGCCAAAGTTCTCCCTGAGTTTGATCCTTGCTTCATTAGGTGAGATAGGACTTCCAGGAACTAGTGGTTTCGTCGCTGAATTACTAGTTATAGTAGGTTTGATTCCATTTATCACCTCTAGTTCTTTGTTTTTGTTGCTCACGATATTGGTCCTAATTGCACTTGTGATAACCACATGCTACTTCCTACAAATGCTCAAAAGAGTTTCCTTTGGTAAAAAGAATAATGCAATAAATAATTATAGTGATGCAACAGCGCTGGATATAAGCGCACCCATAGGTATGATGATTGTAAGCATAATACTTGGGATTGCGCCTATATTAATTCTTGCTGGATTCGCTTAATTCAACTATAACTTTTTTCAGTTCTTTCAAAGTCTCATCCAAGGATTGCGGAATAACTTTCGTATGCCCTATAGTGAACATGAAATTTGCATCGCCAGCCCATCTAGGAACAATATGGAAATGAAGATGATCCTCCAGTCCAGCTCCTGCAGCTCTACCTAGATTTGCCCCTATATTAAACCCATCAGGACTGAACACCTTCTCTAAAGCCTTCTTGAAATTAACAAACGCCTTAGTTATCTCCGCCCACTCTTTTTCGGTAAGATCTTCTAGATTCTTAATATGTCTCAGAGGAGCTATCATGATATGCCCACTATTATATGGATATTTGTTCAGAAGAACTACAATACTATCATTAACATACACGACAAGACTTTCTGGATCTTTATGTTTTTTTATCGCCTCACATATAAAACAAGATTTATCACTACCTTTCCCTGCATTTTTTACATACTGAGCTCTCCAAGGTGACCAAAGTATACTATAGCCGCTCAATTCATTTTATTACTCCTTAATTGAAATATAACTATAACCTTTCAGTCTGCCTAGACTTCTTTTCGTAAAGTAAATATTCAGAACTAGTTATGATGTCAGACTTTGAATTGAACATTTTCTTTGCCATCTCACCAAGTTTGGACTGATTAAGCGTAAAGCTTCTGTTGCAATTGGTGCATATGAAATAATCTGTAATTATCCCATTGGGTAGAATAAATCTCTTTGCCTTTGAGCCACAAAATGGGCAAACTGCGATGAGAGAGCTCATGAAACTACTCGAATATTTTAAAATTAAACTAACTATAACTTTTTTCGATAATACTAAGGTAATACCAATGCCATTGCAATTGATAGAAGACCACCAAGGAATATCGAGATGAAGTTCACTACATGATTATTTATGAAGCTGTAGCCAGAAACTTTTTTGCATTCATTTCCACATACATGCATTTTTTCTTCAGAATACATATTGCATTTATCACAGTAATAATTAATTTGAACTGTAGCGCCTAGTAAGCTGTCAAATAGATTAGCAAGTGTAGAAGATACGACTACAATAAAGAGCAACGCCACGAGATTTATCGAAGTAAAAAAGAAATGCGATATATAAGCGAAAAGAAGAGAAAACGCCAAACCAGATAAAAGACCTTGGCTAGAGATTGCACCAGATCTCCCTGTATGGGTTTCTTTAAAATTGGTTATCATGACTGGTTTAGCTTTTGAAAGAACACCGATCTCAGTACTTACGGTATCTGATAAAAATGTAGCGGTAGATGCCAAAAAGGCGAAAATAAATAAATCTGAAGAAAAGAAGTATTCAAGTATCGCAAAAAATAATATAGGCAAACCATTACCTAGAACGTTTCTCCAATCCCTTATAGGTTTTTTCGCTATGATTAGTTTGAGCTTTATTTTTTCCTCTATTCTGTAAGAAGTGGCGAGATTCGTGATTAAGAATGCAATGAGGAGCATAACGAAATAAAACACCCCTGAACTGAATATTAAAATGAGACCAATTGCATATGCTGAAATGGCACCACTGATAGAAAGATATCTTCTGTTCACAGAAAGAAAACTCAGTAGCGCAACAACGATCAAGAGTACAAGAATTATGTAAATATTATCCAATTTATAACATTATTGAGAGTTTAAATTTAAACTTTTCACATGATATCTACAGGCTTAAGACCCAAGAGATTCATCGAATTCCTAAGAACCTCAGATATTGCCTCAACAAGTCTTATTCTAAAGCTCTTTGCAGGTTCATTTGCAGTTAATACTGGATATTTCTCATAAAAGGTGTTAAAATCGTCACATAAATCTCGCATATATATTAAAAGCAACTGAGGTTCAAGTGCTGATGCAGCCTTTGCGACTATCTCGCCGAACATGGAAAGCTTCTTAATTAGCCTAGATTCCATTTCATTCAAAGTATAATTTTTGAAGTCGGATAGCTCATTGAGACTTGCCTTTTTCAAAATACCTTTAGTTCTCACGTATGTATATAAAATGTATACACCACTATCACCCTCTATTCGAAGAGTCTCATCAAAGTCAAAAATAAGTAGCTTATTTCGATCGATTTTTAAAAGAGCATACCTTAACGCGCTCACAGCGATTTTCTCACTGAGATCTGAGATCTCATCATCGCTTAAGTTAGGCTGATTTTTTACAAGTCTATTTCTTATAACTTCCTTCAGTTTATCTAAGACGTCATCAACATTGAAATATACACCCTTCCTGCTCGACATGTGCACTACTTTTGAATCAGCTTCATAGCCAAGCTGAGAAGCAGCCTTATCAGAAAGAGCTACGACCTCATATCGATAATGGATATACTTATTCGCTACTTCCTTACCGAATGCAAGCTCTATTACAGCTTTAAGTATATCCTGCAATCTGGTTTGCCTTGCATCTATAACGCTAATAGCTAGATCTGCTCCATATGCAAAGTCGTCAACAACTCCTTCAGCGCTAGTTTCAAGCAAACCTTCAGCTATATCATTCCTATACCTATATTTGAATCTTGCATTCGATAGCCCAAGCTTCCAAAAAGCATAGCCAATATCCTTAGCTAGATATGTTGAAGTTCCATCAGATCTTATTAGCACCTTATCACTTTCCATTTCTCTACCTTTGACAATTTCACTTTTGATGACTACGCATCCTTTTAGGCTGCCCTTAGTTTCCTTGTAAATCAATCCCTTTTTTTGTAAAGTATCGAGCGCTTCCTTCAAAAGCTGAAATCTTATGACATCGCTCTCCCAGTTGATTATATCAAAACTCGCTCCCAATCTGGCACATGTCTTGATCTGTTCCTTTAAGACCCTATCTGCTATCTCCTTACTCAACTTCGCAATTTCTCCAGATTGGGTATCGATTTCTTTAATTATTTTCTGTTTTTCTAAAAGCAGAGATGGATCCTTTTCATAAAGGGAATTTACTTTAACGTATACTTGATCGCCGCAATATTTGTCAAAACGTACTTGGCTTTCCATAGGCAGACCTAGCTTAGTAAAACCAAGCACCAGATCGGCCATCTGCGAACCTGTATCATCGGCATAATCTAATACGATAACTTTGTGGTTTGTGAACTTCAGCAATCTTGCCAAGCTATCGCCCAAACAAGTATTTCTAGCATGCCCTATGTGTAATGCCTTATTCGGATTTGCATTTGTATGCTCAATTAAAACCTTCTTTCCTTTACCGATATCCGATTTACCATATTCCTGCCGCTTTTCAGAGATCTCATCGAGCGTTAGCTTAGAAATCTTATCAACATCCATGTAGAAATTGAGATAACCATTAAGAGCCTCGATTTTTTTGATGAAATTAAATCTCCCAATAGCCTGATCAAGCTGTTTCTTTACTTCGATAGCTAGCTCATTTGGCTTTTTACCATACTTATTAGCAACCTTGAAGCATATTGTTGATGAAAGTTCGCCGAAATCTTCGCTAGGCGGAATTTCTAGAAAGAGCTCTCGCTCATCTTTAAAGTACAAATGCAGAATCTCTTCAACCTCTTTTTTAAAATATGAGAACGTCATGTCTCAATTAGAGGCTCAAAGCTGCGTGGAATCACCATCTTTAAGCTCAGCCCTTTCGAGCCTTATCATCGCCTCTATTAGTAATAACTCTCTTTTAAAATTTAAGACTTAAATACTTCCACATTTCCAATAGACTATGCACAGAGATTGGCTCATAATTCTATTGCTGCTCTTCATTTCTTTCATAGCATTTAGTTCTTCCTATGAGACCGATCTCTTTGCACTAATTACTGACTACATCAAGAGACTTATAGGACCGATATCTACAGGTATTCTGCCATGAGTTCGAAAAAAAGTAATATCGAATTATTTCACAATAAGTCAAGAAGAAGATTGCAGATTGTAAGGATTGCGAGATTTATTACACAACTTGCTTTCCTTTTCATCGCAAACTATGGTTTAAGTCTTGCTTTCCCTCTACCTGTAATAGGGCTCTCCTATCCATGGACATCGTTTCCAAGTGTCATTGATATGCTTCAAGCTATGATCATTTTGCTCATACCTCCTCTTTTACCATTTGCAAGTCTTGTATTTTTCAACGTCCTATTGGGTAGATGGTTTTGTGGATGGATTTGTCCTTTTGGATTTGCACAAGATATTGCTGCATATTTATTCAATGGAAAAAGATTTATCTCTTCAAAAACCGATCGAACGCTTAAGAATTTGAAATACGTTATAATGATCATTGTTTTAATCACAGCACTTGCATTCTCTAGTTTAACATTAACCGGAAGCTTAGATGCTTTTGAACAGAGTTATGGCAGAGGAATCGCAATTATGCCCTATACTTCCTTTGCACCTGACGCAACTTTGTTTGGGACCATACCACTATTATTTAGGCTTGGCATTCTTCCTACGTTCGATAAACTACTTAGCTCAATAAATGCAGCACTTTTCGTAAGATACTTCATACTCGTAGTCATATTAGTTCTTTCCGCGAGGATAACAAGATTTTGGTGTAGATACGCCTGCCCTATGGGAGGTTTGAATGCAATATTCGCAAGCAAGAGTATACTGGGCATCTACAGGAATATAGGTAAATGCGATGAATGTGGGATGTGCAATAAGGTATGCCCTGTTCAAATCGACGTAGCAAATGCCAAGATTGGAAGGATAGATAGTAAAGAATGTATTATGTGCTTCGAATGCGTAGCTGCATGCCATACTGATGCGATAAAAATAGCCGTAAAGAAGAGGTAACTAGAAAGAATTTTTAGAAAGAAAATCATTGATGATACTTTCAAGTTTAACGTTTCTTTCCTTAAGTGTGTAACTTACCTTAACTACAGGCTTATTGAGTTTTAGATATCTAGATATATCTGAAAGCGTCCCCAAAATTATTGTATCAGCCGAAATAGAATTCAGGAATTCTTCAAGAGTCCGCAATTGCTCCTCATTATAACCTATCGTAGGAACTACCTTATCCATATGTGCATACTTTGAGTAAATATCCCTATATACCCCTTTTGCGTAAGGTTTAGGATCAACAATACTTTTTGCGCCATACTGGATTGCTGCAACATATCCTGCTCCGTAAGGCATATGACCATGTGTAACTGTCGGACCGTCTTCTACAACTACGACATTCTTTTCTTTAATTAGCGAAGGATTATCGACTTCAATGTTGAATTCCGCTTCGATAATAGTTGCCTTGGGATTAAGTTGTCTAACATTCGATTTGGTAGCTTCCACGTTTTCCTTAGAAGCAGTATTGACTTTCGTAACAACAATTACATCAGCTAGCCTAACATTTACTTCGCCAGGATATGAATTCTCATGACCCAATCTTAATGGATCAACCGCAGTCAACATAATATCAGGCTTTACAAAAGGTAAGTCGTTATTTCCACCATCCCATATTATCAAATCAGCTTCCTTCGAAGCTGCTTCGAAAACCCTTCCATAATCTATGCCCTCATAGCAAACTACACCTTCGCGCAATAGAGGTTCAAATTCTTCCTTTTCTTCTATTGTAAGGCCAAATTCTTCAAGATCTTTAATTTCAGTAAGTCTTACAACTATGCTCTTTTCGAAGTCTCCATAAGCCATTGGATGCCTTATAACAACGAATTTTATTCCTTTTTTCTTCAGTATCTTTATCAGAGATCTTGTGATTGTGCTCTTACCTGCGCCAGTCCTGGAAGCGGTGACTGCGATGACAGGTTTATCTAGTTTTATCATGGTAGAAGTAGGAGAAATAAGCCTGAAATCAGCACCAGAAGCAAGTGCAATGCTTGCCTTTTTCATAACGTCATCGTAAAGGAGATCGCTATATGCCAAAATAACTTCATCTACTCGCTTTTCTCTTATTATTTTACTCATATCACTTTCATCAAGGATAGGAATACCATTGGGATATAATTTCCCTGCTAAACTTGAGGGATATCTCCTATATGCTATTCCTGGTATTTGCGACGCTGTAAAGGCAACTACCTCATATTCTGGATTATCACGAAATAATACATTGAATATATGGAAATCTCTACCTCCTGCGCCTAATATCAATACCTTCCTCTTCATTACATATATATCCCAATTGGTCTTGCTTCTCTTCTAGGCATGGACTTTCTGAAGTTTTTATACATTTCCTCATAGTACTTAATATCATCAGAAGTCAAGCTTGGTCCTACCGTCTTAAGAGCTTCTTCAAAGTGTCTCATAGAGACTTGGAAAGGAGAAGGATTCTCCCTTATTGCTACCATTCCAGCTTCCTTGCAAAGGGCCTCAAGATCTGCACCTGTGTAGCCTTCAGTCTTTTTAGCTACTTCTTCAAGATTTACATCATTTGCCAATGGCATTTTCTTAGTATGTATCTTCAAAATCTGTAATCTTGATGCAAAGTCAGGCGGTGGCACATATACTATTAGGTCAAACCTCCCAGGTCTTAATAGAGCAGGATCAAGTATATCTACTCTATTTGTAGCGCCTATCACGACCACATTCTTCAAAGTCTGAATTCCATCCATTTCAGTGAGCAACTGATTTACCATCCTTTCTGTTACTCCTGAGTCACCTAGTCTAGATCCTCTAGCAGGTGCGATTGCATCTATTTCATCGAAGAAGACAACACACGGAGCTGCTTGTCTAGCTTTTTTGAATACCTCTCTAATACCCCTTTCTGATTCACCGACCCACTTGCTAAGGAGCTCAGGGCCTCTTATGGCTATGAAGTTAGCCTCGCTCTCAGTAGCTACAGCCTTTGCAAGGAGAGTTTTTCCTGTGCCGGGTGGACCAAAAAGCAAAATTCCTTTGGTTGGTCTTATTCCTGCCATCTCGAAGACCTCGGGCCTCCTGAAAGGAAGTTCGACGGCCTCTCTTAAGGCTCGCTTTACATTCTCTAAGCCACCAATATCGTCCCATTTAACATCAGGTACTTCGACGAGAATTTCTCTAAGTATAGAAGGTTGAACATCTCTTAATGCCTTCTCGAAATCCTCTTTCGTTACTTTGAGATTCTGTAGTACATCTGGCGGTATGACACCTTTTTCCAAATCTATCTTTGGAAGGAATCTGCGTAGCGCATGCATTGCTGCCTCACGAACAAGAGCAGCGATATCTGCGCCGCTAAAGCCGTGAGTTATTTGAGATAACTCATCAAGATCTACGTTACTATCCAAAGGCATATGCCTAGTGTGAACCATTAAAATTTCCTTTCTCGCTTTTTTATCTGGCATACCGATTACTATTTCTCTGTCAAATCTTCCAGGTCTTCTAAGTGCAGGATCTATGGCTTCAGGTCTATTAGTAGCTGCGATAACAATAACATTACCTCTTCCCTTCATCCCGTCCATTAGCGCCAGTAACTGTGAAACAACTCTTTTTTCAACTTCTCCAACTACTTCTCCTCTAGGAGGAGCGATTGCATCTATTTCATCAATGAATATGATTGCCGGAGCATTTTGTTCAGCTTCCCTAAAAACTTCTCTAAGCCTTGCTTCTGATTCTCCATAGAACTTACTCATGATTTCCGGACCATTTATCGTTATGAAATAAGCTCCACTTTCTCCTGCTACAGCCTTTGCAAGTAGAGTTTTGCCTGTGCCAGGTGGGCCTATCAGTAGCACACCTTTAGGAGGGTCTATGCCCAGTCTTTTGAACAACTCAGGATGTTTTAAAGGTAGCTCAACAATCTCTCTTATTTTAGCCTTAGCTTCATCTAAATCACCGATATCTTCGAAAGTTACTGCTGGTCCTGCAACGATCTCTTCTTTTACAGGTTCCTCCTTAAGTATGATCTCGGTCTGATCATTAACTATTCCAGCAGGCCCAGGTGTAACAGAGACGATTGCAAGTGGAAAAACATTACCTAAACCTACAGATATGTTAATAATATCGCCCTTTGTTACAGGTCTTGGATTATAGAAATATTGATTTTGCAATCTATTCCTCGCGTAGTGAATTATATCAGGTGGTAAAGGTTGAGCTACAGGTGCTATCACAACTTTAAGGGCCGGCTTAAGCTTTGCAGGCTTTACTGTTACGATATCTCCAAGAGATACACGAGCATTCTTCCTTATAGTACTGTCCATTCTTATTATGCTCCTATCATAATCATGCCTCAATGGATAAACTAGCGCATATGTAGTCTTCTTACCAACAATTTCTACAACATCACCTGGAACGAGACCGAGCTCATTCATCACTTCTCTGCTTATCGATACATAAGCGGTACCGACCTTATCAGGTTCTGCATCCATTACAGTAAGCTCGATACCGTTAGATTCTGAACTTGCCATGACAATAAAATATGAAACGTTTGTTATATAAAACTTATAGATTAACTCTCAAAGCTTTTAAGCAATTAGAAAAGAATAAAACAATGTGCAAATCGTAATAGAGCCGAATGAAATCGAAAAATTCAGAAAAGAAGCAAACTTGACGCAGAAGGAACTAGCTAAGCTATGCAAAGTGAGCCAGTCATTTATTGCAAAGCTTGAGAGAGGTGAAATAGACCCAGCATTCAGTAAGATCAAAGCACTTTCCGAGGCGCTGATCCCAAGGGTATTTGATAGAACTAAGAAGGTGTCTGAAATCATGACGAGGAACATTATCTATGCAAGAAGAGATGAGAAGATCAGAGATATCGTTAAAAAAATGGCTGAATATGGAATTTCACAATTGCCTATTATAGAAGAAGGAAGAATTATAGGAAGCATAACTGAGCAAAGTATAATTGAAAAAATCTCCAAAAGAATAGAAGATAGCGAAAGAGTTATGAATGAAAAAGTTGAGAATTTCATGGGCCCTCCATTTCCTATCGTCCCATCAAATGCTCCAATTACGATCTTATTCTACCTTTTTCTCAGTTATCAAGCTGTGTTAGTATCATCGAATGGTAAAATAGAGGGAATTGTGACAAAAGCTGATTTGCTCGCTCATCTCTAAATTCGTAAACTTCTAAAATATTCCTAAGATTTTTATAAGTGTTAAGCATGAATAATGAGAAATGGATTTAATAGTTTCATTTTCGAACCAGAAAACAGTTCCTGAAATGCCTGTAGAAATGGTCGAAAGAAAGGGCAAAGGGCACCCTGATTCTTTATGCGATGCAGCTGCAGAAGAAGTCAGTGTTGAACTTTCGAAATATTTTTTGAGTAAATATAACAAAATATTTCACCACAATGTAGATAAGGCAGTTCTAGCAGGAGGACAGGCAAGGGTTGAATTTGGAGGTGGCGAGGTAACAGAGCCAATATATATACTAATGGTAGGGAGAGCTACAAGATTCATAAATGGAGAACCTGTACCTGTTGAGGAGATTTCAAGAAGAGCTATCAAAAATCTGATAAAAAGAGAAATGAGGTATCTCGATCCAGATAAGCACGTTATCATCGATACAAAAATCCGAGGAGGTAGTGTAGATCTAGTCAGAAACTTCGAGAAAGGAAAAGGTATACCCTTAGCAAATGATACTAGTTTTGGTGTAGGATTCGCGCCTTTTTCTGCTGTTGAAAATATTACACTTAATATTGAAAGACATCTCAATAGTGAAAAGATTAAAGAAGAATATCCGGCTATAGGAGAGGACATTAAGGTAATGAGTATAAGAACAGAAGACAGGCTTAAAGTAATAATTGCATGCGCATTCATTTCAAAGCTTATTTCGAATGAGCGTGAGTATGATAAGATTAAGAATATAGTCAAGAAGGAAGCCGAATACATTGTAGAGAACAATTCAAAATACAAATACGATGTTACTGTAAACGCCGCTGACGATTACCGAAACGGGATATATTACATTACAGTAACAGGTACAAGCGCAGAACATGGCGACGATGGTCAAGTAGGAAGAGGGAATAGAGCTAATGGACTTATTACACCCTTTAGAACAATGACACTTGAAGCAACAGCAGGGAAAAATCCCGTTTCGCATACAGGTAAATTATATTCAATTACAGCACAGAAGATATGCAACAGAATTTTATTGGAAAGCCAAGATGTAAAGGAAGTTTATTGCTATATGGTGAGTAGTATAGGACACCCAATTAATGAACCAAAGGCCATAAATCTCAAGATAATCCCTGAAAAGAAAGGGCCTGATGAAGGAACAATTAATTCAATAGTCAAGGAGGAGCTGGATAGATTGCCCAACCTTTGGAAAGAACTCCTAGAGAAAAAGATAAATCTATTTTAAAAAGTCCTCATCAACTTTTTCCAATATTTTTATAACGAATTTTTTGGTTTCTTCAAGGTCGAAGATAGTTGTTATAGAATGTGCTGAATGAATATACCTAGCTGGGCAAGATATTACCAGTGAAGGAATCCCACGCCCTGCAATATGGATTGCGCCCGCATCTGTTCCTCCATAAGCTGGTTTTTTGATCTGATAATTTATTCCCTCATCTCTTGCAATATTTAAGGCTTTATCGAAAAGGCGTTTATCTGTGATCATAGTTCTGTCCATAATGGTTATCGCTGCACCTTTTCTAAGCTGTGTAGGTTGCCTTGAAGGCTCAATGCCGGGAATATCTGCTGCAACTGTGCACTCGAGCACGATTGCGAGATCAGGTTCAACATTGCTTGCCAGAACTTTAGCACCCCTAGAGCCAACTTCTTCTTGAACAGATGCACCTAATACTAGCTCATAATCAAATGAATTTGCTATCTTAGCGATCTCTAATAAGTATGTACAGCCAACACGATCATCTAGAGCCTTAGTAATTATCAAATCTTTGTTAGTAATAAACTTCGAATAGGGAACTGCGAAAGATCCTATATCTATGCCCTTCTCAAGTAGTTCTTTTTTTGACAACCCTGTATCGACAAAACATTCCTCTATCCTTACTGGCTTGGCCGCTTCCTCCCCCTTCAATATATGCGGTGGCGTTGTAGCGAATACGCCTATCACCTTTTCCTTTCCCAAAAGTTTAACTGGCATACCCAAAATTATCCTTTCATCCCAACCACCGATCGGAGAAAGCTTTAGAAAACCATTTTCGTCAATATCTTGAACAATGAATCCTACTTCATCCATATGCGCGCAAACTAAGACCTTAGGCTTTTTCTTACCTTCATTTCTCGCTATAACGTTTCCAATCCTATCAACTTCAGCATAGATGTATTTTGAAAAACTTGCTTTTAGAAAATCGCTTACCTCCTTCTCGTAACCAGATGGACCATCAAGGTTAGTTAAAGTTGAAAGATTCTCCAACATAACTAAAATAAACTAAAGGGTAGATTTAAAGTAGTTTAGTGCTGTTCTAATTAGTAAGTAGATTCTTGACCGCATACTTTTATCCAATAACATTAACGATGCCAAGAATACAATAAAGTAAACCGCTATAGGTATGATAGCATTTAATAATTGAAGGAAAAAGTTCAGCGAAACCTGCTTAGGTTTTATGATGAAAGCTACTAAAGAGGGAACCAAAGAAGCGAAAAGATACTTTGCAACTGCCTTATACGGGAAATTGAAATCGTAAACGCTTTTGAGTTTCAAGTAAAAAAGTGAACATGCAATTATATTTCCTAATAACCAAGCAAGAGCCCAGTAAAAAGCGAGTAAATGCGCATCAATTACGTAGATTTTTGATATAAGGCCAATTGAGGTAAGAATCGAATACTGAACTAATAGCTGAATAATGATGATTTTCAATACTGTATAAAAATAACTGTCCTTGTATTTCTTTATCCCTGTATCGATGTCAAGCCTCTCCATACTAGATATCGT
>JAJPJK010000013.1 GCA_021324265.1 Thermoproteota archaeon | reverse complement strand
GATTTCCGAGAATAAACGCCAAGGAAAGAACTATTAATGCAGGATATGCTTGAACATAGTTCGGTCTAAGAATTGCAAGCAAGGTATCACCTGTAGCTATGAATAAGAAAGCTAGTGTGAAACTAGACAAACTGATGACTTTTATAGCCTGAGTTATTTTCTCAACGTTATTTTTCTCCAAAAAACTTCTGTAGTAAGCTGCAGAAAATGCTTGAACATATGCAATGACTCCAGCAACAATATATGCAGATCTAAAATATGCAAGAGGCAGCGTAGAATTAACGAGAAGTGAAAAATAAACTGCATCGTAGATTATGAGACTTGAGGCTACAGTTGTAAAGAAAGGAAAGTGCCAAAGGCTGGTCAAAGATTCTAGCATTTTTTTACCTGGATTTTCCCCTCTTATTTTTCGTAGCCAAAGGAGTAAATATATGAAACCAAAAAAGTTTGTCGAAGCAGAAACGCTCAAAAATAGAACTACAGTAGGAGATATGGCCAAAAAAATAATCATGATTACAAATAGAATGAATCTTAGAAGTGTTTGGACAAAGTTTCCTTCATTGGATTTGGATACGTCCTTTCCCTGAACAATAGAAGTAACCAAAATAAAGAATGATTGAGATACGAAAAAAGTAATGGCAGATAGGGCTTCATAGAAGTTGATATGAAGTTGATAACTAAAGATTAAAAATAAAGGCAAAGAATAAATGACTGCACTTAAAAGAATAACATAACCTCCTAGCCTCAAACCTTCTTTCCTAACATCAAAGCCCCTTGCAGTATACCTTGTTAAAAGCCAAGTTATAGGACTTAAGCCTACTAACAGAAGCGAGGAATAATTTGCTAAGAATTGATAATCACCGAAATCATTCGGATTAAGCTTTCTTGTAGCGATTATCGAAACTAGCGCAGAGAAAAAGGCTAATAATGCAGTATAAAGAAATGCTTGACCTCCTTTTTTTACCTCGACTGGTAAGGTTTCCACATCTAAGTTTACTGATCACATTTTTATTCATTTCAGAAAATTCTAAATTGTGAATGGTAAAAACAAATACACTAGTATTGCCCTCATCTTTATCTCTTCAATCTTATTAGCCGCTTTCGCATCATCGTATAATTTTTCTTTCATATCAGCTTCATTGAGTATGAAGGTTCAGACCCAAACAATACAGGCTCCTTCTAATACTGGAGGAAATAAGCCTTTTAGCTTGGAGATAAGTGTTATATCGGATTTACCTACAGCAAATCCCTCACTCAGAATTTCTAGACCGGATTTTATCAGCATATTCATCTATGATACGATCAGAAATACTCTAATCAAGTCAAGTAACATAGTGCCTAATTCTACTTTTGTATCAATGCTCTCGCTCGGTAGCTATAACATAACTGTCATACTTAATCTGCAAGGAGCCCTCAAGACTGCGAACATCACTTCAGCATTGGAAACACCCATATTTATGAACCTCCCAATAAGGTATTCAAATATAACGCTTTTTCTAGACTCTAACGAATCGATTATAATTGATATGAGGTACATAACAATGAAGCCTAAGATTGCGAATATTTATGATAATGATGGTAATGGCATTCTTGAATATGACAAAGGTGAATACATGGTATTGACAGCAAACATTACTAGCATCCA
This sequence comes from Thermoproteota archaeon, assembly GCA_021324265.1. GTDB lineage: Archaea > Thermoproteota > Thermoprotei > Gearchaeales > Gearchaeaceae > DSFO01. The sequence goes on along the minus strand of JAJPJK010000013.1, from coordinate 8,956 downwards.
AGATCTTTTAAACTCAAATTATTCACCTCTTTATGCAATAGTATTTCTAAATGGATATGCCTCTGGATTAGTAGACTATCACTTCATATACCTTATTAATAAGGAAATCGATTTCTTCATTAATTCATATCCAATCTATAAAACAAGTATCGATATAAATGATTTGAGTAGTATTTTATTAACGCTATTAATGATTAAAACTGAAATTAATGGGACAAAAACATGATAATAAACTTATTAAATGATATATTTTTAAAAATAACTCTAACAGACTTTATCTTATATATCTGGTTACCAATATTTATAATATTATTACTAATAACTATTATATTAATTGTAAGATATATTAAGAAAAGAAAAGAAATTAAAAATAAACTTCTTTATGAAAAAAAGCTAAAGGAAGAAGCTAATGCTAAAATTTTATCAGAGCTTCAAAAAATCCTGACTGAATTTGATGAGTTTAAGAACCAGAGAAATTACAAAGATGCTATAATAAGGTCTTATAATATGATCAAGAATATAATAATAGAGATATATAAAGTTAAATCTGAAGATTATTTAACAGAAAAAGAGATGTTGAATGTATATGCTAAATCCATACCCTCTAGCTATATACCTGAGGTTATCACTAGGATGTATTTAATATATGAGAAAGTGAGGTTTGGAGAAGCAGATGTATCAGAAAATGAGATTAATGAATTTCAGAATTACCTAAAAGAATTAGCTAGAAGGTTACATCATGCAACTCCTTGAACTTTTCGAGATAGTACTGCTAGCTGCCTTAACAATCTCCATATTTTTAATAGGAAGACTCTACAAAGAAAAATACGCTATCAAAGAAAGCTATCGTGATTTCATACCTATAACTACGATCTCCGAAGTTATCTTTGCTAATACAAATTCAAGCACTAAAGACGAAAAAACTCTGGATCTAATCAAAACAGTGATATTCAACGATATCTCAGCAAAATTGAATTTGGATAAGGAAATTGAAAGAATACCCTTTAAAGAAATAGAAAACAGGTTGGGCAAAAGCTTTTCAAAAAGGCTAAAGCTGTTATTACTAGATCTGAGCATCAAGACAAACATGGATAGAAAAGAAATTGAAAAGTTAATAGTCAAGTATCTAGAACTTAAGCATGGTATAAATGAGCGAAATTAAAGAGACATATACCAATTTAATTAAGGAAATATCCAGATTCGTGGTAGGTAGGGAAAAGGAGATAAAATATTTGGTTATTTCATTGTTGAGTGAAGGGCATGTACTTATTGAAGGTGTACCAGGGATAGCTAAGACATTGCTTGCAAAAATATTTGCCCAAATCTTAGATTTGAAGTTCAAAAGAATCCAATTCACCCCTGATTTACTACCATCTGACATAATTGGAAGTTACGTCTTTGACATCAAAACTCAGGATTTTATATTCTTCCAAGGACCAATCTTCACAAACGTATTACTTGCAGATGAAATTAACAGATCACCTCCTAAGACGCAATCAGCCCTCTTGGAAGCAATGCAAGAAAGACAAGTAACAGTTGGCGGTATAACCAAAATTTTGGAAAGACCATTCTTAGTCATAGCGACTCAGAATCCACTAGAGCTAGAAGGCACATATCCTCTCCCTGAAGCCCAATTGGATAGATTTATGTTTAGAATATTGCTCACATATCCAAAGCCCGAAGAAGAAATGGAGGTGATAAGAAAATACGGTAAAAATCTTGAATTGGATATTGACCCCATAATATCCAAAGATGACATATTAAAATTCATGAATAAGGTAAATGAAATTCACGTTTCAAATGATGTTGAAAAATATGTAGTAGAGCTTATCAATAACACAAGGAACGATAAAAGATTAGCGTTAGGAGCAAGTACGAGGTCGGCAGTTTTCATGATAAGGGCAAGTAAGGCATTAGCTGCCATATCCGGGAGAGATTACGTTATACCTGATGACATAAAGGAACTTGCTTTCCCTATATTAAATCATAGACTAATATTTTCTTTAGAATATCGTAAATTTAGTGGTGAACAACATTTCCTAAATGTATATAAAGATACTTCAGATTTAATAGAGGGATACATAAAAGCATTAAAACCTCCCAGATGATAACTAGAAATGGTTACCTTGTAATATATGGTTCTTTAACACTTGCGGTACTATCAATATTTTTCTCAATACCTTGGCTATACGTGTTTTCACTCTCTTTTATTTTCATCTTTACTATAGAGGCCATCATATTTTACAATATAAGAAAGAGCATAGATAAAATAGAGATAGAAAGAAATATCGAAGAAGAACTTCATAGATTAAAAGATTCCAAGGTTATCTTGCGAGTTAAAAGTCAAAGGGAATTCCCCTACATAGTTATTCTAGATTGCTTACCAACAGGGTTCGAAGTTATTGGAGGCAATATAGGCTTTTTAGGAAGATTACCTAAAGGCGAAACAATTATTACTTATACCATAAGACCAAAAGAAATAGGTAAACATGTGTTTAGATTTCTAAAAATCATAGCATTCGATACCCTACACTTCTTCTATACTGAAAAAACTGCTATTGTAGAGAGCTTAACATATTGCTATCCTACTACTACAAGCTCGAACATAACTAACTTAATACGTAGAGCCCAATTGTATAGCGAAATTGGCATAAGAAGTGCTAAGAAACGAGGTGAAGGATTTGAATTCTACAGCACTAGAGAATATGCCTTCGGTGACGATCTAAAAAGGATAGCATGGCACCAAGTCGCTAAATCCCCTGAGAGAAAGTTATTCATCATTGAAAGAGAAGAGGATAAAAGAAAGGAATTCAGAATATTCATACCGATATTTGAAACACTTTTCGAGGGCCTAGAAGGGAACAGGAAGATAGACTACATTGCAGAGTCATTAATAACTTTCTCTTTGCTCACCTTAAGGATAAATACGCTGCTAGAAACTATTTTTGCGACGGATAAAGGATTAACAAGTATAAACATAAGAACAAATCATGATCTAAGCAAACTTATAAAATTTTTAGGAGAAATCGAGATGAAGCGGCATTCATTTGATGAAACAAAAATTTTTGAGGAAGTAGCAAAGATGTACAATGGTTCATTCATACTATTGATAACAGACAGAGGGCTTCTCAATTTAAAATTTGATGAATTAGAAAAAACTAAGAAAAAAATAGATCTAGAAGTTATACTCTTAAAAACAATTGATGATAAAATTTTTATAAATAATGTTTTAGAATTTCTAAAAAGGTATGATAATCTTAAGTTAAATAAAATAAAGTATAATCTAAATAAAATAAATATAAATTCAATTGTCATTAATAAAGCATTACTCCTTGAGGAAATTACTAAAGCATATAATAAAGAAAAAATGTATTTTAATGAATTTTACCATGGTACGCCTTTTTATTAATATAAAGAATATATTAATTTTTATTTTATTATTCTCTTTATTATCGTTATATTTTAATACAGGATATATTTATTTATTTAGTAATATAGTAGCATATTTGGCTTCAGGTTTAGATAAAATATTATTACTAAGCTTTATTTTGACATTTATATATCAATTTGGTTCTCAGGTCTTAAGGCTTAATAGTCGTATATACTATGCGTTTATATACTTGGTCTTCATTTTATCGCTGATTATACCACTCACAGCTGCTTCAGAAACGAAGGATCCATCATTAGCACTTCAGTTCATCTCATATATTGTTTTGAATATAACCTCAATACCTCCAATCATATCTCTTATCCTGTTAGTAACTAAGGACCAAGGGTATAAGAATCCTTTAAAACCTATCATGCTATTCAGCGTTGCTTTAGTTAATATTTTAGTACTTGAAGTAGCCTACAATCTAGAAGTAGAATCACTTGGGGGCTTTGATGTAGGAAGATTGGGAATCTATGAATTAAATGTTTTTTTAAGCTACTATAGGGGCATCGCATCTTTCATTACTGGTTTACCTTACGATGAACAAAGCTTAAAAGTAATAACCAGTATTCAAAATAATTCATATTACTCTATACTTCCTATTGTTCTGCTGGCAAGTTTTATTTATGCAATTGCTACGATAACTGAAAACAAAAGAGTCTATGAAAATGAGTTATATTATAATGGGAAATTGCTAGTCGGCGAAGATGCAAGGTTTTATTCAAGACTTGCAACGGTTTCTTTAGCAGGTGTATGTATATCTATATCGCTACTTTGGATTATACAGTATCTGTTTAGCAATATTGACCCCAACTACTCCATCTTTTTACTAATAATACCGCCTATATCCGTATTTTTAATTATGACTCTGGGAAGAAAATGAGAAAGATAATTTTCAGTGTATTAGTTTCTTTATTGATTCTCACTATAATCCCCCACTTGAGAGCAGAGAGCCCAACAATCAGCGATATATTACTTGGAACATCCGAGATGAACCTTTATTCATACAGGCTTGGGACATTGCAAATAACAAAGGGCGAAACGTTATATGTGCAGGTTATTGCACAGTCAAGTTTTACGTTGGAAATTTCATTGGAATATCAAGGACAAATCCTAAATTCAGAAATCGCAAACACAGGTTGGATAGTAAAGCTGTATACTTTTGAATCTGATAATTTTGGTAATTATAGTATTATAGTATCTGCTCAAAATGGCGTTATACTTGGAAAAGCTAATGTGAGCTACTTAGAGGATGCATTCACTCCAGTTACATTGAATTACTTCATTAAAGAACAAAATAATGCTTTGTACTTATTGGTCAATTCAACTCTAAATGCAAGCGAATATTCGACAACTGCTAAGTATTACGCGGCAATTTTATACAATGGGTCATACATAAACGATACTAATCAATTGGTGCTTGGAATCCTTGGTGGAACAGAAGGATCAAAGATTGTAAGATACGGTGTGAGTATTATTGAACAAAATATAACGGGGAATTCCATTTCTATTATTCCAAAAATTCTGAATTCAACTAATGGTTACATAAGCATGATCATGGATTATTTGTATGCTGAATTATATTACTTACAGGCATTTACCAAGTATTTAAACGGCACTAAGGTTCTGACTTATGTGCCTGTAAAGATAGCTGATTATAATTATACGGATTTCATTATAGGAAAGGATCAAATAACGTTTCAAGTTCAAGATAAATCACCCCATTTTTTGATCCTCTCTATTAATGGATATAGATCTGAAGGATCAACTTCGATAAAATATCTCACAAGCTTCATTACTTACCAAGGAATGATCTTCCAATTATTGGGGCTTGGTGAAATGAAAGTAAACTTCTCCAGTACTGGTATTTATTTATATGGCAGTATTAACATGGCTCTGAACAAAATATTCTTCACAAAACCAGAACAGTTAAGAGATAAACTACTTATCTCAACCATAATGGTTGATGGCGCAATTACAAGAATTAATTATAAAAAGTTTGATTACAAATATATGGTAATAAAAATATTTAACGAAGCAAAAAATGAATATATAACTAATTTTAATATAGAAACAAATGATGCTATGACTTATGTAAATAATGACACAGCAATATTATTCTATGAAGATAAGCCTCAAAGCTTGAATTTGACTTTAAACGGACTTACAATACCCATTAACAAAATTTATAATGGCAACTTAAGTGACTATTCAGAAAATATAATTAAAGATAAATTCTATAGCTTAAACGTTTCGATAATTGCTGGAGATTTAGCGAAGCCTAACGCCACATTAAAAATTATCATGGGTAATGATACGATCTATGACGAACAGCTAACCTTTGGAGCAGCAAACTTAATTTTGCCAGAAGGTTCTTATTTACTAGTTGCCGATAAACCCGGGTTTAATTCTACAAGTGAATACGTGTATTTAAATGAAGATAAACTAGTGATCCTTAAGCTCTATCCTATAAACAATGCAGAGAACAACTCAAACTTTTCAGAAATCGCCTCCATACTTTCCACGATTTTGATAATCCATGCAATTTTCAACTTTTTCATCTACCGAAGGCTGAAGAAGCTTTAGATTTTTAATAAGATGAACACAAATAGTTATTAGGGGGTCGTAGCCTAGCAAGGTAGGGCGTTGGGCTCCAGAACGCTAATATTCAGCTTGAGCTACTGCGATGATGAAGTTCTGGAGCGGAGAGACCCAAAGGCCGGGGGTTCGAGTCCCCTCGACCCCATTGAGGTTTATAATATCTTATTTTCTAATTCTAACAATGCCAAAGGCAAAAGACGTAATGAGAAGCTTTATAGTTGAAGTTGATCCTGAATCTTACATCAAAGAAGTAGCAAGCCTAATGAAGGAGAAAAAGGTCGGGAGTGTGATCGTAAAGAAAGACAATAATCCCATCGGTATAATTACCGAAAGAGATGTGCTATATAAGGTTGTTGCAGAAGGTAAAGATCCTAGCAAGGTTAAGGCCAAAGAGATTATGTCAAGTCCATTGATTACAGTTGATAAGGAAACTGACTTGGAAGAAGTACTTAAGATATTTAAAGAAAAAGGAATAAGGAGATTGCCTGTCAAAGAAGGCGATAAAATAGTTGGGATCATAACGCTAAGATCTATAATCGGCGATTTAAGATCTGTTGAAGAAGTTACGAAGGATTTCGAGAAAATACAAGGTTACATTTGTGCTTTTTGCGGCTCTGTTTTTCCAACAGAAAAAGATCTCTCAAAGCACATAGATAGAGTCCATATCGGTGCAGGCATTTTAGAAGGAAGAAGATAATTTTTATTTTTCCCAAAAAATCAAATTAGCCCAGTATATCCTTATCATAATAAGCTCATAATCAGAGAAATCGCTATTCAAACCAGCTTTTTTCAAAAACTCAAGCATTTCGTGATCTTTAAGAATTGTTGGGTCTACAATTTCAGGATATTTCTCGAAAAGCTTCTTAGCTATGCTTTTAATCTCTTCTTTCATTAATCGTAATCGCTGATTCTTTTGCTCTAATGTATTCCAAGGCATCTACAAGAGCGCTGGCAGTCTCAATCCTAGTTATTACTGGAATATTTAGTTCAACGGCTTTTCGTCTTATCACATAGTCATCCTCCAACATCTCAGAATACTTTTCTAATGTGATGGAATAAGGAATATTAATAACTAGGTCTATCTTACCTTCCTTTAGGAAATCTTTGATATTCGGCTTTCTATATTCCTCCTTAATCTTATACAGGACTTCCACTTCTACGCCTCTTTCTCTTAAGAACTCTGCCGTATGCTCAGTAGCGAAAAGTCTGAATCCTAAGTTCGCTAATTTTTGAGCAATGGGCAGCAATTGATGCTTAAGCTCAGTGCCTCCTACAGATAGTAAAACATTTCCATTTTGCGGTACTCTTAAACCAGCTGCCTCCATAGCCTTGATTAATGCTTCATAGAAAGTTTCACCAAAGCATGCAACCTCTCCAGTGGAGCGCATCTCTACGCTTAACACAGGATCTGCTTTATCAAGCTGCATAAACGAGAATTGAGGCATTTTTACTGCATAACCTGTATAGACTGGTTTTATTTCATGTCCAATCCTACCTTTAAATATCGCCTCAGCTGCAAGTTCAATCAAATTCACACCAGTAAACTTTGAAACATAGGGCATAGATCTAGAACTTCGCAAGTTACATTCGATTACGTAGACTTCTTCATCTTTAACTATGAACTGTATGTTGAAGGGCCCTATTATGTTTAGACTTTTTGCAATTTTGTTGGTTATTTCTGCTATTTTATCTTGAATTTCAATACTAAGAGTTATAGGAGGTATGACCATAGTTGCATCTCCTGAATGCACCCCTGCGTTTTCAATATGCTCTATAATAGCCCCGATAATAACTTTGCTTCCATCCGATACTGCATCAACCTCGACTTCCTTTGCATTGAGTATGAACTTACTTACTGTTACTGGATATTCTGGGCTAACCTTGGTAGCTCTTTCCAAGTATTTCTTAAGTTGTGTGGGAGTCCATGCTACTTCCATGGCAGCACCACTCAATACGAAAGAAGGTCTTACTATAACAGGGTAGCCAACTTTTTGAGCGAAGTTGAGAATGTCGTTAAGATTTGTGAAATCATTCCAAGCCGGTTGTTTAATGCCCAGCGAATCAAGGAGCTCGCTAAATTTTTTCCTGTTTTCAGCAGTTTCAATACTTTCATAAGAAGTTCCTAAAAGCTTAACACCTTGTTTTGCCAGCTTTGGAATCAGATTATTTGAAGTTTGGCCGCCAACGCAAGCTATTATTCCTAAAGGCATTTCTTTTTCGTATATATCCAATACGCGTTCCAGAGTGAGCTCCTCGAAATAAAGCTTATCGCTTATATCATAATCAGTTGAAACAGTTTCAGGATTGCAGTTTATCACGATGACTTCCTCTGTACCTAAGCGCTTAGAGGCCCAGACCATGTTAACAGTGCCCCAATCAAATTCAACTGAACTACCAATTCTATACGGACCTCCACCTAAAATTATGACCTTATTCTTCTTTGGAGAGGAGAAATCAAGATCATCATGCGATGCATTATAGGTTAAATACAAATAGTTTGTGCTAGCAGGCCATTCAGCAGCAAGAGTATCGATTTGTTTTACAACAGGGATTATACCCAGTTCTTTCCTCATTTTTCTAACTGAATATTCATCCAAACCCAAGCACCTAGCTATTTGTCTATCAGAAAAGCCGAGCTTCTTTGCCTTCCTTATCTTATCACGAACTTCATCAAGATCATTTGTCTTTAGGCTTCTCAGCTCATTTTCTGTATCGATTATATTTTTGATTTTCCATAGATACCAAGGATCTATTCTCGAAAGCTTAGCAATCTCCTCTATACTCAAACCTTTTTTGATGGCCTGCGCTACATGGAACATTATTTTGTCATCCGGCTCTTCAAGCTTCTTCCTAATCTCATCAACATCTAAATCCTCCTCCTCTCTATTCGCTACAAGTCCATCCTTGCCTATATCGAGCATTCTT
>JAJPJK010000022.1 GCA_021324265.1 Thermoproteota archaeon | reverse complement strand
TCTTTTCAGATCTTCTTGAGTCATTGCAACATAGCTAATGTAAACTGTCGAAATCGCTGCAAGTAATGCTATAATTGGGAAATAAGAATTTCCAACATTCAATGCTAATGGATACGCTATTCTTAACATCCCATAGCCTCCCATCTTGAGCAATAATGAAGCTAATATAACACTAACTGGGCTAGGAGCTTCTACGTGAGCATCAGGTAACCATGTATGAAAAGGCGGTATTGGCATCTTGATGGCAAAGGCTAAAAAGAAGGTCAAGAATATCAAAGCTCTTAAGAAATCGCTTAAAGTACTCATTGTATTGAAGTATGCGTCGAATGAAAAGCTTTTGGCTGCGTATGCATAGCCCACAAATATACCAAGTAGCATCACTACACTTCCTATATGTGTATAAACCAAGAATTTCATCGCTGAATAATGCCTTCTTTCTCCTCCCCATATATCTATGAGAAAGAACATAGGTATGAGCACTGTTTCCCAAAAAATAAAGAAGAAGATGAAATCCCTTGCCAAGAATGTTCCTGTTATGCCTACTTGTGTCAAGAGGATGAGAAAACTATAGGATCTAAGGGAATGATGTATAAGAGAGAATGAGGATAAAGCAACAAAGAACATTATTATTCCAGTCAGTAATATCATTGCCAAACTCAATTGATCACCGTATAGTATTAGTGCAGAGTTTATTGATTTTAGTGCTGCTATGTCGTATTGCTCCACGATTATCTGTTTGGTTACTAAGAAAGAATACCAAGCATAAACGCTCAAAAACATCGTAATAAATGTAGAGAATAAGGCGATGTATAGCGGAATCTTCCCTTTAAAGAACAATGTCAAAATTGAGAAAACCAAAGGAATTAAGATGAAATATAGCAACATGGCTAAACCACCATAGCTAGCACTATGATTAATAGGAATGAAGCGACTGCAAATATGTAGAATAGGTATTGCTCTAAGTTCCCTGTTTGAATATTTTTCATACTTCTTCCAAGTATTCTGGCTGCATATCCAAGCCCATTTATGAAGCCATCTATCACTTTCTCATCGAATATCTTTGCAACAATACCAAAGGACCATCCTACATATTTAGCTATCCTCTCGTATAGGAAATCAAAATAATAACCATTGACGAGGATCTTTTGTATTCCTATTCCTAGGTTGCTATTTACAAACCCTTTCAAGAAATTGGATGTATAATAGCGGTAATAGAGGAATGCTCCAGCTAAGGTGATTGCTAATATGAGTAAATCTAAGGCTATTGCATCCACTTCGAATCTTAAATAAGCGAATCCTTCACCAAAAAGACTAGGCATATTAGTTACAATGGCAAAAATACCGAATATCAAAGTAAGAATCATGAAGCCATACATGGGAACCTTCATTATCATGTTTTCAGGCTCAGCATGTTCAGCCTCTTTACTTCTTGGTTTTCCCATAAAAGTGAGTTCAAGCATGCGCATCCAGTACATGGCAGTAAAGAAGGAAGAAAGAACACCTAAAACAAAGAGTAAAGTATTGCTAAAAAACGCCTCTTCAAGCATTGGCTCTTTAATGAAGAATAGGCTCAATGGTGGGATGCCCATTAGACTTAGCCCTCCGATCATCATTGAGATATATGCTACTCTCATTCTTTTAGCTAGTCCTCCCATAAGCAGCATATCTCTAGTACCTAATTCGTGTATTACTGCTCCTGCGCTAAGGAACATGAGTGCTTTTGAGAAAGCATGTCCATAAAGATACATCATAGCTGTTGAGGGCAATCCTAAGCCAAGTGCTAACATCATGAGACCAAGTTGACTTATAGTTGAATATGCGAGTACCTTTTTTATGTCATTCGCAGCTATACCCAATATACCAGCATAGAGCGAGGTCACTGCACCTATTATACCAACCACTGCTAGAGGTATAGGATCTATTGAGAACATTGTATAGAGTCTTGCTACCAAATAGACTCCTGCAGCTACCATGGTAGCTGAGTGTATAAGCGCACTGACTGTTGTGGGCCCTTCCATAGCATCTGGCAGCCAAACATGTAGTGGGAATTGTGCACTTTTACCTATACTTCCACCGAAGAAGAGCAATGGTATCAATGTTGAAAGTCCTAGAGCTACTAGCAACTGATTTATAACTCCGTTTTCTATCTGTTGCACAGTAGGCAGATATCCTAGCTTCATCCAAAGCAACGTTATTCCTGCGAGGAAAAAGACATCACCTATCCTAGTAACTATAAACGCCTTCCTTGCTGCCGCTGCAACTTCTTCTCTGTCATGCCAGAATCCTATTAATAAATAAGAAGCTAGACCAACAAATTCCCAGAAAAGGTAGAGCATTATTAGGTTGTTTGAGAGGACAAGGCCTTGCATAGATCCAACGAAGAAGGACATCTCTGCGAAATATCTTGCCAAACCAGGGTCTCCATGCATGTATTCAAGAGAGAAAATAAATATCAGTAGACTAACTACTGAAACTACAAGTGCAGTTATGACGCTTAAGTTGTCAAGGTAAAGCGACCAAGTAAATCCAGCAATATTTCCTGTATTTGTATAGAAATTAGGGATAACTTGGAATCCTTCCAGAACCTTTGACTGACCTGATGAAACAATGGAATATGTAACAATTATTGAAGCGATTAGTGAAACTATTATACCAGCGATCGCTATATATCCGCCTCCTGCAGGAAGCTTCTTTCCAAAGGCGAGTATGAAGAATGAAAGCACTATTGGCACTAAGACGATTAGCCATGCTAATTCTTCTATCATACGTGTTCATGAAATCAGTATTTTCAGATTTATATCTTATGGTTCAATTATTGCGTATGGAGGTCTTCAGCTATAAACAGACCTTCACTAAACGCTTGCCTGTTTATATATTAACAACGATCCTGATAGGTATTATCGTTGTTGCTTTCACGGCTGCAAGAATTGCTACCAATGACATAAATCAACAGAGAGTTAATGATACTGAACAGCAATTGAATGAAATAAGAAATCAATCGCAAATAAATATTTTCCTATCCATTTTCAGAAATAATTACTACATAGCTTTGAACTTCATTGCACCTATTGCTGGCCAAATATTCTTTATAGCAGTCATGTATTCAACAGCAGAAATATTTGCCGCAAGGTCTATACAGATTGGTCAAAACGCATCTATTTCTCCATACTTTGTAGCCTTCATTTACATATTTACGCTAATGTTCAGTCCAACAGTTTTCTTCTTCGGCTTTCTTGAATTCTTAGGTTATGCATTGGCTCTTGTACAAAGTATAAATTTGATAAATTCAGCGATAAAATCAATCAGAAGTAAAGATTTGAGTATGGTTTACAACGAGCTTAAATTCACAATCCTAATGGTCGTTATTATAGCGATAGTATTATTACTTGCAGCTTATCTTGAGTCGTTGTTAGTATAGTTAAGCAGAATCGGAATAAGCGTGAAGAAAGTTAATGTTAAAAATGCAATCCATGGGATTCGCATTATTTCATCGTTGAAACTAAGATAGAGCATTGATGAAATCTGAACAAAAGAGTAAAGTGAAGCGTAGATATAATCAGTTTTGCCTACTTTTATTATTCCCTTTATTTTTCTTCCATTCATCACTAAATCTACTCCTTCTTTGGTTACAGCATCCCCTAATAGATGCAAAGAATAAGCAGCAATTGCTGAAAGCGGTATAATTACATTGTAAAGCCAGTTTATATTTATCGGCATCTCAATAAGTATGAGCCAAATTGTAAAGATGGAAGTGGAGAAGAGGATCAGTCCTTGAAGCGAATGTGTTATACCTCTATGTCTTATGGCTTTTCTCTTTTTGAGCAATAATGCAAAAATTACAAAGAAAAAGTAAAATATATTTCTAATTATTTTTGATATCATTCTTCTGTTGTTGCTAATATCTATATCTGGAAAATTAGAAAATAGAAGAATGATAATACAGGATCCTAACAGTGCATTGTAATCATATTTGTTTAAGGAAAGATATGCGTAAATTGGTACAACCGTGGAGAGGTTAAAGAGAATATGAAGTCTTCCTAACACAACAACATTATGAAAAAAAGTTTAAAGGTTTATCAGCCCGTCTCTCCTCATCATTGATCAGTGGCTGCTTGCCTCATCACAACTTTTATTTAACTTTCCATAATAAAATCTTCATGGTCAGAGATGTAATTATAATAGGTTCAGGTCCAGCAGGTTATACAGCAGCGATATATTGCGCAAGGGCGCTCTTAAATCCTTTACTCATTGCAGGCTATAGCTATGGAGGACAGCTTATGCTAACTACGCTTGTAGAGAATTTTCCAGGCTTTCCTGAGGGTATACTTGGTCCCGAGCTTATGCAAAAAATGGAAGAACAGGCTGAGAAATTTGGGACAGAAATAATTAAAAGGGATGCAACGAAGGTAGATCTAACAACTAGACCATTCAAAGTCTGGGTAGAAGATGAATTATACGAAGCTAATGCGCTGATAATTGCTACAGGAGCAAAACCTAGATTACTAGGAATAAAAGGTGAAAAGGAACTTCTAGGAAGAGGAATATCTACGTGTGCTCCATGTGATGCGCCGTTCTATAAGAATAAGGAAGTCATAGTAGTAGGCGGGGGCGATAGCGCAATGGAAGAAACGCTTGAATTAACTAAACATGTAAGTAAAGTTACGATAGTCCATAGAAGAGATCAATTTAGAGCTCAAAAGATTTTACAAGAACGTGTCTTATCGAATCCTAAGGTTAATGTAAAATGGTCGCATGTTGTCGAAGAGATTGTGGGTAAAAACAAAGTTGAAGGGGTTATTTTAAAAGATCTGAAAACTAATGAGACATATTTCTACAAATGCGATGGAGTTTTTATAGCAATTGGTTACGAACCTAATACAGAACTCTTTAGGGGTCAATTGGAAATGGATGAAAAGGGCTACATAAAAGTTAAAGACTACACGAAGACAAGTGTCGATGGTGTTTTCGTCGCCGGTGAAGCATTCGATTATAGATACAGGCAAGCAATAACTGCTGCTGGAGATGGTTGCAGAGCAGCTTTGGACGCTATCAAATATGTAGACGAATTAAAATCTAAGAAAGCCTGATGAAAAAATCTATTCTTATAGATGTTGATGACTGCATACTCGATGTTACGAGAAGAAAGAGAGCAATTTTCAGTATATTGCTAGGCAGAAGGATAACGATAAAGGAAATTATTGGTAAAAGAACGGTAGAAGTTTTAATTAATTATTTGCCAAAAGAAAAAGTGTCAGAATATAGGCATAAGTTCTGGAGCATAGCACTCTGTGTCGATCCTATAGGCAAAGAATTTATACATTTAGATAGGCCTGTCCCCTTTTCTAGGCGTATCCTTAGAATTCTTTCAAGGAAATATGAAATATTCTACATAACCAATAGAATCGCTAGCATGCATGAGATTACGTTAAATACTTTAAAGAAATTTGGCTTCCCATTTTACTGGAATTTGATTTCGGCTGATGACTATACTTTCCTCAAAAGTGAAAACGGGAGAAAAACTGTAATTGCTAAGTTGCCAAAGGATCGGGAATACATCGCTGTTGTTGATGATCTCCCTGAAAATTATACTTATTATAAGCAGATGAATATTCCTGAAATCATAGGCTTTATGAAGTATATAGTTTTAGACGAAAGAAAATTTTTAGAGAACGGCGCTACATACGTAATGAGCGATTGGAGGGAATTTCCGTTGGATAGACTTCTAACCTAACGGAAAATATTTAAAGGCGTCATGCTTCTTAATTTTCGTATGAAGGTACTTTTCCTTTTAGGCGAAGGTTTTGAAGATCTGGAATTCTATTATCCGTATTACAGATTAATTGAAGAAGGTTTCGAAGTCGTTGTTGCAGGAAAAAGTAAATCAAAAGTATCTGGCAAGCATGGTTATACATTTGAACCTAATATCACTTTTGATAATGTAAGACCAGAAGAATATGATGCCCTCGTTATTCCTGGAGGTAAATCTCCTGCAAACATTAGAGAAGATCCCAATGTTCAGAAGATTGTGAAGTTCTTCATGGAAAAATCTAAACCAGTTGCAGCCATATGCCATGGGCCTCAGGTGCTTATATCTGCAGGCGTTGTTAAAGGCAGAAAATTAACTTCTTGGTTTGAAGTATCAAAGGAGATCACAGCTGCAGGCGGCCAGTATGTAAATACAGAAGTAATTATAGACGGGAATCTCATAACTTCAAGGCATCCAGGGGACTTGCCTTATTTTTCAAGAGAGTTAATAAAGGCTCTTAAGAAGAAAGCGGTAGAGGTAACTGCGTAATTGGGCGATATAAAATTCAGGATAGCACATATATCAGATACTCATATTAGCGATTTTGGGCAGTTCGTAAACAGTTCTTTTGAGGATGGGGTTGAATTACTTAACAGCTTGGATCCCAAGCCAAATATAATAGTACATTCAGGCGATCTCACTGATAACGGAGTTCTATCCGAGTACAAGCTTGCTTTGGAGAAGCTCTCCGAATTTGATCAGCGCGTTGTCATCACTGCAGGTAATCACGATCAAAGGAATTTCGGAAATTCTCTATTCGATGAATTCATAGGAAGACTCGACTATGAAATAAAGATAGATGACTTTCAGTTTCTTATTATAAACAGTGCAGAACCTGATAGGGACGAGGGTAGGATAGGCCGCAGAAGAATGGAATGGATTTCCAACACTCTTGCTAAGGATAAAATTAAGATTTTGGTTTTCCATCATCATCTGATTCCAGTACCTTATTCAGGTAGAGAGGTGAATGTTCTCGAAGATGCTGGCGATATTTTGGATATGGCGATAAGAAATAAGGTCCATCTAGTATTGATGGGTCATAGACATGTGAGACATGCAACGCGGGTCGAGGACTTAATATTAGTTAATGCAGGAACGTTTTCATGTAGAAGAACAAGAGGTAAATTCGGCTATTCCTTTAATCTGATAGACATAACAGAAGAAGGGGAAGTCCTTATACATGAGGTTTCTATAGATTACGGAAAGATAACTCTTTTGAAGAAATATAATCTGAGATTTTAAAATCCTGCTAATTTTTCTACAACTTTTTCATATTCATACTCTTTCATTCCTTCCTCTTTCATCGCAAGCCCTAGCGCACCTAAAACTGGTTTAACTTCAAGTACTCTTACATTCGCTTCTTCTATTAGCATTTTTATTTCTTTCTCTACTATATTTACATATTTTGGATTTTTACTCAGTCCCCCTGTTAAGAATACATCTTTCCATCCTGTTTTCTCCATTACTGTCTTAATACATTCTGAGATTGACCTTGCTTCTTCCTCGATAATTTTCATGAGTTCTTCATCTTCATCAGATTTTTCGATGATCAATCTAGAGAGTCTTGCAACATCTTCATTGTTCAGCCTTGTATAGAGAATACTTGCAATTTCACTAGGATCCTCAATATTTAGCGCATCTAGGATTTCTTTTTCACTTTTTAATCTAGACATTCTACCATCGTAACCCTTTAATAGCCTTGAAAGTGCTCTTATTGCAATTCTGTATGCGCTTCCTTCATCTCCTACCAAATGCCCCCAGTCACAACATCTAATGTAATGATTAGATTTATCATATGCAGCTACGAGAGATCCTGTTCCAAGTATAACTATTATTCCTCCTTTGCCCCTTGTTGCAGCATAAAGTGCAGCTTCACCATCATGAACAATTTTTAATTTTATCCATAATTCTTGCTTTACCAACTCCTTAAGAATATTTTCATAATCTAGTTTGCTATTTATACCAGCAAGAGCTACACATGCAATATCTACTGGTTGGCTTACACCAAGAGTCTTGAAAACCTGAAATGCAGCTTTTTCAATATTTCTAATTGCTCTTTTCATCCCTATTGTTTGATAATTAGATGGACCAGCATAGCCAATTGCAACTTTATCCAAGTTGTCGTTTATCAGGACTGATTCGGTCTTCGTTCCTCCTCCATCTATCGCTAGAAGCCATTTCATATACAATAATTGGCTTGTAAGTTTAACAATCTAAGCCGGGAGGGGGATTCGAACCCCCGTGAAACGGCTCTGCAGGCCGCCGCATAACCACTATGCTACCCCGGCTTCAATTAATTATCCTTTGAAGGTGCTATTTAATTTTGATTTAGCTAGGTTTTCCTAATTTCCTTTAGTATATTTATTACTTCATGGTAGTCTGCGTTGGTTTTGATGCCTTTTGGATGCAAATGGGTTCTCGATGCTAAGAATCCATTATCCCTTAGTTTTTGTATCATTTCAACGAGCTTTGGTTCAACAACACCAATTTTACTTGCAAGGCTATCTAAGGTGTAGAAAAATGCTGGCATCTCAGCTTCTTGGTTTATAGTTTCCAATAGTTTTGATGCCTCGATACTGTTCTTAAAATCAAGCATAGCATTTATAATATCTTTTTCGTACAACGCACCTAACCATAAAGGGCCTGCATAGAAAGTTTTATTGCCACATATTTTACATGACTTCGAAAATTCCTCTATTCTTTTGAATGTGGTTCTCCATAAACATCTTTCGCAATACTCAGCATAGCCTATTTGATCAAGAATCGGGTCGATCTTGCTTATACTGACTTGCATTGTAAAATAAACCCTCACATAATGCATCGTTGCATGTGCAAAAACAGGTTTTAAGGCGAGTTCGTTCATACTAGCTATCCTAATACATGCTGCAGTCAAGATCCTTAGCCCTATCTCTTTCATAAACTCGTTTTTGAGGGATACTGAAGAGTATCTTCTCAAACATGCTCTTTTCGCAACTCCATATATCGCAGCCGTGTCTGTTGAAGCTATTGCCAAATATCCTTTATGCGCAAGACTTCTAAGTCCTGATTGCACGAACGATATTGGTGAGCCAAATGGATCTATATCTACGAAGTCAAACCTTCTATTTTTTTGTGCATGTTTTTCAAGGATTAGATTCGCATCTTCGTTATATACATCGCTATAAGGCTTTATGCTGTTTATTTCGACATTTTCTATGATATTAATATATGCTTGTTTGAGCTTATCGTTTAATGTCAAATGCTCTACAGAATCCGTTTCTAGCATATATCTAATCCCTCTTATACCTGTAGCAGCCAAGGGTTCACATATCCTAAGTTTTCTTCCCATTTTTTTAGCAATAGCATATACAAAAGCAACTCCTATATCCCTCGATAGTTTTGCTTTGGCGTTATAAAAGACTCCTTCTTTTACTACGATTCTAGCTTTTCCTTCTTCGATCATTCCTCACAATCCTTTTTTCTGAGATTAAGATATCTAGCGTTATGTCGTTATGATTCACAGGGAGCGCATCGAGAATTTGAAAGTCATATGCAACCCCTATTCTCACACCGCGGTTTTCTCTAAGGAACTTATCATAAAAGCCTTTCCCATAGCCTAGTCTGTGCAAAGCCGTGTCGAAAGCTAGGCCGGGAGTTAATATAACATCTATAATTCCACTATAGCGTTCTTCAATGCTAGGTGCAGGTATCCCATAATCATCTTGAGTTAATTTTTTTGAAGGATTGAAAATTGCAGGTATTATTTTCATTTCGCTTTTGCTCGTGAAAGGAAGTAACACAAGCTTTTCTTTGCTCAGCTTTATTAAAAGGGGTAATATGTTTACTTCTTTTCTTATTGGGTAATAGCCCATAACTATCTTTGCTTCTCTAACTTCATCGATGCTAGCAAGCTTTTCGCAAATGATTTCACTCATGTATTCAACATCCTCATTACTCAAGTTTGATCTAAACCTAAGCATTCTTTTCCTAATTTCTTCTTTTGAGCCCTCCATCAATCAAGATGTTTTTATTAATTTTTTGTAATAATAATGCATGGCTTGGAATATAACAATCATCTCTAAAGATAAGATTTATGATCCGAACTCAATCAAGCTAGAGAGGGAGGTCTTTGATATTTTCAATAAGAAAGTAAATTCTCGGTACGCCATCAGCTATATCATAGAAGGAGATTTTAGCGAAGAAGAGATTAAGAAGATCGCTGAAAATCTCATCGTAGATCCCATTATAGAGGACTATTTCATTAGTTATGGAGATGAAGATATGAAGTTAAGCAATATTATGAGAGCGAGCAGAATAACCATAAAGTATAAGAAAGGGGTTTTAAACCCAAACGACGAAATAACTTTTATCAATCTAAAAAGAATAATTGGGGAGAGATTGAAGGGCCTATATACCATACACACGTATTATATAGAAGGAGCGAGCGAAAAGGATCTGGAAAATATAGCTAACAAAATCTTAGCGAATAGGTTGCTGCATGAAGTAAAGATAGAACATGATTAGCGTGAAAGTTTTTAAGATTTCTAGTTACAGCGATGAAGATCTTCTTAGACTTAATGATGAACTTGATCTGAATCTTAGCTTAGATGAACTGAGAGCAATTAAAAAATTTTATTCAGAAAAATCAAGACAGGCTACTGATCTAGAACTCCACACATTTTCTCAAGTATGGTCTGAGCATTGTTTTCACAAGACATTTAAATCAAGAATTAAATTTGGAAATGAAGAGATTGACGGGATATTCAAAACTTATATTTTTAAGGCTACGAAAGAGTTGAATAAAAGCTGGTGCCTTAACACTTTCTCAGATAATGCGGGAATAATAGAGTTCGATGATCGATACGCGATTGCGGTTAAAGTTGAGACTCACAATCACCCCACAGCATTAGATCCTTTCTGTGGTGCGCATACCGGCATGGGAGGAGTTTATAGAGATATATTGGGCGTCGGTGCCAGACCTATAGCATCGATGGATTATCTTTTCTTCGGCCCTCTAGATATAACTAATGAACATGTTCCGCATGGATTTTATCACCCTAAGATAACTGTGAAAAGGGTTGTTGAAGCAATCGCTGACTATGGAAACAAAGTAGGGATTCCTACTGTAAACGGATCGATGTTCTTCGATGTTGGGTATGTAACAAATCCTCTTGTTTATGCTGGGTGCGTGGGCATAATCCCTAAAGCTCGTTATATTAAGCAGCCAAAACCTGGAGATTTAATACTAGTAATTGGTGGTAAGACTGGTAGAGATGGAATCCATGGTGCTTCTTTCGCTTCCGCATCATTGAGTGGTGTAAGCTCCGAGATATATTATTCAGCTGTCCAAGTGGGTAATCCTATCGAAGAGAAAAAGATTATAGATGCCATACTAAGAGCTAGAGATGAATATGAAAAACCATTGTATTCGTTAATTACAGATTTAGGCGGTGGAGGTCTCGCTGTAGCTGTTTGTGAATCTTTTAAAGATTTAGGTTGTAGGATTGACCTAAGTTCAGTTCAACTTAAGCATTCAAACATGGCGCCATGGGAAATATGGGTATCTGAATCTCAAGAGAGAATGTTGATTTCAGTTCCTAAAGAAAATCTCGAAAAAATTTTAGAGATATTTGAAGAAGAAGGTGTTGGTGTCAATCTGATAGGGGAAGTGGAAAAAAGCAATAGGGTATCAGTGTACTTCAAAGAAGAAGTTGTTGGCGACATAGATTTGAATTTCCTTTTTAAAGGTATTCCGCTCCCTCGAATGAAAGCGGAGATTCCAAAACTCACAAATCAAGAAGAAGTTCTTCTCGAGGATGAAGAAGACTATACGCAATCTCTTCTAGAAGTTCTTAGCCATCCTAATATTTCAAGCAAAGAATGGGCGATAAGGCAATATGACCATGAAGTAGGTGCACGAACAATTCTAAAGCCTTTACAAGGAGTTAATGGTGAAGGACCTGGAGATGCTGCTGTAATAAAGCCGCTATATGACTCTTGGAAAGGAATAGTTATTTCCAATGGTGGCAATCCCAATTATTCCTCAGACCCTTATGCGATGGCCTTATCAGCGATTGATGAAGCCATTAGGAATAATGTTTCATGTGGAGGTAGAAGGATTGCTCTTCTTGATAATTTTAGTTGGGGGGATCCAAATGATCCTTTGGAACTAGGCAAGCTCGTGCTTGCAGCCAAAGGCTGTTATGATGGCGCCATAGCTTTCGATGCACCATTCATTTCTGGAAAGGATAGCCTTTATAACGTGTATCACGATGGAAAAAAATCCATTTCAATACCACCCACGCTTATGATAACTGCCATAGGAATAATTCCTGATGTAAGGAAATCGGTAACGACCGATTTCAAACGCAGCGGTAATTACATCTATATCATAGGATTTACTTATGATGAGTTAGGAGGTTCTGCTTTTTTCAAACTTAAAGGTATAAATGGAGGAAAAATTCCTACAGTTTATCCTGAACGAGCAAGACAGATATATGACCGCATAATAAAAGCTATAGATAGAGGTCTCATAAAGGCTTGTCATGATTGTTCTGAAGGCGGTATAGCTGTAGCTTTGGCTGAGATGTGTATAGGAGGTTATTTAGGCGCTGAAGTGAATCTTGATAAAATACCTACAAATCTTACAAGAAAATACAAAATCCTATTTTCTGAAAGTAATTCTAGATTTATTGTTGAAGTTGCCCAAGGCTATGAGAGGGAATTTGAGCATTTAATGAGGGGCGTATCATATGCAAAAATAGGATATGTTATTAGTGAGAAGGAACTGATAATAAACTCCTCTAAAAAAAAGATTGTAAATGCCTCGCTTCAGGACATGATTAGATATTGGAAATCCACTTTGGCTTTTTGATATGAAGGTTAAATCACTTGTCATTAGAGCCGAAGGCACTAACTGCGATTTAGAGACGGTTGAGGCTTTGAAACTTGCTGGTTCAGAGGTGGATTTGCTGCATTTCAATAGGATATTGAGAAATCCTTCGTTGCTAGAGGAATATCAATTACTCGTATTTCCAGGAGGATTCTCATATGGAGATTGTATAAGCGCTGGGAAAATCTTTGCCGATTTGCTAGGTGCAGGGCTCCGAAAAGAACTAAATAAGTTTGTAGAGGCAGGAAAACCAGTAATGGGCGTGTGTAATGGCTTTCAAGTATTGATAAAATTAGGGCTTTTGCCTTTTTCAAAGGATTTTGTCCAACAGGCAAGCCTTGTAGTAAATAGCACAGGGTACTTCATCGATAAATGGGTATACTTGAAATACAATGAACGATCAAAATGTATCTTTACTAAAGATTCCCCTAATGTTATATATCTGCCCATAAATCACAAGGAAGGGAGGTTTGTGGCTCCTGAAAAAATCCTAAATAAAATGTTGGAAAACAATCAGATCGTATATCAGTATTCATCTCAAAGTGGCGATGTTGAAGAGCGCTATAATCCAAATGGATCTTTCTTAAATATTGCAGCTGTGTGCAATGAATTCGGTAACGTTTTCGGTATAATGCCTCATCCTGAAAAGTACGTAAATAAATATCAACATCCAGCGTGGACAAGATATCAAAATCTTAAGGAAGAAGGCGAGGGCATTTTGATCTATAGAAATGCAGTAAACTTCGCCAGAAAATTCTAGTTCGTATAACCATCTTATTTTTAATTTGGGATATAATCGCAAGTTTTAAATAGCGGAATAATATAATTTATTGCTTTCATGTCATCCTTTAAGCTAGATGATCTGATCAACAAATTAAGTGAGAGGACATCGAGGATTTTTAAAAATAGAGAGACTTTAAGACCTGACTACATCCCTGATGAGCTTCCTCATAGGGATAAAGAAATTTACAAACTCGCAGAGATTTTATTTCATCCCTTGCTTCGTGGAGACAGGCCTTCAAACATATTTATTTACGGCTACCCTGGAACTGGCAAGACTGCGACAACAAAACATGTATTTAAGATGATGAAGGAAAAGCTTGCACCTAGATTGCAAGCACCTGTATCTAGCTTTATAATAAATTGTAAAATTGATGATACCAATTACAGAATCCTTAAGGAAATCAATGATTTTTTTAACATACCTACTCCTCATACAGGTTTATCTCTCGCTGAACTCTATAGTAGAATAGTAAAGGAACTTAAAAGGAGGAATGGTTATTTCATACTTGCTTTAGATGAGATTGATAATTTCGTAAAGAAAAGCGGTGATGAAATTCTATACAAGTTAACTCGGATTAATTCAGAAGGAATTACAACAAAAGTTTCTTTGATTGGAATTACAAATGATTTGCATTTCAAGGAGTATCTTGATCCTAGGGTCAAGAGTAGTTTGAGCGAGGAGGAACTTGTTTTCACGCCTTATACTGCAGAACAGCTAAGAGATATTTTGTATGCAAGAGCTAGGATTGCGCTATTTGAAAACAGCTATACTGATGCCGCAATAAATCTTTGTGCTTCAATTGCTGCAAAGGAACATGGAGATGTAAGAAGAGCTCTAGATTTATTGCGTGTCGCTGGAGAAATTGCTGAGCGTAGAAATGATGAAAAGATTACAGAAGATCATGTACGAGATGCGATGAAAATAATGGAGAGAGATAAAATTTGGGAGATCGTCATATCTCTTCCATTTCATTCAAAGTTAGTATTGTTGGTTATAACAGCTTTGCAACAGAAATTTTTTAGGGAGATTATGACAGGTGAAGTTTATGAAGAATATGTTAGGCTTTGTAAGGAAATTGGCCAAGAACCACTAACTGCTAGAAGGGTGAGCGATATTTTGAATGAGCTTGATATGGGTGGTTTGATAAAAGCTACATTGACAAGTAAGGGAAGATATGGAAGAACTAAGTTTATTTCTTTGAGAATAGACAAAGATGAAATGCTCAGAGCTCTTAAAGAGGACGAGCGCCTCGAAGCAATTGTCCAAGTTATTAGTAGCTGGCATTGATGATGGAGGTTTCAAGCCCGATTATAAGTTCAGAAGAAAAAAGCCTTCAATACCACTCTTAGCAGTATACTGCAAGGGTTTCAAAATATGGGATATTAGAATACGTGATATTCAGATTGATGGTCTTGATGGCACGGCAAAATTGATCTCCATGCTGGAGGAAAAAAAGCCTTTTGTAATATTTTCGGCCGGCATAACTGTAGGCGGTTTTAATTTAATTGATTTCTTTTACATATTTGAGAAGACAAAAATACCTTCAATAATCGTTTTGGATCATAAACCAAACATGGATAGCATCAAAAAAGCTCTATTCAAACATTTTGAAGATGCAGAAGAAAGATGGGCAATAGTTAGTAAATATCCTAAGTTTAAGAAGCATCAATCCTTTTATTACGAGTCAATTGGAATGGATTCAAAACATGCGTTGGAATTGATTTTATCTTTTAGGATTTTCAGCAAGTATCCGGAACCTTTAAGATTAGCTCACTTGATCGCAAAAGCTATATACAAGCTTTCTCTAGAAGAGGAATCTTTTAGCTGATAGGTCCTTTAAGTTGAAAATATAGCATGAATGTGTAGGTTCTTCATCCTCTATGTAGTTTATCCAAGATGAATTTGACAAGAATAAACACCCATGATAGCTTCCATGCGTGGCAGCATTGAAATGTCCGCATATGAAAATATCCGGTCTATCAGTAATCACAAAAGGATCATACCCTAGTGGGATTAAGCCACTTATTCTGATATTTGAAAGTAAATATCTTTTCCTAATTACTTCCTTAATAGTTTCGATGAGTGCTTCTGGGATATCATCTAAAGCCTTTAGCTTTTTTCTGAATGATTCTTCAAAATAATAGCCATGGGTGAGAAGGATTTTTCTATTAGAAATCTCAAGTAAATCTGGATCATTTAGCAACATTAAGTTTTTGATTTTAAAGAGAGAAGCTGCTATTTCTTCATCGAATTCTTGAAAGGGGATGAGCTTTACGAGCTGATCTCTTTCTCCAGGGATTGCGTAAATTGCTATATCATCTCTTATTTTGGATAATAGCTTTGCGAGCCCCTCATATTGGTAATACATATCATCCGCAATCTGAAGGCTGTATTTACTTTCAAGGGAAAAACCTTCTATCAGATCTCCTGTTATTAAAAGACACTTTATCTTACTTACGAGTTCTTTGTATTCCTTGATTTCGCCGTTTAGAAACCCTATGAAGTTTAAGAATGCATCTTCATCAAAGGTTTCGTTACCATAGCGAATGTCTGAGATGCATGCCACTAAAATATCCTTACCTTCTCTTGATTCAGTTTCATACTCCAAATCAGGCAAATAGATCTTGTTAGCCCTAATGTAAAATCCGTTTTGTGTCTTCACTAGTATGCCCTCGATCAATGCTACATCATCAAGATCCATTTTCTGCGCTGTCTCAAACGTATCCGTTTTTGATTTGGGAACAATTACTCTAAAACTGCCTTGAGGATCTTCAAACTCAAGTACAAGAGCTCCGTATTTGCCTTCCTCTTTGTTATAAAGCATACCGGCTATAGTCAATGGCGATTTATCCATTAGCTTATCAAGATTCGCCGAATTAAGTCCGCTTCTTTTACCTGTTATCTTTTCAATTATTCTTTTTAGTTTATTGAATCTGTCTTCTAAAAATAATCTATAACCCATTGTAGGATCTGTAACTTCTTTTACCTCTCTTCTTGGTGATTCGATATCTGTATCTTTTAAAGATGGCGTTTTAGAATATTTTTTGATTAAGGTTTCAATTGTATTCTCAGTTATCAATTCATCTCTAGATTTAATTTCATGTAAAATCTCTTCGAGAATTTTACTGTCATTGAGATTCTTTAGAAGCTTTAATGCGTTTTCGGTGATGAAAATTTTGTTGTTTTTAACGAAGTCTTCAATCCTACTCATAAATAGTGAGTGATTTTATTACTGTAATCCACGCCTTAGCGACATTGAAGAAATTGTATCCACCACCTCCTAATGCTAATAGCCTACCATTACATTTTTCGTGTGCAAGTTTGTGTAATAATTTTGTGGTTTCTTCATGTACACGTTCGCTATATCTTAGGTGTGTAATTGGATCACCATCAAGGCCATCTGCACCACATTGTAGGATTATAAATTCAAAATCCAAAGATTCTATAAAGGGTATAGCCTTTTTTAGAGCTTGAAGGAATTCATCATCTCCTGCATATGGGGCCAACGGTATATTTAACTTTTTCCCGTACCCTTCGTTTTTACCTTTTTCATTTTCAAAGCCAGTACCTGGGAATAAAAACCTTCCATCCTCGTGGAAATCTACAATGTATACATCAGCATCTTCTTCATAGGAATAATACACACCATCCCCATGGTGTGCGTCTATATCGACATAAAGCACTTTTTTAATATTATATTTCTTTCTCAGATATTCTATGCCTATACAAATATCATTGAAGACGCAAAATCCTGATGCTCTATAGCTATAAGCATGATGCAATCCTCCTGTAGGGTTAAAGGCATGCTGAACTTTCCCTGAGCATATTTCATCTATAGCTTCAAGCGTTGACCCAGCGGAAGAAGCTGAAGCATCGTATATCCCTGGAAAGGCGGGAGTATCTCCATAATCTAAGTATCCTGTTCCGATTTCTGATAATTTCTTGACAAGTTCTATGTATGTTTTTTCGTGAAATAATTCTAGTTCATCTTCTTTTGCTTTCCTCGAATCAATCCTAACTACAAGACCTGAATTGACTAATTCATCTATTCTTTCTAGAAATATTTTATAGCGATCTTCATTCAAAGGATGTGGTTTCGGGAAATGATATTTTAGGTTTTCACCTAGAACTACTCCTACCTTACATTGCATCCTAACTACTCAAGTATTCTATCAAGATTTTCTTTAATTTTCTCATATCTTCAAGTTCTAGAAATTCGTCAGGTCCATGATATCTCGTTCCTTCTTTAGCAAGTCCAAAGCTGATTATAGGTGCATCGTATTTGGAAAAGAATCTTCCATCATTTCCACCGAATTCTGTAACGACTTCAAGTTCTTTACCCATTATTTTTTCCGCTATGTTCTTAAATTTACGGACAGCATCCGAGTTGGGATCAGAATAATAATTGCTCCCGAGACCTTCTAATGTTGTGAGCTCAGCTTTAATTCCAAGCTTATTGGATAATGTGGTAAGATAAGATTTTAATTCTTGAACAGCCAGTTCAGAATTTTCCTCTGGTATGAGCCTCATATCGAAACGTAGATATGCTTCACCGGGAATAATGTTTTCTTTTTCTCCTCCTCTCACAATAGTTATGCTAAATCTTCCATAGTTGTTTTCAATTGGGCCTCCAGCCGGTGCTCTGAGCTTTGAAATCTTTAATGCCCTATAATCTGCGAAGTTCAATAGATGATATCCCAATCGCAGCAAATCATGAACAGCATTTCTATACTTAAAGGGATATCCTGCGTGGCCTTGTTCACCATAAACCTTAATCTCTCCAAAAACAACTCCGCTTGCACCTATGCTTATATATTCATTCCCAGCATCCAAAACCAAAACCTCATCGATTTTTTCTTCAAAATTCTGTACCGCATAACCCATTCCTAATTTTCCTCCTACTTCCTCTTCTGGAGTTAGAAATAGTACTACATTATAGTTTAATTTGTCTCTTACTTCTCTTAATGCACCCAGAGCAGTGGCAATATTGCCTTTATCATCTACAACTCCTCTGCCATATGCAACATTACCTTCGATTGTAAGTTTAAATGGATCCTTAGTCCATCCAACTCCAGGTGGAACAACATCAAAGTGCATGGCCAATGCAACAGTTTTCTTAGCTCCTATGTCTAGTTTTGCTATAACGCTTGGCCTTGAGATTCCATCATTTGTAATTTCTTTTGGATCCACGATTCTAGTATCAAATCCTAGTTTCTCGCATTCATGCTTAAGATATTCTGCGCATTGGCCGTATTCTTTTTTCGTCACAGCATCTGTGTTGAATGAAATAAGTTTTGACAAGACTTCTAACTCATATTCTAATCCTTTCATATGATTGATTTAGGGTATTGATATTAATACCTAAGTATTACCTAAAAAATGCCCCGATTTCCTTTTTTTTGAAATATAAGAGAATTATTTGATGGATTTCACATATGAACTGTTCAATCTCTTCATTTTCGCATGTTTTGCAGTCATCTCACTAATATTCGCATCCATTGTGAGGAAGCCCATGAGCATACTTCCCTCTTTTTTCTTCGGTGTAGGTGTTTATGTAATGACATACAATGGACTAATTGCAGGTTTATCAGCTTTTTTGTTAACCGTTCTCCTTCAACTCGCAAGTTAAAATATTTAATCTTTATCGCAATTTTTTATAGATGGCAGTTGTAGGAAGGAGTGAACTGCTTAAGCTCCAAGAAAAGTATCACTTACTGCATCCATTCAGCGAAGAGCTTATAGACGGCGACAGTTTCATTCTTACAGTTCAAGATGATGTAGAGGTGAAATATTTAGAGCATAAGAACATAATCTCTAATGAGATCGTGTTTGTACCCGTTAATTTCGTAGCTCATATGACAGCGAAAAGCAAGTTCGGCAGACTTGGATTATCATTTTTGAATGCAGCCAAAGTTCATAGCGGTTTTGTAGGTAGAATTGTCTTGGAGGTTGTGAATCTAAACAATGATCATTTGCCCATATTAATAAAAAAAGGAGAACCTTTCATGCATTTAGAATATATAAAAAGAGAGGGAGAACCATATCCATATCATGGAGAATATCAGTTTCAGTATATGAATGATGAGGAGATAAAATTTTACTTAAAAATTTTGAAAGATAATATTCCAAATTTCGAGCACTACGCGAAATTCTGGTTGAGGAATAAGCAAAATTTGCTAAGGGAATTGTAGTTATTCGATCGTAAAGTATGGCCAATCTGGCCACTCATTTCTTTGGGCATCAATAATTTTCAACTTTACTTTCTGGCCAATCTTCAATTTCTCCAACATCGTAGTACGGGCTAATACCTTAATCCCCTCATTTAGTTCTATCAAACAAACTCCATAAGGAACTTCATGTTCGAATCTTTTTGGAGGCACATGAATGATCGTGAAGCTTTCAATAATTCCTTCGTTTCCCAACTCCCGCCATGTTGCTTTAGTTGAATAGCATACAGGGCATATTTTCCTAGGTGGCAAGCTTAATTTTCCGCAATCTATGCACTGTGAGGCGAATAACTTTCCACTTTTGGCTTTTGAATAAAAGTTTTCGATAGTTATTTCTTCACTCATTTTTCA
This sequence comes from Thermoproteota archaeon, assembly GCA_021324265.1. Classification (GTDB taxonomy): domain Archaea; phylum Thermoproteota; class Thermoprotei; order Gearchaeales; family Gearchaeaceae; genus DSFO01. The sequence goes on along the minus strand of JAJPJK010000022.1, from coordinate 10,559 downwards.
GCTTCCAATACGGTGACAAAATGGGTTAATCCCGACCCGCCCATATTTTGGGCTAATCCTTTCTTTGCCCCTTTTACTTGCCTTTGTCCTGCTTCTCCTCGGAGTTGTAAATAAAGTTCATAAATCTGCGCAATACCTGTTGCGCCTACAGGATGACCTTTAGCCTTAAGACCTCCACTAGGATTGGAGGGAAAGGAACCATTTAAATCTGTTTCTCCTTGCTCTATTAATTTCCCTCCTTTACCCTTCTCAGTGAAACCAAGTTCTTCATATGCTATGATCTCAGCTATTGTAAAGCAGTCATGAAGTTCAAAAACATCCACATCGTCTATCTTAATATTTGCTTGTTCTAGTGCTTCTCTAGCGGCTATTTTAATACCAGGTATGGATGTTATGTCTTCCCTCTCTGTTATTGCCGAATGATCATTCGCATGACCGCTACCGATGATATTTATTGGCATGTCTGTAAATTTTCTAGCTATTTCAGGTTTAGCTAAAATCAAACATGCTGCGCCGTCAGTCACTAGTGAACAGTCATATAACTTAAGCGGCCATGCAATTACTCTAGATTTAAGTGCATCTTCTACAGTAATGATTTTCTGCATATGAGCTTTCGGATTATAGTAAGCGTTTCTGTGGTTCTTTACAGCAACCAATGCTAGATCTTCTTCTGTAGTTCCGTATTTGTGCATATGTGCAGTAGCCATGAGAGCAAAAACACCTACGAATGTTAATCCGCTCCATTGTTCAACTGCTATATCGCTTGCGCTCATGAGCGCATCTGTTACTTCAGTTGTTGTTCTGTTGTTCATCTTCTCAACTCCTGCAACAAGCGCTACATCATAAAGACCAGAGTTGATTGCTAAAATACCCATTCTCAGTGCAGCTGAACCTGAAGCACATGCATCTTCAACCCTTACTGAAGGCAAATTATGGAATCCTAGCCAATCAGAAAATATCGGTGCTACGTGGGCCTGATGTTCAAAATATTCGGAAAAGTTACCAAATATTCCAATCTTTATCTTTCCTCTAATATCAGGATCTTTAGATCTTGATAACGCTTCTTCAAAAGCTTCAACCAAAAGCTCACGCGCCATAACACCCTTTCTCTTTCCGAATTTCGAACAACCTGCTGAGACTATTGTAGCGAGTGGCTTATTCATCATTGAAAAAGTAATCTACAAGGTATTTCAAATCTTAGCTTTTCTAAGCGCAGATATGCCAGGTAGATCCTTTTCCATAAGCATTTCAGTTAGTGCTCCACCTCCTGTACTCACATGCGAGAATTTTTCCGCAAAGCCAAACATGTTAAGTGCAGCGACGGTATGGCCTCCGCCCGCTACTGAAAAGGCATTCGAGCTAGTTATTGCTTTAAATATCCTCTTAGTGCCATAGCTGAAATTGGGGTCTTCATAAACACCTGCTGGACCGCTTATTATAATTGTTCTCGATTCACTTATTATACCCTCAAGATGCTCGCAAGTTCTTGATCCAATATCCTTTATAGGCATGTTTAGTGGCAATGCGCTGAGTGGGAATTCAAATCTCTCACTTTTCGGTGTTTCGCCAGCAAGATCCAAAGGCAAAATTATTTTTTCCTTATATTTCTCATATACAGTTTTTGCACCATCATATAGGAGCATAGCTCCTTTTCTCTCAAGGAACTTTTCGTTTATTTCTCCCAAGGAATATCCTGCAACCTTTAGATATAAATTACCAACCAGACCAGCCAAGAAAATCCAATCTGCTTTGCCAGTCTCTCCTAAATGTTCAAGTAAGCTTATAGCATCGTCCAGTTTTGTACCTCCTAGGATATATAACCTAGGTTTTTCACTATATTGAAGCAGCCAAGTCAATGCTCTTACTTCCCATTCCATAACTCTTCCTGCGCATGATGGCATGACATATGGATAACCTGTTAAGGATACGTTTGCTCTATGAGCAGCCGCAAATGCATCGTTGACGTATATATCGCTAAGTACTGAAAGTGTTTGGACTTGTTTTGTTTTTGCTTGTTCTTCAAATGATCTTTTTATCATTTCATCAGGATCCGTTCTCACATTTTCAAGCATTATAATTCTATATTCGCCTGTCCTGAGTTTTTTAAGTGCTTCAACAGCTTTTGGCCCGTATACATCTGGGATATAAATGACTTTGGTTTTCAAAATCTTGCTAAGAAGTTTTGCGTGAAGGTCTGTTGTGGTGAAATCAGGATCACCGGGCCTACCTTGATGTGTTAATATGGCTACCCTTGCTCCTCTTACCAATAGTTCTGTAAGTGTTGTCTCCGCAAGGACTCGCATTCTTGTAAGATCAGTTGGCATGTTTGTTTTAGGATCCAATGGTAAGTTCATGTCTGTGCGCAACAAAACAACTTTGTTTTCGAATTCGAAATCATCCATAGTTTTGAAGCCAACATCTATCTTGTTCATTTGATTCATTATTTCCTCATTTATCTTCCCTCTAAGGATTCCGTAGGGCATTTAATAGAATTTCTTAACTATATTAAGTGTTCTATCAGTGGTCTCGATGGATTTCCTAGGCTCTTCTTCAATACCTGTCAACGCTCTTATGGCATCTATATTTTCAGGGATTACATTACTTTCTTCAGGAGTTGCCCACATCAATGTTAAATCGTTTTGTATAAGCGCTATACTTTCGAGCCAAACAGGGATTTCATAAACATCACCTCTACTTCTCCCCAGTTCTCTCCCTATCTCGAAAATGGTATTTAGTGCTTCCACTTTATCTTTACCGCTCACGAATACAACCCTAGGCTCATCCTCTAATGCCTTAATGACTTGCTCTTTAGTTACTCTATCTTTTAATTCAACGAAAGCTGCATGAAGATGATAGAGATTATGGCTTCCTTTCGCAGCAATAGTTAGAATATCTAAATCTTTTATTACTGTCCGTGCATCAGGGCCATGATGGGATGGTATTTCCAGATCTGGCACTACAGTGTTTATGATCCCTTTCTTGTGTGATTCCCATGGGTCTGCAGCTCTTCTAAATATTGAAACTCTGGCCCTCTTTACCCCAATTCTTTCATGTATTGCTCCTATAACCCTGCAGATTGCTGTTGTGTTGCAACTAACAACACGTGTGTACTGCCTGCCGAAATTTTCCAAAAAATTCCTAGCTGCTACGAAGCTAGCATTCGTGAGTTCATGATCTTCTCCTCCTTGGAAAATCGCTTTGACATTGTATTTGTCATATAACGGTTTATTTTTCTCGCCCCAACCTTCAGGAGATGCATCAACAACGATATCAACCTTTTGCAAAAGATCATCTATGGTTCCAGCAGGTTCGTAGTTATGTTTTTTGAATTCATCAATTCTAGCATTTTGTGATAGGTAAATAGGGATTCCTTTTTTTGCCATCATGGCAGCACGCCAATCAAAGCCAGGACCAGCGATTCCAATCAATTCCATATCAGGCTGAACCCTAACGGCATCAGCAACCCTCTTGCCAATAGTTCCATAACCGCCAATGACGGCGACTCTTACTTTTTTCATATCTAAAAATCGCTTTATAGGTTATTAAATGTTAGATTTCAGCTTTTTCTGTGTTATATAGAGATTTACAATCTTATCTGATGCAATCTCAACATGTTCGAATTCTCTACTTTGCTTGAATCTTAAGTTCAGTATTACAAGTAAACATTGTACAGCGTTGGCTACGCTGGCAGCGAACATTCTATTGATTACTTGGTGCATTTCAATATCTTCCTCGCTTTCTATTTCACGACCAGCCCTGATGCTGGTTAAATCTTTTTTTCTTCTTTCTATAATGTCCTTAGGATCATATTCTAGCAAAACAATAACATCTGGGCTCATTGCCTTCGCAGCCTCTAAAGGTAAGCCAGGGTAATACCCGCCTTGCATCTTTATACTCACATGTGTATCTATCAGAACATCTCCTTCAAGCTCAGCTATTCTCTTAGCGGCTTCAAGTTGAAGATTTTTGTATTCAGCCAATGGTATCTTTTTCCTCATTTCATCTCTATCAATAATGCCATATCTATGTTTTGCAATTTCTAGCATTACATCGCCGTAATTTATTATCTTCAGATCAGGCATCTTCTTTTTAACATAATTTATCGTTGTAGTTTTACCTCCGCCAGGCACCGCAACGAGGACGGCTTTCATAACTTTGCTTTCTTTTGTCTTTTAAAAACTTAGCTTTAATAACGCTATCTTCATTTTTTCTTATGGAATTCGAATTCACTCAGGAGCAGAAGCTTTTTAGAGAAGCAGTTAGAGAATTCGCAAAAGAAAAGATAGCGCCTTTTGAAGCTGAATGGGATAGGAAGGGTGAATTTCCGCGAAGTCTTTTTAAGGAATTGGCTCAAGTTGGTCTAGCTGGAATAAGGATACCTGAAAAATATGGCGGTCAAGGCGCAGATGCAGTTACTACTGGCGTGGCGATTGAAGAGCTGTCAAGATTTGATTTCAACGTAGCAAATTTCGTCATAATAAATAACATATTGACAGCTAACGTCATTGTTGAATATGGTAGCGAGAAGCTAAAGGAAATGATATTGCCAGGTGTTGCAAATGGCGATATCGTGTTAGGGATTGCTTTAACTGAGCCGCATTGTGGAAGCGATGCTGCAGCAATAAGAACTAGAGCAGTGCTAGACGGTGACGAATGGGTTATAAGCGGAGAAAAATCTTCGATAAGCATGGTCAAGTATGCGAATTACTTCGTGCTTTATGCTAAGACAAAACCTGAAGAAAGGCATCGAGGCATAAGCGCTTTTCTAGTTCCAACTAACTCTAAGAATATAAAATTCTCATACTTCGATGATGTTGGCTATAGACCGATATCTAGGGGCGCACTCAAATTAGATGAAGTCAGAGTTCCAAAAGAGTTTTTGATAGGTAACCTCAATGAAGGTTTTTATTATGTAATGAAGACGTTTGATTTCAGCAAGACTTTGCTAGCTTTATCTTGTCTTGGGGCTGCAGAACAATCCTTAGAAGAAACCATTGAATACGTAAAGCATAGATACGCCTTCGACAGACCCATTGCTAAATTTGAGGGTATTCAGTTTAAGATAGCTGAACATCTAACTCATTTAGAAGCTTGCAAGTTACTTTGTTATAAAACCCTATGGATGAAGGATAGAGGTCAATCAATTGCTGCTCAAGCAGCTATGTGCAAGTGGTGGGCTCCAAAGCTAGCGTTTGAGATCATTCATGACTGCATACTTATGCATGGAAATGTTGCTTACTCGAAGGATCTGCCGCATGAGAGAAGGATGAGGAATGTAATGGGAATAGAGATTGGAGATGGCACTGCTGAAATACAAAAAATTGTAATTGGAAGAGAAATTTTAGGGAAAGAATATGTTCCCTATAAATAGATTCAGGAGAGGTTAATCACCACTGATTTTAGTTTTGTATAATTATATATTGAATGTATGCTTTGCTCAAATCCTAAACCACTTTGTTTCATTGTCGAAAATGGTATCTGAGGATAAGTTAGCGGCCCTTCATTTATACAAACTGTTCCGGCTTCTATGCTGGAGGCCAATTTATGTGCCTTGCTAAGATCATTTGTCCATACAGCTGCATAGAGACCATAAATTGTTGAATTTGCGAGCTCAATCGCTTCATCTAGAGTAGAAAAGCTTGTAGCAGCAAGAACGGGCCCAAATATTTCTTCTTGGAATATCTTCATGTCTTTGCTTACATCATCGAAAAGCGTCGGTAACAAGAAATTGCCCTTTTGTAATCTTTCATCTTTAGGTCTTTCGCCTCCAAAGATAAGCTTAGCACCTTCTTTTATTCCTTCTTCAACGTAATAAGATACTCTAGCAAGCTGTTCTTTGGATACTAGAGGTCCCATTTGAGTGTCTTGTTCTATACCAGGCCCCAGCTTTATTTTAGCAAAGCTTTCCTGTACAGCTCTTATTAGTTTATCCTTCAAACTTTCATGATAGAGCAACCTAGAGTATGCCCAACACATCTGGCCTGCATTAGTAAGAATTCCGTTTATGATGCCCTGAACTGCTTTATCTAACTTTGCATCAGGAAGAACGATATTAGGATTTTTGCCTCCCAATTCCAGGATTACTGGCTTTATGTGCTTTGATGTAAGAGCTATTACTTCTTTTCCACCTTCAAGCGATCCAGTAAAAGTTACTGAGTCTATTTCTTTATGTTGAACTAGGTAGCTTCCCACAGTTTTACCTGGTCCAAGTACTACGTTCAATACACCATTAGGTAAGCCCGCTTGCTTTGCAAGTTCAGCTAACTTTATTGCAGTTATAGGTGTATAGCTAGCTGGTTTAAGGATCGCAGTGTTCCCTGCTGCAAGTGCAGGCGCAAGGCTTCTCGAGGCTAGAGGGAGAGGAAAGTTCCAAGGTGCAATATGCGCAGTTACGCCCAGAGGTTCCCTTAGCGTATAAGCGAATCTATCTCCCGGAACAGGTATTGTTTCTCCCTGAATCTTATCGGCCAATCCTGCGTAGTATTCGAATAATCTTGCAGCGTATAAAACATCACCTACTGCCTCCTTAATTGGCTTCCCATTGTTTAATGTTTCATATTTGGCCAAATTTTCTGTATTATCTCTAATCAGGCTTGCAAGTTTGTAAAGAATTCTCGCCCTTCTTACGGGATCAAGTTTTGACCACTGGTCAAAAGCTCTTCTCGCTGCATCTATCGCCCTTTCAACATCTTCTATACTCGCTTCCTCTGCATAGGCGATGACATCATTCGTTGCTGGGTTGAGGACAGGTATTTTCTTCTTAGCACTTCCTTCAACGAAGTTGCCATCTATAAACAACTTTATCTGTTCAATGTTTTCCATACCTTATTATGGCTTAACATCTTCATATTCTTCTGCAAACATTACCTTCATTTTTCCCTCTGAAATTTTCATTGCATCTCTAGCAGCATCTCTCATCTCATTAGATTTAAGTGCATATTCAAGATCTGCCTTCGAATCAAAAAGAAGCTCAGCTAAGAGATAGAATTCAGGTTCTCCTGAAGGTGAACCATAAATTTTGTTTATTCTGAATCCTCTAAGCTTTGGAAGTTTTTTTACCAATTCAATATGAACGCTTTTGTAATCTTCTTCAAAGCTTTCTAAATTGGAGGGTTTTGGATATATGACGAGTATTTTATACATACGCTTTCTTAGTATTTTTGCTTAAAAATTTAAGATATGTAAGATAAGTAAGCATGAATGAGTATCAATACAATCTTCGAAAGAAGGAAAGAGATAGAAAGAAAACCTGATTGGATAAGATCGCGAATACCCGCTGGGGAGAAGTTCCAATTCCTAAGTCGGTTAAGCAATGAGTATAATTTGCATACAGTTTGTGAGGAAGCTGCATGCCCTAATATAGCTGAATGCTGGGGATCTGGTACAGCAACTTTTATGATTTTAGGAGATACATGTACCAGAGCATGTAGATTTTGTAACGTAAAGAGTGGGAACCCCCATGGATTCGTAGACTACGGTGAACCTTTTAGGGTTGCAGAAGCAGTTTCTAAGATGGATCTCAAATACATTGTCATAACCTCAGTTGACAGAGATGATCTCCCTGACGGTGGCGCATCAATATTCGCATCAACGGTTAAGGCTATAAAAGCAAAGAATCCTGATATGATAATTGAGCTCCTCATTCCTGATTTTAAAGGTGATACGAAAGCACTAGAAACCGTTGCCTTTTCAGGTGCTGAGGTGATAGGGCATAATATTGAAACTGTTAGAAGATTAACAGGGCTAGTTAGAGATCCTAGAGCTAATTATGAACAGAGCCTTTTTGTTCTAAGGAAGCTTAAGGAGATTAATCCAAAGATTTTCACGAAATCATCAATAATTGTTGGCTTTGGAGAAAGTGAAGATGAGGTTTATGAAACGATGAAAGACTTAAGAAATGTAAATGTAGATTTCCTAACTATAGGTCAATATCTTAGACCTTCAAGGAGGCATTTACCTGTAGTTGAATTTGTTCATCCAGAAAAGTTCAGAAGGTATAGAGAGTATGGATTAAAGCTTGGTTTTAGATATGTTGCTGCAGGTCCTTTTGTGAGGAGCTCATATAGGGCCGGTGAATTTTTTATAAGAGCTATAATAGAAGCATCCAAAAAATAGATCCTTACAAGTTAGGTTTATTAATATATATGCGTTGAATTGTAAAACACATAATGAGCGAGCTTTATCAAATACTCGATGAAGAAGGAGTTGTGAATAAACAACTCATCTCAAAAATAAATCTAAGTAATGAACAGATGCTTGAAATGTATAAGCATATGTTAATCGTTAGAATTCTTGATGGATGGCTTATGCGTTTACAAAGAATGGGAAGAGCGGCAATTCATGCTCCCAATGAGGGCCAAGAAGCAATTGCAGTGGGTGTTGCACATGCATCTGAAAAACAAGATTACTTCTTCCCTACATATCGCGATTTAGGTCTCATGATTGTAAGGGGTGCTTCCATTCGGGAAATCTTGAATAGATGGCTAGCTAATTCCCAAGATCCTTTGAAGGGTCATGAATTTGCAATATATGGGGGAAGGAAGTATAACATCGTTCCAACTACAACGCCTGTAAGCGTGCATTTGGCTGCTGCCACTGGTTTTGCGCATGCTGCAAAAATAAGAAAAGACAATCTAGTTGTCTTTGCATTTTTAGGTGATGGAGGGACTTCCAAGGGTGATTTCCATGAAAGCATTAACTGGGCTGGTGTTTTTCGCTTGCCGATAGTTTATGTTTGCCAGAATAATCAATACGCTATATCTCTTCCTGTTAAAAGGCAAACAGCTTCAGAAACTATAAGTATTAAAGCTGTTGCTTATGGAATAAGGGGAATGCGAGTTGATGGGAATGATATACTTGCCGTCTATTCCGCTACTAAGGAGGCAAGAGAAAGTGCTAGAAATGGAATGCCTGTATTAATGGAATGTGTCACTTATAGGCTTGGTTCGCATACAACCTCTGATGATCCAAGCAGATATAGAACCCAAGAAGAGGTTGAACAAATGAGGAAGAAAGAACCTTTGAGAAGATTTAAGAATTATCTCATATCAAACGGAATTTTAAGCGAGAAGGAAGAACAGGAACTAAGGAAGGAGATAGAAAAGGAGATAGAAGACGAGGTGAAAATTGCGGTTTCTGTTCCACCTCTACCTGTTCAGACCATATTTGAAGATGTTTACTCCGATATGCCATGGCATTTAAAGGAAGAAATGGATCTAGTAGTTAAGGAATTTGAAGAGGATCATCAAAGCTGATATGGCGGAGTTAACCCTAGCAGGCGCTTTGAATAGTACTCTCAAAGAACAAATGCGAAAAGATGATAGGATAGTTGTTCTCGGAGAGGATGTTGGTAGAAGAGGTGGAGTATTTTTGGTTACAGAGGGCTTATTGGAGGAATTCGGTCCTGAAAGAGTGATAGATACTCCTTTGTCTGAAGCAGCAATATTTGGAGTAGCCGCAGGTATGGCCATTTATGGTCTCAAGCCCATAGCGGAAGTTCAGTTCTTCGATTTCGCATTTGGAGGGTTTGATCAAATTGTTTCGCAGATTGCTAAGCTAAGATATAGGACTGGAGGCCAGTTTAAAGCACCTGTAATAATAAGAGGTCCAGTAGCAGGAGGAATTAGAGGGGGTATGTTCCATTCTCAGCATCCTGAAACATATTATGTGCATACTGCAGGTTTGAAAGTAATTGTGCCTGCTTTTCCTTATGATGCAAAAGGATTATTAATTTCAGCCCTAAAGCAAGAAGACCCTGTAATATTTATGGAACCTAAAAGCATCTATCGAACTATAAAACAAGAAGTACCTGATGGAGAATTCACTGTTCCAATAGGTAAGGCAAATGTATTAAAGGAAGGAGACGATGTTACTGTTATAAGTTATGGTGCAATGGTTCATAGAAGCCTTGAGGCTGCTGAGGAAGCGGAAAAAGAGAAAATAAGCGTAGAAGTCATTGATCTGCGAACCTTGATGCCCTTCGATATCGAAACAATATTGAACTCTGTCAAGAAAACGGGAAGAGTAGTAATAGTCCATGAAGCTCCAAAGACATTAGGTTTCGGTGCAGAGATAGCAGCACAACTTGCAGAAAAAGCATTGCTTTATCTTGAAGCACCGATCATGCGAGTAACTGGCCAAGATACTCCTTTTCCATTAGCTAATGAACACTACTATTTGCCAACTTTGAAAAGGATTAAAAATACTATTCTAAAAGTGGTTAATTTCTAAGATGCCCAAAGAAATTATACTTCCCGATATAGGCGAAGGCATCAGTGAAGGAGAAATCGTAAGGTGGCTAGTTAAGGAAGGTGATAGCGTCAAAATGTTTCAGCCCATTGTTGAGGTATTAACAGTTAAGGTTAAAGTTGAGATACCCTCTCCTTATACTGGAAAAATCGTGAAATTACTTGCAAAGGAGAAAGAAGTTGTTAGAGTAGGAAAACCCATAGCACTGATAGAACCTGAGGGCGAGATTCAGGAAGCAAAGCCAAGTGTTGAAGAGAAGAAAGAGGTTGTTCAAGCTAAGCAACAAGCTGTAGAGGTCAAAGAAGCTCATG
>JAJPJK010000006.1 GCA_021324265.1 Thermoproteota archaeon | reverse complement strand
CGGCATCGATTTCAAAGATACAGATTTCATATTATTAGAAATGGGTTACGCTTACAACGCATGTATAGGTGTAAAAAAAGGCAGGATAATTGATGCTATAGGTGGAACCAATTCAACCATATCATTTAAGTCGCTTGGAGCAATGGATGGCGAAGTTGCTTATCTTATATCACCATTTGATAAGCAACTTTTATTTAAGGGAGGTATATGCGATTTAGTAGGTTCTGAAAACCCCGAAGATATGATGCGTAATGAAGAAGCAAAAGAAGCTTTTTTCGAAGGTATAGAAAAGATGGTTGCATGCACAATGGTTTCAACAGGTTATCCGAGAGAGATCTTGATTTCTGGCAGGCTTTCAAATTATGAAGATATATTCGAAGAGGTAAGGTTAAGATTAAGAAAGTACTCTAAAGTAAGGAAAATTATAGGGTTATCGAAAAAAGTGAAAACTGCTGCGCAAGGTGCAGCAATTCTAGCAAATGGTCTTGCTGGAGGTATTTTTAAAAAACTGATTGAGAATATGGAGATTGAAAGAAGCAATGGCACTGTATTAGATCATGTGAAAATCTTCAAGGCTAAAGAAATAATGAAGAAACTTAAGGCTATAAGTTGAAGCTAATTATTTAAGAGACCCGTTTAATAGAAAAAATATGATAAAAGTTCTTGCGATCACTGATATTCACTTCAATCTAAACAACTTAAGAAAGATACTTGATAGGGCTAAAGATTGTGACCTCATTTTAGTTGCAGGCGATATAACCAACTTCGGCAAAGACCCTGAGGCAAAAGAAGTCATCAAATTGTTGAAGAATACTAACAAACCTTATTTTTTCGTGCCGGGAAATTGCGATTATGCAAAGGAATTCTCTGATGATGTCAATGAAAAAAACATACATGGTAAGTTTACAACATATGAAAATTTGGCAATAATAGGTCTTGGAGGCTCAACACCTACTCCTTTCAATACGCCTTTTGAATTATCGGAGGAAACAATAAAGAAAATGCTTTACGAGGTGCATTCTAAAATTGCTGAGAAATTCGAGAAACTGATTCTCATGTCTCATGTGCCACCTTATAATACACTCTTAGATACCACCAAAACGGGTATACACGTGGGCAGTAGGAGCGTAAGGCAATTTATAGAAGAACATAATGTAGACCTAGTTATAAGTGGGCATGTACATGAGGCTAGAAGCATCGATAGATTAGGAAAAACTGTACTGGTAAACCCTGGCCCTGCACTTCAAGGGAACTATGCAATCATAACGATTGGAAAGGAAATAGATGTTAAGTTAGAGCATATATAATGGACAAAGAATCTGAGCAATTACTCCTTGCAACAGTTGCTGCGCTCGGATCTATAATAGTAAGCATGGTCATCTATTTCTTTTTCTTATATCACTGACGATAGACATTATTTTTCTAACTCTTTCAGGATCAACTCTCTCAGCTGTGATGCCATTCTTTTTGAAATAAGTCCCGATTATAGCACCATCAGCTATGCTGAGTATTTTTTCGATATTTCCTACATTGACGCCACTACCTGCCAAAATAGGAGCGCTGATATATTTCTTCACTTCTTTTAAAGCCTCCAACTTCGGAGCTACACCGGTTTCTTCTCCTGTCAATATTAAAACATCAGCCCCAGCGCGTAAATACGTATCTCTGGCCATCCTCTTCATCTCAATAGGAACTAAAGAAAATGCGTGTTTAACAAGCACGTCAGCAAATATCTTTACATTCGAACCTAAAAATCTCCTATACCTCAAGAGTTCAGCGGAATTAGGCTCTATAATTCCTTGATCAGTAAGCATAGCATAGGAGAAGACATTTACTCTTATGAAACTTGCGTCAACAATACTTGCAATGGCCATCGCAGCCTTTGAACAATTCCTTAATATGTTAATCCCAACAGGAATCCGCAATTCTTTTTTTATTTCCCAAGCTACAACGCTCATCGCTGCAATCGTGTGTTCTTCAGCAGTGTCCTTAGGGTAGGGCTTATCTCCATAATTTTCTATAATTATGCCATCAACATCTCCATCTGCAAGAGATTTAGCGTCGCTCAATGCTCTTTCAACGATTTCCCGAAAAGCTCCTTCGTAGTCTGGAGATCCAGGAAGCGGCTTAAGATGAACAACACCTATTATGGGTTTATCAACTCCAAAAAGGTTTTCAAGTAGAGGCATAAAAAATTTCCTTTTATGATAAAATAAAATTGTAGTTATTCATAAAACGGTGCGAGATTAAAAATTATTTTGTATATATTGTGATCTCTACGATATCTCCATCTTTAAGCCTCAATTCCTTCCTCAAATTATGTTTGGAAATTACCTCAATAACATTCCTTGGATGAATTGTCCTCTCAAGCAAGATAACAGCGCAATCTAACTTGTTATTTATTACAGCAGGAAAACACTTAACCCATCCGTATGTTCTCTTCTCATCCTCAAAACCGCTTATGAATATCCCTTCTAAATTCCTTAGGAAGCCCCTGTTTTTCGGCTCAATTAATCTTACATTTAAAGTGCCTGGAAAAGGTTCATAACCAAGTTTTTCTTTAAATTGATCCATATAACCTTTCAAAGAAATATAATAAGCCCCCTCCTTTATTCCTGTAAATACGAATCCTTTCACAAATATTTGTTTTTTACCTTCGATGATATCCTTAAGCATCAAATAAGTCTCGTATACCAAATCCCTTCCTTTCCTAGTCAAAAATATTTCTTGCCCTTTCTTGAGATGCCTTCTTACGATGTAGCCCTCCTCTTCTAATCTTATTAATCTAAGCGATGAATTTTGCTGCGTAGTTCTTAGTTCTGCAGCCAATGCATTTGTCGAAACTAAAGTGGGTTTATGATAGCAACCTAAACTTGCAAGAACAATGAGATCGTAAACGTATTTTCTTTCCATACAAATTTTATTGTAAATAAAAATTTATTTTTGAACCTTGTTGACGCCATATGCTCAATGCAAAGGAGATAGCTTCGATAGCCATGTTTGGAGCACTTTCAGCAGTAATTACCACGGTGACTAATCTACCAATATTCCACTTTCCGCCTTTACCGTTTCTGCGTTTCGATATGGGTGAAATAATCGATTTCCTAGCTTTCCTCATCTTAGGCCCTCTAGCTTCTGTATTCGTTGTCATCATCCACTTCTTAGTCATATCCTCCTTCCCCGGCGCGCAGGTACCTTTCGCAAGTCAAGCAATGAAGGCTGCATCAATATTCTCTACGATTTTGGGGTTCATGCTCGTTACAAAGATAAAGAAGGAATATGTTGCAGTAGGTGGTGCATTATTGAGCAGAGTCGCTATCATGACGCTGGCCAATTATTTATTCTTCCTTGTGTTTTTCCCTGCTTACTTCGGGAGTTCAGTAAACACGCTTACAAAGTTTCTAGGGATAAGCTTAAGCGATTATTGGTCAAGATTTTTCATATTATTCCTATTTTTAGGAATATTCAATGCAATTCATGCACTGATCACAACACTTGTACCGCTTTACATCCTCAAAATTTCACCCCAGCTTGTAAGAGTAGCAGCATCTATCAAGCCGGTTTGGATTACAAAATACCTAAATTTTTCTAAATAAGTTTTTTAGAAAGCAATCTTTCTATGAGCTTATGGGAGAATTTCAAATACCAATTACTCCTGAAGACTTGATTGAGGGGGAAGACGTAGACTTTCAAGTTGTAAAAGAAGAGTGGAACGAATACAAGCTCAGCGATGGCACGACATTAAAGGTAAAATTAGTACTCGCAGGTGTTAAGAGATTGAAAAAATATCAGCCTGATGGAAAGCCTATCTATATAATCAATGCAACAAATGTTGTAAGAGTTGTAGATGTACCTGAAAAGCTTAAAGGAAAAGTGTCCAAACCTCCAGCTGGTACATCTTATCGCTAATGAGTCTAGCAGAAACCAGCTTGCAACTATTTTTCTTATTAAACCCCCTAGCTTCCATACCCTTATTGCTAACTGCATACGAACAAGGATTCAATGTAAGAAACATCGCCATTAATGCTACAATTTTAGCCCTTGTAATTGCAGTATCATTCATTTTCATAGGACAGTTCATGTTCCTTATATTCGGTATATCATTGAATTCCTTTAGAGCAGCAGGAGGAATAGTTATCATTCTACTAGGAATTGAAATGGTTTTAAGTAGAGAGGAGAAAACAAGTAAAATAACGCAGGCCAGAGCATTAATATCTTTGATCGCAACGCCTTTTTTAACAGGCCCAGCTACGCTTTCGTTCCTAGCATTGACAGCACTCGATAATGGAATTTATTATGCTTTGGCATCACTTCTACTAGCCTTTATTTTTGTTGCAACGGTGTTCTTAGCATTAAGTTGGCTTATACCTAAAATAAACGTTACTTATATAGAATTTGTAAGTAAGATATTTGGTTTATTCCTTATAGCATTTGGAATTGAAATGCTTGTTGAAGGAATTAAAAATTTACTAACAGAAATAAAATAAATATAAGAGAAAATTAAAGAGATAAAATTGTTTAATGGATTCTGGAAAAAAAGTATTTTAAGAGGATTAAAAGAATAGTCTTATCAATGACTCATAACAAAGACCTTGAAACAAAGATAATCGAGGCAATAGATAGGATTTCCAGAGCACAGAAAATATTGCTTTGGGATAGGGCCAAAATATACGGTCTTACTCCATTACAAACTCAGATACTTCTTTTAGTTTCAGAGAATAAGGAAGAAAAGAACAATATTTCACTAATCAGTCTAGAGCTTGGTGTTTCTCAACCAACGATAAGTGATGCAGTGAAAACATTGATAAATAAGGGGTTACTGCAGGCTACGGTATGGGAGAAAAACAAACATTTTAGGATTCTCAGCTTAACAGATAAGGGTAAGGAAATCATAAAAAAACTCAAAGAATGGGATTCTTACTTGAAGAGGCCATTAAAAAAGATGGAGGAAGAAGCAAAAGTTGCTTTTTTCAACTATCTCCTAAACTATGTAGTAGAGCTTAGGAATGATAAAACACTTCTTTTAGTTAGGGCTTGTCCGTTATGTAGATATTTTGTGCAAAAAGAAGACAAGACCTTCTATTGTAAGTTGTTCAACATGGAAATGAAAACACAAGATCTTAGGGTAGAATGTCCTGACTATGAGGAGCCAATCCAAGTCTTAAGATGAAGCTGGTTCATGGTAAAGCTGCAGTAGCATCGCAGCATTTTATTAGTTCACTTATTGGCCTAAAAATCTTGGAAAATGGAGGAAATGCATTTGATGCAGCAATTGCAATGAGCGCTGCATTATCTGTCGTATTACCCCAAACAGGCGGTCCTGGTGGTGACGGATTCCTTTTAGCTTCCACACCTAAAGGATTGATTGCTTATAATGGTTCAGGTAAATCGCCAAAGAATTTTGATGCAGAAAAATTCATAAATGAAAAACCTATGATAGGTCCTTTGACTATAACCGTTCCTGGTCTTGTAGATATGTGGAAATGGATTGCAGAGAGATATTGTAGATTTGAACTGAAGAAACTATTAAGCCCAGCAATACAACTTGCAAAAGAGGGCTTTATTGTAAATAGAGAACTGGCACAGTCAATAGCAAGATTTAAAGGAAATGATGAAGATTACCTCAGGCTTTATGCAAATAAAAAAATGGGCGATATTCTAATCCAGAAAGAACTCGGTTTAGTTCTTGAAACAATAGCAAAAGATCCTGAGTCATTTTATAGAGGAAAGCTTGCAGAGACGATAATCAATGGATTGAACAAAAAAGGTGTAGCAATCGATATTGACGACTTCGCAGAACATAAAGGCGAAGAAATGAATACAATTAACATTAAGTTCCTAGGATATGATATCCATGAGCTACCCCCTAATACACAGGGCATAACTACGCTTGAAATATTGAATTACGTTGAGAAAGAGGGACTTTATAAGCTAGATTTCGCAGACTCTAAAAGACTTGAAGAACACATCAAAATCGCAGCAATGGCTTATGAAGACAGAGATAAATACATCGGTGATCCTCGTTTCATGGAAATCGATACATATGAATTGTTAAAGTTAAAGAGAAACGCTTCAAACATACGCCTTAATATAGGCGATACGACCTTTCTGGTAGTTTCTGACAAAGAAGGAAATATTGTAGGACTGATACAGAGTTTATTCCATCATTTTGGTTCAGGGATAATCGTAAATGGCGTCATAATGCAGAATAGAGCTATAGGTTTTGCGAGAAAAAAAGGATTGCCTAATAGCCCAGCAGGAAATAAGAGACCTTTACATACACTTTCGATTGCTTATGCAGAAAAAGATGAGAGAAAAATAATGTTGGGATGTGCGGGAGGAGACTTGAGACCACAAATCCATGCCGAAGTGCTTGAAAACATAATATGCTATTCGATGGATTTGGGTAGAGCTATAGATGCACCTAGATTTATGCTTATGGAGTGGGGTGAAAATATGAAGATATCTTACGAAAACAGAATAAAATTAAATATAGCGAATGCAGAAGCAGTGGATCCTTATTCAAGATCAATGGGCGTGTGCAATGCTATTGAATACTCTGAAGGGAGTTACAAAGCATCTTCGGATCCAAGAAGCGAAGGTGTAGCATTGGCTATATTTTAAAGCTATACTTTTCCCTTAACAATAATAGCTCATTCTCACTTAACTTTTCATTGCTCATAAGTTTCCTTATTAGAGACAATAAGAATTCAAGATCGTTACCTAAAAGGCCTGTACCATTGCATTTGTTACATTTTATCCATCCAGAACCTAATTTAACTTCGCCTTTATTCTCAGCTCTATAGATTGCTTGTATTGAGGGATAAGAACTAGAACCAGCACCGCCACATTTTAAACAGGCATAATATCTATAATCCGTTATATCCATGAAATAACCTTTACCTTCACAGTTATAACAAACAGTCTTACCACTTCCTTTACATTGATCACAGACCATATGAAACTTTGAAAAAACTAGCTTTTAGATTTTCATTTATTGTTATATTATATACTTGGTATCTCTTAGTATGGAAAATTTCGTCTTACCAATGTATGGAGGTTCCTCCATAGTAAACCTCACATCTACCATTTTAAGAAACTACGGTTTATACACCGAGGTTAAACCGCTTGATTCAGAGCCTGAATTGACAACTAAAATAGTACTCGTATTGATCGATGGGCTAGGACTTAACATGTTAAACAATATAGGATACGGACATCTGTCCAATCAAAGTCTTACTAGCGTATTTCCTTCAACGACCTCCACTGCTATATCATCCCTTCTTACAGCTTCTACACCTGGAGAACATGGTTTACTAGGTTACATAGGCTATTTCAAAGAACTAGGAGGACTTGCTAACATTCTTAGGTATTCTCATCCTCTTGCATCGGAAAGAGATATGTACAAAGAGTTTATAGACTTAAAGCAAATTACCACAGCGAAGAGTATTTTTGTGAGTATGCTTGAAAAAGGTGTAAAAAGCAAAATCGTTATCCCAAGAGAGATAACCTATTCAGCTTTATCCAGATTTTTACATGAAGGCGTAGAAGTACAGGAATATGTAATGCATTGGGATGGGCTTATTTCATTAAAGAAGTTAATGCATGAATCTGTTGATTTTGTATATGCATATTTTCCGCAAATAGATACGCTTGCACATATCTATGGACCTAACTCAAAAGAAGTCAAGATGGCTTCACGAGAACTTCTAAAAGATCTTTTAAAGATCGCAAAAGGAAAGCCAAAGGACGTAACGGTGATCATTACAGCAGACCACGGACATGTTGAAGTGGGAAAAATATACAAAGCCATCGAAGATCCTGAACTACTTAATTCGCTTAGTATGCCTCCTTTTGGAGATTCTAGAGCAGTATTCTTAAAAACAAAAAATAATATAAGCGAAATATTTAAGAAAAAATATGCTAATTTTGAAGTTTATACGTTACAAGAAATTATTAAATTAGATTTATTTGGAAATTTTAATGAAAATTATATAGATAGAGTAGGTGACTACATTGCAATACCAAAAGATAATTCAATCATGATTTACCCATTCAAAAGAGGCGATGAAAGAATGTTAAAAAGTCAGCATGGAGGACTTTTGAAGGATGAAATGCTCGTGCCACTTATACTGTTATGAAGTTATATCATCAACCTCTGTAGCTTTATGCTTAACAAATTTACCTTCTCTAAGCTCTTGGAAAGCTTGAACTAATTCATCCTCAGTATTCATGACTATTGGCCCGTACCAAGCAATCAGCTCCTCGATAGGCCTCCCTGCCAAAAAGATGACCCTAGCACTCCTTTCAGACGTTCTGAAATTTACACTTGTGCCTTCGCGATTGAAAAGACCGGTATTTTTCTCCTTTATAATTACATCATTTTCGCCTTTTGGAGCAAGCAACTCACCTTCGATTACATAAACAAGTGAGGTATAGCCTTCTTTAACCTCATAGGAGAAATTGACATTTGGAGGCATAATGAGTTCCATATAAGTAACGTCTTGTGCCAAAACTGAAGCATTGTTCACAGGACCGCTAAGAGAACCCAATCCAGGAATGCCTTTTATCTCTCCTGCTATGAGTCGTACTTCGATCCCATTATCTAACGTTGCATTGGGCACATGCTTATCTCTAAGATTTCTATACATTGGAGTTGTCATTTTAAGCCTAGCAGGTAAATTTATCCAAAGCTGCAAACCTCTATTTTCAGGGTCTTGAATTTCTTTATCTCCCTCTTTCCTTACAGTAGGCTTTGGCATCTCCGCATGGAATATACCGCTTCCTGCAGTCATCCATTGAAGATCACCCGAACGTAAAATCCCCTTTATACCAGTACTATCTTCATGATGAACCTCGCCCTTTATAACGTATGTAACAGTTTCAAATCCCCTGTGAGGATGCCAAGGAAAACCTGCCAAGTATTCATGGGGATATCTTGAACCGAAATCGTCTAAAAGCAAAAATGGATCTGTAAGATACGCAAGTGTGGGATCCCCAAACGCTCTCCTAACTTTGACACCTGCTCCTTCAAGTGTTTCAAAAGACTTGATGATGGAATTTATTTTTCTCTTAGCCACATTTTTATAAACTTTTCAGTAAAGCATATAAAATTTACGTTAAGTTAAAATGAAGTATATATACTACTATTGATAAAATGAACTCAATGATACTATTCACAACGTTAGGATTTGAAGAGAAATACTTACTCAGAGAAGTGTTTCGAAGAGGCGTAAAAGACAGGCTAGGAATATTTGTACTAGTGCCAGAAGAAATGCACGAACGAACAGAAAAAGCTTACCAAACAGTCAAAGACATGTTGTCTAAATTAGAACCTAACATTTTTATAGACAGGATTAAAGTTCCATTACAAGATCCTTACAAGGCTATATACGAGATTAGATCTAGCATAAAGGCTTATGCTAAAGATAAAGAGGAAGTTGTAGTGAATTTAAGTGGAGGTCAAAGATTGCTTATATTCTGTGTAACTGCGGCATTGAGTAGCTTAGGAATAAGGAATATTAAAGTCTCAATTGAAAGTGAAGATGGTAAATATTATTTTGAACTTCCAAGCGATGTATTAATCTACTATGATTTAGATGAATTGGATAATAGAATACTAGAAGCTATAAGGGACGGGCATGTAAAAATTAAGGATCTACTAACTTACTTAAACATCTCAAGAGTGACTCTCTGGAGAAAGGTAAAGAGAATGAAGAAGCTAGGGCTCATAGAGGAACTCGAGGGTAAAAGATACAGGTTAACCGAAATCGGTCTGACTAAGATTTAAATTTTATCTAAGAACTCAGCGTATTTTTCTAACCGCATCAATTCTCCTTCTTGTTGAACAAACCAAGTCATCCAGCATAACTCAATTGGTCTATACCCACAGCTTATAGCTATCTCTTCAGCCTTCTTTATGAAAACCATATCATCATTAACAGGTTTATATCCTGCTTTAATTAAGATTTCATTTATTACTTTTTTCACGACTTTATCCGGCATTATTGTGTCAACGCCACCCATCATTCTCAAATATTGGTAGGTAACCAATCCAACACCTTTAATACTCCCTATGGGATCTGATTTCCACTCACTTAATACGGAATTCTTCGCCCAATATCTTAGTGCCTTTCTATCATCGAGATTTAAGCTAGAGAGATAGGATGCAATTTCTTTGGAAACTACGAGAGAACGCCTGTTCTTCCATATCCTTCTCATTTCATTTATATCAAAAAGTGCAAGATCTCGAAGATTTTTAATTCTTCCAGTATCTATAAATGTCTTTTTAAACTCAACAACTTTAGGAACTACCACAGTGAAATAATTTAAACCAATTGAAGTAAACGCAGCATCCATAACCATTAGAACCACATTTCCATTCCAGCGCTCTGTTCTAAGGCATCTATCAGTAAATTCCCGAATAGAATATACCTTTGACATGTATGAATCGACTATTTCCTTAAGCAAAACCACGATTAGTATAAAGACTGAGAATTTAAATTGATTATACCTAATTACCATTTTTATGGAATGCGATAGACTGGCTAGTGAAGAAGAGATAGAAAAAACTCGTGAATCTCTTATCAATAAGGGATGCGAGGTATATGTAGTTAACAATAAACAAGAGGCCAAAGAACTTATAATCAAGCTAATTCCGAAAGGAGAAGAAATTTTAAACGCGAGCTCAGTAACATTGGATCAAATAGGGATCACCGAATTAATTGAAAAGGGAGATTATTATCAAGCAGTTAAAAAGAGGTTTATTTCTATAGAAGATCCTGTTGAGAGAACTAAGGCTAGAAGAAAAAATTCTTACTGCAACTATGTTATAGGTAGTGTTCATGCTCTTACAATGGATGGAGAATTCCTCGTTGCTTCAAGAACAGGAAGTCAGCTTGCACCTTATGCATATACTGCAAACAATGTAATTTTGGTTATAAGTACGAAAAAGATCGTTAAAAACATAGAAGAAGGAATCGAGAGAATTTATAAATGCGCTTTCCCCAGAGAAAATGAAAGAGCACTTAAAGCTACAGGTGTACCTTCAGAAGTAAATAAAATACTCATAATAAAGAAGGAAGCCCAAAAAGGTAGGATAAAGGTCATACTTGTCAAGGAGAATCTTGGCTTCTGAATTTTTATTTACTCTAAGGATCTAGAATCTGTGAGAGAATTTGTATTATTCAGCAGAACAGGATTGACGAGGCCTTTCTTCGTAAACGATCTAGTAAAAGCTAATAGAATGGACATCGTAGCTAGAAGCGTTTCGAATGCTTTGTTCATATCTTTTGGAATAAGGAAAAACGTTACTTTCTATGTCTCCCTTAATGGTCCTCCACAGCCTCCTGTGCTTATAACCTTTAAAGGTGACGAATTGAAAGGAATGTTTATAGATGAGAAAAGCGTTGGGATAAGAATAAATGAAGCCCTAAAAAAGGTGCAAAAACAAGGAGAAATCAATGTTTCAGAGGGCATATACGTTTCAAAAAAACCCTTTGAAGTATTGATCAAAGAGAAAACAAATGAGGGCAAGAAGCTAATTTATCTAGATAAGGAGGGTATAGACATCAAGAACTATAGATTTACTGGCAATGAGATGTTTATTATAGGCGATAAAAAAGGGCTGCCTCTCAAAGTAACAAAATTTCTTGAAAGAATAGGGGCAGAAAAAATATCATTGGGAAGAATTGAATATCTTGCATCGCATTGTATAACTATTCTTAACTACGAATTGGATAGGCTAAAATTGTAATAGTTTTATATCTTAAAATAGTGGTCGATATTTCATATTTCCCATATAAACCAAGAGATAAGCAACTTGAGCTCATCGATTTCATACAGAGAAACATTGAAGAGAAGGACATTATTATTGAGGCACCGACTGGATTTGGAAAAACTGCTGTTGTACTATCTGCACTTCTTCCTTTTTCAATCAAGAAGGACAAAAAGATAATTTGGGCTGTTAGGACAGGTACCGAAACTGATCGACCAATAGAGGAGTTGAAGAAAATTCACGAAAAAGGAAATGATGTAATGGGGATTTCGATAAGAGGAAAAAAAGATATGTGTCTTCTAAAAAGAGAACTAAAGGAAGATGTAGATTACGAAGAAGTCTCTTTATTCTGCAAGATAAAGATCAAGAATAATGAATGCCTCTATTATAAAAGGCTGAATGAGGCAAAAATCCCTTATCAAGATAGCCCTTTATTGTTCACCGAAATACTCAAATTTTCTGAGGATAATAAGATTTGTCCATACTACTATCAATTATCTCAAATATTCGACTCACATATTATAGCTGTAAATTATAATTACATTTTTAATGAGAATGTAAGCTGGGTTCTAAGGAATAAAATAAATTTTAATGACTCAATTTTGGTTGTCGACGAAGCGCATAATCTTCAATTTTTACTCAGTAGCCTAAACATGAAAGAAATAACAATAGGCACCGTTAGAAATGCTATAAGAGAAGCCCAAGAGTTTGGGGCGGAGATTAAAGTATGTGAATTTCTCCAAAAATTTGAAGCGCTGCTTCAAAGGATCATGAAATTTTTGAGAGAAAACGGTAAAGAAGACGTAGCTATAAGTTTACAGCAATTGCTTGAAGGATGCGATTACGAAAAATACTATGGAATCGAGCAAAGGTTAATTGAACTTGGGAGAAAAATAAGACTAAGAAAACTCAAAGAAAATAAAGCGCCTAGGTCAAGTCTGTTTAGGCTTGGTCAATTCTTAGCATCTGCATTGGAAACGATCAATGAGGAAGGTGTTAGATTAGTAGCAAAGATCGACGAAGAACACAAAATTACATTAGAAATCTTTGATATGCGTGCAAAGGAAATCTACTCGAATATTTGGAATAGATTTTATAGAGTGATTTTGTGCTCTGGTACCATAGGTTCCATTAAGTCCTTCGCGGAGATAATTGGACTTAATACCTATGAATCTAGAAGAGTTGAGTATAACTATAAAAAAGAAAACTTCTTATCCATCATTACGAACGATCTTTCCACGCGCGGAGAATACCTAGGGGAAGAAGAGGCTAAGAAATACATTGAATACATTGAAGCATTCGTAAGATCTGTAAATGAAAATTGCGCAATCTTTTCTGCGAGTTATAGAATCCAAGATACGCTCATAAATCTGGGTTTATTGAACAAGCTAAATCCTTTAGGAAGAAAGATTTTCATCGAAAGACAAGATATGCAAGGCGATGAAGCAAGAAGAATGATGGAGGAATTCAAGATAAGTTCAGCAGGAACGAAGGGAGTTCTAATAGCCAGTAGCACAGGAAGATTTGCTGAAGGAGCCGACTTTCCTGGAAAAGAACTTGAGGCGATCTTTTTGGTTGGCATACCCTTTGATAGGCTAACGGCCAAAACAAAACTATTGATGAATTATTATGTAAAAAAATACGGCAAAAGGAAAGGCATATTTTATTCTTATGTTTTACCTGCTATTAGGAGAGCATCACATGTTTTAGGTAGAGCTACGAGATCCCCCGATGATAAAGCTGTTCTAGTACTAGGTGATAGAAGATATAGGAAAATTTTAAAATACCTTCCGAAGTTTGTTAGGATTAACGTTAAAACTATTAATAGCAAGGAAGAGCTTTATCAACTAGTTCAAAAGTTCGATTTTAACTAGAGCTTGAAATTACTTCTATTTTACCTCCCTTTCCGATATTCAAACTTAACTGTCCTCTAAATTCAGTTACAAATGCACCTACAAGCTTAACAACATCTCCCTCGTTTATCATATCGATCTGATCCCTCCACAAAGTCAAATTTATTCTCCCAGTGTCATCTTCTCCTACTGCTGTTGCGACTCTACTCTCTCCAAATTTTGTCATCACAACTCTTTCCTTACCCTTTGAGACTATCTTGAGAACTATAGTAATGTTGTTCATCCCTCTGCCTATTTCCTTCACTTTATACATAGCCATATTTTGATTTTTTTATTCTTAAAAGTATTTAAAGCTGCTGGATAGTGTTTTTTACTAAATGCTAAAGAAGATAAAAACACATACGCTCATAAATTCAGCTGCAAATAACTTCATCACACCCTACTTCAGCTATGTCACTGCAAGGCTCAGCAATTCCTACATCGTGGTTGGATATGTTCAAGGCCTAGGGCTATTCAACTCAATGCTTCAGCTTTTAACAGGTAATCTAGTCGATAGAAAGAATAACAGAATCAATCTCATCCTCATATCCAGCCTGCTGATCGCAATTTCATGTATAGCGCTATACTACATCTTTGATCCTATAATTCTAGCCTTAATATTCACTGCTATTATCGCACTTCAGGGAATATACGGAGGTGCATATAACGCGCTGCTGGGAGAAATTTCTCAAAAGAACAATAGGGGGAGATTTCTTTCCAACTTTGTGGTTATCAGTGAAATAGGAGCTATCGTTGCTATGCTGGCTACCATACCACTTACTTATGTCACAAACTCTTTTAGGATAGCATTCATAATAGGCGGTATATTGTTTATAGCCTCTTCCTTAGTATTACTGGGAACTCCTGAAATTAAAGTAAAAAGGGAAGTTCTTAAGCCTACTTCGCTCAAAAGTCTAAGGGATTTTTATTTTGTGAACTTCACATATGGCATATTTTGGGGCTTTGCATGGCCTCTTTTCACTATAACCCAAGTTAAAATTCTTAATATGAAGCCGTACGAATACGTTATAGCTCAAGTTATAGGTGCGATATCTATTCTCGCTTTTCAACCGCTCGCTGGAAAGATGGTAGATAAGGATAGAAGAATGAGCATGTTCTTAGGGAAATTTGGCCTTATCGTATTTCCAATCGGTTTCTATTTTTCTACCTCTCCAATACATATCTATTTGATCAATGCATTAACAGGTCTGATCTCTGCACTCGTAAATGTAGCATACACAGCATATTATATGATTTAGCACCTGAAGGCTACAGAGGTAGATTCTCAGCAGAATTCAATCTAGTCAACAATACGGCTGCAATGATAGGTTCACTCTCAAGCACTTCATTAGTGGACTACATTTCTGCCTTCATGCCTTTAAACGCAGCATTAGGAATAGGTTACTTAATAGCTACAATAGGCAGAGGCTCGACATCATTTATGTTTTTCAGATTTAAGAGCGAATTGGATGAAAAGAGACTAATTTCTAATATAGAAAGGACTTCTTAGAATCATACACGGTAGCGTTAAGTTCTAAATTGATAAAATCATTTATGCATATGATTAAACCGGATAAGTTGTATTTCGGCCCAGCAGGGGTGCCCCATAAAGCGAAGAAAAAGGATACACTGACGGGTATAGAAACGATCAAGGAATTGGGGCTTAACGCAATGGAGCTAGAATTTGTTTATGGAGTAAAACTAAATGAAGAGGTAGCCTCGAAGGCCAAAGACTTAGCAAATCAATATAAAATAATTCTTACAGCACATGCACCTTATTATGTAAATTTGAATTCAAATGAAGAATCAAAATTTAAAAATAGCATAAGGATGGTTATGGAGAGCGCAAAAGCGCTTTATCTATCAGGAGGCTATTCAGTGTGCGTCCATCCAGGATGGTATCAGAAATCATCGAAAGAAGAAGCTTTTGAGAGAGTCAAAAATGCATTCAAAACCATAAGCCGAATGATTAAGGAAGAGGGTTATGAGGTATGGGTAAGACCAGAAACAATGGAAGGAAAAGCGAAATTCGGGGATTTAGATGAAGTATTAGCAGTATGCGAGGGGTTGGATTACATTTTACCCTGCATAGACTTTGCACATCTTAGATTCAGGAATGGATGGAATGATAGCGAAAGTTTCAAAGAAATACTTAATAGGGTCGAAGATAGCTTAGGTAAGGAGGCATTAAGAAATATGCATATTCACATCTCCGGTATAAAAATGGACAAAGCTGGCACACATTTAAACTTGGAGGAATCTGACATGAAGTGGAGAGAGGTTTTAGAAGTGCTCAAAGAATACAGAACTCTAGGTGTTTTGATCTGCGAATCACCAAATCTTGAAGAAGATACTCTTATGCTTAAAAAGTATTACGAGGAGTTATAGCTATGTGCAGATTGCTAGCTATACTTTCAAGAAAGGAGTTAAACCCTTATCCGTATATTTTCGACGCAAAATATTGCATTTTGAAACAGGCTGAGGTTGAGAAACATGAAGATGGTTGGGGTTTGTGCAATATAGAAAATGGAAAAATTACATTGGTTGCAAAATCAATCAAACCATTAACGAGCTCGAAAGAGATCGCCTCTAATTTGATAAAATCAATAAGCACTAAACACTTTATGTTCTTCATAAGGCTTGCAAGCAATCCTAGAAATCTAGATAAAGGTCTTATTATAAAAGCTGAAGCGACACAACCTTTCTATTACAATGATATAGCCTTTGCACATAACGGTACAATTTTTATTCCTGACGCAGTGTACAAAAAGATCTCAAACTTCTCTTTAACACCAAGAAGTCTAAATGATAGTGAAGTCTACTTCCTAGCTTTCCTCAAGTATTTGGAGGAGGAATATGATGTTTACTCTGCGTTGAAGAAAACTGAAGATTTAATCATTTCAACTTTCAAAGAATCCAATTCAGGAAAGCAATATCCGTTTTCATCTATGAATGTAATCATAAGCGTAGGTGACAAGCTATACGCTTACAATCGGTATAATTCAAAGTATAAAGTCTCGGTAAAGGATAAGGAAAGAGAATACTATATGATGTGCTTCAAGGCAGATGATGACAAGATCGTAATATCATCTGAACCAATTGATGACGAAAACTGGATAGATTTGGGAGACGGAAAGTTTGTTCAAGCATGGATAGAAAATGATGAATTGAAATACAAAGTCATCTAGATTTTTTGTATCTTTTTATAGCTTTCAAATCCTCCTTCCAAACTATAGGCTTTAAAACCTGCATCCCTATAATGCTTAGCTAACCCTTTACTTGTTAACCCTTTCTCACAAACAAAAATGATCAGAGAATTTCTATACTTATCTTCATCAAATTCTGCAAAGCTTATTGCTCTATCAATCTTGAATTTATCTGGCATCAAGTTGACAATCACTGCATCAGTTGGGATGTAATCAAGAACAAACTCTTCATCTTTCATCATTTCCTTAACTTTATCAGAATCTTCATCTAGATCGAAAACCTGAAGTGTATCGAT
Organism: Thermoproteota archaeon; assembly: GCA_021324265.1. GTDB lineage: Archaea > Thermoproteota > Thermoprotei > Gearchaeales > Gearchaeaceae > DSFO01. The sequence continues at coordinate 181,167 of JAJPJK010000006.1, read as the reverse complement.
TACATTATCGATAACTTTTGGATCGAGTTTTTGCATGTCTTCGAAGAATTTTTTGATATCCGCTTTAGCTGTTAGCGGACCTATGGCGATGCCGCATAGTTCTTCTACACCAAGAGATAATTCATAAGTCCCTATTTTCTTAGCCAGCCCGATGATCTCACTTTTATCGAACCCTATCAAAGGTCTAAGAATAGGCAATGAAACGTTGTATTCTGCAACGCGGAGATTTCTTAATGTTTGGCTAGTAGCCTGTGAGAGGGATTCACCTGTAACTAAGGCTTCATCTTTGTTCTCATTCGCAATTTTCTCTGCCGCTAAATACATCATCCTCCTTAAGGCCACTTGCCAAACAATGCTAGGTAATTTTGACAAAATCTCTTTTATTACAGGAGAGAAGCGTAACACTTGAAATTTTGGTTTGTATCCATAGAACCAATTATTATAGAGATACTTGGCTACCATGAAAACTGGATAAACTTCGCTCATTCCTCCAAAAGCAAAGTGCAAGAAATCGATCTTCGAACCACGTTTAGCTACATACCATGAAGCAACAGGAGAATCAAAACCTCCAGAGAATAGACTTAAGATCTTATCACCTGCGCCTATGGGAAGACCACCTGGTCCTGGGATTGAATTCTCAAATACATATGCTTTATTGTCTCTTATCTCGACGTTTATAATTACTTCAGGGTTTTCGAGATCAACCTTTAACGCATATGGCCTTAGTTTAGCACCTATAATTCTTGCTGCATCCATTGACGTAAAATCATGTTTTCCACTTCTCCTGCATTTCACGGCAAACTTTTTTGCTTTAACCTTTTCTTTATAAACTTCTTCTATTTTGGATGAAAGGTCATGAAGATCCTGAAACTCGAACTCCTCGCATTCAGAAAAACTGCTTACGCCGAAAATATGACTGAGCAATGAAGAATTTAATTGTTCTGAGCGAATGAAAATCCTTGCAGGCTCTTGTATTATTTCAGCATCAATGTGCTGTTTAGCGAGTGCAACCTTTATGTTATTATAAACCAATTTTTCAAAATAAAATCTAGAACTAGCTCTCCTATAAGTTACATCGCCGCTCAATCTAATCAGGAAGACCTTACTCATTCGATATCATTATGTTGGAAAAAGTACCTAATATTCGCATATTTAAGGCAAGGAAGTTTTCTTCTTACAATCCACAGTTCTTTCATTGCAGAATACGAATTTATCCTAAAAAAGAACTTTTAAGCTATGGACACTTTCGTAGATTCAGCTCTAGAAATATCGAATGTTGATGAAAACGAGCTAAAATTGAGAAATGTAATTAAAAAGGGCGTAGCAGAATGTGATTTAGCTATAATAGGATTGCCCTTTGATGGCGCGACTTTCGGAAGACAAGGAGCAAAATACGGCCCCAAGTTCCTGAGAGAGGCATTATATAATTTCAATACCTATTCATATACTTTCAGAATAGATCTCAAAGATCTAGTCATAAATGACTACGGAGACCTATTAATTTCTAACTCGGACCTAAATTTCTCTTATAGCAAGATCCGTGAAGCTGCAATTGAAGCCTACAAAAAGGCAAAAATGGTTGCTTTTTTGGGTGGAGACCATAGCATTACTTATGCCACGGCTTCTGCTCTTGCAGAGTTAGGAAGCGTATCGCTGATTGTAATGGATGCACACCATGATGTTAGAAGACTTAAGAAAAATTTCAGCTCTAGCGGAACATATCTAAGAACACTTATCGAGGAAAAAAAGAACATCAAGAATGTTTTTCAGTTAGGCATAAGGGATTTCTACAATTCAACAAGTTATGTCGAATATGTAGAACATTCAAATGTAAAGTATTATACAATCGAAGAAATCAGGAACAGATCCATCGAGAAAGTTTGCGAAGAAATAATTAACTCGGCTTCACAGACAGACTTTACATACATGAGCTTAGATATGGATGTTTTAGATGCTTGTTATAGCAAAGGCGTAAATAGTTTATGTGTAAATGGAATGGAACCGAAAGAAATAATAAGCTTAACGAGAAAGCTTGGGCGCATAAAGAATATGAAGGGAATAGATGTCGTTGAAATTGCGCCTTTATATGAGAATGACAAAATATCATGCCATCTTGGAGCATATCTCATCCTCTCTGCAGTTTCCTCACATTTCTCTTTATGAATAAAAGGATTATAGTAATTGCAGAAAAAAATAATAAAGCAGAAAGAAAGGAACTTGCGAGCATTATCAAGGCTAATGTTAAAAGTGCTAAATTAAATGATATTAGGATCGCTACTAAACATGTAGAGATTGATATGTTTAGCGAAGATCCTGATTTAACTAAAATTGAGCTTTCGAAATACTTTAAAATAAACGAATTAAGGATTTTAACTGGACAAACATTTGAGAATATTTTTGAAACTTCAAAGAAGTTTTTTAATGAAGAAAGATTCTGGGAAGTTCATGAAATGCTCGAGAATATTTGGCGTAACAAAAAAGGCGATGAAAAGAAAATTTTGCATGGATTGATACTCCTTGCAGCTGCTTTCGTGCACCATCAAAAAAACAGAAACGAGGTTGCGCTTTCAATTCTCAAAAGATCTTATGAAGAATTGAAGAACTATAGCTTGAACTACAACGGTTTCGATATATCGCTGATCAAGAAAAAAATGGCTGAAATGATAGAAAAAGGACAGATTGAAATTTTCAAAATCACTTAAACAACCATTTCTCTTCAGGCATGTTCAATGCTTTCGCATTCAGGGTTGTTTCTTCGCACTTTAAGCCGCGTACAAGTGCTACAGGAATACTTTCATCGGCTTGTCCAATTACTAGTTCAGCAGCGCATGCGACTTCTTCAGCTTCAGCTATATTCTTTACCTGAAGGACATAGCCGTATCTATCTTTTTTGTTTCTATAATCCCTAAAAATCCTAACCCCACTTGCACCTATCGCATAGTTGATCTGACCTTCTCTAAGCATTCGACCATATGTGTCGGAGATAATCACGCCTATTCTTGCACCTGTTTTCTTTTCAATCGCTTCCTTTATTCTTTTTGCCGAGATATCCGGGTCATCAGGAAGTAGTAACACCTTATCGATTTCCTCTACATTGCCAACATTAGATTTGTCTATTCCTGCATTTGCACATACTAGCCCATGCTTAGTTTCAACGATTATGTGCCCTTTTGAAAGTTTCACGATGCGCTTAGATTCTCTAAGGATAAGCTCTACAAGCCTAGGATCCTTATCTGTAATCTTAGCTATTTTGATCGATTCTTCACTTGGTATAACATCATTAAGATCTACAATCCGATTCTCGCTTTTGGAAACTATCTTTTGGGCAATCACGAAGATATCGTCATCTTTAATAGTTAGGCCGTTCTTTTCCACGGCCTCGATTATGATCTCTGATAGATCATCGCCTGGCTTTATTTCAGGTATTCCTTCCAAGCCATATATTTCTATTTTTCTCATAGAGCCTCTTAACGTATAAAACACTTTCTTTATTAATATTAAGATGTGCAAGATAGCGGAGCCGTGCTAAATCATCTATATCCATACCAATTCTCTCGTTTGAAAACACAACAACATTCAAACCTTTATTGAGCGCGTTTTCCAAGTGTAACAAAAAACTTTTCTTCCCCTCTCCATATTCCAATTCAATTTCTTTTCCTCGTTTCATGAACAACGCATTAGTACCAGAATCGAAAGAAGGAGAAATTAATATATCGAAGCTTTCCATAAGCTTTTTCATTTGTTCTAGATCACTTTTTTCGATGAGTGGTATGTCTGCGGGAAGTATTAAATAGGAATTGAATCTTCCCTTGATTGAAGAAATCGCTTCGAGTAATGCCACGTTAAGCTCTTTATCATTGTTTATTACCTCAATTTTGTTATCATAAATAAAATCTATTTCTCCTTGAGTGATGAGTAATACCCTAGAGAATCCAGAATCTAGGCAAACATTGAGAACATCTCTGAGCATACATTTCGTTAATTCAACCCTTTCTTCTACGCTAAGATATTTTGATAACCTACTCTTCGATGCTTCCAATCTCTTCAGAGGTATTAATACACATCCTTCCACTTAATGATAGAGTTTTTCTAATATAAATCGAGCTAGCCTTTGCCTATCCTCCAAAGTTTTTAGGTATATATTTGTCCTAATTACCTCGATGCCAAGCTCCTTTATTCTATCAACGTTCGGATCATTCTCGTCAACGATTATGTAATTTATTATGTCTTTGTAAATCTGAGCCACACCGAAGCTACTAACCTCTAACCCTAGACTTTGCATCAATTTTCCTGCTGGGCCGCTGAATGGTGCATTCCCAATTATGGGGCTAACCGCGACCTTTATTCCCTCACTATCTACGAGAAGATTTCTGAAACCTTTAAGACTTAAAATAGGATTTATACTTGTTATCGGGTTGCTCGGACCTATAATGATAAGTTTTGAACTTATGATGAGATCCAGCGCTTTCTCATTTGGCTTGGCATGTTCAATATTATCGAAAATAACAGCTTTTATTGGCATTTCTGCTCGATACAAAACCCAAAATTCCTGAAAATGTCTTTTCACAACCCCATCGAATATATATGTAGTGACCCTATCATCGCTCATAGGAACGATGCTACAATCCAGATTGAATTTATTGGTTAAGAAAGCAGTAACTTGGCTAAGTGTCATTCCGCTTCTGAGAAGATTTGTTCTTATTATATGAATTGCGAGATCCTTATCGCCTATATTGAACCAACTATATGTCGGTACAATTTTAGTAATCATAGAATGGAAATTAAAAGTATCGCCCTTTATACCCCATCCTCTTTCATCATCAATTATCCCAGCTGCAGCGTACAAAAGCGAATCTAAGTCCGGGCTTATATGTAATCCGTAAATTTCAATGTCGTCTGCTGTATTAGCAATCACGTTAATTTCCTTAGGAGAGTGAACGCTGAGAAAGCCTTCAAATAATCTTCTGCCTCCGGTACCTCCAGAGAGTATCGTGATCATCTATGTAAATTTTGAAACATATTATTTAAGGCATTATCGAAAATCATATATTCTATTAGATAGGATTTAGCATGTGTCCTTTACAAAAGCTTCGCTGACGAATATTATTATAATAATTAATGTCGTTGTTTTTTTGCTAACAGTCATAACAGCCAACTTTTTCTACGTGACAGTAGAATTTGAGGATGCAACAATAGAATATAAAGCAAGCAGCGTAGATGTGCTCTTAGGTTCAGGCACAATATATCGAGCTGGGCTAAATACGTATGTAATACCCATTTCAGGTCTTCAATTCTATTTGAGCCAAGAAAATTACTTCGTGATTAATCACTACTTTTATTGGCAGTTATTCACATCAATGTTCGTGCACTTCGGCATCCTTCACCTTACTTTTAATATGCTGGCTCTTTATTTTTTCGGAAGCGCTGTCGAATACAGCTATGGTAGAAAAAGGTTTCTAGTCATCTATCTATTATCTGGATTGTTAGGCAATGTAGCATCTTTATTCCTTCTACAGTATTTACCCTTTAGCGGAGGTGGTGCCAGCGATATAATACCATCTGCAGGTGCTTCAGGTGCGATCTTTGGTTTACTAGGGGCATTCGCTATCGTAGGAAGATTAAGTGGCAGACTTGCTTCTGCAATTCTCTACGTTATAGTTATATTCCTGATAAATTCCTTTATACCAGGCGTAAACATTTTCGCACACTTATTCGGTCTAATAGGAGGTTTACTTGTTGGATATATATTTGTAAAACATGCAATGAGAAAAAGATACGAACAGGCTACGTTCGAAATCTGATCCTTGCATCAAGTACTTTTGCAGAATCCTCATTCACAACTATAGGATTCAGATCCATTTCTATTACTTCAGGGTTCTCTTCGATTAATTCAGATACTTTTGTCAATATTTGAAGAATAGCATCAACAGCTATAGTTTTACCTCTAGAATTCGAAATAATTTTACCTATCTTTGTGTTCATAATTAAGTTCATGTAATCCTTTTTTGATGCCGGTAAGATCAAAAAATTGACATCTTTAAAGGCTTCAGTATAAATTCCTCCAAGACCGAACATCAAGACATTGCCAAAAACACGATCTTTTATCATACCGACTATAATCTCGATACCTTGCTTAGCTTGCTCTTCTATCAAGTATCCTTCTAATTTTATAGCTTTAGATTCTGCAATCTTAGAGATTTTCTCAAGACTGCTTATAAGCTCATTTTCGTTTCTTATTCCAAGTATCACCCCTCCTATATCGCTTTTATGGATAGCTTGTCTTGATACGATCTTCGCCACACAAGGATATCTTATTTCTTTTATGACAGCCCCAAGTTCGGATTCGTTTTTTATGAAGAAAAAGTTCGTAGTAGGGATTTCATATGCTTTGAGCAGAGCCTTAGATTCATATTCAAAGAGAAACTCTCTGCCTTCTTGATTAGCCTTCTTTATAAGCTCAAGGAAAAAATCCCTCTTCATTCGATTGAATATTTTATCTGAGAATATCTATAAAGAGCGTAAATTGCAGTAGCAGCTCTTTCGGGAGTGGTATATGAGGGGATTCCATTATTTTCTATTATTCTTGATATCCTTTCAGTTAAACCACCGCCTACAGTAATTGTTACTATTGGTTTCCCAAGCTCTTTGGAATAATATATATAGTCCAATACATTGAAGTCCAATTGAGGTACTTGAAATTCCAAACATATAACCAACGAGTGAATGTAATCTAAGCTTGCAACCTTATTTATTGCTATCCTATAATGTTCCGCTGTTGAATTACCCGTCAAGTCCACTGGATTATTAACCGCAGCACCTGCAGCTAGATTTTCGCTTAAATATTTCTTGGTTTCATCATCTAACTCCGGCACTTTTAAACCACGTTCCTCAAGTGCATCGACAGCCATTATTCCTATACCTCCAGTATTAGTTATTACAGCTACATTCTCACCTTGAGGCAACGGCTGCATAACCAAAGCTTTGGCCATATCGAACATTTCTTGAATGTTTTCTGCTTCTATTATTCCTGCTTGTTTAAAAGCTGCTTTATATATCTCATATGAACCAGCCATGGCTCCTGTATGTGATGCAACAGCTTTTCTAGAGACCTCCGTCTTACCACCTTTTACTGCGATGATTGGTTTTTGATATGAAGCAAAGCGCGCTGCTTGAATAAATTTCTGGCCTTTATTTTCATCAAGCCCCTCAATATAAGAAAGAATTACCTTTGTATCCTCATCATAAGCTAAATAGTAGAGCAAATCACCTTCATCAATGTCTATCCTATTTCCATAGCTAACTCCTTTTGCTACACCTATGTTCTCTTTAGCCATCCAGTCCAAAAAAATGGCTAATACTGCACCACTTTGAGATATAATCGATATATTGCCAGGCTTTGGCTTTTCCATCCTAGTTTCCGGCAAGAAGAGCATATCAAGACCACTATGACTATCAAAAATGCCCATGCAATTAGGCCCTAGAACTCTAATTTTTGAATTGTTAATGATTTCTTTCAGCCTTTCTTCTCTTTTTTGCCCCTCGCCACCTATTTCTTTGAAATTCGCACTAATTATAACTGCAACTTTGACTCCGGAATTTATACAATCCTTCATAACTTCCTCTACGAGTTCTGCCTTAACAACGATGATAGCCAAATCCACCTCTTCAGGAATCTCAGAGACGGTTGGATATGTGATTTTGCCCAGAATTTTTTTAGTATTTGGATTTACGGGATAAACTCTACCTTTGAAGTTCCCTTTAATTAAATTATTGAAAATCGTATAGCCTATTTTCCCAGGCGTACCTGATGCACCTATAACTGCGACAGTTCTAGGATTGAATGCAGCATTTAAGCTCTTTAAAAGCGAAATTTGGCTCATTGGTCTAATTAGACTAACTAGCAAAAAAATATTGACACATCAACATTTATCTGAATTTAACAATTATTCATGCTATCCAATGGAAAAAATAGTAGTTGCAATAGGAGGAAATGCGATATCAAAAGCAAATAAGGAGCTAGAAAATGTCTGTAAGCAAATAGCATTACTCATCGAAAAAGATTCGAAGATCGCCTTAACTCATGGAAATGGCCCACAGGTTGGGGAACTATTATTAAGTTTTGAAAAAGCTAATCAAAAAATCACGCTTGATGTCGTTGTTGCTATGACACAAGCTCAAATCGGCTACGAGATTCAAACATTACTTCAAAACTTTTTGGGGAAAGATAGGAAAATTTTTGTGATCCCAACTAGAGTTTTGGTAGATAGAAGAGAAGAAGCATTCTTAAATCCAACCAAGCCAATCGGCCCATTATATGCTGAAGAAGAAGCGAAAAGGCTGATGGAAGAAAAAGGTTATATCATGAAGAGAGTTACGATGGAAAACAAAGTGGGCTACAGACGCGTAGTCCCCTCTCCTCAACCTATAGAAATCTTAGAGCTCGAAATGATAAGAAGGCTTCTAAAAGAAGGCATTGTGATATCTTGTGGAGGAGGAGGCATACCTGTTGTATATGAAGAAGGTAAGCTGAAAGGTGTTGAGGCAGTTATAGATAAAGATTTAGCTAGTGCACTTCTCGCAAGTGCTTTAAAATTCGATAAACTCGTCATAGCAACGAATATCGAGAAAGTTAAGCTCAACTTCATGAAGGAGAATGAAAGAGATATCGATGAAATGAGCGTTGATGAAGCGAAAAAATATTTAAAGGAAGGACATTTCCAAGAGGGTAGCATGAAGCCAAAGATTATTGCATGCATAAATTTTCTAGAAAGTGGAGGTAAAGAAGCTATAATAACCTCGACTTCGAAAATTATCGACGCTATATTCGGAGATGCAGGAACTAAGATTAGAAAATAAGATATTTACTTCAACTCTCTACACCCTTTATGGTATTCTTATAACCTATCCTTTGATATTCTTAGAAATATATGCATATCAGCTTAGCGGTATAATCGCAGCCGTTATGATATATTCTATTTCTTCATTGGCTATGGGTATTGCACCGCTTTTAGTTGCGCCCTTATCAGATAGAACGGGATATAGGCTGAGATATGCTATCTTGGCAATTTTGGTAGGCTCAATATTCTTATTGGCATCGACACTTGTAGAGCAGGTATCATTGGTAATAGTTCTTATGATAATTGGTTCTGCAATATTGCAAATTGGTCAACCTCTATTCATAGCTTTTGAGACAGAAAGAAGAGAGAAAGTAGGCCGATCAGTTGGAGATGTTTACCTTTTCATCAATCTAGGATACTTTATAGGAAGCGTTGTATACGGATATTTCATAGAAATACTATCCTTTAAAGTCACTTCTATATCCACAAGTCTTATAGGTGTAGTTATTTCAACCCTCTTCTTACCTATGAAGGAAAATAGAATCCATAGCGATGGATCAAAACACTTAAAGATATGGGATACCTTGAAAAGCATGGATAAAGTTATCGTATTTTCATCTATTTTGGCGTTTGGGCCTGCATTGGTCTATTCAATTATACCGATTTACTATACAAATCTTCTTAGAGGAGGAGTACTTGATTGGGGGGTCGTTAACGCATTTGCTACCTTAATAGGGATATTTGTCTCACCATATGTTGGGAAGCTAATCGATTCAATAGGCATAAGGATGACCTTAGCCATTGGTGCAGCTTACTATCCAATTTACTATTTATCGATTATTTTATACCCTAATACAATATTCTTTGCAATAATATATGCACTCCCCTTCTGGCTTTTTGTTTGGATACCACTTTTTACACTGCCGGCTTTATACAGTACCAACGAGGAAAGAGCCAGAAAAGTCTCAAGTATGAACTTTTCAATAGATGTATTCCGAGCACTTGGAGGAGTAGCGGGAGGTTCACTATACTATCTTCTCGATCCATATACTTTCATTATAATATCGGCATTAATTAGTACAATTTTACCCATATTTTCATTACAAACAATTAAGTTGAAGAAATGAAAACCTGACCAGGAATTTCTTAATTTAATTATAAGCAAAGGATCTCTGATGGCACAAATTTTTAACCCATAGAATTGTTTCTTGACAATGCAGCAGGAAATTGAGAAAATTAGACTTTTACTGCCCAAGTTATTCGAAGAAGTAAACCAAGAAATATATCTAAACTATTCAGGACAGAAAAGCGAAATGAACACCTCACAAATCTACTCGAAATACATGCACCTTGCGAATAAAGATTTAATTTTAAAATTAAGAGATCAAAAGGATAAGAGGATAAGATACCTTGCAGCATTTCTTGAGGAAATGTACATGCATCTCAACACGAGCAAAATAAGAGATAAGGTTTCTACGATAGAAAGTAATACCTACATAAGATACGGAGAGAATACTATCAGTTACAGAATCGCACCAGCAATAATAGCAAACGAACATGATAGAGAGAAAAGAAGGGCTCTATATATGGCCAGAATAAAGGCATCTTACAGAATAAATAAATTTCTGTATAAGCAGTGGTTGAAATTTCATGAAATATCTAAAGAACTTGGCTACAAGAATTATCTTGAATATTGTTCTTCTATAAATTTTAAGGATTACGATCAACTTGAATCACAAGCATTAAACTTCCTTTCAAAAACTAAAAGCATCTACATTGACATCATGGAAGAGGAATTCAAGAAGATGAGTCTTGATTTTCATCAAAGCGAAAGGCACGACTTGGCCTTCTACTTCAGAGCTAAGGAATTCGATTGGATATTTCCTAAGGAAAAGATGATTCAAGTTTTTGAATCATTTACAAATAACTTTGGCCTATCCTTAAAGAAATATCCAAATATTATAATAGATGATGTAATAAGAGAAAATAAAACTACTAGAGCATTTGTTTCGCCCATAAAAATACCTGAGAAAATATATCTAGTCATAACGCCTAAAGGAGGACAGGACGATTATTTATCGCTCTTCCATGAATCTGGGCACGCATTCCATTTCGCAAACGTAAACAAAGAAACACCTATGGAGTTTAAATATTTGGGACCTTCATCATTCACTGAGACATTCGCATTTTTGTTCGAATATCTTTTGCTAGATGAGGCCTTTATCAAACATTATCTCAAATATGATAAGAGATATTTGAGATTCCAATATCTTTATAAATTATATTTCTTAAGAAGATACTGCTCCAAACTACTATACGAAATAAGGCTAAACTCTAGGAAACCAGATAGGCATTCCTCCTTTGAATACAAAAGAATAATGGAAAATAACATGGTTACTAAACATGAACGGGCATTATATCTAAGCGATATAGATCCTGGAATGTACACAGCTGAATATTTAGAAGCCTGGTTTTTTGAAGTTCAACTAAAAAATTTCCTAAGAGAAAAATATGGTGAAGACTGGTTCAGAAAAGAAGAGGCCGGCAACTTCCTTAAAAAGATATGGAGTGAGGGCACTCGATTTCTACCAACAGAGCTTGCAAGAGAAATTGGATATAAGGAGATAAATTCTAGCTACATATATGAAGAAATAATAAATAGTTTAGAAAAATACAGTTAAAAATTATCATATAGATATTTTGATAAATCAATCTCAAATATTGGAAATATAGTTAAGGATCCCACTTACAGAAATTAAAATCGATTGCTTTGCAGATGCTGGTAAGTCCGAAATATTTGCTTCCTTCTTTATCCTTTCTTGCATTATTTTTATTATTTCATCCTTAGTAAGCCCTTCTTTAACGAAGGCCTTTACAGCATTTATCCACTCTTCCATCTTAGTTTTTGTGAGATCAAATACATGTTCAGGATCACCTCTATAACCATAATGAGGCATTGTTAGGTGTGCAGGATCATACTTTTTTAAGTTATCAAGTGTTTTTGTAGCTTGAACAAAATCAAAGCTTGGCGGAGGAGTAGTAGGTATCATTATTCCCAAATTGGGTTGCATTATTCCTACCGTATCAGCAGTAAAAAGCAAGTTCTTTTCAACTAACAGTATTGCCATTTGATGCGGCGCATGACCTGGCGCATAAATACATCTCAGCGTAAGATTTCCCAATTTAAGTTCTAGTTCTTCTTTAAAGGATATGATCCTTTCTTCCTCTACAGGCAATGGAGTACCAAAAACGCGCATTTTTTCCTCTCCAAAAATTTCTTTAGCACTTAGAATGAGCTTAGTAGGGTCAATCAAATGCTTCTTAGCCCTTTCATGCGCAACTATTTTGGCCTTAGTGGCTATTCTAGCAATATGACCTGTTGCCCCTGAATGATCTAGATGAACATGGGTAGGTATTATATAAGTAATTTCTTTTGGGTCAAGGTTTATACTCTGCAGCGCATTTATTATGTTCATATGGGTATATGCATAACCTACGTCTATGAGCGCAAACTTGTCATCCGATTTAACTAAATAGCTTGCCACGGTTTTAGGTTCTCCGTAAGCCAGCGTATCGATGATGAAAACATTATCGTTTATCTTCTCAATGTTCACAAGGCATTATCAACATGCCCTTTTATATTCTTTGATAGTTAGTTTATCAATGATCAAGGTCATCAGGAAACCAAAGATTATTGATTTAAAGGAAAACATTACTCTTAAGACACTACTTGCAGAAGCTATCTCAACATGGAGTAAGAAGCTACCTAAAGAAATTGAGCAAGAATTGGATGAAAAAGAGTTCGTTCAAAAGCTGCAAATAATCAAAGAAGCAGTAAGAGATGGTTATTCTTCAATTTTAGAAATGCCCAATCTCCATGTTCAAGCAATAATGCCAAGGATCAACACTTTGATCTTGGTCTCCTTTTCAACAGGAGCGAATTTTTTGCAACAATCCCTTAGATATACAGTCCCACTCATAAAAGAAGAAGGAGAGAAGGCAACATACTCCTTAATCCCTGATAGCCTAGCGCATAAAGAGCAGAAAATATTGAAGCATGTGGAAAAAGGTATTGACTTGTATTCTGAACTCATTAACGACGTAAACGTTCTAGAAACAAGGAAACCTGAAGAAGATGCGCGATACCATCTTCCGCTTTGCATAGGAACTTTCATTTCTGCAGGAATCAATATGAGCCATTTAGTTCACATGCTTGCCTTTCTTAGAAAACATAAAGAAGAAAACCTTCCTGTACCTAATTCATGGAGCGCATTCGTTAACGATTTAATCGAAATGGTATCCTATAAGGAATTTCTACTTGATATAGCTTCGCAAATCAGATTGGGCAAGTATTACCCTAATCCTTATCCTCTGATATCCAACAAACTCATGTCGAAGATAGCCGAAAGTATAGAAAAAAATGGCAAAAATGATGTTAGATTGCTCGATTACAATCTCGATATTTTAAATATTCTGAATAAAGAAGAAATTAAAGATATTATAAGAAGAGGTATTAAGGAAGGGGAATTCAATGAATTTTCCGATATTATCTTCGAATTCGCCGTAAAAGAGAGCCTCGTTGCAAGGCATCAAATAATAAGGCATAGAACAATACCTCAACAAAGCATTAGTATATATGATGCTGCCGATAGGATGGAAATGTTAATACCTAATTCTATAAGACAAAGCAAACATTACGATGAATATCTCAGTTACTTAGAGGATTCGATTGCTTTATATGAAGAACTTAAAGAAGAATCAGAAGATGATGCGATATTAGTTTTACCATCGAACTTGGCAACAATTTCCAAACTAAGGCTTGATGGTTATAACATATTCAATTTTAGAGGCTTCTTGGGTAATAGATGTTGTGAACTTGCACAAGCTGAAACGCAGTTAATAGCGAGTTTGATAAACAATAAAATCAAGGAGGTTTTCGAGAAAAAAGGATATAAAGAATTAACCTACATACTCCACGCAAATTGTTTCAAGTTAAGAAAGTGCCCAGAATTGCCAGAAAGAGCTATGAATTGTACAATCTTCAAAAATAAGAGTTTTGAAAAAGAATTATTCAGCTGAAAACTTCAATACAGCTCTTTCTCTAATTTCTCTTCTTTTCAATTTCTTAAGTACACTATTAATTTCCTCAAGTTGATAAACTTCATAGTATACCTTTAATTTGCCTTGGCTAGCAATTTTAAGCACATTCATCATATCAACCCTCGTACCAATTACGCTACCCTTGATGATTTGTTCGTTGGCGAATCTGAAATCATTCAAGTTGGCCCTTACACCAATAACAATAATACCTCCCTTTTTCGTAACTTGAGTTGCTTGAAATACGGCTTCATCGCTTGGTGCGAAAACGATTGAAGAATCTACATACCCCAAGGATATGATTTGGTTTACCACATCACTTTTTGATGATATAGTCAAATCTGCACCTAATTCTTTAGCAATCCTTAGCTTTTGTTCGTCAGCAGAGACAGCTATTACCTTAGCACCATATAGCTTAGCAAACTGTATGGCTAAGTGGCCAACACCCCCAATACCGAAGATAGCTACAGACTTAGCTGGCGATATTTCGCTGAGCATAACTGCTCTATAAGCAGTTACACCTGGACAAAATAGAGGAGCTGCTTCTTCGTCCTTCAAATTGCTGGGCACTTCATATACATGCGCAGCCTTTGCTTTCATGTATTCTGCATATCCTCCATCAACAGTTTCTCCTGTTATTTCTGCCATATTGCATAGATTTTCTCTTCCGCTAATGCAATATTCACATGCCCCACACGTAGAATAAAGCGGTTGAACTCCAACTCTGTCTCCTACTTTAACATTCCGCACTTCTTTGCCTACTTTTTCAACAATACCGACTATTTCATGCCCTGGGATGATGGGAAGTTTAGCTGGTACGCCTAAATCTAACCAATCACCTTCTATCATATGCAGATTCGATCTACAAACACCACATGCTTTTATCCTGATTAAAACCTCATCATCTTCTATCTTTGGAATCTCTAACTGTTCAATCTTCAAAGGATTTTCCTCCATCTTAGCCGGTTTGTAAAGAACTGCGGCTTTCATAAATCTTAAAAGTGGTCTTAGTAAATTAGCTTTTATATGTACAGCTATAATTGAGTTCATCTATAGTAGTATGTGAATAAAATAGCAGCCTTGCTTGCAAGCCTCGCTGATGATTTCTTAATTATCATTGTTATCTTGGCAATACTCCCCTTATTAGGCATCTATTTACCTATTTGGTTCATTGCTACGATTATTGCAATTTTGTTAATCATTAGCCTTTTTGTATACAGAGCCCTGAGCTCAATGAAAAGACCTATTGCAGTTGGTAAGGAAGTAATAATAGGAAAAATAGGAGAAACAATGACAGATCTTGAACCAGAAGGGTTAGTTTATTTAGAAAACGAGATTTGGACTGCAATATCGAAAAGGGGTAAAATAGAAAAAGGAAAAAAGGTAAAGGTTACAGAGCTCTATGGCACGAAATTGATTGTAGAGGAAGTTTAAGGATTATATCGGATCAATAAGCTTGAGTTGGTTACTACGCTTATAGAGCTAAAGGCCATTGCTATTGCGGCTAATATAGGATTCAATATTATACCGGCAAAAGGATATAAAATGCCTGCGGCCACAGGAATGAGTGCAGTATTATAAAAGAAAGCCCAGAACAAGTTTTGCTTAATTTTACTATATGCTTTTCTGCTAAGCTTAATTGCCTTTACCACGTCAAGAAGCGAGTTTTTCAATAAGATTATCCCTCCAGTCTCTTTTGCTATATCTGTTCCACTACCTATCGCGATGCCTACATCTGCATTTGCAAGAGCCGGAGCATCGTTGATTCCATCACCGACCATTACAACGACGTTGCCTTCTTCCTTCAATTTCTTTACAATTTCAGCTTTCTGTATAGGCAAAACATTTGCATAGAATTTTTCTATTCCTACTTCCTTAGCAATAGCGCTTGCAACTCTTTCATTATCACCCGTAAGCATTACTAAATCAATATTCATTTTTTTGAGTTCTGCAATAGCCTGTTTGGAATCCTCTCTTAGATTATCGGAGAAAACGAATATTGCGATCAAATTACTATCATTTAAAAAGTAGGATATTGTTTTGCCTTTATTCTCTAATTCTGTTATGATCTTTTTTTGTGCTTCATTAAGTTTAACTCTGTGTTTCTCTAACATGCGCTCATTGCCAATATAATACGTTGAACCTTCAATAGTCCCCAGAATTCCTTCGCCTGCAATTTCTTCAAATTTCTCCACTTCTAATAAACTAAGCTTCGCTCTACTAGCTTCCTCAACTACTTGCTGCGCTAGAGGATGACTTGAAAACCTTTCTAAGGAAGCAGCTAGTTTTAAGATTTGTTCTCTAGGATAATTAGAGAAATTTACGATATCTTCAAGTACAGGCTTTCCTTGAGTTATAGTTCCAGTCTTATCCAGCACTATGACATTAGCTTTATGAATTCTTTCAAGATATTCTCCGCTTTTTATTAATATACCTTGTTTAGCGCCTTTTGTTGTAGCAATTAGCAATGCAGCAGGCGTTGCAATACCCAGTGCACAAGGGCAAGCTATTATCAATACAGAAATCAAGACTGTTAGTGCTAAGTTAAAAGGCAAATTCCAAGTAAAAGCCCAAAATATAAAAGAAAGAATAGCAATCGAGATCGTGACCGGCACAAATACTGAGGCAATTTTATCAGCAAGTCTTTGGATAGGCGTCCTAGAAAGTATAGCTTCCTCAACGGATTTAATGATTTGAGACATTAGAGTATCATCTCCTACCTTTGTAACTTTTATCTTGAGTACCCCAGTTTTGTTGATCGTACCTCCTAATACTTCATCACCCTTCTTTTTTTCAACAGGTATACTCTCACCAGTGATCGCTGACTGATCTACAAAAGAATAACCTTCAATTACTTCTCCATCACATGGAATTTTCTCGCCGGGTTTCACCAAGACAATATCACCTATCTCTAACTCATCCAAGCTCACATCCAATTCTTGATCATTTCTAAGAACTCTTGCTTTTGAAGGTTGAAGCTCCAAAAGCGATTCCAATGCCTCTGAGGCTTTATGTTTCATCATCCTTTCCAAAGTTCTTCCCAAAAGGATTGCGCCTATTATAAGCGTTGATTCCATGAAATAGCCACCCGAAGCCTTTAATATTTCAGGTATTATAGACATGCTTTGAAGAACATAAATCAAGCTATAAACCCAAGCAGCAGAAGTTCCAAGTGCGATCAACACGTCCATATTTGCCTGTTTTGCTTTTATCGCATCGATCATTCCTTTATAGAACTCGAGACCTGGATAGAATTGAACAATGCTAGCGATTAAGAGTAAAAATAAAGGCGATACTGAATAAAATTCCAAGATTGCAATCAACAAGCCAGAACCAATGCCGATAGCTGTAAGGATTTTTAGTCTCCTTAGTTCTTTCATCGGTGCTAAAAAAGAATCTAAACAAGAAGAGCTACAGAAATAATAGGTAACACCCTTTCTAGTGCATTTAAAAGGGGTTTTAGTTTCATCAACATACATCCCGCATATAATGTCTTTTGCCACAATACTTTACTAGTGTAGAAGATTTATAAATAATGGGCAGAAATCTTTTCCATGGCTAAGGCAATAGACCCAGTATGTAAAATGGAAGTCGATACAACCAAGGCCAAGTTTAAAAGCGATTATAAGGGTAAGACTTATTATTTCTGTAGCGAAAACTGCAAGAAAAAATTCGATAGCTCACCCTCAGCCTATGTGAAATAAAAAAATAAATTTTTTAATCTTCTCCTTCTTCGTCAGAAGGATGTATTACAAGTAATGGTTCATTTTTGATATCTTCTGCCTTTGGATTTAAGCTGACTTTGTAGAATATAGTTATTTCGACTTGGTAGGTTCCGTTATTTAAAGTTAAGTTTGTCGAAGATTTTTCAAGATTCACGAGATAGGTGTTATTATTAATTTTCAAAGTAACGTTAAAATAACTGAACACTTTTTCAAGCTTTTCAACATGAAGCAATTTTATAGTATAGTTTCCCGTTTGCATAATTGTAATAGTTGCATTCCCAGTCACATTGCCTTGCTGACCTGCGGTCAAGTTTCCTAAATCAAAATGCACAGGAATTATTTCAGTTCCTTGTTGTCCAGATACGCTATAGCTAATGTAAGCAAATGGCCCATAACCCATCGATGCTAAAGCTCCAACTGAAGCTCCTACCAACGCTATTAGTGAAATCGCTATGACTACTACCTTGTTCCCTAGTATGGACAGCATTATCATTTATTACTCTAAATCAGTTTATAATAAGATACTTTCGAACAACTTGGCGAGGTAAACTTTCGAAATGTTCAAAACTTTTTATTGATAGCTACAAACTAGAGCTCTTTTTATTTTTTAGAAGTTAATAAAGAATTCTTTTCCAAATAACCCAATATGAGAGAAGCACATTGCTTAGGCTCAAGACTTGTAGTATCGAGCACAAGCTCAGGATTTAAAGGCTCTTCATATGGATCTTGAATCCCAGGAACTGTGGAAGCAAGGCCCATTTTAGCAAGTTCATATATTCCTTTTTTATCTCTTTTCATACAAGTTTCCAGATCACATTTTACATATACTTCTAAAAAATTCTGAATCACATTTCTTGCCTTATCTCTGTATGCTCTCTTGTTACCCGTTGCTGCTATTATGACATTAACTCCATTTTCATAAAGAATTTTAGCAATGTAAACAAGCACATCATAAAACCAGTCTCTTTCCTCTAACGAATATGTTGGCTTGGGCGTTAAGACCTTCCTCAATTCATCTGAATCTAATATTTGGACCTTTATTCCCCTTTCATTTAGCAATTTCCTCAGATGTTCCGCTATAGTAGATTTACCGCTCGCAGGAAGACCAGTCAACCAAACACAAAATGGCATCAGGAAAGAAGTGAGTTGACATTATTATAGTCAAAAATTTCAGTGTCCAAAATATTCTTCATGAATTTGAATAAGGCAAGCCTTGTTTCATATCGAAGATTAGGATACCAAATAGGACTTGCGATGACAAGAGAGCGCCAAACATAGAAAGGTTGCAAAACTCTTAGAATTTCTTCATCGTTTGTCTTCTCAATATAATCCTTGAAGAACTTTTTAAAAAGGAATTCGAACGGACCATCAAGCTTATTCTTAACTTGTAGAGAAAAGAAAAGATAATTTATTGTCAAAGCTGTTAAATCATCAGCAGGCTCACCGAATTCCCCCCTGCTCCTATCATTAACAGTGAAATCTGTATCCTTTTCAAAGAAGATATTCCAAGGATGAAAATCTCCATGAATTTGACTTGCTCTATGAGAGAAATTCTTTAACTTCCAACGCCAATCTACTAACTTTTTTTCTAGCGCTGGGAAGAAGTTTTGATCATAGAAATCGCTTTTATCAGGATAGCTATCTATCAGCCCCATTATGCATTCACCATGACCTAAAAGCTCCCTTATTCTAGGAATATAAATTCTCTTGTTATCGGCCTTTCTGGAATGTATGTCAGCAAGATAGCCAGCCAATGCTGAACACCGCTTAATATCTAATTCGCTAAGTTTATCTTCGTCTCGAATCCTTTCTAAGTCCAGATAATAGAGATTCCCTTTTACAAATTCTACAAAGATGAAAGGTTCATCAAAGTCTTTCATTGGTACAAGATTGCCTTTTTTATCAAAATACCCTACTGCTAAAGCTCTTGCATGCTTAGGAAGTGAATTGTATGCTTCATATGCCCAAATCAAGGACTGGAATCTATCTGCCCTGTACTCATGGCCGAATATATCTTCCTTCATGGTTTCAATCACGCCCTTTCTTGATTCTCCATTAATTTCAAAGTTGATGATCAAAGGTCGCCCATAGCCATAACCTTTTAAAGAACCTTTTTCAACATCTATACCTTCAATGGAAATAAGCCTTGTTTTTTCGCCGAAAACAGCTCTTAAGAAATCTTGAAGTGAATCAAATTTTATGGTCATTTCTACAGACTAAAAAGCCAATATTCGAGACCGATCCTCGTCTCAGGGCCGTGGCCAGGATATACTAAAGTCTCTCTTGGAAGTTTTGAAAGTTTCTTTAGACTTTTAATAATCTCCTCCTCACTGCTATAAGGAAAATCCACACGCCCATATGTGCCTTGAAAAAGCGTATCGCCTGAAAACAAAACTTTCTCCTTTTCCTCATACAAACATATTGAGCCTGGTGTATGACCGGGTGTATGTATAACCTTTAATTCATACTTACCAAAATTCAGCGCATCTCCTTCATTCAAATACCTACCAGGTTCTTGATATTCGAGTGGTTCATGGATATAAGGATATTTCAAATCGAACAATGCCTTCATTAATATTGCGTCCTTTTCATGCATAACAAGAATTGAATTGTTGAGCATAGCTTTAATTTTTTTATTATGAGCAGTATGATCAGCGTGTGCATGGGTAGAAACGATGAATTTGATCTTCAAATCCTTATTTCTAATGAAGCTAAAGACCTCATCTGAAGCCTGTGCAACATCTATTACACATCCTTCTTTGCTTTCTTCATCATAAACTATATAGACATTATTTTCAAGCGGAGGAGCTACTAATCTTACTACTTTCATACTGTGCCTTAATTGTATTAGCAAGTATATGAGCTCTTTCAAGTGGTACAGATATGCAACCTTCGATTGTCTTTTTGAATATCTGTAAAGCCCCCTGCAGAGTTACCCTTTGACCAACGCTTATGTAGAATTCTTTGTTGCACAATCGTATTAACAAAGCTATTACTTCTTCACCATCCTTAAGAACGCCTTCACCATTAAACCACTCAACTTTCCCGAATAGCCTGCTTTTAGCAACACCTATAGTTGGCTTATCGAGCATATAACCAACAAAGCATGCAAGACCCGCTCTATAAGGATGAGCTTCGCCATGGCCGTCGATAAGATATACATCGGCCTGTAATTTTGCACTTTTTGCAAGTTTTACCATATTAGGGCCTTCCCTTAAAAATAATAACGTGGGAATGTAAGGATAGTTCACCTCCTCGATAATGTATTCCTCGTGTAATACCTTTTTTTCTTCTATATCATAAAAAGAAATCGCAGTTATCATTTTTTTCTTAAAATATGCAGAATCCAAACCAGCTACGATTTTATAGCTACGAGGATCAACTTTGATTAGGTTTTTAGATATGAATTTCTGAATCTCTCTTGCCTCTTTATATTTAATCTTACCGCTGTAAAGTTTCTGGAGTAATTCATTGCTTAAATGTTCCACTAAATTTTATTGACTATCTTATTTAAGGAATTGTTGCTCTCCTTATAGCTTCAACGATCTCTTCTTCATCTATACCATATAGCTCCACCTTTCCAACTTTAATGTAACGCTTTACGTAATCTTCAATGTAACTCTCATCTGCAGGTGCAAATTTAAGCCCAGCCTCTAAGGCTTCTAATGCTTCAGGAGGATATATGTAGAAATCTCCGGATATATGAATATTTGTTATAAGGCCACGATTTGTTGAAGCAATAACAGTGACGAAACCGCCTCTTGTGTCTACAGTAACTGATTTAACATCGGGAGATATGGCTATATTCTTGTTTCTATACTCGTAAATCCATTCACTCATTGTATGCTTTTCAATATGTGAGCGTAAGAGCATAATCTCGTAATCAGTAAGCCTTTGATTTATGAAACCAGCTGAAAACTCTCGCTTAAAAGCAGATTTTATCGTTTCTGTAAAAGTAGTATGGGAATATTGATTCCCCAATTCGTATTTCAAATTCGTGTATAGTGCGGGGCTTTTTGCATAAGCTATAGTATTATCCAGAAGGATTCGTTTCCTATATTCCTCATCATTTTCTACGTTGAAATAGAAAGTTAAGCCTAATGCGTGATTTATTCTAAAGGTATCCACATATGCAAGCATCCTTTTGTTGACGAATATGCCATAGGGCTCCTCGAAATATGCATTTATACCAAGTTCCTTTAGTGCCGTAAGAAGCGTTTCTATGGCCTTGTTCTTCAGTGAATCCGAAGTTGGTCTATTATCTTTCATGAATAGCTGCACAGCAACCTGTTTATCAGTGAAAAATAAAATTGGTCCACTAGTAGGCCTTCTACCAATATTAAATTTAAGAGCACGCAACTCTTGTACATTCAGAACCTTGTGCGGAATGTGTTGAATTGCTAGTACTACAGCACTGGGGTTGCAGAATGATATTCTAAGCGTATTATTTGCCCTCTCACTTCCAACGCTCCTGAGAAGAACTTCACTTACAGCCAAATTATATGCTACATCACCTATTTCATTCATGAAACGCCAATTATTCATCGTTAATTCTCTAAAATTTCATTTAAAAGGCTTTCTGTTTTATGAATTCACAAAATTTCTAGTTACTCTATCATATACCCGCATCATATCTTGAAAATCATAATCTAGATATATTTCAGTGGTTCTTATGCTGCTATGACCAAGTATTCTTTGCAGTGTTCTTAAATCGCCTCCTTTGGTTATCCAATATATGGCCATGGTATGCCTTAGCTTGTGAGGTGTCAGCTGGTTAGCATAAGGTAGACCTGCTTTTATAGCTTTTCTCTTTATCATCTTTTGAATCGCTCTAACGCTTAGCTCAAATATTCTACCATGACTCTTGCCCTTAATATAACTTCTAAGAAGGTCTAAGGTGTACTCATCAACTGGCACTAATCTTTGCTTCTTAATTTCGTAGTGACCATGGTCAATTATTTTTATCACGCGTCTGGCAAAATCTATATCTTCAACATGCATGTTAGCAATTTCACCAACTCTGCAACCTGTAAAAAGTAAGAGTCTCACTATTAACTTATCCCTGAGATTATCGAAGGAATTCAAGAATCTAGTTAGATCCTCTTCTCTTATGTAAATTTGTTTTGGCTCATTTTTGTAGCTCGGTATTGGAATCTTAGAGGCGTCGAGATTCATGTATTTCGCATATTTTTTTAGCACAATCGCACTTAATCGCAGTGTTGACTGCTTAGCTCCTTTAAGCTCAAGCTCTGTTAGATACTTCAATATATCTTTCTCACCGAAGCTTTCCTTTTTTATCCTCTCATGAAATTTCTTGATAATTGTAACATAAGTTTTTTTAGTGTTTTTGCTTTTTCCTATCAGGCTAGCAAGGAATTCTAGCGCACTTTCAGGTAGATCCACAATTAGAGTTGAAATTTCCTTAAAAGCCTTTTCTCATATTTTTCAACGAAAAATCATTAATTAATATATTATGCTGAGAAAAATACAGAAAATTGGAAACTCATTTTACATAGCATTACCTATAAATTGGATCCAAGAATACAACCTTAAGAAAGGATCAGAAGTTAGACTGGAAGTAAGAGAAAGCGGGGAACTCACAATCTTGCCTATGACTGAGGATAAGAGAGAAGATAAGGAGGTAATATTAGAGTATGAAAAAAGTTCAATAGAAAAGAGAATACTGGGTTATTATTTGTTTGGATATAACATAATAAAGATTATAAAGGAGAAAGGTTTCAGCCACGAAGAAAGAGAAGAAATAATAAGAATCGTTAGAAAACTAAGCGGGCTTGAAATCGTGGACGAAAGGATGGATCTAATCACTCTTCAAAATCTGATCGATGAAACTTCAATACATCCTTTCAAGTTACTATTTAGAATGAATGCAATAACATCTACAATGTACGTCGATGCCGTAAGAAGCTCTCTGGAAGGAGAAAAGATATTAAATACAATCTTTGAAAGGGATGAGGAGGTTGATAGACTATATTTTTTAATGGTGAGGCAGCTAAGAAGCCTGATATTAAGGCCTGCACTATTAAATAAATTAGAACTTACTTTATTGGATTGTTTGGACTTAAGAATAGCAGCCCATTTCATAGAGAAAATAGGAGATGAAGCAGCTAGACTGGCAAAAATATTTGCAGTTCGAGGGACTAAACTAAACCCTGAATTTCTTAAGAACGTTCAAGAAGTTACTTTCAAACTACAAAACTTACAGGAGAAAATATTGATTTCCTTTGCAAGGAAAAAGGGAAACTTTGAAGATTTAAAACAAGAACTCCTTTCCGAACTAAGAAAATTAGATAATATGAGCCAAAATATATCTTTAGAAGAAGTTTCAATAATAAATGCAATAAAAGAGATTATAAATTTCAATATAGATATTTATGATCTAATAACTTCGTATTAAAAAATTGGGAATTGATAATATAAATATGACGGAAAGAATGTTAATATTACTAAAGCAATTATAGATATGATCATAAAGGCATCCATTTCAGAGTTTTTGAATATTGATATGTTCTCATTGTTACTTTCTATGACTTCCAACCTTATTAGATATGCATAATAGTAAACGGAAATGCCGCTCATTATAAGAGCAACTAACGCGAGAGCTAGTCCAAGATTACCGGTAAATGCAGTATTTAAAAATAATAAAAATTTAGCCATAAAGCCTGCAAAAGGAGGAATGCCAGCAAGAGAAAGCAAGGCTACTGTGAACGTTGTAGCAGCCAATGGATCCAGTTTGAAAAGTGACATAAGGTTGTTGTAGGGACTATCACTCCCTTCTCCAGATATTCGTTTTGTTACTAGGAAGCTTACTGATTTTGCAATGCTATAAGTCACTGCATAAAAACCTAGAATAGGAAATGTTTCCAGTGGAAAGACGAAAACCAAAGACATGTAACCTGCATGAGCAACTGAAGAGTAAGCCAATAATCTCTTGATATTCTTTTGAACTAGGGCCGCAACATTAGGCAATATCATTGTTACTAACGCAAGTATCGCAAGGAGATACCTTATAAAAGGCTCTATATCAAATAAATTCCTGAAAGCTGTAACTAATATCAAGGCTACTGAGAATAAACCTGTTAGCTTAGAAGTTGTGGATAAGAAAACCGATATGCTTGTAGGTGAACCTTGATAAGTATCTATCGCCCAAACATGTAGTGGAACCAACGTAGATTTGATCGCCAAAGAAGCGAGTAATAGGATAAGCCCGAGAATAATAAAATTCACATAGTTATTCACACTTGAACTAGAGATGAAAGAATTTATTGAGCTAAAAGAAGTAGCGCCCACAGCGCCATATATTACAGCTAAACCATATGCGAAGAGTAAGGTAGCTAGTACGCCGAAAACAAAGAACTTCACGGTAGCCTCTAAGGAAAAGTAGTCTCTCTTGAACTGTGCAACAAGAACATATGCTGGAAATACGCTAGTTTCTATAGCCAAAAATAAAAGAAGGAGATCTCTTACAGAAACCACAAACAAGGATGCAGCGAGAGAAAGTAGCAAAAGTGGTTGAGTCTCTTTTTGAATTAAGTCATCTCCCATGGAAGCGAATGAAAATATTGCACCTAAAATAAGGGCAATCCATGATATTAGAGAGAAATTATCAACAGCCACTAAATTACCGAAGAATAGGAGGTTAACATTTACATACATAAAATAAATAGTAATAGATAATGAAAATAGCAAAAATATATATGAGAGAATCTTTGCAGCTAAAAATCTTTTAAATAAAGAGACAACAGACACTACTAACGATCCTACTAACAATAAAAAGAAGGGTGAGAAATAATACATAAAGTTTTGAAAGTCTTGGTAGTTCTCTATCATTGTGTCTCCTCTTTTAACTTCCTTATCTCTAGTATGTCAACACTTTTGTAAGTTCTATCCATCTCTATTGCTATTGCAAGACCTAGTGCTGCCTCAAGTGCTATTATGATGATTACCAAAACGCCCAACACCTCGCCAAAGGAGCTGGTGACGGTAGCGAAAGTACCGATGGTTAAAATTACTGCGCTCATAGCTATTTCAACTGAAATTATAATTCTTATAAAATGCCTTCTTGCTAAAATGCCGTATACGCCTATCAAGAAAAGAGGAAGGACCGCAATGAGAGCAATAAGAGCATTCATTTTTCCTCGCTAGCTACATAAATCGCTCCTAAATAAATAGAAAGAACAGCAACAGAGAGTATGAGTAAGGATATACCATAATTGCTAAATAAGAATTGGATTATAGCTGAGAAATTCGAAGTAAATGAGGTCGTTAGTTGAGCTCTCGAAATCAGCAGCAATATAGCAATAAGCAAAACCACAAGTGAGGAATTAATGAGTGCTGCTAAAGAAATTCTTCTAGTAGGAGGTATATCTATTGTTGGCCTTGTCAACATTGCAGCAAATATTATCAATACCAATACGCCTCCAGCATTGACAAAGAGATATATTAAAGCGAGAAACCAAGCATCGATCTGAATAAGTGCCCAAGCAGCCGAAACATACATTCCAACCAAAAAAACAGCTGAATAAAGGACGTCTTTAGTCTTAATAGCTAAAAATGAGAAGATAGTTGCCCATGCGATTGCCAAAATATAAATGATAGTATTTGTATCTACCGCTAAATCCATTGTGGCTATAACACGGTCGCTGATTTATATTTTTTTACCCGATAATCGAAAGACTTATATCTTCTCTATAACAGTGTTATACTATGTCAGAGGCGAAATTCCGTGAATATGCATATCCAGATGTATTGGTAAGCACTGACTGGGTTGCAAACCATTTAAACGATAGCAGCATAAGGATTGTAGAAGTTGATTACGATCCGGTTTCGAACTATTTCGTTGGTCATATTCCAAACGCCGTTTTATTTGATTGGAAAAAGGACATGAATCACCCTGTTGTCAGAGATATACTTACAAAAGAGCAACTTGAAGAATTGCTTTCTAGGAACGGGATATCAAACGATACAACGATAATTCTTTACGGAGACTACAATAACTGGTTTGCTGCGTTTTCTTTTTGGATTCTGAAGTATTATGGCGTAGAAAAAGTTAAGTTGATGGATGGAGGGAGAAAGAAATGGATTTTGGAAAATAGACCGCTAACCAAAGAAATACCCTCATTCCCAAGAGCAACTTTTAAGGCAAAGGACCCAGACGATACATTAAGAGCATACATGGATTATGTAAGACAGGTATTAAAAATGAAAGACCATGTCTTAGTAGATGTAAGAAGCCCCAAAGAATACACAGGAGAGATTCTAGCTCCTCCTGAATATCCTGATGAGAAAGCTCAAAGAGGTGGCCACATCCCAGGCGCCATAAACATTCCTTGGTCCTTAGCAGTAAGAGAAGAAGATGGGACATTCAAAACAAGAAAAGAACTGGAGGAACTATATAAAAGCAGAGGTGTAACACCAGATAAAGAGATAATTACATATTGCAGAATAGGAGAGAGATCTTCAATTACATGGTTCGTGTTAAAGTATCTTTTAGGTTATCAGAATGTCAAAAACTATGATGGTTCATGGAGTGAGTGGGGTAGCGTTATAAGGAACCCTATAGAAAAATAATAGTTATCTAATTTTTTTGGCGAATAAATGGAATAAGTTTCCTTCTTTTTTATACTCTACAAATTTCTGTCCTGTTTGCTCTTCCCACCGTATCATCTCTATCGGAGCAGTTGGATCATCTGATACTATATGAACAACTGTACCAATCTCAGAATTGGCGAAAAGTTCATTTATCTTGGCTAGAACCGTAGAGCATTCAACGCCAACCTCAAAAAATTCATAATCTGGGTATTCAGAAAAACATCTAACTTTATACATTTTAATTTGATTTGCTATCGCTTCCTTAATTTCCTCTATACTCTTATAGTTAAAGCTTAAAACTTCTTGAAGAGGTTCCAAATCAGCTATCCAGCCTGATCCGTATGGATCCTTATTGAGTAGTATTGGGCGTCTTAACAGATCTTCATTTAACGCTTTTATTTTAGCTTTGAAAGGAGATCTTATAACATCAAATCTCCTTACAGCATCCATTGAACATATAATTTGCCCTTTTTCCACAATATCCTTCGCATGAAACCTTATGCCCATAAATTTCCCCGAAAGCCAAGCGAGAAAGGAGTTTATTCCCAGCCTATAAAATTCATCATATTTTTTCAACCAAGTATTGCTTTCGATATCATAGAGTACATCTTCAGGAAAATTACAACTTTCTACAATCATTACTTGTATTCCAGCTCTTGGACCCTAGTAACCTTCTTTTGATCTAGGTAAAGATCTTCTCTCTTAAACCCAATAATGCTTACAACATGGGTGTGATAGATAGCTTGTGGCGGACAATAATCTACACATAGACCACAAAACATGCAGTGCTGCAGATCTATTTCAGGAATCATTGCAGGCTTACCTTTTTCGTAAGGAACCATGAAAATGCATGTATTAGGGCAAACCTTTGCACATATTCCACAACCTATGCAAAGTTCGTCATCTACTTCAAGAACACCTCTAAATCGGTCAGGGAATATGATTGTTTTAGTTGGATATTCTATGGTTGGTCTTTTGACGAAGACATATTTAGTTACGGTGAAGAAAGAGATCAATGGCCCTATTATAATTCTTTTAAGCCTATGAAGCAAACCTTCCTTGGAGCTCACGGACATAGCTACTTAGAGTTACCCTTCATATAAGCTTATTAGCTCATAAGCCCCATACTCATCAAATAATACTTTACTGCTATTACAATGAGTAAATTGGCAACTGAAAGTGGAAGCAATTTTGTCCAGCTTAAACTTAAAAGCTGATCTATTCTATATCTAGGAAATGCTGCTCTTATCAAAATGTAGAGAAACATGAAGAAGTATGTTTTAATCATAAGCCACAGAGGCCCGCTCATAGGTGCTAGGAATCCAGGAAGCGTTGGACCTAGCCATCCTCCGAAGAAGAAAATAGCTAATAGAGTTGCACTTACGAAAGCCCTGACATACATGCCCATTATTAGCAAAAGAAACGGAGATGCGCTATATTCAGTATTCCAGCCTGCAATTATCTCAGATTCAGCATCAGGTATGTCAAATGGCGTTCTTTCGGCTTCGGCAATAGCTGTTATCAAAAAGAGGATAAAAGTTAAAGGAGCTAAGAATATGAGCCACATGCTCTTTTGTTTCTCAACAATCTCATAAAGATTCAACGAACCAGTAAGTACCACAACAGCAGCGACAGAAAGCAAAAAGGGTACTTCAAAACTTAATAGCTGTGCTGCAGCCCTGAATCCTCCCACTATACTATACTTATTATTGCTTATCCAGCCTGTAAGTAAAATAAAAATTGGATTGAAGCTAAGAATAACGAATATTAAAAGAACCCCATACTGGAAGTAACTTGAAACAACAGCATATTTCAATATACTTATCGCTGGAAATATGGGTTGAAAGATAAGCAAAGTATAAGCTACGACGTAATCGTAAGGCATTACGATTATCAATAAAAGCGAAACAGCTGTAATGAACACAGGCATAGCTAAGAACGCAAATCTATTCGCTTTCGCAGGAATGATTATTTCCTTATTGAGCACTTTAACGAAATCAGCTATAAGCTGTAATATTCCCCACTTTCCTACATAAGTTGGACCCATACGTTGCATGGTCCTAGCCCATACCTTTCTCTCGACATAAATGAAAATTAGGGCATTGAGTAACATGAATATTAGCGCAAATACCATCGCTACCACAACTCTCAAGGAATCGGCAAGAAGAGGATTGGATTTTAGGTAAGTAATTATGCTGTCGATCATATTTTCACCTGTCTATTTCTCCTAGGCAAGGATCAAAAGATCCCAGTATGGCATATAAATCCGCAATCTTTGAGCCCTTAATCACGTTTGGGATGCTCATGACATGAATGTAAGCGGGGCTTCTAATTTTAACTCTATAGGGTTTAGGTGTACCATCACTTACGACCATGTAACCACATTCACCTCTTGAATCCTCAACCCAACCATAGCCAATCCCTGGAGGAGGATATAGCAACGATCTTGTTTGATACGGTCCTGATGGAATTCGCTTCAATGCCTGTCTTACTATATTTATGCTCTGCTTAATTTCCTCTAACCTAACATAGACACGATCATATGTATCACCTTTTTTTCCTACGGGTATTTCAAAATCTAAAAATTCGTATGCTGCATATGGTTCATCACGTCTCAGGTCACGCTTTACACCAGAGGCCCTCAACATTGGTCCGGTCCATCCAAGATCTATTGCCTTAGAAGCAGGAACAGGACAGAT
This sequence comes from Thermoproteota archaeon, assembly GCA_021324265.1. Lineage (GTDB taxonomy): Archaea > Thermoproteota > Thermoprotei > Gearchaeales > Gearchaeaceae > DSFO01. Next base: position 151,200 of record JAJPJK010000006.1, on the reverse strand, counting down.
ATCTACTGTTCGAGCTAAGAAAACCGGGTTGTTATAAATTACTTTCTCATACTCTTCAAGATGCTTTTCTACATAATTAATCGCTTTTTCAGCATACACATCGAAATTTGTAGGCAAATCATATCTTACACCGCCTACTCTAAAGTAGCCGAAAGTCATCCTTTGACCACTCATCATTTCCAACAAATCTATTATCCTATCTCTATCCCTCAGCCCCCATGGGAAAAGCGTCATAAGCCCTACATCCGCTGTAAAAGCAGAAAACCATATTAGATGACTTGCTATCCTTGTTAATTCACAAGCTATCACCCTTAACCATTCACCTCGTTCAGGAACCTTTGCATCCATGATTTCTTCTACTGCTTTCACAAAACCGTATTCCCAGAACATACCACTAACATAGCATAACCTATTTAGATATGTTGGAATTTGAAAATAATTTCTTAATTCACAAAGCTTTTCTATTCCTCTATGAATATACCCAAGGACGACATCGACATCGACAATAGTTTCTCCTTCAACAGTCACTATGAGATCCATGGGCCCGTGTGTAGATGGATGCTGAGGACCTACGTTTATCACAAGCTTTCTTACTTCTCTACCTACCTGTTTTTCTTCTGTCACCATTTATAATCCTTCCTTAAAGGATGGCCTACCCAATGCGGAGGAAGAAGTATCCTTCTCAAATCAGGATTTCCTTCGAAATATACGCCCATAAGATCAAACGTCTCCCTCTCATGGAAATGAGCCCCTTCCCAAACACTAACTAATGAAGGTATTCTCGGATCATTCCTATCTATTAGCGTACCGACAATAACTAATCCATTTGCTTCTAAACGTCTACATATGAACATGACTTCCATTGAATTTAACCTATCCACTGCAGTAACTGCTGAAAGTAACACATAGCCGGCTTCCTTAAGCCTTCTTGCAGCATCATGCCACTTATCCTTTGGTATCTTAGCATAATATTTGTTCTTGTATATTTTATAGATTTCTGCATAAGGTAGAATTTCTTTTAACTTATTGAGTTGTTCACTCATACGCGCCAGTCCTCCTTTACTTCAGGATAACCTGTCTTAGGTAAGAAATTCCTTCGCAACTCCCCTTTCTTTATTTTTTCTTCGAGTTTAATTATGGCTTCAATTAGTGCTTCAGGTCTAGGAGGACAGCCAGGGACATATACATCTACTGGTATAACTTGATCAACTCCATCAACGATACTATACATGCCCTTCCAAGGACCTCCGCAGATTGAACATTCTCCATATGAGATCACATAACGAGGTTCAGCCATTTGTTCATAAAGTGTTTTCACGACAGGCGCAAGACGATGCGAAATTGGCCCTGTGATTATCATTAAATCACACTGCCTTGGACTATTTCTAGGCAAAACGCCTAATCTTTCGAAGTCGTAAGTCGAAGCACCTGCGACCATCAATCCCTCTATCGTACAGCACTTTATTCCGAAAACAAGAAGCCAAAGAGAGTTCCGCCTACCCCATATGAGCAGCCTATCTACAAAAGAGAGTTTTTTAGGGTCTACAATCCAGACTTTGAAATCTTGAAGGACGTCTAGCAGTCTCATGAGCCCAATAGTTTAGTGAGGATGCTGTTATTTATATTTAGACCCATTTCAACATGTTTTTCTTCAATGTATAGCCTATACTGAAGACTGTAATCGCTAACAAGAGAATTATCCCCACAAACCCAACAAAACTGAGCTCTATGGATTGAACAGCCCATAGTAGTATGAGTATTGCTATTATATCGGCAATTAAATACGCGATACCATAAACATAATACTGAACATTCATCCTTACTTGGGCTTCGCCTATAATCTCCTCTCCACATTCATATGTTGATAGCTTTATCTCTGATTTGCTTGGCTTATGGGCTAACCTGTAGTTTAAGTATATTACTAGCATCGCAAATGCTAGAGAGATTATCAATGCAATTGATAGGGCAAGGAAGTCCAGCATCATGATTACTCCTTGAAACTTACTAATATTCTTTAATATCATTGCACTTTAATCAATGTGGATAAAATACGTGCTGACGTAATAGTAATTGGGGCAGGAGCAGCGGGTCTAAGAGCAGCAATAGAAGCAGCAAGTATGAATCAGAAACTGAAGATAGCGCTCATTTCTAAGGTTTATCCAATGAGAAGTCATACAGTGTCAGCGGAAGGAGGAGCCGCAGCCGTAATTAAGGAATATGACAATCTTGAATCCCATGCTTATGATACTGTAAAGGGCAGTGATTTCTTGGCAGATCAAGATGCCGTTGAAGCCTTCGTATCCAGGGCACCCATGGAGTTAAAAAACCTAGAAAAATGGGGTCTACCTTGGGCTAGAGATGAGCAAGGTAGAATGGCAGCAAGAGCATTTGGCGGTATGTCTGTGAAAAGGACTTTTTTTGCAGCAGACAAGACTGGCTTTTACATCCTTCATACCTTATTCCAGAGGTCAATCCTTTACGAAAATATAGAGCGATTCGATGAATGGTTCGTGACTTCTCTTATAGTCGAAAACAACAGATTCAAGGGTCTCACTGCTATCGACATAAAAAATGGTACTTTTCATTACTTTGAAGGAAAAGCTGCAATAATTTGTACAGGTGGAATAGGCCAACTTTACAAAACTACTTCAAACGGCGCAATAAACACAGGCGACGGAATGGCGCTAGCTTATCGCGTGGGAGCGCCATTAAAAGATATGGAATTCGTACAATTCCATCCTACAGGTCTTCCTGGAAAAGGCTTACTAATAACTGAAGCGGCAAGAGGAGAAGGTGGCTATCTATTAAATAACCAGAATGAGAGATTCATGAAGCGGTACGCTCCTGAAAAGCTCGAACTAGCAGCGAGGGATGTCGTATCTAGGGCAATATTCAATGAAATAAAGGAAGGAAGAGGATTTAAAGGAAAATATGGCGACTACATAGGCTTAGATATAAGGCACTTAGGGAAAGATGTCATTGACAAGAAACTCCCCACGGTAAAAGAGATGGCTGAAAAATATGCAGGAGTAAATCCATATAACGAGCTAATCCCTGTAAGGCCAACAATGCACTATATGATGGGCGGAGTGCACACCAACAAGGAAGCTGAAACTCCTATAGCAGGTCTTTATGCAGCAGGCGAGGCTGCATGTGTTAGCATAAACGGTGCAAATAGGCTTGGTTCAAATTCTCTAACAGAATGTTTAGTTTTTGGTTCAATAGCAGGATACAACGCAGCTAGATTCGCTCTAGAACATGATTATCTTGAAGTATCTAAGGAAGAAGTTACTAGAGAGGAAAACAGAATATTTGACGGTTTGATAAAGAAGGAAAACGGAATTCCTCCTTCAGATATACTTTATGAACTTAAGGATATCATGGAAGAGAAAGTCGGAATACTTAGAAATGGAAAGGATCTCGAAGAGGCTCTTTCATCGATAATGAAGCTTAAAGAGAGATTTAAGCAGGTCTCGGTAACAGACAAAAGCAAAACTTATAATACAGATTTCATCCAGATTTTAGAACTTGATTTCATGCTCGATGTGGCTGAAACAATTACATATGCTGCATTGAAAAGAAAAGAATCTAGAGGTGCACATTATAGGGTTGACTTCCCAAAAAGAGATGACGAACATTTTTTGGTCCACCAGCTCGTATATAAGAGTGAATACGAACCACGAATCGAACTTTTGCCTGTCGTAATAACTAAATGGAAGCCAACTGAAAGAAAATATTGACATGACCGAGGCAAAAATATTCGTTAGAAGATACGATCCAGAGACAAAAAAGAGTTGGATTAGCGAGTACAACGTTCCTGTAGAGGGGGATACCATGGTATTGGATGCATTGGTATACATTAAAAATAAGATCGATAGAACACTGACATTTAGATATTCATGCAGAATGGCAATATGTGGAAGCTGCGGAATGGTGATCAACGGCCGGCCAATGCTGGCATGCCAAACAAAAGTAGCTGAAATAAGAACCCCAATTGTCGTTGAGCCTTTGTATAATTTCGATGTAATTAAGGATCTCGTGGTAGATATGGATGTTTTTATGCACTATCTCAAAGAGATGAAGCCATATATAATAAGGAAGGAAGAACCGAAAGAGATCATAGTGAAATCAGAACAACAAGAACCAATAATCAACCCAAGTGCATGTATAAATTGCATGCTATGCTATGCAGCATGCCCTGTATTTGGTTATGATCAAACTTTCAAAGGTCCTGCAGCGCTTTCATTGCTTTATAGATACTTAATGGATCCTATTGACCAAGGAAGAGAGGAAAGGCTTAAAATTGCAAATGATAAGGATGCAGTTTGGAAGTGCAGCTTCTGGGGAGAATGTTCAAATGCATGCCCAAAAAACGTAGATCCTGCATTCAACATACAGAGGATGAAGTTAATGTTGGGATTAAGTTCATTGAAATGAAGACGAGAGTAGGCTATTTCAGGAATGCTAGATATACCTTCAAATTTATAAGGGAATTATCAAGCTTCATAATAGCACTTTATTCAATCTACCTCCTAACATTACTATACTATTATCACATGACCTTATCAGATGCGATTTTAGCAGGACCACTTCAAATGGTATTGGCGATTATTGCTCTTGTTTTTGCATTGATTCACTCAATCAGCTGGCTTTATCTTATGCCAAGAATAGTTAAGGTAAAAGTTGGGGGGAAAGAACTAAACATAAACCTAGTATTTGGATTGCTTATTTTAATATTTTTGATAATTACGACGATAATTTTGGTGATTCTGATATGAACAAATCACATGCTTTAACTTGGTTATTATTTGCCGGGACTGCAACAATTGCTGCACTATTATTCCCAGCATTCCTAATTTACTCCCAAATCGCTCCTGCATTAGGCTTAGATATCAAAAATGTGTTGAATGAGCTATCGAACAATATACTTTTCAAACTGATATTTTTCATCGTAATCGGCTCCGTAATATATCATGGATTTTATAGATTCAAAGCCATACTTCAAGAGCAAGCACCTAGCCATGAAGGAATTATAGAAATCATGATGATAGCTTTGGCTATAATCTTCGTTCTCTTGGCACTCGCTGTAGTTATTCTACTCTAATAGAGGATTTTTATCTTGTAATTCAGAAACTACAACTTGAGCGCTGAACTCCTTTTTTAGAAGTTCTGATATTTCTTCAGCCTTTTCTCTTGCTATTAAACCATGTACTGCCTTACCTATCATGTTCTGAGCTACTTCTTTAAATCCTAACCTTAGAAAATGCCTCATTATTTGCCTTAAATGATAATCAGCAAACCCTGCTTTTTCAGCAAATATCCTTGAATACTTTAGCAAGGAATATGCATCCTCAATCTTTGACATTAGTTCTCTGGCAAGTCTATTCATTCCTGCTCTTTTTTTTCCTGAAATCAATATCTCTGCTTTGTTTATAGGTGAGAAAACTAATGAAATAAGAACATCATTTTCATCAACTTCAAGTTCCTTTATCTTACAATTGCACGGGGAGCCAGGCTCTATAATTAGCCCACATGCTCCTCTAAATGAGCCAAGACCTGAAACGGTTCCCAATCCAGTTAGAGCAAGGATTTCAGCATCATGAGCTATATTAGTTAGGTTACAGTAAGAGTCATTAATACCACAAAGATCGGCGAGCGCAAATACAGCACCCAAAGCGCCTGAACCGCTAGTTCCGAAACCACATCCCATTGGAAGTTCTATTTTATGATAGATCTTAAAGCGGTCTTGGATATCATATCTCTGCCTGAACAGTTCTATTACTTTCAAGGTGGTCTTTGCGTTTTTTTCAATATTGCCGTTGATTATTACGCAGTCAGAATCGCTGTACTCCGCATAAGTGTATGTGCCAAGTCTTAATCTGAACCCGCCACCTCTTGCTCCCTCCTCCTCTAAAGATCTCTTCCCCTCGAAACAATTCTCAAATATACTCGATAAACCGCCTGGGACATAAAAAGTTCTAGATTTTCTTTTCGACACTTGATCAGAGCGATGCAATCACAATCGCTACCAGACCAGCTATAAACACAAATATACCAAATTCAAGCGCACTAATACTAACATTGATACTATGAAAGCTATTATCGAAGATAGTACTGAATGGGAATACTACTGCAAACGCTACAGCGAGAAGCAAAACACCTACAATAATTGCAGCTATCCTTGAACCAGAAAATGACCCTCCTTTCATAACAACAGCATACGGTGCAACCGGAAATATATAGCGTACAAGCAAAGGCGTTATTCCATATGTGAATGGTAGCATCGTAACAAGCCAAAATAGAGTTAGACCCATTCCCGTATAAAGCCTATATGTTGTAGTATAACCCACTGAAGGATTGAATACTATACCTAAAGAGAAGGCGACAGCCATTCCCGCTATTAAATTCCCTATGAATAAGGAGACCAAAGATACCCATATAAAATCTTGCCATGTATTGAATCTTTTAATTAAATAACCAAATAATAAGAAACCAAAGAAATTTGCTGGAACACCTGCAATTAAAGACAAAAGGGGGTTGCTCAAACCAGCAGGATATAAGCCAAATACATCTCCTAGAAAAGTACCAATCGCAGCGCCTATTGCTGCAACCCAAGGACCTCCAAGGAAAGCGAAAAACTGGGGTATTATGACTGTTGGTCTAAAATGACCAACGCCCCAAGGTGTTGGTATGAAGGCAAATATCACTATTGATACAGCATATAATGCAGCGCAGATTGCTGTATATGCTACAAATCTAGCTCTATTCATTTGCATGACAATGAATATTGAACTTTAATTTTATCTATTTTGTTAAATAGGTTTAAACAGTATAATTAGAAAAGATCGGAGTCCTGAATGTAGCTACGGCCAAGTTTAAGTGCAATGTATGCTTTTTGAAGTTCTGAACCTAAATAGGCGGCATGCTCAAATCTTGAAATTAAACCAAGCTCGGCGATCTTCCTATATATTGAAGAGGGTGACTTACCTTTTATTATTAAACCGCTCTTAGTATCACGATAAGAAGGTTTATAATGCACTATTATTTCATCATTATTCCTATCAACGTATATCTTAAACCAGCCCTTTGGATCCTGAACATGGAAATTTTCATTATCTTCCACTCTTATGATTTCAGCTATATCTTCTTCAGGTGTTTCATCTTTCAGTTTTTTGTCTCTCAATATTAGAAGATCGAAACCAACTCCTTTAGGATAAGTATTTTTCAATCTGGAAATGAAGCCCATTTTAGATGCGATAGACAACTCTTTAATGACGCCTCTGCACTTGTCACTAACTTCAGTGCTGAGAATGAATGAAGCATTGAGCTCATATGCGATCATAGTAAGTAACGCATTCATACCGGGCGTGTCTGCATCTATAAGCTCGGTAATATTTCCAGTTCCTAATAGAATGGGTAGATAGGGATCTTTCTCTCTGAGCATCTTATAAGCTACAAATGAATCCAATAACGACTTCGAAAAAGGAGGATCAAGGATTACATCTGCAATAATATTTCTGAAACCTTTACTTTTCGCCAATGATATTATTTCTTCAAGAAACTCCACTCTTCCTCTGTGAGTCTTTGGAAAGTAAGATGCTGAAAGATCTATAGGTACAACTACATAGTGAACTTTATCTTCAGGTGTTACCTTATACAACAGCGATTTGTCTAAGCTAATAACCATGTCTATGCCAGCTTTTATTGCTTCATTGATTTCATCCGCTTCCATTGAATCGATGCTTAATGGAATGTTTGTTAAATGCCATACAAAATTTATCATGTCTTTTAATTCTCCTGCATGGTTCTCATTTGCTACCATCCCTAAGTCTAAAATATCAGCGCCAGAGCTAACATAGTATCCAATTTGCCTTTTTAGCTCGTCCTTTGAAAGAAGTGGTGCATCGACGATTTCAGCAATTATTCTGACTGGCGCATCTATTCCATATTTCAAATTTCTAATCCTATAATTACCTTGCTTTTTCAAAATCGAGTCATCTTCCTCGAATTTCATCAACTCAGTCTCGACATGCCTCTTAATTTTTTCCTTAATCAAATCATCAGCAGGTATTTCCTTTGACAACTCTTTTACATCGAAGCTATTGATCACGAAAGATATATCATAAGCATGCTTTGGTCCTTTAACAACCTTTACTCCAAGTTCCTTCTCTATAATGCTTAGATCCCCTCGAACAAGACCTGGAACCATTATACATTCTATATCCTTATCGATGAATGGTCTTAACTCTCTTAAAATATAAGCAGGTCTCATCAGTGATGCTACAGGAAAGTTTAAGGATACAACCTTAACTTCTTTCTTGCACTTCCTAGCTTGATCCTCAACTATCTTCTTTGCAAGTTGACCAGTTACGAGCAGGATGACCATATAACGCTGTTTAAAATATCATAAGCTTTGTAAATAATATACTTATGCCGAAGAAAAAAATGCTTAAGCTCATCTTTGAACCTAACATAATTTATGAAGGTATATTAACAACAGAAAACAATGAAGGAAATCCGCATATGGCTTCGATGGGTTTTTCATTCAATGATGAGTACGATATTGTTGTGAGGCCTTTCAAAGATACACGCAGCTACAATTATTTGAAAAATAAAGGCATGGGAGTAATCAATATAGTTAATGATATCGAATTGTTTTTTAAAGCAACATATGGAACCGCTTCAAAAAGCGATTTCTTCCCTTCTTACAAATTAAAAATACCTCGATTAAAGGAATCAAATTTCTACATCGAAGGGAGAGTAAAAAAGATTGATGAAAATGAAGTAAGAGCAAGTTTCATATTAGAACCTGTCTATGTTTATGCTAAGAAAACATATGAAAGGCCATTTACACGAGTAGAATTTGCTGTAATAGAGGCATTGATTCATTCTACAAGGATAAAAGTTTTCATGGAAATGAAGCTATACGAAGAAGTAGATAGACTTGTTTCGCTAATAGATCACTATGATAAGTTGATTAGAAGAATAGCTCCAAATAGCAAATACACAAGAATTATGGATGAGATTAATAAGATAGTAGATAGTAACTTAAAATTCAAAAGTGATCATTGAATCCCCTTCAAGATTGCACTTCGGAATAGTCAATCTGAATAACCCTACGTATCCTTTATATAAATGTGCTGGCTGCGCAATCTGCGAAAAGAAATTAGTAGCGGAATTTAAGGAAAACGATGAGATACACCTAATTAATTTTAGTAGAAAAGAAATAGAAGAAAGGCTGAAGCTCTACGCCAAGAAATTTAAAAAGAAAATCTCATTTCGAATTATCGAAGAAATACCCAGCCACATAGGATTGGGTTCTACTACTCAACTTTGTCTGTCTTTTGCTTATGCATGCCATAAGATAAACAATATGTACTTTGACCCTTACAAGGAAGCCAAAGAACTAGGAATAGGTAAAATATCCGGGATCGGCATCGCTGCGTTCATAAGTGGTGGTTTTATAATAGATTCTGGCAAAATTGAAGATGTTCCAAAGATAGAATTTAGACATGATTTCCCAAAAGAATGGGTTTTCGTAACAGCACGCGACCAAGAAATGACTAAGGGTTTAACCGAAGATATTGAGTACAAATTGATAAATAGAATAAAACCTACGCCGAAGGAGAGGATAGATGAGATGTATTCTCTCTTATTCAGTATGAAGGATAGCATCAAAGAAGAGGATATTGAAAAATTCGGCTCTTCGCTTACTAAATTCCAATATCTAGTGGGTTTGAACTTCAAGGAAACACAGGGAGGCATTTTCACTAGCCAAAAGATAGAAAAACTTATAGAATTCCTGCTTAAGAACGGTGCTAAGGGTGCAGGACAGAGTTCATGGGGACCTACAGTATATGGTCTTTTCTCCAAAGATGATTTAAAAATAGAGAACTTGAAAGATAAGTTATCCAATAATATTGAAATTAAAATGGTTTTTGCAGATAATTATGGTTATAGAATAAAGACGTAGATGATAAAAATTAATACTCAATGAAGAATATAATAATTGGTTATGATTTCCCTAGAAGAATGGTTCAAGCTGTACGAAGACATCGCAAAACGATTAAGATTATCTCCCATTGAGGATGAAAGAGCTGCAGAGCTTCTTAGCGTACTTATAAGGCATAGAGCATATGAGCCTAGCGATATCAAACCATTAATACAAAATAAACATGCAGTAGTTGTTGGTGCTGGTCCATCTGTGATTGAAGATCTTGAAAGCTTGAAAAGAGTAAACAGAAAAAACCTAGTATTCATTACATGTGACGGAGCTACAAAAGCTTTCTTAGAAGTTTTTGACGCACCTCCTGAATTGATAGTAACTGATTTGGATGGTTTCCCAAAAGAGCAAGTCTTATGTTCAAAAAATGGAAGCATAGCTATTGTTCATGCACATGGCGACAATAAGATCGAAGTCACCACTTATGTACCAAAACTTGAAAAAATCATGGGAACCACACAAGTAAAACCTAAGGAGAAAGTTTACAACTTTGGTGGCTTTACCGATGGTGATAGGGCTGTTTACATTGCAGGATACTTCAAACCCAAAAGCATTACTTTGGTCGGAATGAATTTAGAGGAAGAGGTAGGTAAGTATTCAAAGCCTATAATCTTCGATAGAACAAAGAAAATACAAAAACTCAAGATAGCAAAAGAATTACTTGAGTACTTCGCTAAGAAAAACATAGAGAAGGGAAAGGAAATTGAGTTATTCAATCTCACAAATGGTGGCGTAGAGATTGAAGGATTTAAGCGAATAAATATAAAGGACTTTGTAAAGCTTGCTTATTCCTGAACCCGTTCAATTTTTTTCACATGCATTAGAGGATAATTTAGCTCTTCTACCCACATTAAACTACCCGTTACAATGCTTGATCCGTATTTAACTTTTATTTCCACCTTTAAATTCCTCGGTGTGATTTCATTATATGAATAAGGGTTATCTTCTTTTGCTTCGCTGCTGAGTTCAACCTTTGCAAACACTCTAAAAGGTTGAGACAATATTGCGGCTTCTATAGCTTTTTCAAGTGCCTCCTTATCCTTAGCTTTGAATGGAGTTCCAAGAAACTGATGATAAACAAAAGCTAGTGCTATCCCAAGCTCAAAAATCGCTCTTTCTCTTTCACTTAAAGATCCTTCAAAATATTTATTGGCTCTATCTTCCATATTTAAAGTATCCATGCATAATTTATTTTGATGTTTCTAAAATGCCTGGAATGCAAATTTGAGACTTCAGACTTAGATATTAAAAAATGCCCTAATTGCAATGGCTTTCTAGTCCTAAAGTATGATAATTTAGAATTTACAAGGGATCCTAAAGAGATTGGAATTTGGAAGTACAACGCTGTTCTACCCAAACTTACGAATAAAATATCGCTAGGAGAAGGAAATACACCCATAATCAAGGCAACGCAAATTAGTAAGGAATTAGGTATCGATCTATACTTTAAAAATGAAGGAACTAATCCTACGGGATCTTTTATGGATCGCGGATCTGCAGTCTATATTTCATTCCTTAAAGATTGCGGTAAAAAAGCGATTAAATGCTTCACTACAGGCAATTTCGGTTGCTCGATAGCTGCATATTGTTCAAAGGCAAACATAGAAGCGAATATATATGTACATGAAAGAGTGAATCATTTTAAGCTTTTGCAGATGATATGGTTTGGTTCTAGAATCAGTATGAAATATGATGAAGTTCTTTTAAAAGCAAAGGACTTCATTACACCAGCTGATCCCATGTTTTTAGAAGGATTGAAAACCCAATTTCTTGAAATTTTTGATTACTTTGAAGGAGATCTGCCTGACTACATCGCATTGCCTATGGGTTCGGGTTCAAACATATTTTCTAATTACAAGGCGTTTAGGGAGTTGAAGGAGATCGGTTTAGTAAACAAAGATATTAAATTCATTGGAGCAAAGCCAGATGAAGAAGCATCGCGAGCGTTTGCAGACTTAGATCCTTCATTTCTTTATTGCAAAGGTTTAATCGAAGAAATCGGAAAAAGTGGATTACTTTTAGAAGCTACCGCGGGAAAAGAAGAAATGGTAAAGGCTATGGACGAATTTGCAAAAAAGGAGGGGATACTCGTAGAACCAATTACATCGATATCGTTACCTGTTATTAAAAAGCTTATCGCAAATAAGAAGATAAAGGAGGGTTCAAAAATCCTTATAATACTTACTGGTTCAGGACTCAAAGAAATTGGAAGCGTGAGTTTAATTAAGAATAAAGGTTTTAAGAAGCTAAAAATTGGGCAAGAAATTGGCTTCACTAAACGCATGATTCTAGAAGTTCTATCCACAAATAGCCTTAGTGGATATGAGCTATGGAAAAAACTAAGAGAAAAAGGTATCGAAATTAGACTCCCTACGCTTTATGAGCATTTAAAGCAACTCGAAGAAATGAATTTCATAACTTCTATTCCACAAACTGTGAAGAATAGGAAAGTTAACATCCGATGCCTGACAAAGCAAGGGAGCGAGTATCTAAGGACGTTAAAAACATTAGAACATTAAGTCAAATCTTATTGTTTTTTATAGTACATTGATGACAAAAACTTGATGAACAAGAAAATCTTCGTAGCAATAGCTGCAATTGCGGCAGTGGCAATAATTGCAGGATATGCATTAATCGTTCCAGCCCTTAATACAGCTCTAGCTCAACAGACAAGCACCAAACAATACACTTTAACGATCACAAAACACAGATTTGCCTTTGAAAAAGAGGAATTTTTAAATATGTCAGCAGGTAGCTGGTCTTTCACAATAACAAACGTGAGCGGAACTGTAAAAGGTATTGTTATATTGTTAATTAATCATGAAAAACCAAGAGATGGATTTATTTGGTTTAAATTTAACCCAACAATAGGAGATAGCACGACAGTAAACTTGACAAACGGTAATTACACGCTAAAAATATTAATATATGGTACTCTGAATTCCACACTAACAGTTACTGTAGCCTATCCATAACAAATTTTTTTATTTTAAAAAATTTATAGCAAATTCATCAGCTAATTTCTCATTTCCTCTATGCTTACCCATTGAAAATCTAATTGCATGATAGAATTCATGCAAGACTATAAAAGGATTACGCATGTATTCTCCTTTTTTAAAATAAATAGTATTCTTCTTAGGGACATAACATGCAAGCACATAATTTTTACCTCTGGGTAGACCTACCTTGAGATTCGGAGATTCTATACCATAATATTCTGAGAGTAAACGCAAAGCCTCTTCTGTTTTACCATTCAAAATCATTTCTACAATCTCTTTTTTATTGATTTCATTTACCATTTCTTTGCATCATAGAATATAACCAATGTTTGCTTATAGGGGCTACGATTTGAGGCATTGAAGGAACTATTGAAATTACAAATGCAGGCAATATTGATATAAAGACATGAATGGAATTGTATACTGCAGTAAAAACCAAAATCAGAAAAAGTTTATCTGTGAAACTAGTTGCGCTAAGCCCTGTAATAGTAGCTATTCCTTGGTAAAAATAATCTACTGCGCCAGAAAACAAAGTCATCAAAATAACATAATTGGCAAGCGTCATGACTAAATTTCTGAATACTAAAGCCAATAAAAGACTATAAACAAGCCTAACTCTTATGTCCCTACTCTTAGAGAAGGAGAAAGCTAAATATGCAGCGAAAACCGTTGAAAGCTCGGCCAGCAATTTCAAGCCAGGGCCTATTATAGGATACTGCGTAGATGGAAAATGAAGGAGAATAAAATGAAGCACTGAAAGGATAATTGCTATTGCAGGGCCGAAAAGAAATAAAGATAAAATAATGACGATCTCTGCTGGATCGAACTTAAGATATGGTAATATAGGATAAGAGATATAATTGGACACTGTTGTCGAAAGTAAGTAAATAATCGCAGCGAATACGGCAATGATGGCTATTTGCAAGCTTCGCATAACCAGATTTTAGTACTAAACTATAAATATGTAGCTACCAATTTTTTGGTTGATGAGAGAAAACTATGATTTAATATTTAAACTAGTTGAGCTTGGGGTCCTAAAAACCCCATTAAAAATCTCTACGGTCAAACTTGCAAAAGAATTGGGGATGAGCCAGCAAAACGCTTCAAGGAAACTCATTCAACTCGAAAAATCTGGAATTATACGAAGAGAAATAACAGTGAGAGGCGAAATAATTTCATTGACCCAGGAAGGAAGGAAATTTATAGAAAGTATATATCTACTGTTAAAAAAGAACTTGGAGGAGGCAATGGGCATGATAGTTAAAGGTATCGTTTTCACAGGAATTGGAGAAGGTGGTTATTATGTAACTCGAAAATATTATGAAACACAATTTTTGGAAAAATTAGGGTTCAAGCCATTTCCTGGTACACTAAACCTTAGACTTGTTGAACCAAAATCGAGATACATCCTTGAAACATATCCTCATATTTTCATCCCAGGAACTAAGACTAAATACAGAACATATGGTTGGGTCAAATGTTTCCCTGCAAAGATCAATGGTAAACTTCGTGGGTCGATAATCACTTTGGAGAGGACACATTATGATGAAGGTGTTATCGAAGTAATTAGCCCCCATAATCTAAGGAAAGAGCTAGGCTTAAAGGATGGTGACTTAGTCGAATTGGAGCTAATAGAGCTCAAATAGGAATCACCTAAAATGAATAGAATAGAACTCATTCTACAGGAAATAAGAAACCAGCCCAAATTGTTAACAGAATTTTTTAACTCGTTAAAAGCGAAATATTGGAAATTTTTGAAACCAGAAAATACAATCTTAACAGGTTGTGGAGATTCTTATGCTGCAGCTTTGATGCTAAAACAGCTAGTTAGAGTTGAGGCCAGAGACCCCTATGAGCTACTAGATGAAGGTCTGGGAAAAGAAAAACTCTTAGCTTTAATATCTGTCTCAGGAAAAACGATAGCAAACATTAAGCTAGCAGAAAAAGCGAAAAAAGAGGGCGTTACAACTATAGCAATAACAGGAAACGATCAAAGTAGGCTTGCACAACTCTGTGATATGGTTGTTAATATAGATTATCGAGAAAAAATCATCTTACCTGGTACAATAAGCTTTACAAAAACACTTCTGGCACTTTATTCTTTATTTGGAATTGACGTGAAAATACAGATATCCGAAAAAATAATTGAAGAATTTTTTGATGAATTTAAGGATATCAGAGGCAAAGATTTCATCTTTATCTCTTCTCCGGGTTATTTTCCGCTTTCGATCTATTGGAAGGCAAAGATCCTGGAAATGATAGGAGCAAAAGTCATGATAGAACGATGTGAACAGTTCTTACATATGGATATATTTGGAGTGAGAAACGAAGATTGCGTAATAGTATTTGGCAAAAGAGATCCTAGATGCGAATCCATTTATGATAAATTAAAAGAGAAAGTGGCTTTTTGCAGATATATAAAATTAGGAGATGATTTGCCTGAAGGCTTTTTAATCGGCGCAATTGCAGGACAGATCTTAGCTTTTGTTGCCTTAAATAAACTATCCTTATATGATGTACATTTTGCTACTTCAGATATGCTCAAGATTAGTGATGAAATGATTTACTAATGTGCTGTAGTTATATCGATTAGCCCTTTACTTCTAGCAACTCTCTCACAGTATTTAAAGAGGAAAAAGGCTACAACGAAATATATTAAACTGAGCTCCAGCAAAGGAATAAAATTGGGCATCATATTCATGGTACTCATGCCTAGTAATGCCTGTCTGTTAATATCCATCCAGTATTTAATAGGCAAGAAATTAGCTATCGCATCGAGAGGATAAGGCAATAGATACGTAGGAAATATCACGTTACCGAAAAGCAATAGCGAGCTTACAATGGATTCTACAGCAGCCCAGCCATAATCAGTAGTAAATATTAAAAAAGAAGCTATCAAAAGTCCAAATGCTATAATCCAAATCATACCAACAAAATAATTAGCAATAAGCATAGGCCAGTTCGGCATTAGACTGAAAATAGGGTAATGGATCAAAAGAGCCCCAACAAAAAAAGCTATGCTCAAAGGTAATAGCCCTTCAATGAATTTATACAGCCCTCTTCCTATTAGATAGAAAGTTAGACTATTAGGTGTCAAATATACATATTTCAATGAACGATAATGTTCACGGTCATCCCACAGAGTATAGGCAACACCCATGACACCGCTGCCAACTAAATTATAGAAGGCTTGCCCAACTAGGATGAAAAATCCATATTGTGGATTAGGCCTCGCTGCTATGACTATAAAGATCATTAGTAACAGAGTAAAAGTAGGTCTTATGCTGATGTATGCCAAATACGAAGGTAACCTTGTCCAGTTAGCTTCTATCTGATAGGATAACCATACAAGTACCCTTAACTTTGTAAGAGAATCTCTTATTCCCATTTCAAAGTCAATGTACCTGTAGTCTTTCCTCTTTCTTCCATATACTTAATCATCTTGGTAGCTATGTAAAAGAAAACTATCCCTAGCAATAGAAGGACTATATATATCCAAAGTATTTGCAAAGGCGAATTACCAAACACCATGAGCTCCCTCATTCCTTCAATTCCTAATGCTAGAGGTATCAAAGAAACTATTAGTTGTATAGCAAACGGAAAGACTTTTACTGGGAAGTAGACCCCTGAAAAGAAAAGCATTGGTTCGCCTAGAAGTTCATTTATCTTGCTCACAGATCTACCAAATCTAAGGAATGAGGAGGCGAATATCATACCTAACGAATAAAGAGCGAATAATGTGAGCAAAAACAAGAAGAATGCAGGAACAATTTCTGATGTATATAATTTTATACCGAATAGATATACAGTTGCAAGTAAGACGCCTACCGCTCGTATTGTCATGTTGACAGCGCCTCCAAGTGCCATTCCTAAGAGAACACCCGGCATAGGTGCGCCGCTAGATATGTAAAGCGGCAGATTACCTGTTTCTCTTTCCCAGTAGAACTGAGAAGCCATGCCCCATAATACATTGTACCAAAAGGCCATCATTGCACCGCCTATAGCTGCAATAGCCAAAAATTGTGAAGGCGCATTCAAAGATTTATATGCAAGCAAGATAGCTGAAAGACCTATCAAAGGAAGACCTATATCAATTATAAAGTGCGTAACATCACTATTCACGCCCTTTATTCTCACATACGCTCTTGCATACGCAGTCTTGAATATTTCTCTGATCATCTCAACTTGCTACCAACCAAATATAGAAAAACATCCTCGAGATTAGGCTCTTCTTTGCTCAAAGCAAGAACCTTTATGTTTCTTTCTTTTAACAAACTCAATATATCTGCTATAGGCCCCTCTTCTTCCATCACGATCCTCAGTTTAGCTATTCCCGTACTGACATCACTATCCGAATACAAACCCTTAACTCCTTGTATTTTCTTTATGTCCTCCAAACAATCGTTTAAAATAAAGTTGGTCTTAATCTCAAAAATATGCTCGCCAGAAACGAGTTTTAGTAAATTCTCTACAGTATCGACTTTGACGATTTTTCCTTTGTAGATAATTGCAACTCTATCACATAATTCCTGCGCTTCTATCATATAATGAGTAGTAAGAAGGATAGTCCTTTCCGGATCTCTCTTTATCCAAGATTTTACGTAATTTCTTATTTCTCTTGAGATCTCTACATCCAGTCCGACCGTCGGTTCATCTAAAAACAATAGTTTAGGGTTGTTAAGTATTCCTCGAACAAAATTGTACTTTTGGAACATTCCAGAAGATACACGATTAAGCTTCCTATCAGCATAATCTTGCATCCCAAATTCTTCTATCAGAGAATTAACAACTTTCCATCCTTCTCTCACTCCATATCCATACAACTGGGAGAAAAACCATAAGTTTTCTTTTACTTTTATGCTTCCATATCCTGGCCTGTCATCACCTGCTACAATATTTATTCGCTTCCTTATTTCCATGTAATCTGTCTTAACATTGTAACCAAGTACGTATGCATCGCCAGAAGTAGGCAAAAGCAATGTAGAGAGAATTTTTATGAGCGTAGATTTACCTGAACCATTAGGACCTAACAAACCAAATATCTCATTTCTGCGTATCGTTATATTGACGTTATCAAGTGCAACCATCTTACCGAAATGTCTCGTTAGATCGATTGTCCTTACTACTTCGTCCACGCGATTAAATTAGAACAGAATTGAGATATAAATTTATCCCAACTCAGCTATCTGCTTTGGTTTATGATTCTTATCTTGAAAATCACCATTTAAGTACATTACATTTCCTCGCAATATGGTCATAACGGGTTTGAAGCTAAGTTCCCATCCTTCGAATGGTGAGAATTTCGATAAACTGACGAATTTGGAGGAATCCACTATATAAGAGCTACGCACATCAACCACAGTTAAATCGGCATAATAGTCTTCTCTTATCTCACCTTTTCTTATACCTAGATATCTTGCAGGATTCGAACAAAGACATTCCATTACTTTAACTAAGTTGAAGAGCCCTCTTTTCGAAAAGGTTAAAAAAAGCGACACATAGATTTCTAGCGAGGGATATCCAGGAGGAGGATTCTCTGAGAGTTTTTCTTCAAATGAATGAGGTGCGTGATCGGTAGCAATGAAATCCACTTTTCCTGTGTTTATTGCTTCTATCAATGCTATATTGTCCTCTCTTTCTGCTAAAGGGGGCCTCACAGTAGAATAACCGGTTGGTTTCCTTTCAAGATCTTTCATCGATAAAAATACATGATGCGGTGTTGCCTCAACAAAAATTTTCCTGCCTTCTAACCTAGAGCTGTTAATTAAATCCAATGATGCTTTCCTTGAAATGTGTGCAAAACGAATATTTTCGCAATTAAAGGTATGATCCAACACAAACTTAACTGCGCTTTGCTCATCCTGCCCAAACTGTGCATGAAACACCAATCTATCATGTTTCACATTGCTAATATATTCAGGAATTATGCTAAGGTCTTCTTCATAGAATTTGAAACCGAAAATATATTTCCTTGCCTCTCTTAATTCCTCAACCTTTACAGGCTTTGAATGAATTCCATAATCAATTAATGATTTATTTTTAAAATCTTCGATACGTTTCTTAATTAATTCTAAGCTGTTTATAGGTGGTATTGTATTAGGCATATCCAGTGCTGTAGTTACGCCACCTGCCAAAGCAGCCATAGATGCAGATTTGATATTTTCTTTATGGGACTGGCCCCAATCTCTGAAATGAACATGAAGATCGATAGCTGAGGGTATGATCAAAAATTGATCACTGAAGCGAATTGTCTTAACATTGGTTTGCTCGAGTTTAGAAACTTTCTTTATTTTTTCTCCTTCTATAAGAATAGAACAATCGATAATCGTATTTTCGATGAAAGCCCTTCCAATGAGCTGAAATTCGTTATTTACCTTCGACAAGTTGCTCTATAACTTCGTTCTCATTGACGTATCTATAGCAATACGTGCATTGAAGCTTTAGAGGAGTCTTCTGTATGACTTTAAATTTTGATACTATAGGTTCATTTTGTTGTCTACTAATGCATGTAGGATTCGGGCATTTCAGAATCCCTTCAACATAATCTTTAAGTATAACCTTACTTTTCCCATAGACTCTATAATCCCTTATAACATTGATGGTAGCCATAGGTGCTATAAGTGCCAAACTTCCAAGCAGCGATGGATCAAGTTCTAAATTTTCAACTTTAATAATATCCTTTATACCAAGCTTTTTGCTCTTGACGTTCATAGCTATAGTTAAAGTATTTTCAACCTTTCCAGTAAGACCTAATAGCCTCAATACAACGAGCGCTTTACCGCTCGGTATATGATCTATCACCGTGCCATTTCTTATCTTAGCAACTTTCATCTCGGCTTCTTCCATGTTACTCACCTACCAAGATTAAACTCAATAGAGCCATTCTTATATAAACTCCTAACTCAGCTTGCTTAAAATATGCCTGCATAGGTGTATTATCGATCTCATAGCTCAGCTCATCTACCCTAGGTAAAGGATGCATTACTATTAAATCGCGTTTTGAATTTTGCAAAGTTTTCAAATCAACCTTATAAGATCCTTTCACTTTTTCATACTCCGCTATATCTGGAAATCTTTCTTTTTGTATCCTTGTAACATAGAGGACATCGAGTTCAGGCAAAACTTCCTCTAGACTATTTGTTTCTACGAAGTAAGCTCCAATCTCAGTAAGCTTGTTTTTAACATCTTCTCTCATTGAAAGCTGAGCTGGAGAAATAGCATAAATTTTGTTTGAATATTTTGCGACCCCAAACATAAAAGAAACAGCAGCCCTACCATATCTTAAATCCCCGCATACGCCTATTCTCAAATCATCCAATCTACCCTTCAGTTTCCTTATCGTATAAAGATCTATCATCGCTTGTGTAGGATGGTTAAGGTAACCATCGCCTGCATTTATTACCGGATGCTTGCACACATCTGATGCAAACCTAGCAGTTCCTTCTATCGGACTTCTTATCACTAAAAGGTCTGAATAAATATCCATCATTTTTAGGGTATCATATAAGCTCTCCCCCTTCTTTATAGAAGAATATTCAGCAACAAGATTTATTACTTCAGCACCCAATCTTTTTGCTGCTACTTCAAAACTTACACGTGTTCTAGTGCTATACTCAAGAAAAATATTTCCAATTATTTTCCCTTTCAATATGCCTGAAGGATAAGAATGCTCGTATTCGTCAGTCTTCTTAAATAATGCTTCAAGATCTTCTTTAGAGAAATCATCTATGGATACAACATCTCGATTCTTCCAAGCCATTTATGAATAAAATAATACGAACTTTAAAAAGTTCAAACCAAAAGATCCTTTAGCTTAACTAAAGAATGAAGTTTAATACCTTTAGCAAATAACATGTCTTTAGCTCCTTCTTCTCTGTCGACAAGAACTAACGCATCGTTGACCACGTAGCCATGTTCTCGAAGTTTTTCTGCTGCATAAGACAGGCTAGAACCTGTTGTAGCAACATCATCTACCAATATAATTGTAGATGCCTTAGGTAAACTTCCTTCTATTAGCTTAGAAGTCCCATGACCTTTTTCCTCCTTCCTTACATAACAAAGTGGATAGTTTAATTCATAAGCAATGAAAGATGCCCATATCAATCCTCCTGTTGGAATCCCCCCAATAGCATCGAATTTTAGTCCTTGGAGAACATTTATGGCTTCTTTTATGATCTCTTTATATGCATGCGGAATCGAAATAAGACTTCGCATATCTACATATACGTTACTCTTCTTGGAGGAAGAAAGAGTAAAATCGCCAAATTTCACAGCACCATAATCAAGGATTAGCTTAGCTATATCTACCATTTCTCATCACCTCCAATGCTTTCTTCACTTCTAATAGGGGATCCTTTGATTTAAGTATAGCTCTACCTATAATTTCGAAATCTGCACCATTTTTTAGAGCTGAGCCATAGGGCATACCTTGTGCTCCAATTCCAGGAGAAAAAATCGGTAACTTAGACATCTTTCTAACATCCCTAAGAATCTCAGGTTTAGTAGCAGGGGCAACAAGACCTGCAAGCTCTAGTTCATTGCATATCTCTACAAGGCTTCTATAATTCTGATTTAAAAGTAATGATCCTTCATTAGTCATACACACCACTCCAATTGTATCGATTTCTTCCTTTAGTTCCTTAAGCACATCTGCACCAACGAAAGCGTGCGCTATAACAGCATCGAAACCCATACTTTTCACTCTGCTTCCAATTCTGCGAGATATATAAGGAATGTCAGCGATTTTCATGTCCGCTATAAGTACATAATCGCTAAGGTACTGTTTGCAGATGTTTACTATATTATCTGATGAATAAATGATAGGTAGGATTCCTATTTTTAAGCCCACTACATAGCTTTTAAACTTTGAAATGAGCTCTGGGCTAAAATCAGGATCGTCTATTGCTAGTATTATCTTGCTGTTTTTTTGTTCCGCTAGGTTTTGCAATTTCGATTTAAAATTATCAAAGGCCACCATTTCGTATAAGCCTTATAGGAATATATAATAATACACAGTCACGTAACAGCACCGCAGAATAGAAGAGGATCAAAAGTCCCTGAATAGGCAGCAAATTCAAATAGAAAAAGATGAGTGAAAAAGGATATTCTAGCAAGGCCAGACTTTGAATAGCGATTATTGTAGTCATAAACCTCTCAGGCCTTAACACCAAGAAAAGAAGCACAAATACATACATAATATATTGCGGAGAAAAACCGAAAGAAAATACGAAAAATAGACATAAAAATCCCAACAGAGTATTTACCAATCCTAAGTTTTTCTTCTTAGCAAAAAAGCCGAATATGAGGATAGAGCTAATCATAAAAGAGAGAGAAAACAACTTTAAGATCGTAATGTCTAGAGAGATTTTTGTTCCCAAAATAGTGGGATTAGGCGTTATGCCCACAATTCCATATTCTATCAAGTTGAAATTAACTAAATTAGCAACAAAATCCTTAAAGACTCCCGCATTTATAGCATTGTCATAATTTGTCAATATGCTTAAAAGACTAAAGAACGACCCCCATGCAGGTCTACTGAGCTGCCAATAAAATGGAGATAAAAAGATTGTTGGATTAATTACAACCATGAAATTCAAGAATGCTGTAAAAATCAGAGAATAAATAACAAATTTTTTCAACCTTCTTTCATGCCACTTAAAAGAAAAAAATGCAGAAATAACTGCAAATATAGGAAAAATCTTCAAGGAAGCGCCTAGAGTTGCAAGAAAGCTTGATGATGTTAATTTGCGTAGCTTGATAAAGTAAATGGAAAGTAGCAAAAGCATAACTACATAGGGATCAAATACCATCTGCATTGAAACCCACATCACTGGCAAAGGAGAATAAGCATAAAGCCAACGCATGTAGGGCGAATAAGAATATTTCGACTTCTCTAAAACTTTCCATATTATAACCCCATTAATAGTATCGGCCAATGCGTTAAGAAGAAAGAATACCAAAGAGAATAGGACATAATCATTGTAGGTCAAAGCATAAAGAGAGTAAATTAAAAAATTTACTAGAAGCGGATAGGGAGTCCAGATTGCGTCTACTCCTTTTCTATCCATGAGAAATGCGATATTATGTAACCATTCGGTGTATACGTTAGGCAACTGGAATAAAAGCAATGGGATTAAAAAACGAGAGCTAAAGAGAACAAGAATGTATACTTTAAATTCTTGATCTTGAAGATATTCGGGTAAAAGCGACTTTCCTACAAACATCATTATGAAGGTAAATTCTGCGCTTATAACTTTTAGCCTTGCCAATACTTTTAAAGAAATTAATCTAATAACTCATGATATGCATATAATAGTCTGCGTAAAACAAGTCCCAGATTCAACGGATATGAGAATTGACCCTAAAACCAACAACTTGATAAGAGAAGGTGTGCCGGCCGTAACTAATCCGCCAGATCTACATGCTACTGAAGAGGCACTTAAGGTAAAAGAAAAACTGGGAGGGGTTGTCACAGCTCTCACAATGGGCCCTCTTCAAGCAGAGAGCACGCTTAGAGAGTTGATTGCAATGGGTGTAGATCATGCCTACCATATTTCGGATAGAGCTTTAGCAGGCTCAGATACCTTAGCTACTTCCTACACTCTTTGGATGGGTATAAAGAGGATGTGCGAAATTCATGGACCCTTCACACTCTTATTTTTTGGAAGGCAAGCTATAGATGGCGAAACCGGTCAAGTAGGACCAGGTGTTGCTGCAAGATTCGGGATCCCGATAATAACTTATACAGTAAGAATAGAAGAAATCAATTTGGAAAAAGGGTACATCGTGGCTATAAGAAAGGTTTATGACGGAACTGAAAGAGTTAAAGCATCCTTGCCTGCTGCACTAAGCATTACTGAAGAAGCCAACGTGCCCAGAATTCCAACTGTCCAAGATATAATAAGAGCCTATAGGGCGAAGATAACTAAGTGGGGAAAGAACGATTTACAGCTTGAAGATGATAAAATAGGCCTTAGAGGTTCGCCTACATTCATAAAGAGAGTATTTCCTCCGCCCCCAAGAAAGAAGGGGCAAATATTTGATGGAAGGGGCAAAGAAAGAGAAGCAGTACAATGGCTAATCGATCAACTATTGAAATTAAACGCGTTTGGAGAAAAAACAGCAGAAATATATGAAGAAGCTAAACCTCTTCCTCTTGCTTTTGATAAGACAAAAAGCTTTGGAGAAGTATGGAGTGTAGTCGAACACAGATATGGTAAGCCTGATCCTGTTTCATGGGAGCTCCTTGGGGAAGCGAGGAGATTATCAAGACTCTTAGGAGTGAAGTGTGCAGCGGTCGTTGTAGGACACGATATAACACATCTTGCAGATGAGGCTGCGAGCTATGGAGCAGATAAAGTTTACGTAGTTGACAAACCAATACTTAGAGATTATAGGACTGAGCCTTATTCGATAGCTCTGAGAGAATTATGTTTGAAATACAAACCGGACATATTGTTGATGTCAGGCACTCAGAACGGTAGAGATTGGGCTGGGTATGTCGCAACACTCATACCAACGGGCCTAGTAGCAGATGTAACACAAATGGACATCGATCCCTCCAATGGTCAGTTACTAGCTACAAGGCCTGACTTCGGTGGAAATGAGATGTCGACCATAGTATGTCCTAGACATAAACCTCAAATGGCAACAATAAGACCTAAAGTATTCAAAATTCCACCAAGGAGACCAGTTGCTGAGGCTGAAATAATCAGAGAGGATATTACGATAGATGAAAAGTCAATCCATACCGAACTTTTGGAATTCAAACCTAGGGAGAAGCTAAGATTGGAAGAAGCAAACATAATAGTGAGTTTTGGTAAAGGTCTAGGATCACCGAAAAACTTACCCTACATTGAAAACTTGGCAAAAGTATTGAATGCCGAGATAGGGGCCACGAGGGCTGTGGTTTATTCAGGTTGGATATCTAAGGATCATCAAATTGGGCAAACTGGACTCACAGTAAGACCAAGACTTTACATGGCGATAGGTATTTCAGGAGCCATTCAACACGTAGTTGGTATGCAGAACTCTGATATAATAGTGGCTATAAACATAGATCCAGAAGCCCCGATATTCAATGTCGCTGATTTTGGAATAGTAGGTGATCTTTTTAAAATTGTTCCTCTTTTGACTGAGGAACTGAGCAAGGTGGTCAAAATTGCCTGAAAAATTTGACGTAATTGTAGTCGGCGCAGGACCTGCGGGCATATCCGCTGCGATAACAACTGCTAGAGCTAAACTCAACACAATAGTAATAGAGCGAGGAGGTATACCAGGCGAAAAGAACATGTTTGGAGGTGTAATATGGAAAAACGCTTTTGAAAGGCTAATCCCAGATTTCGTAAAGATCGCACCGCTAGAAAGAAAGGTCGTGGAATACCAGTATTGGATCCTCACAGATACAGGACATATTAAGATAGTGTATAGAGATGAAAGATTATCCAAATCACCAAGCGGCTATACTGCGTTGCGCGCAAAATTCGATCCATGGTACGCTAAGAAAGCAGAAGAAGCAGGAGCAATTGTTGTCACCAGGACACAGGCATTGAAACCAATAGTTCAAGAAGATAAGGTTATTGGAGTCGAAACAGACAGAGGCGAGGTTTATGGAAACGTTGTAATTGCAGCAGATGGCGCAAATTCGCTTCTTGCTAAACAAATAGGACTACATGAGGAATGGAAACCTCATGAAATGGTCTTAGGAGTCAAAGAAGTTGTTGAGGTCGGCAGAGTTAAAATTGAAGATACTTTTAAACTAGGCCAAGATGAAGGTATTGCAGTTACCATTGTCGGCGGCCCAGTTAAAGGTATGACAGGTGGGGGGTTCTTGTACACTAATAAAGAGACACTTTCAATTGGCGTTGGTGCCTTACTAAGTGATATTACCGCAAATAGGAAAAGACCGAACGAATTATTAGAAGAATTCAAAAGACATCCTTCAATCTCACCTTACATAAAGGAAGGCACATTAAGGGAGTATTCTGCTCACTTGATACCTGAAGGAGGTTATTATTCAATTCCTAAGTTATACACAAATGGTTTCATGGTCGTAGGTGATGCAGCAATGCTTGTAAATGTGGTAGGATGGGAAGGAACAAACTTTGCTGTAGAATCGGGGATCCATGCAGGTGAAACTGCTATTGAGGCCCATAAACTAGGGGATTTCAGCATGAAAACACTAAGAAATTATGAAGAAAAACTGAAGAATTGCTTTGTTCTTAGAGACCTTAGAAAATTCAGAAATGTGCCTCCTTTGATGAGGAATAATAAGGCACTCTTAACAGAGTATCCTGAAATACTTAACGATCTACTGTATATTTGGCACACTGTAGATGGCAAACCAAAAGAATTGAAGATGAAAGAAATGAGGAAAGCGATATTAAGCAGAAGGAATGTTGCTCAGTTGATAAGAGATTCTTTAGCAGTAGCAAGAGCACTCTTCTTATAAATAAATACTCGAATCAACGTTATTTTAACGTGCAACAGCAGCAAACAAGACCTAGCATGAAAGTAGAAGCTAAGCTATTCCTAGCTAGATATAAAAGGGATGACAAGTCACACCTTGTGATTCTGGATAATCAGAAATGCTTGAAATGCAAGAACAAACCTTGTATAATAGTTTGCCCAGCAGAGGTCTATCATTGGGAAGACGATAGATTGATCGTATCCTACGACAATTGCGTTGAATGTGGTTCATGTAGAATAGTATGCCCATATGCAAACATCCAATTCAGCTATCCTCGATGGGGAAAAGGAATAGGATATAGATACGGTTAAGCTTATCTATACTGAAAAGATTCTTTATCGATGAAAATATCCGTAATTGGTTCTGGCAGGTTAGGAAGCACTACTGCATTTGAAATTATAAACAGAGAGTTAGCAAACGAAATAGTCCTAGTAGATATAATACAAAACCTGCCTCAGGGTGAAGCTATGGACCTTAATCAAATGGCATCAGAAAAAGGTAAAAGCATATACGTAGTGGGTTCCAATGATTATAAAGATATTGAAGGCTCTTCTGTTGTGGTTGTTACAGCTGGAGTTGCAAGGAAACCAGGCATGACTAGGATGGATCTCTTGAAAACTAACGCACCGATCGTACGCGACGTTACTAAAGAGATCGTAAGATATGCGAAAGATTCTATAATTATTGTAGTCTCAAATCCCATGGACGTAATGACCTATGTAGCATTAAAGACAAGCAAATTCGAAAGAAATAGAGTTATAGGCATGGGTGGCCAATTAGATTCTGCAAGATATAGGGAAATATTAAGCCAGATGCTCGGTGTTTCAAGGTCTTCGGTGAGAGCATTGGTGATAGGTGAGCATGGTGAAACAATGTTCCCGATCCCTAGATTTTCTTATGCTGGATATAGCAGGGTTTCTGACCTCTTAAGTCAAGAAAAACTAAAGGAGGCTGAGGAAAGGACTAGAAAAATAGCTGCAGAAGTTATTGCGTTGAAAGGAGCGACCGTATTCGCTCCGATAAGTTGTATCACTACACTCATTGAAAGCATTGTAAAAGATAAGAAGGACCTGCTGCCCGTGTCAGCATACTTAAATGGTGAATACGGCCTAAAAGATCTTTGCTTAGGCGTACCTGCAATCATTGGAAGAAACGGAATAGAAAAGATCATAGAATTGGATTTAAATGAAGAAGAACGAGCGAGATTTAATAACAGTGCAGCAGCTGTGAGAAAAGCAATAGATGAATTGCTGACTCTCAAGGTAATAGAATAAAGATAAATTTTGACAAAATATTGAGATAATATGCCACTTGAATATAAAGGAGTTAGCATATCTTGGCTAGGCCATGATTCTTTCAAAATTAAGTATAGTGGGAAAACAATCTACATAGACCCATACAATCTGAAGAAGAATTATGAGCCTGCAGATATAATATGTGTGTCACATAATCACTTTGATCATCTAAGTCCAAACGATTTGAAAAAACTGGTTTCAAACAAAACTGTACTTATTGGGCCTAACGAATGCAATAACGAGTTCGAGAAATTTAAAAACAATAAGAAGATTTATTTAACGCCAGGTCAGGAGGTTGATGTTGAAGGGATCAAAATAAAAGCTGTCCCTGCGTACAATACAAATAAGTTCAGAAGTCCAGGCGTAGTTTTCCATCCTAAAGAGGATAATAAGATTGGTTTTGTTCTTAATCTAGGCGGTGTTACCATTTATCATGCTGGTGATACGGACAATATACCAGAAGTTAAGGGGCTAAGGCCTGATATAGCATTGCTCCCTGTAAGCGGAACATATGTGATGACTAAGGAAGAAGCGGTCCAAGCAGCTAAAGATATAATGCCTAAAATTGCCATTCCTATGCATTACGGAGCGATTGTGGGTTCAGAGCAAGACGCTTTGTTCTTTAAAAATAACGTGCCTAAAGAAATAGAAGTTAAGATACTTCAGCCGGAGTAGAAAATTTTTTCTAATCTGTCCTGTGATATGTTCCTACCAGTTAAGATAACCACCACATTACTTCCCTTCTCTACTTTATGATCTAATAAATAAGAAAAGGCTGCTGCACCGCTAGGCTCCAGTAATATGCGCTCTTTTTCAAAGATCAATCTAGTTGCCTTTAATATATTTTCGTCACTTTCCAACGCAACAAAATCCACCTTATCACGAACAATATCGAATACCAAATCTCCAACTTTCCTTACCGCGAGGCCTTCTGCGATTGTATTGGTTCCAAGAGTTGTAACCACCTTTCCCATTTTGAGCGCATCATGCAAAGAAGGATTACCTGCCGGCTGAATTCCTATTATTTTAGCATTCTTATTCATGCTTTTTATAACAAACGATATTCCTGCTATCAAACCTCCTCCACCTACGGGTATGAGTAAGTAATCGATTTCGTCCAGCTGCTCGATTAGCTCTAAGCCTATAGTTCCTTGACCTGCAATTACATCTCGGTCATCGAAAGCATGTATAAATAACGCATTGTTTTTTTCAGCATACTCTTTTGCATACTGCGCAGCCTGATCTGAATAATCTCCTTTGAAAATTACTTCGGCACCAAATAGTTTTATGAGGGCAAGTTTATGAGAAGTAGCCACTTTAGGTGCAAAAACAAATGCTTTTTTACCCATCTTTTTAGCTATATAAGATACGGCAATTCCATGGTTGCCGCTAGAAGCTGTTACGAAAGTGTTATACTCATAACCTTTTTCGAACATAGATAACACCTTATTCGAGGCACCTCTCACTTTAAAAGATCCAACTTCTTGAATGAATTCGCATTTGAAATAAAGATTAATGCCAAGTTCTTGGGATAAAACATGGCTTTTTATTAATGGAGTTTCGATGGCTATATCTCGAATTCTTTTTCTTGCTTCCTGAATTTCGGATAGAGTTAAAATAGATTCAGGCATAACATAATTTAAGTATGCATATAGAAAAACGCTCAGATATTAGCGCTAGAAAGGTGAAATTGGAGGAACAAGAATTAGAACCTTTGCTCGAAAAATATCTGAAAAGGATAGAGTTAGCAAAGGAACGAGGAGGCTTTAAAAAGTTGATAGTCCCATTGGGAAAGCTCAACATAGAAGAATTAGAAAAATATGCTAAGGATAAATTGGGAGTAGAACTGGAATGCGTTCCTGTTAATAGTGCTGAAAATATGTTTGCGATAACTATAAAGAAAATTAACTCATCAAAATCCTGATTTCTTCCAAAACTTTCGATAATAAAGCTCTGAGCTTCTCATTTTCTTTTCTCAAAGTTTCAAGATCGCGATTCAATACATTTAATTCAGCTTCATAGTTTTTCCTTTGATCATCTAGCATTTTATCTAGCCTCGCTACTTGCTCACTTAGGTTTTTGATTTCCTCTTCGTACTTTTTCTTTAATTGCTCCTCCTCAACATATCGAAGAACCTTTACATCTAAGAAGTTCAGCTTGTCATTACTCTTATCGTATTCCATCTTCAGTGTGATTCTTATAGGATCTGATTTGCCTATTTTCAGCTCTTCAACAATTTTAGAATATAATATCTTATTCAGCTCTGCAATATCTCGAATGATAGTTTTCACAGGAACCTCCTTTTTTAAAATCGCAAGAGCTGATCTTCGTAGTTTGAGAGCGTAGATTGCAGCAGGTATTATACCAGTATTTAATTCAAAAATTAATTTTTCTTCGTTCACAAAATTATAAAGATTTTAATGTATTAAAGTTAAATCTTCAATACTCTTCGTGCATTTTCAAAAAATACCTTTTTAAAAGTTTCATCTTTGAGTTTGATTTGTTTTAGCTCTTCAATTATCCTTTTTGGATTAAGCATTGGGTAATCACTGCCGAAAAGTGTTTTGTTTTGTATTAAGGAATCTATATAGCGAAGGACAACCTGTGGAATGTATCGAGGTGACCACCCGCTAATATCTATAAATACATTCTCTTTATGATAAGCTATTGCAAGTGCTTCCTCATACCAAGGCCACCCGAAATGAGCCATGATGAAATCTACATTATCAAATTTTGCGGCTATTTTATCCACATATATTGGCCTTCCTAAGTCGAGAACTATTTTCCCTCCGCCCCTATTACCTGCGCCGATCCCTGTAGTTCCTGTATGAATAACTATGGGCAATTCTTTTTTTCCTGCATATTCATAAACTTTATTTAAAGAATCTTCATCAGGCTTAACCCCTAACAGCTGAGGATGTATCTTTATGCCCTTAAGCCCCAATACTTCTATCGCATACTTCAAATCTTCAAGAGGCCTATCCAGATTAAAAGCTGCAAACCCTATAAATAGGTCTGGATCTACTTCAATAAGACTTTTTATATGATCATTTGGGATTGAACTATAACCTGGCAATGATGAGGTCAGTGGTAACAGTACAGCCTTACTGACACCTTGATTTCTTAAATCCTCCGCGAATTCTTTGGTACTTAGGAGTTTAGAATCAGATCTGAAATACCTCAATGTTGTTTGATAATACTGCCCAAGTGCATTTACGAATTCCTTCGTGGGTGGATGAACGTGGAAATCTATTATCTCCATTATACGAAATCAATATTCGAAGCTTTCGTTAATATACCTTTGTAAAGGAAATCTATTTGTCTTAAAGCAGAGTAATAATCGAAATCAGTAAGTGCAGAAATAGCATCAACTGGCACAATGACTTTATACCAACGTAAGGCAGCGCTCCCAGCGGTATGAAGAACACAAATATTAGCGACCGTTCCTGTGATTACTAAATTCTTTATAGCGTTCAATCTGAGAATATGATCCAAAGAGGAACCATAAAAGGCATCATATCTTAACTTTCTTATTATCACATCACTTTCCAAAGGTTTAAGCTCTTCGACGATTTCAGCACCCCAAGTATTTTGGATTGCATGCTCCCCCCATATTGCGAACTCAGGGTCATTCTTCATATGCCAATCTTGCGTGAATATTACTAGTACCTTTTTTCTCCTCGCTTTTTCTATCAGGGTTTTTATTACCGGGATTGTCTCAATAGATTTAGGAACGAACAATTTCCCTTTAGGGTGTGAGAAATCGTTTTGCATATCCACAATGATAAGAGCAGTAGACTTGCTCTCTAGTACAACATTGTCTGCCAATTTAATAGCAGGAACCTCAACTGACATGTTTCACTATTGATCGAAGATAAATTTAAGTTTACGTAATACCGGCTATTCGTGATAGGTATTACTTATGTCACAAAAGAAAACCAGCTAATATAAAAAACTCAACTCTTGCAATGCCATATCTTAAAATAAATCAGATCCAAGAAGGGATGATAAACGTTTCTCTAATTGCAAGGGTACTTGAGAATGAAAGTCTACAAGAAGGAAAATTCAAACTCCTGCTGGAAGATGGTACAGGAAAAGTTTCGCTGCTCTCTAGAGAAAGATACACAGTGGGCACTACATTAAAAATAGAACGAGCATATGCCTATAAATTCAGAGGACAACTAAGCATAAGTGTTATGAAAAAAGGAAAAGTCTCTGTTATTGAATGATAAACGATTTTTAATTAAGTTAAAGAATATTTTAAGTATTCATTTGCATATCTATGCAAATATCCCTCCATTATCTTTTTCTCACTCAAACAGTATTTGCTGCACTGGGAGGCTTTATAGCTTTTTCCAAAAATAAAAATGAGACTTTATTGGATCAACTCGATCAAAAAGTGCTTTTAAACAAAAAATAACTCTAACCATGCCTTGCACGATAAAATGTAGCGTATGCAACTTCAAATTCTTCAGTGATCGAGAAGATGTCACATCTCCTGCAGATATACTGAGAAGATATTCCTTTAAATGTCCTAGTTGTCTTAAGAGATTGTCCTTCGATTACAGAAAAATATCCATAAATGCAGCAAGCAACACAGCTATTCCCAGAAGAAATATTGTTTTTTCAAATAGAATCAGAGTAACGGAAATCAGAAAAGTAACCGAATGACCAAGTTTTAAATATTCACTGTAATGTAAACATTCATAGTGAAATTTATTTACAAAGAGACATGCCCCAATGATCTAAACGATATAAGCTCAACTAGACTTGAGAAGGGGCTAGTTTGTGAATCATGTTTACCTGAAGATCGCGTTCTTTCGATCAAAACTTATGAAGACCAAATAATATATTTGGAAAAGGAAGGAAGACTATCAGGTAAATTAAAAGAATACTATAATCTTAGAAAGAAGTTGGATGATTTCGAAAGTTTCTCAAAAAAAATTTTCAAGGAGTTAACTTCTGCCCAAAGAAGTTGGTTTATGAAAGCTTCTAGAAATGAAAGTTTCGCCATAACATACCCCACAGGATTGGGCAAAACGACTTTTGGAGTGCTTTATTCATTGTATAAACTCTCGAAGAACATGGAAACAAAGATTTTTTTCATAGTGCCAACAAGAATGTTAGTTCAAAAGATAAGTGAAATCCTTGCAGAATACGCAAAAAAGTACGGACTTGAAATCAAAATAATCAAATCAGGAGATAAGAAAAATAACATCATCAATTCTCTTGACAACAAAAATTTCAATATAGCGGTATTAACTCCAAGGTTTCTTATCAACAACAAGAATATCCTCATGAGAAAAAACTACACCGGATTAGCGGATCTTATCTTTGTAGATGACGTCGATGCATTAATAAAAAGCTCTAAATCGATCGATATTGTTCTTAACTTGCTAGGTTTTGATGATGAGATTCAGACAAGGCTAAGAGTGTTGACGAAAAGAACTTCTAAGGAAGATGAAAATGAGAAGACAAGGGCTATCGAGGAAATTGCTTTATACAAAAGCACAAGGAAGATAGGTCAACTAATTTTTTCAAGTGCAACTACACGATATACGAGCTCAAGGATAAGATTATTGAGATATACCCTCAATTTTGAACCGGGTTCTTCTTTGGAAATATTCAGAAACGTTTATGAAGTATTTAAATTTTCGAGTGAAAAAGGACTCGTTAGAACAGCGATTAAACTAATACGAGAACTAGGTAAAGGTGGTCTAATATTTGTGCCTATAGATAAACCCCAAGATTTGATCTTGAAATTAAGAAAAAGATTAAAGAAATACAATATTAATGCAGAAGTCGTAAGCTCTAAAACAAATGCCAGAAAGATCCTTGAAAAGTTCGAGAAGGGAGAGCTTGATATTCTAATAGGATATGCAACCTTCTATGGCCCCCTTGTAAGAGGAATAGACTTGCCTAGCAAGATAAAATACGCGATTTTTCTCGGCGTACCTAAATTTAAGTTTTCATTCAAAATATTCGAAAACAATCCTTTAAGAACACTATGGTTAGCAGGACTTATAGTAGACTACATAGAGGAATTTAATTTAAGAAG
The DNA here is from genome assembly GCA_021324265.1 of Thermoproteota archaeon. Taxonomy (GTDB): domain Archaea; phylum Thermoproteota; class Thermoprotei; order Gearchaeales; family Gearchaeaceae; genus DSFO01. The sequence continues at coordinate 117,377 of JAJPJK010000006.1, read as the reverse complement.
AAGTATTCTTGATATTTCAGCCAAACTAAGAAACGAGATACAAAAATATACACCTGAAGCGCTAAGGGCACTATCACATCTTAGCGAATCACGAAAAGGTTTGAGACTTTTTGATCTAACCAAGGCACTTTATGATAAACTTTCCGATGCGTTGAAGAATGAGAATCTGGTTAAGAAGTTAGAAGAAAAGAGGAGATTAAGGATGCTTATCGAAGCACAGGAAAAATATTTTTTGATACCAGACTCCTTGACATATATCCAAGCATCTGGTAGAACAAGCAGACTTTTTTATGGTGGTATAACTACAGGTTTGTCCATAATTCTTGTGGACGATCCTGTGGTGTTCGAGGGTTTAAAATATCAGCTTAGCTTAAGAAGTGAGCTATTTAAATTTCATACTTTCGAAGAATTCAGAAAAGAAAAGGAAAAAGTCGTTAACCTCATAAATATTGAAAGGAATGCAATTGAAAAGAGAGATGAACAGGTTTTAAAAGAGCTTAGGAAGCTCGAACTAAAGACCGCATTGTTCATTGTAGAGTCGCCAACAAAAGCAAAAACAATATCCTCCTTCTTTGGTAGGCCAGTTTTAAGACTAGTGAAGGGATTGAGAGTCTATGAATGCCTTACAGATAGGTATATCCTTTATATAACTGCGACAAGAGGACATTTATTCGATCTAGCATATACGCATGACCCCAACAAAGGCTATTTTTATGGAATAGCAAAGGAGAATTATGGTATTTATGTACCAATCTATAGTACAATTAAGAAATGCAGGAATTGTAAAGAACAATTCACCGAATACACAAAACAAAAAGGGATCTGCAATTTCTGTGGAAGCAACAAGGTTGATGACCAAACACAAACTGTTGAGGCGTTACAAGAACTCGCACAGGAATGCGATTTGGTAATTATTGCAACAGATCCTGATTCAGAAGGAGAGAAAATAGCTAAGGACGTTTTCCTTGCAATAAGACCTTTCGCCAAAGAAATAAAGAGAGCTGAAATGCACGAGATTACACTTAGAGCATTTCTCAACGCGATGGCCGATTTAAGAGAAGTAAATGATCGCTTAGCGATAGCTCAAGTTGTTAGAAGAATTGGAGATAGATGGGTAGGTTTCAGTTTAAGTTCACTTATGCAGCATGAATTCCAAAGAAAATCAATGGGGGTAGGAAGAGTACAAACACCAGTGCTGAACTGGATAGTAAAGAATTATCTGCGTTCAGACAAAAACAGAAGAGTTATACTACAAGCAAAGTTTGGTGAAATCAGACTAAGAATAAGTACTAAGGCCATTAAGATCAAAGGCTGGAAATCATCGACGACTAGGAAGTTGAAGAAGTTACTCAGAAATTCAAAACTAGTCATATCAAAAGTTAGCACGAAGAAAAAAGTGATCAAACCTCCAGTTCCATTGTCTACAATAGATATGCTAACAATAGCGATTCCTAAATTGAAGATTTCATCAGATGCTGTTATGAGAATTGCTCAGGAGCTTTTCGAAGCTGGATTGATAACTTACCACAGAACTGATAGTCGATATATAAGTTATGCAGGATTTGAAATAGCAAGAAAATATCTTCAAGAAAAAAATCTCTCTTCACTATTCGTAAAAAAGCAATATGATAAAGAAGGAACCCATGAATGCATTAGGCCAACGAGACCACTTGATAGACAGGAATTAGAAAGTGCAATTTCTACTGGGCAAGTCAGAGTACCGATCACTCTTACGCCCCAACACTACCTGCTATATGACATAATATTCAGATCATTCGTCGCTTCACAAATGACCCCTGCAAGAGCCGAAATATGCATCTTAGAATTTCAACCTATCGATCTTGAGCTAGCAGAAAATGAGAGAAAAACGATCAAACTATCACCGATAAAACTCCTAGTGAGCATAGATGAAAATAGTTTTGTTAAAATTTATCCAAAGCAAGTTTTTCCTTCGCTCAAGAATATTGCCCAAGGACAGAGTTTGGAAATTGAAGATATTAGAATTTTAAAGAAAGGGAGAAGACTTTTTACAGAAGAAGAAATTATCCAAATGATGAAAAAAGAAGGAATTGGACGTCCTTCCACCTATGCTATTATCCTTAGCAGGCTAATCAGCCATGGTTACGTTTTTAAGTCTCCTAACAAAAAGGTGTTCATACCTACAAGAACAGGTCTAGACTTGATTGCGAGACTTAAAAAGATACATCCTTGGATAATCGATACTGCATTGACAAGGGAATTTGAAGAAACTATGGACAAAATAGAGAAAGGAGAGATAACCGAAGCAGATGTGATGAAAAAGTTAGACGAATTCTTTGTAAGATTTTATGAATTGAAACAGCCTCTTCCAATAGAGCTAAGCGCATGACAACAGCTGTATTACTAGCCGGTGGCGAAGGAACGAGATTGAGACCGCTAACAGTCACGAAACCAAAACCACTTGTAAGGGTTTTAAACGTCCCAGTGCTTACCTATAATCTGACTAGGGTTAGGAATATAGGAATTAAAGATGTAAAGGTAACCCTACATTATCTCCCTCAATTAATCATTTCGGAATATGGAGATGGTTCTGAGTTAAATTTAAACATAGGGTATTCAATCGAAGAAAGACCATTAGGGACTGCAGGCGGAGTGAGAGAGGCACTTGGCGAAACAACAGAAAGGGTTATTGTTGTTAGCGGTGATTTGATAACAGATCTAAGCCTATCAAACATGCTAGAATTCCATAAAAAGAAAGGTGCAGCGATGACCATAGCTTTGAGTTATTCGGAAGAACCTTATCAATTTGGCATCGCTAAACTAGATGAAGAAGGAAGAATAACTAGATACCTTGAGAAACCTTCCCCTTCAGAAGTTTTTAGTAATTTCATTAATGCAGGAATGTATATTCTTGAACCGGAAGTATTGAAGCTTATACCTCGTTCTACTGAATTCGATTTCAGTAGAGACCTCATACCTATTCTGCTTTCAAAGGGAGAGGCCATTTTCGGATTTTACTCTGAAGCCTTTTGGCGTGATATAGGAACCATAGAACAATATTTGAAGTGTAACCATGAGCTTTTAGCAGGAGCTTCAAAGGAGTTATATGAAATAGCAACCAAGAATCAAACTATCGCAAAAGATTATCGAGATATTGTCGAACCATCACTAATAAACGGAAATGCTACAATAAAACAAGGAGCTAAGATAGGTCCTTTTACAGTCATAGACGAAGAAGTGACTATAGGTAAAAATACAATTCTGACGTATAGCCTAATTTGTAAAGGAGTTTATATCGGTGACAGGTGCTCAATAGCTTCCAGCATTATAGATAGATATGCGAAAATAGATGATAAAGTGACAATATTTGAGAATTGTGTAATAGGAGAAAGGACCGTCGTAAACAGAGGAGTAGAGATAAGACCTAATATTAGAATTTGGCCAGATAAAGTAATAGATGAAAATCTTACGGTTACTTCAAACATAGTCACACTGATTAGAATCCCAAGACCAATGTTCACTCAAAGTGTTGCAAGATTTGCCATAAATACAGAAATCACGCCTGAACTTTCCGCAAAATTTGGTAGGGCAATAGCAAGTACTGTGAAGAATAAAGACGCAATAGCTCTTTCAACATCTTCTAAAACTTTAGCAAATCTCATAGGTTTTCCGATTTCTTCAGGGATAATCTCAACTGGTGTTAATGTAGAAAACGGCGGGATTATATCTGCTGTTATGTCAAGAATTATAAACAGATTAACTAAAATAAAATATAATTTATATATAACAAGTAGTAATAAAAGCATTTCAGAAATCATGATTTATTTACTTGATGAAGAAGGTATTAGTATTAATGAAAAAATAGAGAAAAAGATCGAAAATATATTTTATCGAGAGGAATTTAGATTAGTAGATATAAGAGAAACTGGAAAATTAAATACTTTAGCAATAAATGATTTAATAGAAGCTTACATTGAATTATTGAATAAAGTTATAAATAATCATAGTAGTATTGAGATATACTTTTTAATCGGTAAAGATTTTCAGCTTAGACATATCTTAGAAAAAATTAGAGATAAAGGGTATCCTATATTTTATATATATGAATTGGCAGAACTACCAAAAGAAAAAAAGGATTCTTTTATTACTGTTGAGCCAAATCATGAATTAAGCAAGATAGAAGTATATAATGAACATTATGAAAAAATTGATGAAGGAAAAAAGATGTTGCTAGAGATACTCGCTGGAAATGAAATAGCGAATAAAAAAGAAGTGTTTATCCCACCTTACATTTGTGACGAAATAATTGATGATATTAAGGACTTGGGTTTATCAGTTAAAACCGAAGATATACCGTTTAGAGATTATTCGAGAATACTTACGAGGAATAATGTTGCTTTATTTGATCCAAACTTCGGAACTGCATTCCACCCACTGCCTTATTTCGATGGACTAACGAATTCGATTCTATTAGGCGCATATCTGAGAAATAATAAAACAACTCTTGAAAAGTTGATGAAGGAACTTCCGAATCATTTTTTGGTCTCCCAATTTGAAGATGTCACAATTGATAAGATACCAAAAATCCTACATGAACTAGCTGGTGCTGAAAAGGCGAAGAGCCTGGGCAGCAAGCTAATATTTGAATATGAAGAAGCGAAATGCGGAGTGATGCCTTCCCTTTTTGGAGCTGGATTAGATATCATAGCTTCTTCAACAGAATATGAAAGTGCTTTGAAAGTTGCTACGCTCACTAAGAAGTTTATAAGCAAATTAAAAAGTAAATTTAATGACCGATGATGACAAGGTTTCAGCTTGAACAATGATATCTCCCAGGGGTATCTGAGGCAATAAAATTTATAAGCAGTTCAATAATTTCATATTTAAAGACCGTAAATGCAAAGGCTAAAACCCCTCTCGGAGAGAGGGACTGTTTATATCTCAAATTCAAACCTTTGCAATGGCAAAGGCGTCTTCGCGAATAAGGATATAAAAAAGGATGAAATAATCCTAGTTTTTCATGGAGATCTAATAAAAGCAGATTTGACCAATATACATAGCCCTTATGCCTTACAACTAGATTTTTCGCTTTACTTACTACCTTCAGGAGAAGGAAAGTTCATAAATCATTCCTGCGAACCAAATTGCAAACTCTTATTATCAAATAAACAGCTATTCTTAATTGCACTAAGAGATATAAGAAAAGATGAAGAACTATGTTATAACTACAATACAAGCGAATATGATATGGGAGTTGATGCATTTGTTTGTTCATGCAATTCAAAAAATTGTATTAAATTTATAAAAGGTTTTAAATATCTAAGTAAAGACCAAAAGCAGAGAATTAAGGATCTATTGTTACCGTATTTATATAATTTGGTATAATATATATTTATATAATTTTAAATATTTAGATTTATATATGCGACGATGCACTTTTCCCTCAATGAAAAGAATCTATTACATTTTGATCGGTATAGTGGTAATTGCGATCGTTGCATCGGTGCTGGTTTTGCAAGCATTTAATCAACAGCCTAAATTCAAGGGGTATGTTTTCAATCCTCCATTAAATACATCCGACTTTGTATTGTATGACCAGAACAACCAATCTATCGAACTTAATCAATTCTACGGGAAAGTCATAGCAATGTCATTCGTATATGTAAATTGTCCGAATGTCTGCCCAGTAATAATTAGAAATTTTGTGACGGTTGCAAAAACGTTGAACAGTGAAGGTTATTCTAACCAATATGTGATGTTATTGATATCCGTAGACCCCGAGAGAGATAAGTACCAAGCAAAGGCATATCTCGAAAGTCTTGGAGCCCCGAGCAACATCCATTACCTAGTTGGGCCTGAATCCACACTAAAAAGTGTTTGGTATGCATATGGAATATTAGTTGAAAAAGATGGAAACGGTACAAACTATACTGTTACACATACTGCGATAGTATTCTTAATAGACAAAGAGCTTAGAAGAGTTGTATCTTTCGGTAATCCTACAATTATCGCAAGCCAATGGACGCCTAACGATTTATTGAACGATATGCTAATATTAATTAGGCAATGAGATATGCAAGATTACTTAGAAGTAAGTTGTTCATATTCACATTCATTGCCATAGTACTTTCTTACATTTTATCTTTGATTTTAATTCAATGGCTGATTAGCGGCAATCCTCCTTCAAGCTTCGGCCTGCTATATGCACCAAGCTCAACAAAATTTCTGCCAAACTACGATGATTTCGTGATTTTATGGATAGGCTCTCAATATTCCATTGCAGGCGTGTCGGGCTTTGAATGGTTGGTAATAATTGATGCTACTACTTTCATCTTGCTCTTAATTTTGGCTTTTACAGGCGCTTTCAACTTCGCTCTTACAAACTATGCAAAAATTAGTAAGAGCGGCGCTGCCTGCGGAACATTCACTGGTATTGCAGGATTATCTCTCATAACGTCTGCCATATCTGCATGCCCCTCATGCGGAACTGCGACGGCCTTTGTCATGGCCCAAGCAGTTATAGTTGCAGTGACTGGTTACACTGTAAGTTTCTCAGCGCTCTTTACAAGCGTTAGTAATGCCATATTCATAACAGGGATAGTAATTAATCTCGTACTGCTTTTCATCCAACTTAGAAGGATAAATAAGCAAAAGAACCTCAATATTTCATGGAAGCCCATTACAAAGGGACAAAAATAGAAATAAAAATCGGAGATCTTCTTAATGAAGATACAGAAGCGATAGTAAACCCAGCGAATTCTCTTATGATAATGGGTGGTGGTGTAGCGGGTGCAATAAAGAACAAGGGAGGAAAGGAAATAGAGCAAGAAGCAATGAGCAAAGCACCTGTAGAAGTTGGAAAAGCCATAATAACCAATGCTGGAAGACTCAAAGCTAAATATGTAGTGCATTCGCCTACAATGGAAAGGCCTGCAATGCTAACAAACAAGGAGAAAGTATATCTTTCCACAAAAGCTGCGCTCCAAGAATCCAAAAAAAGAGGGATTAGAAGTATAGCATTCCCTGCAATGGGCACTGGCGTTGGTGGAGTTTCCTACATTGATGCAGCATCTGCAATGCTTAGGGCAATAAAGGAGGAATTAGATGCGGGGGCTACTATTCAAACGATTTGCATTGTATTAAGAGATGAAGAAGCTTATGAGGATTTTATCAATGTCGCTAACAAAATTTTCTCATGAAAGCGGCTCTTTTATTTGGAAAAAGGGATGTTAGGATTGTAGAACTCGAAAGGCCAAAGATCGCTGATAACGAAATACTAGTGAGATTACTTGCATGCGGCATATGCGGTACAGACCTCGAAAAATATGAGGGAGATTTTATAACCCCACCAGTTTTAGGTCACGAAGTAGTAGGAGTGATTGAAGAAATAGGCCAGAAAGTTGAGGGTTTGGAAAAAGGTAGTAGGGTATTTGTGCATCATCATGTCCCTTGTAGAGTTTGTTATTACTGTTTAAGAGGAGATTTTACGCTTTGCGACCAGTTTTCAAAAGTGAATCTGGATCCATGCGGTCTTTCTGAATACTTTAGAGTCCCCTCACAAATAATAGAAAGGAAGGGAGTATTCAAGCTAAGCAACAATATCGATACAGAGCGGGCTACATTTATAGAACCACTAGCTTGTTGTATTAGGGCTGTAAATAAGATTTCACCGCAGATTGGTGATAAGATTGCAATCTATGGATCGGGGCCAGCTGGCTTGCTATTATTAATGCTATTGACTAGGATTTATGGCACCGATGTTGCCGCTATAGATATTAATGATTTAAGATTAGACAAAGCAGAGAAGATCGGAGCAGCTTTAACAATTAATCCAACTAGAAGAGATATCTCAAATACTATAAAAGCATGGTCAAATGATAGAGGAGTTGATATTGCAATCGTCGCTACTTCAAGTACTGAAGCGACGAAACAGGCTATAAAGACACTAAGAAAAGGAGGTAAATTATGTTTATTTGGAAGTCCTAAAAAAGGGGCTGAGATCCCATTGGATTTGAGTTATATTTTCATAAATGAAATTAAGATAATTCCCACGTATTCAACAACTGAATACGAAATATATCAGGCTATATCATTATTGGAAAAGGGTATAATCGCCCCAGAACATATGATAACACATAGATTTAGACTTGAACAATCAGTGGATGCTCTAGAAATAACTAGAAGAGGCGATGCTATTAAAACTATAATAAAGGCGAGCTAAACCATTACTGATTAGTAAGTTGCAGTATCATTTAGAAAAAACGAAAAAAGCTAAAGTATGCCTTTACTTCTCAATACTTCGTTGAGCTTTGAGGTTTCTTTGCAGATAATATGAAGAACTTCATTACCCTTAAGTCCAAGGTCAGATATTTTCCTATCGTCAAGAAGTTCATTACCCTTATAGATTATAGAAAAGAGCTCTGGATGATCGTCAAGCTTATACCTTCTTAGGATTCTTTTCTTCAGCTCTAATACGTTATCGTTAGGGGTTACTTCAACATCGGTTATCTTCTTACCGAAACCGAGGTAAGAAACTTTATCCTGAAAAATAAAAGTTTCGTTTATTCTTAACCTCACATTATGTAGATTCCCATTTCCTTTGCAACCTGCTTTAGACGTTCAATTCTTTTCTTTGTAGAAGGATGTGTAGAGAACCATTCTAGCACATCATCTGAAGTTATCCCCTTTCTAAAAGGATTAGCAATCCATAGCGAGGCTGTAGTTTGAGGGGCATCGAGCTTAACTCCTGACATTATGTAATTTTCGATTTTGGTAAGTGCACTTATAAGGCTTTGAGGCTTTCCTGTCAGCTTTGCACCAGTATAATCTGCAAGATACTCGCGGGATCTTGAAATTGCAAGTTGTATTAGAGAAGCTGTTAAAGGAGCTAGCAAATACGTAGCGAATGCAAGAGCTATCTCTCCTCCGTTCCTACCTCTAGCTAGGACTATCCAAAAAACAACATATGCTAACCATGTTATTGCACTGGCCATTGCAGCTGCAATTGTAGCAACCAATACATCCCTGTTAACTACATGGCCCAACTCATGACCGAACACTGCCTCAAGCTCATCATCATTCATCAAAGTTAATAGCCCTGTAGTAGCAGCTACCACGGCATGACCAGGCCCTCTCCCAGTAGCGAAGGCATTTGGTTGTGGTGAATTGACTATTGCAACCTTGGGCTTTTTTATACCAGCTTTCGCTGCGACTCTTTCTACTATCCTATGAAGCCTTGGAGCCTCAGCCTCACTTACTATCCTCGCACCAGTACTGTATAGTACCATTGAATCAGAAAAGAAGTAGAAAATTAAGTTCACTATAAAAGCCATTATTAAGAAAATGAAGGCTATCATCAGTCCACCTATCAAATAACCTATTCCTACTAGTATGGCGCCTAGCAAGGCCATTAAGAAAGCTGCCTTCAAATATAAATTTAAGGTGTATGCCATCTCTTACAATTAATGATTCAACTACATCTTAAATTTTTATAGAGCCATTTTTAATCAAGCTTAATAACAGGTAGAGCATATATTACAATGGTGACTGTACCTCGCTTAATGCCTGATGAGATCATATCAAGGGCAGTTTATCCTATGATTAGAGCGATGATTGCCAAGAGGCTAATTGAGAAGTATAATTACAACCAAAAAGAGGTTGCAGATATCTTGGGAATAACGCAAGCTGCTGTGAGTTATTATCTTTCAGATAAAAGAGCCGTTATTAAACAGTTTTACGTAAGTAATGAGCTTGAAGTAAAGGTAAATGAGCTTGCTGATAGTTTCGTAAGGGGTAAGATAGACAGAGATCAGTTAGTTATTGGAATTGTCAAAATTGTAGATTATATGACTAAAACAAAGGCTCTCTGTTCCATACATCAAGTTTATGAAAAGGATTTAAGAGTTAATGAATGCAATATATGCTTTGAGAGATATTCGTTATTGGGCGAAGATAATATAGTAAATATTATTAGGAAGCATGGCAAATGAGAAGGTAAAATCATTTTGCCCATATTGCCATAAAGTTACTGAAAAGGAAAAAGTAGGTATGGAAGGAGTATGGGCTGTTTATAGGTGCATTATATGCAAGAATGTTGTTTTATTACCGCCTTAAGTTTTAAATTAGGTCGAATCCTTTTTATTTTATGAGATTACTTCTCTACATTAGTTTATTTTTCCTTCTCTCAATGATACCGCTTCAAACCTCACAAAGCCAGCATCAAATCAGCCTTTTTTCTAAGTTCGATGTGGTGATCAACAAAGATGCTACAACTATTTTGATAAACTTTTGGTTACCTGCACTTTTAATATCTTCCATAATATTGTTCAGCATAGGATATTTTATAAAAAAATTGAAAACTAAAAAACTCGCTTAAACAGAGAAGGAAGAACCGCAGCTACAAGAATAAGTAGAGTTCGGATTATCTATTTTGAAGCCTGTAGCCATCAAAGTTTCTACATAATCGACATTTGCTCCCTTGAGATATTTAGCGCTATACTTGTCTATGATTACTTTAACACCCTCAATCTCGTAAACATAGTCCTCTTCCCCAGGAACATCGAAGGTCATCCCATATGTAAAGCCAGCGCAGCCACCGCTGGCAATGTAAATTCTTAAACCTAGCGTTGGATCGTTTTCCTCCTTAAGGAATTCCTTGACTTTTTCAATTGCCTTCTGCGTAAAGGTAACTATTTGTTCCTGCGTTTGGATTGCCATAGGTATAGTTTATTCTATAGGTTATATATGCTTTACGTTAGATTATCTCGCTACCTTTGTAAATCCTTCCCTTCCAGACTATTCCTTTTCTATACTTTATATATGAGTAAATCAATAGATATATCGTTAAAATTATAGGAATAAAATATAGAAAGCCAAAAAGAAAATTTGTATTAAGCTTATAATACATAATACCAAATCTTAAGATATAAAATAAATAGAGGACAAAAGAAAAAGGAAAGAAAATCATTTGAGAACCAAAAAACCAATTATAAACATCGTATGTAAACATGAAAAAAGGAAATAAGTAAATAAAGATTAAAGAAAGTATTGCCAAACATAAGTAACTCAATTTTGCTCTAAGACCAATGTAAAGGTTTTTACCCCAACCCTCAAGCATCTCTTTCATGTCATCATACATCCTTACCTTAAATAACGATAGACCATTGTAGAGCCTTACTCTAAAATTGGATTTCTTCAAAAGTTTAGCCAAATTGAAATCTTCAATTATTTTGCTTTTGACCGCTTCATGACCTCCTATCTTTGCATATGCATCCCTTTTTATCAGCATATATTGCCCGTTCCCAAAAATCCCGAATCTGCTACTCGTATTGAAATATGGAGCTAAATTCACAACGTATATAAACTGACCTATTATAGGCAAAACCATTTTGACCGTAGTACTTTTCATCTCCAAAGATGGAATAAGCGTAAGAAAGTCTGCCTTCTCTTCCTCCATTTTAGAAATCGCTGTTTTAAGTAAGTTTCTATCATGAATCGTATCACCATCAGTGAATAATAGATACTCACCTTTGGCCTCATGGTAGCCGACATAGCAGGCCCAGTTCTTGCCCACCCATCCATTTGGTAAAGGGGGTTCATTCACAATCTTTATTCTGTCCTTGAAAAAGCCAAGTATTTCTCTTGTATTATCGGTTGAACCGCCTTCAACAACGATAATTTCTTTATTACTATAATCTTGGTTTAAAATTGATTCGAGACTTTCTTTTAGTTTCTTTCCTTCATTCCTTACAGGTATAATTATCGAAACCCTTGGCTCTCTTTCAATTATGCGGTCTGAGTGCAGAGACGGTAATATTTTGAAAAGATAAAGTTGTCCTAAATTTATTAGTATCAAGAAAATTGTGTAGACTATCAATAGGATTTCTAGAAGCATTCTTTTTTAACTGAAAAAGACTGGTAGGAATCGCATCTTAGATACGTTTCTGCTCAATTTGCCTATAATAGGTATTTGATAACCGCAGTATTTGCATCTATTTTGCTCATCCAAGTTCCAAGCAAGTATATCAAAGGAATACCTTTTGATCACTATTTTCCCGCATCCTGGGCAATAAGTATGCTCATAAGGGTGTCCAGGCACATTACCTATGTAAACATATCGCATACCTTCTTCTTTCGCAACTTCATAATGTTTCTCTAAAGTTTCTATAGGCGTATATGGTAAGTTCATTAATCTATAATCAGGATGGAAACGTAGGAAATGTATGGGCATGTCGGGCCCAAGATTATCGTAAATCCATCTGACAAGCTTCCTAGCTGCTTCCAGATCATCACCTATTTGAGGTACAACTAAGTCTGTTATTTCAACATGAATATTAGTCTTCTTCAACTCCAACAAAGATTCAAATATAGGCTCAGGACCCGGTACAAAAATGTATTTTTGCATGAAGTTTTTCTCGCCATTTCCTTTGAAGTCAACTGTAATGGCATCTAAAAAATTACCCAGCATCTTTATAGCTTCAGGAGTTAGATAACCATTTGAAACGAAAGTATTAAAAAGGCCCTCCTTTCTGGCCAGAACGCCTATATCATGTGCGAATTCAATGAATATTGTGGGTTCATTATAAGTATAAGTTATACCATCACATCTCATCTTCAGTGCTGTCTCAACGACTTCTTCAGGCGTTACATCTTCGCCCTCAACCTTTCTTCTCTGGCTTATATCGAAATTTTGGCAATATTGGCACATCCAATTACAGCCTGTCGTTGCTATCGATAATACTCTAGATCCAGGATGGAAATGAACCAATGGCTTTTTCTCTATAGGGTCTATATGGCTGGCTATAACTTTTCCATAAACAAGTAAATGTAGTCTTCCATCTATATTCTGTCTGATACCGCATAGCCCGATTAAACCTTTAGGTATATTACAATATCTAGCGCAAGCAGTACATCTGACACGGTCATTTGGTAGCTTTTCGTATAGAACGGCTTCTTTCATCCGTGTTATATTTATTCAACCTTAATATTAAGATTAATCCAAAACAACTTTAAAATTATCATTCTAGTTCTATAAAGTATGTCTAAAAATCATATAGAACTAGGACAGGAACTAGGGATTTTTGTAATACCTAACGAGAGTGGCTCAGGATTGCCCTTGTTCAAACCAAACGGTTTCATAATTAGGGAAGAACTCATGAAGCTAATGCGAGAGGTAAATACAAAAGCTGGCTACCAAGAGGTTTGGACTCCACACTTATTTAAAATCGATCTATGGAAAATATCCGGACATCTTAAAAAATATAAGGACAGGATGTTCATAGTGGGTAAAGGTAATGAACGCTATGCTTTAAAACCGATGAATTGCCCAGGACATTGCTTGCTTTACAAAAGCGAGATCAGAAGCTATCGTGATCTACCAATAAGATTTTCTGAATTCGGAACGGTCTATAGAAATGAACAATCGGGTGAATTACTTGGATTATTAAGAGTTAGATCGATAACACAAGATGATGGCCATGTTTTTCTAAGAGAAGATCAAATAGAAGAAGAAGTGAATTCATTACTAAAAAATGCTATCGAGATTCTCTCATTATTTAGTCTTAAGGATTTCAAGATCAAACTCTCTACTAGGCCTGATCAATATATAGGTAGTATTAGGCTTTGGGATAGAGCAACAAAAGCACTTAAGAATTGCTTAGATAGAAACAAGTTGGAATACGAAATCAAGGAAAAGGAAGGAGCATTTTATGGACCTAAAATAGACATAGATGCAAAGGATTCGCTAGGTAGATACTGGCAATGCACTACAATACAGCTCGATTTCAATTTGCCTAGAAGATTCAAGCTCACATATATAAGTAGCGATGGGAAGCCTGAGGTGCCTGTAATGATACATAGAGCAATCCTCGGTTCATTGGAACGTTTCATAGGTATCATGTTAGAGCATTATCAAGGAAAATTACCTTTTTGGTGTGCTCCAGAGCAAGTCAGAGTCCTACCAATATCAGAAAAATTCATCGATTATGCTAAACAAGTAAAGGAAAAACTCTCCCAATTCAGGGTAGCATTGGATGACAGTAATGCAACTTTAGACAAGAAAATTTTTAACGCCACAAAGGCAAAGGTTCCATACATTGTCATTGTAGGTAAAAAGGAAATGGAAAGCAAAACCATAACTGTAAGAGAAAGGGACGGTAAGCAGTTAAGTGATATAAAGATCGAAGAATTTCTAGAAATTCTAAAGAGGAAAGCAGCTCTTAGGGATTAGTTTTTAAGAGTTTCACTGATTATATTTCAATGAGCGAAGTAGCCATTATAGGAGCTGGCTATTATGGATTTAAACCAATAACTGATGAGGTATCTTTCAGAGAAGGAACATTCCTTGCAGCGATGAGAGCCTATGAACAATGCAACATAGATCCGCGAAAAGACGTTGATAGTTTCATCGCATGTGAAGAAGATTTCAATGTAGGAATAGCAATTTCTAATGAATTCGCAGTTGATCAACTAGGAGGTGTTTTAAAGCCCGTTTCTACCGTCACAAGCGAGAGTCTTATTGGTTTGGCTAGCGGTTATATGCTGATCAAATCCGGACTATGCGATATTGTTGTAGTAGAAGCACACTCCAAGGCCAGCAATTTAGTATCGCCCGAAAAGATTTTAGAATTTGCAATGGATCCAGTTTATGAACGCTTCCTAAACTTCCATCCAAACTACTTAGCCTCATTAGAAGCAAGAAACTATATGGAAAAAAGAGGCATCTCTAATGATGATCTAGCATTGATTATTAAGAAAAATAAGGAAAACGGTCTCCTCAACCCGAGAGCGAGCTATAGTATTACTGTTGATTTAGAAGCTGTAAAAAAGAGCGAAAAAATTTTCGATCCATTATCTGAATATGATATTGCGCAATATACTGATGCATTCGTAGTGGTGGTTTTGGCTTCTAAAGAAAAGGCTGAGAAACTTTCAAATAAGCCAGTTTGGATTGAAGGATTATACTGGTGTTCAGAAAGCAGCCTTACTCCTCTAAGGGGCTTTTCTACAAATGCGTTAGAACTAGCTGCACAGAAGGTTTATGATCGAACAAACTTAAATCCGAAATACATTGATTTCTTCGAGATAGATGATAGATTCAGCTATAGAGAATTGATGCATATAGAAGCGCTAAAAGTTTCAAACAAAGATACAATAAAAAAGGATTTGAGAGAAGGTAGATTTTCAAAAGAAGGAGATAGAATTGTAAATGCAAGTGGAGGCTATCTCGCTACAGGTGTGCCCTTAGATGCAGGAGGACTAGCAAGAGTTTATGAAGCATTTTTACAGCTCAGGAATGAGGCAGGACAGATGCAGTTGAAAAATGCAAACAGATGTCTTATCGCAAGCTGGCGTGGTATACCTACCTCAACATATGCAGTTTGTGCATTAAGCAATGGTGCATAAACATGAAAACAAACATTAACATAAAGAATAGAGTTGCGATAGTTGGCGCGGGTATGACATTATTTAGAAGGAGATTGAAGGAAACCCCACAAGAATTGGCATTCGAAGCAAGTAGGGTTGCATTAGACTCTGCTGGACTTGATGTAAAAGATGTAGAGGCCGTTGTGATAGGATCTGCGCCAGATGCTTTCGATGGCTTTCATATGAAAGGAGAGCATCTCAGCGATGGATCGATGGGATATATGAAGCCAGTGAAACGCGTATTTGTAGGAGGAGCTACAGGCGTGTTTACAGCTATTGCAGGATGGTGGCATATAGCTTCAGGGCTTTACGACATAGTTTTAGCAGTCGCAGAAGAAAAGATGAGCAATGCTAGACCCCATCCTCAAGGCTTGTTTAAGTATATATGGGATCCCATCGTAGAAAGGCCCTTGAATCCAAACTTAATTTGGATCTTTGCCATGGAGATGCATCGATATATGTATAAGTACAATATCAAGAAAGAAGACATAGCACTTGTGTCTGTAAAGAATAAGAGAAATGCACTAGATCATCCAGCAGCACAAGCGGCAGCGAATATTAGCGTTGACGACGTATTAAAAAGCGAGGTTTTAGTATGGCCTGTCCAAAGACTGGATATCAGCCCTGTTTCTGAAGGCGCTGCTGCAGTAGTTCTTGTAAGTGAGAGGGTTGCTAGAAAGATTACCGATTCGCCTGTATGGATTGAGGGCGTTGGCTGGAATTTGGATTCCACCCACTGGACTTCAAGAGAACTTGCGTATCCTAAATATTTAGAAGAAGCAGGTAATATGGCTTATAGAATGGCCGGCATAGAAAATCCTAGGAAACAGCTCGATTTTGCAGAGGTCTATGATCCATTTGATTATAAAGAGCTCCATCACATGGAAGGATTACAAATAGCTAATAAGGGTGAAGCTCCTAAATTAACTAAGGAAGGAGTCACGCAGAGAGATGGAGATCTACCTATATGTCCAAGCGGAGGATTGTTGGGAGTTGGAAATCCGATAGCTGCAGCCGGTATGATGAAGGTATGCGAACTATTTTGGCAGCATAGATATGAAGCTGGAAAAAGACAGGTTAGAATCAAGCGTGGATACGGTCTTGCCCAGGCTTGGGGCGACTTAATGCAAGTAAGTACAGTTGTTATAACCAAGACATGACAAAAGTTTACAAGTCTATTGCAGTTGGAGTAGAGGAAGAGAAGAGAATCATCACGATATATTACAAGCCTTACATAAGATACGAGTTTTCAGCCGGTCAAGCATTGAGCAGATACCTTCAAGAATTAAAGAACGGTCGAATAATAGGAAGGAAGTGTAATAAATGCAATAGAATACTTGTACCTCCTAGGCTTTATTGTGAACAGTGCTTTAGAATGACTGATGAATGGGTATATGTCAGAGATGAAGGAATTGTCAATACAGCAGTAGTTAGCTATATAACTCAAGATGCTAGGAAAGCAGAAAGACCTGAAGTAGTAGGTGTTATTGAACTCATCGATGCGCCTGGCCAAGGAATTTTCCATAGAATAAATGTCGATCCAAAAGAAGTAGTTGAAAAGACAGTATTCGGTAAAAGAGTTAGAGCTGTATGGAAGAAAAGTGAGGAACGCGTAGGTGATGTTAACGATATATTATATTTTGAACTAGTGAAGTCATAATATGGAAAACAGAACTAGCAGATTGTTGAGGTATCCAGGCGACATGGAGGCTGAGTCATATCTCTATACAGTAGGCCCGTTAGCTGAACAATTTTTACTCAGTATTAAAAATGAAGGTAAAATAAAGGCTGCATACTGTAAAAATTGTGGTCGACTCTTTTTACCAGTGAGAAGTTTTTGTACGTTCTGTGGGAAAGAAGTGAATGAATTAAGAGAAATAGACCAAGAAGGTGTTGTTGAATCTTTTTCAAAAGTAAAGTTAGATAGTTTTGGGAAAGAGCTTAAAGAGCCCTTCTATCTAGCCTACATAAAGTTCAGGAATGTGGAAGGTGGATTGCTTCACAAGCTAGGAGAAGTCAAGGAACCTAAAATAGGAATGAAAGTTAAACCTGTATTTAAAGAATCTAAAGAAAGAATTGGTAGCCTAGAAGATATCCTCTATTTCAGACCTATTTAGTAACTTCTGAATTCTTGATACCAAGTTTCATACCTTTTTATCATCTCCTGTGTTATTGAAGGTTTTCGCTTACTTATTGCTAACAAGAAATCCTCGGTTGTAGGTTGTCTTGGCTTGCTAGCCATACCCATCTGTTCGAATACTTCTCTGGCTAAGCTATTCTGAACCATAACGCAGATATCCTTAATATCACTTGCACTATATCCTTCAGTAGCACTTGCAAGTTTTTCGAAATCAAGTTGTAAAGGATTCAATGCCTTCGAATAGTATTTGAATAGCTCTACTCTTGTTTTGAAGTCTGGAGGAGGAACATAGAGTCTTAGCTGAAATCTCCTTATAAAGGCTAGATCCATCAACCAAGGCTTGTTGGTTGCTGCAATCAAATATATTTTCCTATTAACGTTCTTCTCCACAAGCCCATCCATTTCTTTAAGAAATTGATTCCTTAACCTAATCTCGCCGCCAACTTCATAATTTGTTACTCCAAATATCGAATCTGCCTCATCGATGAAGATTATAACAACCTTATTTTCGCTCTCATATTTCCTAGCTGCATTGAAAAGTTTTGCTACATTTTTTTCCGACTCACCCAGCCACTTGGAAAATAAAGAAGCTGCATCGACATTGAAAAAGACGGATTTTATCTCACTGGCTACAGCTGCGCACAATAATGTTTTACCGCATCCTGGAGGACCATATAGCAATATATTCCTAGGCCACCCTAGCGGGAATAGCTCTGGTCTCTTAGAAGGATAGATTATCGATTCTATTAATGCACGTTTAGTTTCTTCAAGGCCAATGACATCTTCCCATTTTACATCTGGTGCTTCATTCAAAACAAGATTATAAACTGTATCTGAGACAGCATATTCTGCCGTAGTCCCTTCCATCATCTGTTTTAGTTCATTGATTTTAGCTTGGCATTGAGCTATGCGTTGAATGTAAAGTTTATTCAGCTGATAAGTTGGATCTAATTCAATAAGTTTTGATAAGCAATCTATCGCGTCTTTGTATTTCTCTATAGCTTTCGCATAATTACCGCTTTTTTCAAGTTTTATTGCATCTTCGATCAGCCTTGCGGCTTCATTCTGGAGATAAGTAGCTGTAGTATTGTATGACATTTCACTTTAGCCTTTGCAATTTTCCTTGCTTTATGAGATCATCGAGAAGTTTGTTCAAGTTTGTTTGTGGTATTCCAAGCTCTTCACTGCACCGCTTAAGATCTATTCTTCCTCTATTTTCCAATATATATCTTATCAGCTTATCTTCCAACGGATTTAGTTCCCTACCTTGTGTTTTAACATTCCCGTAACCTTCAGCCTCGAGTAAAGCAGCATGTGAAACCTTTTTCTCTTGACTCGCCAAAGGAATTTCAGGAAGTTTTCTTGCAACGTTACTCGAAGCCATTTCTGCAGCCTCTTTCAAAATCGCTTCAGCTTCCTCAGTCATCGTAACTTCTATATTATTGTTCTCAGGATAGTATACTCTAAGATTATCAATGCTATTGAAAAGTTCCTCTATTTCCCCGCTAAGATATGGTGATATTTTGCTAGCATCCTCTTTTATGGAGGTTATCATCCTCGGTATTGGCGTTATTGCCTGCGTGAATTCATCTAGGCTCAATATAGTTTCAGCCCTAAGTATGAATGACTCAAGAGCTACTATGATGTTATCTATATTGCCTTGGAGTTTTCTTATTTCAGCAATCTCATTTGCCAGTATCTTTGACATCTCATTATTTCGCGTCAGTTGTAGCTTTTCGAAAAGAGTTCTTTCTCTTGCTACCAACCTTTGCTTTATCAGAAGAAGTCTTGAATGATGAATTTTTACAGTAGACAATATATTACCGAGTTTCTCCCTTAACGCTGGTTCTCTTTTGAAAAATTTCATAATAAAAAACTATCCTACTATTCTTACTTCGATTATGCTAGTCCTGTTAAGATTTTCCACCGAGTTAAGTATTTCTTGGAGATAATTAATTTCTCTGTTTATTCTATTTCTTCCGCTAAGTATATGATCAACTTTTGAATCGTAACTTGTTTTGTCTATATTCCCAGAAATATAGGAAAGCTTTATCTCGACCATAGCTTCATTTAATTTTGTTTGAATTTTATTCAAGTATTCCAATCTTGAAAGAACCTCTACCTTCAAAGATTCCAATGATGATTGAATTTCTTTCAATGACTCTTCTGTTCTGTTTTTTATAGCTAAGAACACATCTTTGTTGGCCGTTTCGTCTGTAAATTTGTTAATTGCGTCAAGCCTTGTGTAGATATTCTTTATCTTCTTCTCTAACGCTTTATATTTGAAATACAAATTTGAAGGAAGCTTGAAGGTATCATCGCTAACTTTTTCTATATTCTCAAGATTTACTTCATGGATATCTATGGGGCTTCTAACTATTACTGTACATACTTCTCCTAAACCATTCGCTGTGTAGCCGATTATAATACCTATAGTTTCATCTAGTTCATTGACTACCTTGCAACCTACGTATTTAGCAAATTCGTTGGCATACATGTTACACCGATGTCTTTTCGGTTTCTGTGGTTGTTGTGGGTATTTCAGCAAAGGTCTTCTTCAATTCTCTTTCCACCATTATTCTAGCCTCATTCAGTATTTTTTCAGCCTCTTCACTTCCTGCTTCAAAGACAAATTGGGATGAAGGTGGATGACCCACTTCTGTTAACATGTTACCTATAACGCTACCCACCTGTGAGAGTTCACGCTCAGCTTCAGGAAGCACACCTGATAGCCAAGACCTCACACTACTAATTACTCGCATGGCTGGAGCCAATGTCACTGCAACATCTCCTACATCCTTGACAAGATCGAGTCTCATCCTAACAGCCTGTAGAGCATATTTACTGTGCAATATGACTTTTTCAAGCTTTCTTATGCTCGCAAGCTCATTGGCATAAACCTTAGCCCTACTCATATCCCTTCGCATATAGAAACTCACAAGATATTCGAAAAGCCTCCTATCCCTCTCATATAACCTGTTGTAAATTTGGTCTATCCTACTAGTTTGCACATCAAGTATCCTGCATACGTAGTCGATTCTTTCTTTTACTGGAGATTGTGGATATATTGCATCCTTTAGTCTTTCGCTTAGAGATTTTTGTGCAGGTCCATAATCCCAATTCTTGGAAAAGCTTTCTGACATTCCTCAGATAGTGTCTTGATATAAATAAAAAAGGAATTATTTGATGGAAAATTCTGTTGTAAAAAGGGAAAAAATCTATTTTTTTATGGAAGTTATGGATAAACCCTGAAAGGAGTCCTTGGAAAAGGCACAGTATTCCTTATATGGTTTACCCCTGTTATCCACTTAACCAATCTCTCTAAACCTAGACCAAAGCCTGCATGTGGAACACTACCGTAGCGGCGAAGATCAATGTACCATTTATAATCCTCTGGATTCAAGTTATATTCCTTCAGTCTCCTTAATAGAAGATCTAGGTCATGAATTCTTTGGCCACCAGAGGTTATTTCTCCTTCGCCAGGAGCATAAAGATCAGAGCTCAAAGTAAGATTAGGGTCTTCAGGATTTGGCATGTGATAAAATGCTCTTGTAGATACAGGAAAGAACATGACGAATGCAGGTCTATCTATTGAATTAGCTATCAGCTTTTCTGCATCAGTACCAAAATCATCACCGAAGTTCATCTTTATTCCCTTTTTATTTACAAGTTCGACTGCTTGTGCATAAGTTAACCTAAGAAAAGGTCGTTTCGGCTTTTCAAATTGTCTTCCAAGGAGTTCAAGTTCCTTTTGGCTTTCATCTACAACTTTGTTTACAATATAGGAAACCAAATCTTCTTCATAATTCATAATATCTTCATGCGTAGCAAATGCAACTTCTGCTTCTATATGCCAAAATTCTGTAAGATGCTTCTTAGTCTTAGATTTTTCAGCCCTAAATGAGGGTTGTATAGTATATACTTTTTCCAGACCGAAAATAGCGGCTTCTAAATAAAGTTGGGAGCTCTGTGTAAGATGGACCACTTTCCCAAAGTAATCAACATTAAATAGTGTAGCACCTCCTTCACAAGCTGCGATCACGAAGCTTGGACAATGGACTAGATGAAAACCATTCATTCTGAACCATTCTTCTGCAGCTTCAACAGCTTTTTCCCTTATTTTCAATACAGCTTGGAATTTCTGCCTCCTCAAATAAAGATGCCTATGGTCAAGCAAGAATTTCGTACCAACGCCTTTCCTGATCGGATACTCCTCACTCTTGCCAATAATTTCTAAACTTTCGCATAGGATTTCAACACCATTGGGAGCTCGAGGATCATGCCTTACATATCCTTCCAAGCTTAATGATGCTTCTCTTTTAAGTTCATTAACAATGGATTCAAAGGGAGGATTTTTCAACTCATGTTTCTTTATAGTTACCTGCACTATACCTGTTGAATCCCTTAAATCGATGAAAGCAAGACCGCCTTGAACCCTAGCATTGTATACCCATCCTCTAAGTCTTACTCTTTCACCTTCATTCAATTTAAAAACTTCCTCGACTCTAGCAAAGCTCATATATAAGAAACTAAATGATCAATTTTCTATAAGTTTTTTTACAACTTCTAAAAATCCTTTATAGTATGCTTCGCTAGCTATGAATACTGCTTTCTTTTTAAGTTCAGGATGAGAATTCCTCAAAGCAAAAGGCTTATGAGCGAAATCAAAGATTTCAATATCAACTTCGCTATCTCCTATTGTATAGGTTTCTATATTTTTCAAAGAAAGCTTCTCTACCAGTAGTCTAGCAGCCGTTACCTTCGATACTTCTTTTTTAGTTATTACAAGAGAGAAGCCAGTATCTAAAACTTTAACATTTAGACCCATATTTTTAACAAATTCCTTAATGCTATTCACGACCTCATCTTGAGCAGGCCTTACTAAAGCCTGATCCGAAAGTCGTATAGGATTACTCCAGTGTTCTTTTACTGTGAAATTACGTTTAATCATTTCAAGAGCTTTCTGTGAATATGATTTATCGCTTAATATAACTGGATCCCCTTCCAGATCAAGCACCCCACCGTTTTCGGCTATTATATGATCGAAAAGTTGAAAATATCTGTTTAATGTTCTGACGGAAAAGTAAGCGCTGGCCGAACATGCGATAATGATGTAATCATTCTTTTTCAATTGCCTAATAGCTTCTAGAGATTCATTTGCGATAAGACCTCGTTCGTCAGTTATTGTACCATCAATATCTAAGAACAACAGCTTATAGTTCATTCAGCGCATCATAGCAAAATTTGAAAATTTCTTTGTTCACATGTTTGAGCACTGGTCTGTTCTTCTTCATGGCCAAAATCTCGCTTAAATTAAGTTTAAAAATCTGATAATCTTCCTCGTAATATTTACACTGAGCGTAAGTTTCTCCTCTTGAACTAAAAGCAAAACTCCCTCCCCAGAAATTCACACTTTCTTGTACACCAACAGTATTCACGTAAATAATATTTATCGTGTTTTCCAATGCTCTTGCCCTCAATATTGTTTCGAAATAGGTCTTACTAGGATTGGGAGAAGCTGAAATATTTATGACTGTATGACAGTCTTTTATCACTAAGTATCTTGTCAACTCAGGGAAGAAAGCATCGAAGCAAATAGTTAATCCAAATCTTCCATATTCCGTATCGACATATACTGGCCTAGTCCCAGGTCTAAAGTACTTTTGTTCTTCGAACATCCTGTATGTAGGTAAATGAATTTTCCTATACACAGAATAATCTCCGTTTGGCTTTATCCAGACTGCGGAATTGAATATTATATCAGAATACTTTGAAGCCCTTTCAGGCATTCCGAATACTACATGAATAGAGTTTTTAACAGCCTCTTCTTTAATCCGATCGAAACTTTTTCCGGGTACAGTTTCAGCGAGCTCATAGACCAAATCTCTCACATAATACCCAGTGAGAGAAAGTTCAGGGAAAATAACTATACTTGCACCGTCAGACTTAGCTTTTTTTATGAATCCTAGAATCTTGGAGAGATTAGATTCTACATCGCCTAGCTTTGAAGTGATTTGAGCCAATGAAATTGTAGGCGAGTCTTCACTCATATATGATTTATCTAACTACATGTAATAATAATTAATGATAGAATTACCGAAGCTTAATTACCAAGATATCGTTAAGCAGATATCAAACTTTCTTCTCTACGCTCTCGAAAATTCAAAGGCAGAAGGATTTGTTGTAGGAGTAAGTGGGGGTATAGATTCCGCTGTTAGTGCTACGTTAGCAGCAAAGACAGTAGGAAGCAATGTAAAGGCATATATTTTACCTGAATTAGGAATAACGCCTGAAGAGGATATAGAAGATGCAAAAGCACTCTGTAGTAAGCTAGGGATAAATTATAGAATTATTCCCATAAATGAGATAAAAGAAGCGTACCTAAGCTCACTGGGCAAAATTGAGAACAAAAAAGCTATAGGAAACTTAAGCGCAAGGATAAGGATGAGTATTCTCTATTATTTCGCCAACTCTAACAATAGTCTCGTGTTAGGTACTGGCGATAAAAGTGAGATCTTGATTGGTTATTTCACAAAATATGGTGACGGGGGAGTTGATATATTACCTATAGCAGATCTCTATAAGACACAAGTTAGAGAACTTGGAAAGTTCTTGGGTGTAGACGAAAGGATAGTTAACAAAAAAAGCAGTCCCAGACTTTGGGCAGGCCATGAAGCTGAAGTAGAGATAGGTATATCTTATGAGATTTTGGATAAAATCCTATTTGGGCTTGTAGAACTCGAGCTCAGCGAGGAAGCAATTGCAAAAGAATTGTTTATAGATGTCAACATTGTTAAAGAAATAAAGGAAAGAGTTAAGAGAAATGAACATAAAAGAAGGGGGCCAATAGCATGTCAAATAGGATTAAAAGCAATAGGTTCAGGATATAAGCTACCTGCTCTTTAATGATATCAAGTGAAGAGAGGCATACTTGGGTTCGTTAGAACAGACATAAAGGATAGATTCATCTATAGACTGAAACTAAACGAATTCACAAAAATAGCAAAAGGTGCAGGCTATGAGATCTTAGACGAGGTAGTTCAAACCTCTGAGAAGATAGATCCTAGCTATGTTTTTGGAAAAGGGAAAGTTGAAGAACTTAAAATCCTAGCTAATAGGCTGCAGATTGATAGCTTAATCATGTACAACACCCTAAATAGTATGCAAAAAATAAACCTTGAAGATTATCTAGGTCTAAGTGTTCTCGATAGGTATGATCTTATCCTAGAAATATTTGATCAAAATGCAGGAGATGCGATCTCAAAACTTCAAATCGAATTGGCTAGACTTGAAAGGATGATCCCGTACGTAAGGAAAAGGGCCTCAATACTTTATTTTAGGGATCGCCCAGGTCCTAGAAGCCTAGGCGAATATGGCTATCATAGAACAATAGCACAACTTTTAAAAAGGAAGAAAAAGATAAGAGAAAAACTAGAAAAGTATAGATACCTAAAGGAAATCCAAAGGGAGAAAAGAAGAGAACTAGGGGTATTAGTTTTCACATTATGCGGTTTTTATGGTGCAGGCAAAACAACCCTTTTCAATGCATTAACAAATTTAAAGAAGGAAATCAAAGGAATACCTTTCACAACATTATCTAGCAAAAGCTTCTTGATAAAATATAGTGGAATGGAATTGATTGTGATCGATACGATAGGCTTTGCATTTGATATAGACCCAATCCTAATAAAGAGCTTCGAGGTAACACTTGAAGATCTCAGAGATGCAGATTACGACTTATTGATATTAGATGCAAGCGATGAAGAACAACTTTTTAAAGCTAAGCTTGATACCAGTCTGGAGATTTTGAATAAATTAGAAATAAACAAAGAAAAAATATTACCTGTCTTGAATAAAACTGATTTAATCGACAAGGAAGAATTAATTAGCAAGATGAATATAGTTGAAGAAAAAATTAATAAGGAACCTATATACATATCTGCATTTTACAAATACAATATAGATAAACTATTAAATAGTATTTTAAGTAAAAAAATTTGATTATTCTACTTTAATTTTTTTGCTTTCTTTTGCTTCTCCTTTCTTGTTAAGTACGACTTCTAAAACACCATTTGAATAAGTTGCCTTTGCACTATCTGGGTCAACAGAAGCACCAAGCGCTACCTCCTTGAAATATTTCCTTTTGCCTGTTGTGCTTATTCTCAGCTTGTCGTTCACAACTTCGATGTTGATTTCATCCTTCGATACTCCAGGTACTTCTGCTATAACTCGCACTTTGTCTTGCTCTTCAATTACATCCACGAGAGGTTCACGTTCATCAGTTACTTCTATAGGCCTAATACCTCCACGAGGTCGGACATTTCCGAATTCTCTTATAATAGGTTTCCCATCGGGTCCTATCGTTATAGAATACCCATAAACAAACGGGCCAAATTCTCTGACAGTTCTGGAACCCATTTTCTTTTCACGAACCAAATCTCTAGGCATTAGCTCAAACTCCCTCTCCATTTCTTTCATCGCTTCTTCAAACCACCTTTCCATTTCTTTAAAGAGATCATCGAAATATTTCCTTCTCCTCCACCAGAATGGAGAAAATTCCTCATCTGACATATGTAGAATTTTCTACTGGACGTTATATAAAGTTAAAACCTATATTTCTTTTAAAATCTTTTCAAAGTCAAGAGGAGGATTTCTTCTGATACCTAGCTCAGAAATCGCTTGAGCAAGTATTGGTAACGCTATTGTCGCGTCGCAATAACAAGTTACCTTGTTTGCATTTGCTGCAATCTTTCCCCAACTAACAGCCTCCTCAAGCGTACAACCTGAAAGCCCGCCCCATTGAGGACTGTCTGTGGTTATCTGTATTGCATACTCATGGGGTTTACTTCTTGCATCTACTCCAAAAACAGGTGTAAGATAAGTGCATATCTGAACAAAATCCTTAGGAACCCCTCCTCCAATGTAAATAACGCCAGTTTTCTCGCTAGTAGCAACTATTTTCGTTAATTCCTCTAAATCAAGAGTTGCATCAATAGAAATCAATTTCCCTTTTCTTCTTTTTAACCTAACAAGCGCTATACCATAAGCGCTATCTGCGATTGCAGGAGAATAGACAGGTATCCTTTTTCTATATGCTGCCTCAACCATGCTTCGTATATCTTTACTACCTAGAAATTTTCCGAACTCCCATAAATATGCTCTTGATGAATATATTCTGTGCTGATCAAGTGTATCAGAAAAATCTTCTATCAACTTCTCCATTCTCCTATAGTCATCTTCGCTGGCGTAAACATCGTAAAAACGATCTATTTTATATTCGAATAATTCTTCATCATCAACTAAAGGAGACCCTTTATAGTAGCTTGAACCCATAGCTTCATAGACATCTTCAGAAATATTAGCGCCTGTCGAAACAAGCACATCGATATAGTTATTTTCAATTAGCCATCTAATTATTTTCCACATACCAGCCGTACTCATCGAACCTGAAAGACCCATGATTATTGTCAGCTTATCATCTTTGAGCATTTGTTTATATACTTGGAAAGCCTCTCCAAGTTTTCTCCCTTGATACGCAGTATCCTTCAAATCTTCCAAAAGTTTTGAAGTACTCCTATTTTTTACCTCGAAAGTCTTTACTTTCTCTTTAAAATAAGGATTTTCCATAAAGTTAATTTAGAAAGACAGATTAAAAAATTCAGGAAGTTCGCCTTAAGGCCTTGAGAATTATAAATGCAACAACTACGCTTACAGCAGCTTGCAAGGCATTGAGCGGGACCTCTAATAAAGCTGCATATTGTAAAATGAACGTTTCATACAGATAGTATCCAAGAACCATTTCTATACCTCCTACGATCATGGAATAAATCGCTAAGATGTCATTTCTAAACTTGTTGACAAATCCACCCACAACACCCAAAATTAGGAATGAAAAACCTATTATCGAAAAAGCATATAATGAATTTATATTGTCACTTGTCAAATTAGGTTGCTGAAAAGCAAAAAAAGAGAATGATATGGCAATAATTCCAATCACTGAGATTAGAATCGATAATATGTTCTTCCTCTCCTTTAAAGAATTGAAAATCAAACCTACCAATAAACCTTCAATCCCTTTTATAACGAAAGTACCAGGTGCAAAATTTACAGAACCGTATAAGAGATCGGAGAGACTAGAACCTATTGAACCAGCTACGAAACCCACTGAGGGCCCGAATAAAATTCCCGATATAAAAATTACTGCATCGCCCACATTGAGATAACCGCCAGGTAGAGGAGTGCGAATGAAGCCTGTTATGTAGGTAACTACAAAAGTCAAAGCTGCAAAGAGCGCTGCTATGGAGATTTTCTTCACATCCATATGCCCCCAACTTTATTTTGGATATATAAAGGTTATCCTATATATAGGTAAACCAACTGCCTTCCTTAATATATCGATTTTTTTATAATGTTGTGGACCTATTAAGTTCATTCGAAGCATTTATAGATACGCTGCTCGGGCTAGGTTATGTAGGGATTTTTCTCATTTCACTTATAGCTAGCTCTATTCCCTTTCTACCCCTTCCATATTTAATAATCATAGTTATCAGTGCTAGTAAATATGATCTTTGGGGACTCATCTTACTTTCTGCGATTGCAGGGCTAGGTGGTTCAATTGGCAAACTTACAACCTATTTTTTGGGAAGAGGGGCCAATCTTGCGCTGAATACTGAGAAGAGAAAACAGCTCGAAATCTTCAGAAAGATGTCCAGAAAATATGGAATGATAGCTATTTTCTTATTTGCCTTAACACCATTACCTGATGACGTACTCTACTTTCCTATAGGAGTTGGGAAATTCGATTTCAAACGCTTCTTTATAGCAAATCTAGCTGGAAAGGTTACATTATCAGTCATTGTTGGACTTATTTCTAAAGCATATTACAACATAGCCAGTATTTATGTGGGAGAGAGTCTAAATCTTACTGTATCGATTATCGCTATTATAGCGGCGATTCTTTTAACAATCATACTACTGCTCATAAACTGGACAAAAGTATACGAGATAACCCAAAAAGAAGGTATTTGCGGCCTTTTAAGAAATATAAGAGAAATATTTCAGCGCTAGGGGTGGGATTCGAACCCACACGGGCTTTAAGCCCACTGGTTTTCGAGACCAGCGCGTTACCGCTCCGCCACCCTAGCTAAGAATATTATTTTGGTAAGCCAAGCTTAAACTTTTTCATTATAAACTTCGATCGTTATTTCAATTACTGCCTCATCTTTTGAAATCTCTTTAACAAATTTTCGATCCAAATCTCGCGCTGCTTTATTAGAAAGGATAGCAAGAGTTCTATCATCGATATATTTGCTTTTTCTAACAACAATGCTTACAGGATTCGTCAATAGCAAATATGGTGATCCTGAAGCCTCAATCTCCTCGATATAGCCTTCACAGCATAAAATAATCCTTATTCTTGATCCCTCATTTCTAATCAGTTTTTTTAATTCAAGATCCAAATCTAAACAAGCTTTTTCTGATTTGATAGCTATGATGCAATCTCCTCTTTTTGTTAAATGACTCTCTTTGGTTATTTCAAATGTAGTTGGATGGAGCGCGCTTATCAAACGATGTCCATAGGCTTTGAATTCTTCTTTTAACAGCATCTAAATTTATTTTGTAACCTAGCTAAAAATGATATGGACGATTTCTACGTCCTCAAATGGACCCAACTGTACAAAGATGTTATGAAACTTTGCTTCAAAATAAAAAAAGATAACTACAGACCTGATATGCTTGTGGCAATAGCTAGAGGCGGATGGGTCATCGCAAGAATAGTTTCTGATATACTTGAGATCGATCAGGTAACTGATATTCATGTTTCCTTTTACACTGATATTGCGAAAACTAAAAAGGAACCAGTGATACTCGAGGATATAGGCAAAGATGTATCGAAAAAAAGAGTTCTGGTTGTTGATGACGTAAGCGATACAGGAGAATCGCTTCTCAAAGTTCTTGAATATTTAAAGGCTAAACATCCGCTTGAAATTAAGACTGCGACAGTATACATAAAGCCTTGGACTAAGTACGTACCTGATTATTATATAAAAGAGATAGCGAAATGGATTATCTATCCTTACGAAATCAAAGAATCCATAAGAAAGCTTTGGGATAGATGGTCTAAAGAAGGTCTTAGCGAAAAGGAAATTATAGAAAGACTGAGGAATATAGGACTACCAAAATGGCAAATCAGCTCAGCTTTGAAAGTTTAGATTTTTCATGAATTTATGAACCTATTGAATACTTCATCAAATCTGTTCAAAAGTTCCTGCTCGTCCTCTTTGGTTGACTTGTAATTCAAAATCGAGAAATCTCCATTCACTATAACATGTTTTGCTCTCAGCCCTGAACAAGAATAAACCATGTGATTTATAATGTGAGTTGAATCGTCGAATAATAGAGGCCGCAGCTTTATTTCTGATAGGTCGAAAATGGCCAGATCAGCTACGTAGCCTTCTGATACTGCACCTCCCTTCAATTCAGGGAACAATATTTTGTATGCGTCATAGGTAGCAAGCTTGAATATATCTTTCGCAGAAATAATCGCTGGATTTTTGTACATATGCTTCAACATAAGTGAAGAAAACTTCATCATTTCGAAAGGATCTAATGAATTATTACTAGCTGGTCCATCAGTACCCAAACAACAACTTATGCCTAAATCTATAAGCCTTTTAAGATCACAAGTGGATCCTGCTGCTAACTTTAAGTTGGATATTGTATTCTGAACGATTGAGGCATGTTTTTCTTTAAGTATCCTTAATTCCTTTTCATCAAACCAAACGCCATGCGCATAAAGGGATCTCTCGTTACATAAACCTGTTCTATCAAGAAATTCCACTTCTCTCATCCCATAACGTTTAAGAGATTGAATTTGCTCATCCTCTGTTTCAGCAACATGAATATGAACGATTGCTTCAAATTCTTTGGATAACTCTGCAATAGCCTCGAGAAGTTCTTTAGAACACGTGTAAGTAGCGTGTGGACCAAAGCTAGATTTTATGAGTGGAGAATTTAAAGATAGTAATTTTTTATGCATGTCTAACGCGAGCTTAATTTTTTTATCGGTCAAACTTTTTTCAAAAAAATCGAATAACCCTTCACATAGAACACCCCTAAAATTGAGATCTATAAAAGCCTTTGCAACGTAATCCATCATGAAATACATGTCAGCACATCCTGAGAAACCTGATTTAAGCATCTCTAAAGCAGAGAGCTTTGCGCCATAATAGATTAATTCATTGTTCAACTTCTGTTCTAGAGGCCATACTTTCTCTTCAAGCCATCTGTGCAAGGGAAGATCTTCAGCTATCCCTCGAAATAAGCTCATAGGACTATGAGTATGGCCGTTAAGAAAACATGGAATTATCAATGAATCTGAACAGTCAATAATGATGCCACTTGCTGAGAGGCTTTCTCCTATTCTGCTTATTTTCCCTTCTTCAATTAGAATATCGATATTTTTCCTGATTGGGTTGATAGCATCAACAACTAACTTGCATTTTTTCAGTAAAATCTCTTCCATATTTCAAGAACAAATGCCCTACATAAAAAACTAGAGTAATATAAAAGGAATGATATTTAGTGTTGATGAGCTTCAACGAAATCTATGAAGCGCTGAATTTAATAAAACAACATAACAAATGGAGAAGAAAGGAATGCATAAATTTAATTGCCTCCGAAAACGTAACATCGCCTTTGGTAGATTCTGTATATTTAAGTGATGCAATGCATAGATATGCTGAAGGTACACCTTTCAAAAGGTTTTATCAAGGAACGCGCTACATTGATGAAATAGAAGAAAAAACAAACCAAGTACTCGGCGAATTACTAGGCGCTAAATACGTAGATATAAGACCTATATCTGGCACGACTGCTAACGGTGCAGCCTTCTTTGCTCTAGCTACACATGGAGATAAAGCTATGGTGCTTCCAGTTTTTGCTGGGTCCCATGTAAGCCATACTAGATTCGGTATCTTAGGAGCATTAGGGTTATCTGAAGAAGAAATGCCCTTCAATTCAGAAGAGATGAACATAGACGTTGATAATGCAATTAAAAAAATTAGACAGATAAAGCCAAAGCTGGTAATCCTAGGTGGCACAGTGATCCTCTTTAGACACCCAATAAAGGAGCTTAGGGAAGTAACTGAAGAAGTTGGAGGTTACATTCTATATGATGCAGCACATGTTCTTGGATTGATAGCAGGCAAGCAATTCCAAGATCCTGCAAATGAAGGTGCGCATATAGTTACTAGCTCTACACATAAGACCTTTCCAGGTCCTCAAGGAGGTTTAGCATTTACGAATAATGAAGAGATTTACAAAAAATACAAGAAAGTAATATTCCCAGTATTCGTCTCAAACCACCATTTGCATAGATTAGCAGCAACACTAATCACTGCATATGAAATGAAATATTTCGGAAAAGAATACGCTTCCACAATCGTAAAAAACGCTAAAACTCTTGCTGAAGAGTTACATAGCTACGGTTTTAAAGTCCTGGGAGAAAAACGCGGTTTTACCGAAACTCATCAAGTAGTACTAAATGTAAGAGAATTTGGAGGAGGAACAAGAGTTGCAGAACACCTTGAAAAGTGCAACATAATAACAAACAAAAACATGATACCCGGCGATACACCAGAAATGGTAAGGGATCCTTCGGGATTACGTTTAGGAGTTCAAGAAATGACTAGAATGGGAATGAATACTAGCGAAATGAAATATATTGCAGAACTTTTCTACTCAGCACTGATCAAGAAAGAACCAATTGAAGATGTTAGAAGTAAGGTAGTCGAATTTAGGAAGAATTTCCATGAAGTCAAGTACACCTTCAATATAGATCTTAATAAATTCAGCGAAGAATACTTACCTATAATATCCTAGTATGTGTAAGTACTGATCTTCAACTTCTCTAACGCCATAAGCGAGCCTTTCATATTCCCTGTTTTTTTCTTGAACCTTTTGAAGTAACCCATGAACTTCAACCTCATCTCCTATTTCTAATAGATCCATGTAGTAATATTCAAAGATCACAAATTCCTCGATGCCAATATCTGAAGTCACTCTATATCTCAAGGGATAAAAATAAGGATCTATCTTCTCGATTATCTTTACTTTTGCGCGTATATTTTTAATGTTTTTGACTCTGAAGTCGCCGTATCTAGTATCTATTTCTTCGTATCTCTTCACGGGATTGATTGAAAATGACCTATTTTTATATTTACACTTACTCCATTTCCTCCTAGCTAAAATACTATAGCTGTTCTCATCCAAACCTTGAATTATGGAGGTTTCCCTTGATATGAATTGAAGATTGCTTTGAATGAATTCTTTTAATTTTTCGCATGCTTTTCTCCCATAAACCACAAGATCGATATCTGAATATATCGGGTTGTAAATACCTATGAGCATGCTACCAGTTAACCCGAAATCTTCATAACCTAGGTTTGAACCAGCCTTAAGAATTTCCACGATTTCATAGAAACGCTCTACAAGTGAATCTCGCTTTTTCAAATATTTCTTCCAATCGCCAGTTAGATATGCATTCCTTATATTTTCAAATTTCACTTGTGGTAGAGTTGAATCTAATACAGGATCATATCTGAAAATTTCGTTGAGTAAATCAGCTTCTATCTTCTTTAATTCTTTGGAAGAGTATTGGGTAAAAACCCTAGAATAGTAATAATGATTCCGCCACAAAGTTGGGTAAGAAGTTCTTAGATACCTAGGTATTGCAACGATATAATTGGGTGGATGTATATAGCCTAATACTTGATAGAATGCATCCCCTGTACTAATGAAATCTTTATCTCTTAATAAATAGTTCATATATTCTAGAATTCAGATAGTATGTCGCTGAATTCCATTCCCTATCGTTTTTCTCTAGTAAGTTCCTCTCATTCATTTCCTTACATGCATCCTTGACATCTATCGATTTAACTCTCATTTTTTCTTTCAATGCTATATTCGAGACTAGCATGCCAAGAGTTTGGGGGCCATATAATGCGAGATGCTTAAAAATCATTGCCTCTAAAACATCTCCTAGCTTTATAGATTCGAAGATGTTGAAATCGTACGTTTGTATAGGAATATTATAGGTAGCTTCACTCTCTTCAATAGATAAGTTTCCTTTAAGGATGGCTTTGAAACCTCGAAAAGTTTGAATTATATCCGAGCCATGGACTTCTAAAAATATACTCCTAGGGCTCATAAGAAATTCCTGCTCTTTTGATAATAATATATTTTTTTCTCCATCATAAAATTCGGTGAATTCAATCTTAACTTTTTTTACTTTAATATTTTTATCAAAATTTATAATAATTTTATTGATATCTTTTTTAAATAAGAATATTACATCGTCTTTTTTTATATCATAACTTTCCTTTATATTAGTAACAAAGGGATAAGATAACATTATTATTTCCTTTTGATCAATTTGATTCTTTCCTTTATATTCTTCTATAAACCATTTGATTCTTGTTCTCTTACCTTCAAAACTTGGTTTAGAATTCATAGGTAAATAAATAAGGTGTTCTTTTTTATCATCTACGTTCCAATAAATTTCGCATATTGTATTAGTTTGATCACCGAAATACTCTATACATTTTAAAGCAACCGAGGAGGAGTTTGAAAGGAGTATACTAAATGCAGAGTTATTGAATGCAAAAAATTGACCAGAATCAGGCTTAGAACCGCTGATAAGCATTAGATTTTAGATATCCCTCTCTTATATATTTCTTATCCTATAATTCCATTGTGAAATCGGATAAGAAAAATGCCCTAATCAGAGATATAATAGAGATGATAGATGAAAATGAAAACGTTGAAGTAAAGCTTTCTTTTTATTCGGATGCGTTTGTTCATAGATGCTTGAATAAGGCATATTCACTTTGGGAAAACGCAGACAAAAAAGGACTGCCCCTCGAATATCTAGATTACAAAGAAATCGAAGAGCTCTATATGCGCGCGAGCTACTATTATGAGCATCCAATAAAATTCAGCTACAGTGAAATGATTGAAGGAATAAAAATAGAAGAAAGGAAGATTGCAAAAGAAGGACTTGGAGGCAAATTCTCTAGAGTGATCAAAAGAATGTTCTTTTCTTCAGACTAAATTTGCCTAACGTTAGCAGCCTTCTCATTCTTGACGACCTCCTCATAGAGTTTGTTTCCACTATATAAATGACATGCCACATAATGATTAGGTTTGATCTCGACTAGCTGAGGCTCTACCTTTTTGCATATATCCATTACGTAAGGACACCTTGGATGAAATCTGCAGCCTGGCGGTATAAAAACTGAACTTGGTATCTCACCTACAACCTTGATTTCTTTTAATTTGAATCTAAGTTCTGGATCAGGCTCAGGCACTGCAGCTACAAGAGCTTGCGTGTATGGATGTAGGGGGTCCTCTATTACATCATCAGCATTTCCTAACTCAACTATCTTGCCCAGATAAAGTACAGCTATCCTATTAGCAATAAATCTTGCAGTAGAAAGGTCATGTGTAATGTAAAGGTAAGTTAAATTGTACTTTTCTTTCAAAGACCGCATGAGTTCTAAAATTTCAGCCCTAATAGAGACATCAAGCATAGATACTGGCTCATCTGCTACAATGAATTTTGGTCTTAACATAAGAGCCCTAGCAATAGCTATCCTCTGTCTCTGACCGCCGCTTAGCTGGTGGGGAAATCTCCATGTATATTCTTCAGGTGGTATCATTCTAACGTCTTCAAGAATTTTAGCGACAAGCTCCTTTCTCTCTTCATCACTCTTAGTTATCTTATGAATTATCAAAGGCTCCTCAAGTGACGCGCCAATAGTAAATCTAGGATCTAATGAACTGTAAGGATCTTGGAAGATCATTTGAGCCTGTCTTCGAAAAGCTTTCAATGGATTACCAGAAAGCTTGCTCAATGGAATTGATCCATAATACGCTTCGCCACCAGTTAAATCAAGAAGTTTTAATAGTAATCTGCCAGTTGTAGTTTTACCGCTACCAGACTCGCCAACCATAGCAAAAGTTTCTCCCTGATATATCGTAAAACTGATATTATCCACAGCCCTCGCATAAATTACTGGTAGCCGTTGTAGCGCACCTTTAAGTCCTCGAGTAATTGGGAACCATTTCATTATATTTTCAGCTATAATTAGCGGCTTTGGCATCTCTGCCTACCTCTTCCCTCCTTCACTATATAAATGACATGCCACATAATGATTAGGTTTGATCTCGACTAGCTGAGGCTCTACCTTTTTGCATATATCCATTACGTAAGGACACCTTGGATGGAATCTGCAGCCACTTGGAGGATTTCTAAGATCTGGAGGAACACCAGGAATGAACTCCAGCTTTTCTACTTTTTGTTTTAGTCTGGGTATACTTTTCAAAAGCTTTTGGGTGTATGGATGCAAGGGATCCTTATATATATCTAGGGCAGGAGCTATTTCTACAAGCTTGCCTGCATACATTATGCCAACCTTATCTGCAAGTTCAGCTATGATACTTAAATCATGGGATATGAGTATCATAGATGTACCATACTTGGATTGAAGCTGCTTTAATAAATTCAATATCTGAGCTTGAACTATGACATCAAGAGCAGTTGTTGGCTCATCTGCTATGACCAGCTTAGGTTTTAACAAAAGTGCCATAGCTATCATAACCCTCTGTTTTTGACCGCCGCTTAGCTCATGAGGATAGCGCCTCATAATAGAAGGATCCAAGGCTACTGACTTTAGCTGCTCTTCCATCAAGGACTTAGCTTCATCATAATTCACGTCCATATGATACTTAAACACTTCGTAGAGTTGCTCTCCAACTGTATATACTGGAGTTAGTGCTTGCATTGCTCCTTGGAAAACCATCGATATCTTTTTCATCCTATATTCTTTCCTAAACGTATCGTTGTCTAACTCAAGTATATCAGTATTTTCGAATAATATTTTACCTCCTACGGTAAGCCCAGGCGGAGGAATAAGCCTTATAATTGAATATGCTAAGGTGCTTTTTCCGCAGCCTGATTCGCCTGCCAGACCCAAAACCTGACCTTCATCCAAAGAGAGAGAAACATCATCTACAGCTTTTACTATCCCTCTAGATGTGAAGAAATAAGTTTTCAAATTTCTTATTTCTAGTAACATACTATAACCTCCTTATCCTAGGATTTAACACTTCATCCAAAGCATGGCCGATGAACACGAATGCCAAGGATATTCCTGCGATAAGCAAACCTGGAGGAATCCACAACCACCAATAGCCGAATTGGACCGCTGAAATATCCTGTGCGTGATTAAGTATTTGTCCCCATGTAGGTAAATTGGGATCGCCTAACCCCAAGAAGCTCAAACTCGCTTCAGTTAATATCGCCGCTGGAACTCCCAAAGCGAGACTTGCATAAGCATATGGCAAAAGTTGAGGTATTATGTGCCGAAATATTATCCATGTGTTACTAGCGCCTGCTACTTTACTAGCTTCAATGAAAGGATAGCCTTTTATTTGTAGAGCGCTACTTCTTGCAACTCTTGCTATACCCATCCAGCCAAAGATCGATATCAAAAAGATTATTATCCAGATCGAAGAAGCTCTGCCAAAGTATACAAGGAAAAGTATAAGAAGAGGAAGGACTGGAATCGAAATCAATACATCTACTATTCTCATTAAAATTTCATCCAAACGCCCACCGAAATAACCTGAATACACACCGTATACTAGACCTATTATGAGAGAGAACAAAGATGTTAGAGTGCCTATCATCAAAGCTATAGGTGCTCCCCATAACAATCCAGCCCAGACATCTCTTTTATTGCCATCTGTACCCATTATACCATAGGCATTGCCGTCTATGATAATTTTAAAATCAGTGATCGAAACCGGCGCAAATGAAAAAGCATAAAGTACGAATTTGTAAATGCCCTGAAGTGGCTCTGCATTTTCACGATATAATATGTTTTGATTGAGCTTTGAAAAGAGCATATGCCCTATTATTATGTTAGCCGAGCTAGGAAAGCCTGTTAAATTTATTTTATGAGAACTTAACCATTTATAAATATCTTCCTTCAATTGTGGAGTATCGCTTGTCAATCTAGTTGTGTAGGATATGGTTTTATTAGTAACTGGAAAGCTTATTGCATTGCCTACATTTAGCGTTATATTGTTGTTATCTGGCCTAACAACGGTAAGCGTGGTAAGGACTTGCGAAGAATACTCGTATGTAATATAGAATACAAAACCTGTGGGCAAGCCTTGGTATGTGTTACTCAACGTTATGGTTATGACTGATTGGTATAGCCCTGTTAAATTTGAATCCTCATGGTTTGTGCTTTCCAATGTTATTGTAGGAAAATATGGTGCATTTATTAGCTGCATATACCAAACAGGGGGTACTGCTCTTGGATTATCTTGCCAAGCGTCTATAGATATCCAGTTGCTTAAAACATTAGGTGCATCTATAGGAGCTGCAATGCTCATTGCAATATAGAAGATCAATAATGCTACCCCTATAATACCGAATGATCGGCTAAAGAATTCCTTAATTAGCGGCTTATTTCTACTAAAAAATTTTGACATTATCCTGTTTTTACTCTTGGATCAAATATGCCATAGAGCATATCCGCTATAAAGTTTGCAATAACTATTAGTATTGTACTAATATAGAAGAACGCCAATATAACAGGCATATCAAGCCTTCCTATCGCTTGCCATATCAGCCAACCTAAGCCATTCCACTGAAATACTGTTTCAGTTATTATTGCACCTCCAAATATACCTGCAACGCTAAGCGCAACTATTGTAATAATGGGTGGTGCCGCACTTCGCATAGCATGGCCAAACAGTATCCTTCTTTCAGGAACTCCCTTAGATCTAGCAGCGCTTATGAAATCTTCCGCCAATGTACTAATTAGAAGATTCCTAACAACCAGAGCCCAACCTCCCACAGATACGATTACAAGTGAAGTTAATGGGAGCGTTAAATGCCTTAAGACATCAACGAATACATCGAAGAAATTGTTATGAGGTATTGTATAATCCATTATACCTATTGGAGGTAAAAGCCTTAACTGATAGGCAAAAATGAATTGAAGAAGCAGACCTACCCACCATGCTGCGAAGGCATTGCTAGTAAGACCTGCAACGATCACAGTTTTATCTAATATTCCCTGCGGTTTGTTAGCTGAATATAGTCCGAGAACAAGACCTATTATAGTTGTCAATAAAACTGCTGTTCCTAATAACAATACCGTCCTAGGTATGCGCTCCGCAATAATAACTGAAACAGTATTATCGCCATTATCAGCTTGTAAAGACTGAGCTCTTCCGAAATTAAAACTCAGTATATCTCTTAAAATAGGCCAGAGTTGTTCATACCATGGCTTATCTAAGCCTTGCGCATGCATTAATGTTGCAGTTAACTGATTTGCATAGTTTTGAATATCGGTTTGGTTTTGGCAGCGTGCTGGATTCGTTCTACATATTCCTGAAATTATACCCCTAACCTCATCTTTAATAGCCTGAACTTTAATATCATGAAAAGCATTGAAGAAGAGACCTATTGTTAAAGCCATAGTAACAACTATCACCAAGAAGACATTGATAGAGCGTACTGCTAGGTAGGAGTAAAACCCCATAACTACAAGTGTTTGGAAAAAAATTTAAATTTAATTAAAAAACTATGCTCTAGGTCTTCTTAAGAACACTACAGCTAACGCAGCAACTACTATTATCGCTAGAACTATTATCAA
The DNA here is from genome assembly GCA_021324265.1 of Thermoproteota archaeon. Taxonomy (GTDB): domain Archaea; phylum Thermoproteota; class Thermoprotei; order Gearchaeales; family Gearchaeaceae; genus DSFO01. The sequence continues at coordinate 78,098 of JAJPJK010000006.1, read as the reverse complement.
AATTGTATAAACGTCCACACCGCTTGGCGTACTTGGTGCTGTTATAGTAGGCGTGCTTGTAGTTGTGCCAGTAGGAATCGTTATCGATGTCGTCGTGCCACCTGAACCAGTAATGCTAGTTGTAGTAGTAGTTGTTACAGTTGGAGTCTTTACCAAGAATTGTACACTCTCCACATCTGGCCACAATGCTTGTTTCGATACTACATAGAAAGTGATCTTATAAAGTCCTGGTATGAATCCTGCCGTGCTAAATGATACACTGAATGAGCCTGGAGTACCTCCATAAGTTAAGTTACCAGATTGTATAAATTTGCCTGTTGGATCATAGAGGAAATATGCAGACCTTATCTGATCTCCTGTAGCAGGACCGATGTTAGCTATTGAAATCTGTAAGTTGGCAGTAAATGTTTGGCCTTGCGTCACATAGCTTGGAAGTTGAGGATATGAAATGGAATCTATATGGGCCCTATCTTCAGCTGTGAATTGTTGCCATTTACTGGGATTTAATGGATCGTTTCTGTTGGCAATAAACTTAGCCAGTGTGCCTGAAACATATTGAGCTAATATGAAGAGTCCATTTGAATAGAATGCGTGATTATATGTGTTAATGAACTTTACAGCATCAGTATATCTTGTATAGACTTCACTCATTGATATTTGCGGTAAGCCTGTTACGTTCCATCCGCTTGTAAATGCATCAGGAACGAAGTTGCTTGAGTTGAATTGAAGCAATACGTTACGCATAGCTTGAGCATGTGTTGATGCAAGAGGATTAAGCCACGCATTGCCTCTTGCCTGTGCTTCAGAATCATACCATGATCCAAAACCACTTACATAGAGTTGTTCCATTGCAGCCATTAATTGCCATGGTGTTGTGGCCCATGGATCCAAGAACACAGCTATCTCATTGGGATCAAAGTGCCAATAGTTCAAATATAGCGTTAAACTTTTTCCATCAGGACTTACCTTAACGCCTAATATTTGATTTACGAAAGGACCTACTGCTGAAGCGTAAGTAGCGCTGTATCTAGTACTATTTGGATTACCAGACCACTGCCATAAGAAGTATAAACCGTAGAGAATATCATATATGTTGTTTGGAGACCCATCTTGCCAATTGCCGAATGTGAAATTATACGTTACCACTGATTTGGCCTTCAATCCACTACCTACCGTTACCCATTTCTCATGAATGGCATCCCACTTAATTGCATCAGCTGGTACATTATAATTGGCTACTGGTGAAGCATACACTACCTTAAAGTTCTCCCTCCAAGGTATCACGTCACCGCTGTGAGGATCTCTCCAAATACCAGGATCTGAGATTGCATAGTACATCATAACCGTGTATACGTCTGTTAAACCGCCTATTGGATTTGCTGCGCCTTGTGAGAGATACTTTACGCCTACAACAATTGGAGCGCTTGTATTATTTATAGGTTTAATATTATACAAGGTGAATCTGTTAGCGATACCTTCTGCATATTCGTTAACTAAGTCAGCAGGAGAGACTCTGCGGCTATTATAGGCGTATGCATCATACTGCTCGGCTAAAAAGATCCTAACAGATTCTTGAGCTCCTAATTTTATTACTGTATTTAATATCTGATTTCTTTCTTGTTCAGAAGTGAAATTACCTGTTACCAAATCAGTAGCTAGCTTATCTATTGTCGAATTGGCATAATTCCAAAAGCCTGGTGTAGCCCAGCCTGGCATGTAACCCAATGGAGAAGCAAGATATTGGTATACAGCTGTGTCTTGATATTTCACTAAGGAGGTGGCACCCCAACCTTCGGTATATATGCTCCACATGAGATCCTTGGGATCTGAGCCATATACAGCTGCAAATGCAGCCAAAAGGTCTCCAGTTAAGGTACTAACTTGTATTCCGAAATTCCTCAGCTTTGCAACCAAATCGTTACCAATAGCAGTTCTAACCGGATCATCAGTCCTAATGAATACCTTTAATGAAACAGGTACACCGTTATACCTCCAAATGCCATCAGCTCCTTTTACTGCACCAGCCTTTGTAAGTGCATCAGTCATTAGCTGATAACCATAGTTTAGATCATCTCTTATGCCCAAACTTTCTACGGTGCTAGCTACGTTGAGATAATCATAGCTATAGTAAGCTACAGGTGTTAACCATGGGGTCGCGTAGCCTTTCTGGATTTCAGTTACAATTTTTGATTCCCTTTCGAGTATGAACTGCAGGCCATACCTAAATTCCCTATATTCCAATGGATTAAACACACCTGTTACATTCATCGGAACAGGATTCAAGATCAACGATAGATACCCTCCCTGTGGATTGAATATGATTCCTACCTCAGGATGATTCTGCAATAACTCTGTTACTAACGGTGGAGGAACCCTATAGAAATGTATATCGGTACCACCTGCTACATCACCGCCTAGTGTTACAGCCGTCATCGCTTGGTTGTCATCTGATATCTGCCTGAAGTAAATTACATCTGAAGCAGGACCTAGTTGCTGCGCTTGGACTTGCTTTACATTGAATTGCACCGCAAACATACTTGAAAGCATCACTGCAATTGCTAACAATACTACTAGTTTCTTTTTACCCATTGAAAGTAGAAAGGCTTTGATATTTAAAAAAATGTCGACCTAAGGAACAGTTCATAGAAAAACAAAAATTGGGAATAGAAAAGTTTATAAAATAAGATTAATTTCGAGGAAATTATTCAACATGAATTATGAAAATTGTCTTCTGAGCAGGAGATACTGATATAACCCCATAAAGGTGAAAACGGTGCCAATTATTAAAATGAAAAAGGAAGGGATGGATAATCCAAGATATGGCCTTACTTCAAGTACATAATTAGCTGAATAAGTAAATGTTGTGTTATCATATATTGCCTGAATTGTTACGATTGTGTCTGAACCATATAAATTTAGCATAGATTGGTTTTCAAAATAACCCGACTGGTTACCATAGAAAACATAAAACGGTTTCGTTGAATTCATGTATAGTTTACCTTCTATCACATAAGAATAACCAAGCAGCGTGGACTCCTCTAAATCTATCGATATTATCTGATTTTTACTAAGGATTTCGGTTTTACCGAACTTCCTATTCTGTGTGTAATCAATGCTGGCAAGTATTGAAAAAGAAATTGCCAACAGAACTAGAACTATTCCGACTAGGAGAACGAACTTTGATTTTGAGTAAGATTTCTTTGTATCGTAGCTCTCCCTTTCAAAACCCATCTGATATATTTAGATAGTTAAAATATAATTGTGTTGCACAGAATAATCGCAGAATTAGAGAATTTAAGTATAGAAAAATTTGACAAAACACTCGAGAATTGCCTAACCTTATTAGAAATAGAAAGAAAATTGGGAAAGCTCAATGGATTGAATGTGAAGGAAGATTTAATTTATTCTTCACCCGCAAATCTCGAAAGATGTATTATAGTAGGAGACTTACATGGAGATTTGAACTCCTTATGCGAAATTTTACAGAGAGTAAACTTAGACGAAATCAGCAAGCAAAAATTTGCGATAGTTTTTTTGGGTGACTATGGAGATCGAGGCGAAAAATCTGTAGAAGTATATTACTTGCTGCTCAAGCTTAAGCTTGAATTGAAAGACAAGATAATATTATTGAGAGGAAATCATGAAGGCACGGAAGATCTATTAGCTCAGCCCCACGATCTACCTCTTAATTTTATTGAGAAATTCGGTCAACAAGGATACTATTCATATCTTAAACTGAGAAAACTTTTCGATAAACTTTATTTAGCCTTTGTCTTAATGGGAAAGTTCATTGCGCTTCATGGAGGGATCCCCAGCAATGCATATTCGATAGATGATATAGCGATCGCAAGGAAGATACATCCTAAGAAAAGGCTTCTTGAAGAGATCCTTTGGAATGATCCAATGGATGATAATGGGCTTAAAGCCTCTTATAGAGGTGCAGGCTTCCTTTTTGGTGCAGATATAACCGAAGACTTCCTAAAAAGGAACAATTTGCTAATGCTTATTAGAGGGCATGAACCAGCAAGAAATGGCTATTTTCTTTCACATGAAGGAAGAGTCATAACGATTTTCTCAAGGAAAGGGAGACCTTATTTCAACGAAAAAGCAGCCTATTTGGATATAGAAATCAATAGGTTTGATTCTCCATCAGATATTGAAAAGTTCGTTGTTACCTTCTAAGATAATTTCTCGAATAAACATATAGAAACAGTTGTGCATATCCTGCATGATTCTGAAATATTTCATTGAATATGTCTCTTATAGTCATATAATTCCTAGTAAGATTTCTAAGCAAAGTCCCAATATTTTTGTAACATCTAGCTATTATTTTTTTCATCCATGTATCTATTGGGAAGCTGTCAAACCTCCCATAAGAATAAAGGGCAATGCAGCTTGCAGTTTTAATACCTATTCCCTTTATATTCATTAAACAACTTTCGAGCTCGATCGTTGAAAGTTTATTCAATTGCTCTAAGTCATTGTCATCTTCAAATGTTTTCGAAAATTCAATAAAGTAACGCGCTCTAAAGCCAAGACCTAAATTTCTAAGAGTTTTTTCATCTATCTTTCTAAGCTCATTAGGATTAGGATAGTCATACAAAGCCAAATTACCAATTTCTAATTTTCTTTTAGAGATTTGAGCAAAATGATCAAGCGTCATATTTATTCGTTTTATATTGTTGAAAATAGCGCATAAAAAAGAAAGAGCGCATTCCCTTTTATTCTGCTTTAGGACTCGAAGACCAAGGTAGCGATGAGTTAGTTTATGAAGTAAAAGATCTTTACTAAGTATATTCAGTATCTTATCATAATCCTGATCTAACCCAAGAAAAAGGAATAAATCTTCCTCATTCATTTTACCCTGAATTCTATACTCGATTTCGCTTCCTCTTTGCTTAAGAATAATCAAACTGCCATAGGAAATTCCATACCACAAAGAATTGAGCTTTTTCCATCTAAATATTTGACCTGAAGAAAAGGTTAAATCAAGATTCAGATTAGAATCCAACTTTATTACTCCTCTCTTCATTTTAAGTTTATTTATGGTAATGACAAAATAAGATATTGTAGAATATCTAAATGGGGCAACGATCTAGGTTATTTTACGTTAAAAGGTTGCTCATATTATCAGTAACTCTCAACTTAGCCTTAGCCATAGGTGGGTTCATAATTTCTTATATAAGCTCAAGCAATGCGCTATTAGCGGATGCTTTCGACTCAATTTTCAATGCTGTAATTAGCCTGATAGTACTTTTCGGAATTACAACATCCGTTAAACTTACCTATAGGAATAGGAATTTAAATTATTTAAAAATAGAAATATTAAGTGCTTTCACAGTTGCAGTACTTGCTATACCACTAGCAGGCTTCTTAATCTATAGCTCGCTAGAAAGGTTTTACACAGGATACTCGCTAAATCATGCAGAAATCGCCCTGACTTTCTCAATTATATTCGGTATAGCATCATCGATCTTAACCGTTCAAAAATATAGATATGCTAAGAAATTTGGGCTTCTATCGCTAAAAGCAGACTCATTGAATTCAATAAAAGATGCATTGAGCTCATTTGTTGCCTCAATAGGTATATTCCTTTCTATGAATTCTTCGATATTCTTTGATTCGCTCTCTGCCATTGTTATCGCTTTATTCTTAGCAAGCGCTTTCTTACCAGTAATAAGAGAAAGTTCAATGATTCTTGTAGATGCATTCAATGACCCAACACTGAGAAATAAAATTGAGGAATTTGCGAAAGATCTACCTTACATTAATAGGGTCTTATCTGTTAACTGCAGAAGAGTAGGTTATAGGTTATCTATAGAAATAGAATTAGAAGTCGATGGAGATATATCTGTGGAAAATCTTCATGAAGTTCTTAAAAAGTATGAAGAACGGATCAAAAATGGCCTCGCCAATGTAGCAAAAGTCTTAATTGTGGTTAAGCAAGTAAGTTAATTATGCCATTTGTTTTGGAATTCCCAGTCGATTGGGTAGATACAGATGCTTTGGGAATAGTGCATTTCACTAATTTTTTCAGATACTTTGAAAGAGCTGAAACTGAAATGCTTAAAAGATTAGGAATAGACTACAATGAAATCTTTGAAAAAGGTTATGCAATACCTAGGGTGGAAGCTTTTTGCAAATATTATAAGCCTCTTAGATACGGAGACCAAGCTAAGGTATTATTACGGGTTAGCGAAATAGGAGATAAACACTATAAGTATTCATTTGAAATTTTGAATTCAAAGACGAACGAGAAAAACGCAGAAGGATACGTAACTATTGTATTTATCGATAAGGCTAAATTCAAAGCTATACAAATACCAAATTTTATACGTGAAAAATTAGAGTTGATCAAATAACACTTAAAAGTTTCTAAATAGACTTTTTTCTTGTGTCTAAGAAATTAGTCTATACTTTTGAAGAAGCTGATCACAAAGACAAAAAATTGTTTGGAGGAAAAGGTTCGAGCTTAATATTGATGACCAAGCTAGGATTTGAAGTACCAGCTGGGATCATCATACCTACGACTGTATGCAAGGAATACTATAGACTTGGGAGAAAATTGCCCCCTGAACTTATGGAACAAGTTAGAGAGGGGATGAAATATATAGAGAATAAAATGGGAAAAAAATTTGGAGATCCTAATAATCCTCTGCTGGTATCTGTAAGATCAGGCGCAGCTGTATCGATGCCTGGTATGATGGATACAGTACTGAATCTAGGTATTAATGATGCAATAGCTGAAGCTATAGCAAAGAAATACAACGGAAGATTTGCGTATGATGCATATAGAAGATTTCTTTCGATGTTTGGGAAGATAGTCCTGAAAGTAGATGAAAAACTTTTTTCTGATAAGCTGGAAGAACTCAAACATAAGAACGGAGCAAAATACGATAGTGAGTTAGATGCTAACTCTTTGAAAATGCTTTGTGAGGAATATAAGGAGATAATCCTAAAAGAAGCACCTAAAAATGGGTTTAAAGAAGAGGAATTGAAAGAGGCATTGAAAGATCCTTGGAAGCAGCTAGAACTCGCAATAGCGGCGGTCTTTGATTCTTGGGAATCACCTAGAGCAAAGTATTATAGAGAAGCTAATAAGATAACGCCAGATATCGCTGATGGAACTGCAGTCAATATTGTTGCAATGGTATTCGGAAATATTAATGAGAAATCTGCCACAGGAGTTTTGTTCACAAGAAATCCATCAACAGGAGAAAACGAGTTATATGGTGAATTTTTAACACTTGCCCAAGGTGAAGATGTTGTAGCAGGTATTAGAACACCTAGGCCTATAGCAGAGTTAAAAGAAATCATGCCTAATACATATAAGCAACTCTATGAATACGCAAAGAAGCTTGAAAGGCATGAAAAGGAGGTTCAGGATATTGAGTTCACAATAGAGGATGGGAAGTTATTCATGTTGCAAGCAAGAAATGCGAAAATGAACAGTATAGCACTCATAAAAACAGGCGTCGATATGTACAAAGAGGGAATAATCACAAAAGAAGAAATGATCATGCGAGTGAAACCTAGTGATATTTTGCAGCTTCTTTATCCAAGAATAGATAAGTCAAAGGTGAAAGATGAGCCTATTGCAAAAGGACTACCTTCATCTCCAGGCACAGTAAGCGGGAAAGTTGTATTTACTGCAGATGATGCAGTTAACTGGTCCAGAAAAGGAGAACAAGTTATCCTCGTTAGAGAAGAAACCAAGCCTGACGACGTACATGGCTTCTACGCATCTGTAGGAATATTGACGGCTAAAGGGGGTATGACGAGTCATGCTGCAGTTGTAGCCAGATCCATAGGGAAGCCCTGTGTAGTAGGAGCAGAGGAAATTAAGATCGATTATGAAAAAAGATTATTCAAAGTTGGTAATCTTGTAGTAAAGGAAGGCGAAGTTATCACCATCGATGGCTTTGAAGGCCATGTTTACCTAGGAGATTTACCGAAGACATATTTCAAACCTATTAGAGAATTTGAAGAGTTCATGAAATATGTAGATGAGACAAGAAAATTGGGTGTTAGGGCTAATGCGGATACGCCTGAAGAAGCAAAAATAGCTAAAGACTTCGGGGCTGAAGGAATTGGTCTGCTTAGAACTGAAAGAATGTTCAGAGCTCCAAGAAGACTTGAGATCTTCAGAAATGTGATACTCGCTGAAGATGAAAATTCAAAAAGAGAGGCATTAAAGAAATTACTTCCTTTGCTTAAGGAAGATTTCAAGGAGATTCTTAGAACCATGTCACCTTACCCAGTAACTATAAGACTTTTCGATCCTCCGCTTCATGAGTTCTTACCAAAACCTGAGGAAATTTTAGAAAGATTGGCCAAAACTACTGACGAGAAAGAAAAAGGCGAACTAGAAATGCTCTATAAAACTGTGAAGAGACTTCAAGAAGCGAATCCGATGATGGGGCATAGAGGGGTAAGGTTAGGAATAACAAATCCGGAAATCTATGAAACACAGGCTAGAGCAATATTTACAGCTGCTTCAGAGCTCATTGAGGAAAAAGTTCCTATTAGCTTAGAGATAATGATACCGCAAGTTGCTGAATATAATGAGTTGCTTAAAATGAAAAAGGAGGTGATTGAAAAAGTCCATGAAGAGGTGAAAAAAGAAAAAGGGATCGATGTTCCCTACAAGTTTGGAACCATGATCGAAGTTGTGAGAGCATGTTTGGTAGCAGACGAGCTAGCTACTATTTGCGATTTCTTCAGTTTTGGTACCAATGATCTTACTCAAGCAACTTTCAGTTTTAGTAGAGATGATGCAGAAAACAAATTCCTTCCGTATTACTTAGAGAACAAGATATTAGATTGGAATCCTTTCGAAAGACTCGATACTAAGGGAGTTGGTGCCCTCATCGAAATAGCTGTAAACAAAGGAAGAAAAGCTAATAAAAATTTGAAGATAGGAATTTGCGGTGAACATGGAGGAGAACCTAACAGTATATTCTTCCTACACAAGACAGGCTTAGATTATGTTAGTGCTTCGCCTTATAGAGTTCTTATTGCGAGACTCGCAGCTGCACAAGCAGCTATAGCAATGAAGTGAATGGTAGCGACTTCAAGAGCCTTTCAGAGGTCTTAGAAAAGATAAGACAAACAAATAGCAAGCTGGAGAAAATAAGCAAACTAGGGAATTTTTTAAAAACATTAGATGATGAAAGCTTATTTGCTGCCCTAAGATTACTGACATCATCTACACACCCTCCATGGACTAATGTTGAGCTTCAAGTTGGCTACTCTACATTAACCACATTATTGTTGGAAATTAGTGGAATAAGCAAGAAGAAATTTAGCGAAATATACCTTAAGCACGGAGATTTGGGCGATACAGCTGAGGAGATAATAGCACAAGGTAAGGTTATTCAACCTTTGGTTAAGGAGGATTTGTCTATAATCAAGGTTTTTAATATTCTACGTAAGGTAGCAGAATATGAAGGAGAAGGATCATATTCCTTCCGAAAAAATGCTCTCAGAGAGTTATTCATAAATGCTTCTCCTATAGAGGCAAAATACCTCATCAAAATCATTACTGGAGAGTTAAGAATTGGGTTATCAGAAGGTTTGCTTGAAGAAGCTTTAGCATATGCGCTCAATATGAGCGTTAGTAACTTAAGAGAAAAAATTTTACTGTTACCTGATATAGCTGAGGTATCTAAGAAATTAAGGAGAAACCCTAACGAAGAAATTGAATTGGAATTGCTCAGACCAACAAGTTTCATGCTTGCTGAGCCTATGTCTTCTGCTGAAGAAATAGCAAATTATTTCAATAAGGAGATCATTGCGGAGTTTAAGTACGATGGTATCAGGGCACAGATACACAAAAAGGGAGATAAAGTAAAGATCTTTTCTAGAAGACTTGATGAAATTAGTTTTTATCTGCCTGAGATAAAAAGTTCAATAGTAAAATTGAAAGATGATTTCATTCTGGATAGCGAGATCATTTCTTTTAAACAAGGCAAACCTGTTTCATTCAATATTTTGCAAAGAAGACTTAGAAGGAAAGAAATAGACAAGGAATTGCTTGAGGAGATCCCTTTACGCGCTATTGTCTATGATGTTCTATATTATAAAGGAAAAATCGTGTATAAACTTCCATTAAAAGAAAGAAAAGTTATTCTCACAGAACTAGATCTCAAAGACAACCTTGAACTTGGATTCTACAAATATGTAAAAAATTCACTCGAAATTTCAAAGCTATTTGAAGAAAGCTTAAACAAAGGATTTGAAGGTTTGATGATTAAAGACCCAGATTCTCCATATTCGCCAGGAAAAAGGGGGAAGGCTTGGATTAAGCTGAAAAAGGAATTCGATACACTTGACGTTGTGATTGTTGCAGCTGAATACGGTCATGGTAAGCGAGCTGGTGTCTTTTCAGATTATACTTTTGCAGTAAGAAATGGTGATCAACTCAAGATTATAGGCAAAGCATATTCAGGTTTAACTGATGAAGAAATCGAAATGATGGATAAATTGCTTAGGAGTTTATGCATAGAAGATTTAGGCTATAAGATAATTGTTAGACCAAAAGTTGTGCTGGAGGTTGCCTTCGATTCAATTCAAGAAAGCGATAGACACGATAGCGGTTTTGCGCTCAGATTTCCAAGAATAAAAAGAATCAGATGGGATAAATCTATAGAAGAAATAGACACGCTGGATAGAGTAAAAGAGATATATTCCAGAAAAAGAGCTAGCTTTGCTTAACCCTTTGCAGCATTCTTTCCTCATCCATTTCAATTTCGAATTTCAAATATTCTATAAGTTTATCGTAAATGAGCGGTTTACCATTTGACAAAGGATAGGCAAAAGGCAATATGATTTCGTGAAAAGGGTCTATTTCAATTCGAATACTTTTAACGAAAGGAATCGATTCCAAAGGGTTTCCTTCAGCTATTTTTTTCGCTATGAAAATGGCGCCATCTATGGAGAATTGATGCTTGCCTATATTTCTTGCTCTTACAGATGGGATTTTAGAGGTTATATATTTATATGTCCTGCCTTTTGGCGGGTAATTGCCCATTATACCGCCTATTACCAATATGGCTTCTTTAGCCTCTTCTATACTCAAAGTTTCGTTAGCTTTAGGATCCAAAATTATGATTTTGTCATGAAATTCTTTCAAATTAACAATGCTACTTTTGTAAATTTTCCCCAGCGGTTCTAATAACTGTGCCCATTTTTTAAACCGCACATTTGTAAAAGCAAGCATTTCTTTACCCACAATAGAAGAAGCGTGTTCTAGTTCTAACAGCATCCACTTAGTTAAAATTCTTTCTCGAAGCTCTACGATATATTTCATCAAATAAATAAACAGGGGGCTCAATAAATAGCTAGATATGGAGCGCTACTCGCGCTTCCTTCGAAAAAATTACAAGAAAATAATAGTGATTTGGCTTGCGGTTGCCATTTTACTTTCTCCGCTTGCTCCCATGATAAATCAGATAGTTGTTTATGATGTCGAAGTGAGCTTACCAAACAGCGAATTTCAAAAAACAGTTGATAAGCTTAATGCGGAGTTCGCACATAAAAACTATACTGAACCATATTTAAGTACTTTAACTGCAAATAATTACTATATACTTATAAAATCTAACAATCCTTATTCTGAAGAAGTTAAAAATATAGATTTCTACATACGCGAAAAATTTGGAAATGAAACTCACAAGTATACATTTAGTTATTATAAATTAATAGAAATTTTGCTTGTAAATCTTATGAGTAACTATACAGATGAAATTAGACTCTTATATAATAATTCATTTTCAATACATCAAGCATCAATTGAGATTAAAAATAATCTATCTTTGACCTTAAACCAATATCATTTATTATTAAATAATACAAAACTCATTCTTTCCTTCCTTTACGGCCCTCCCTCTGTATTCCTAAATTACTACATGGCTATACATGTTAGCGACTTTTACATTAGATCTGAAATAGCTAAAAAAATGACAGAGCAGAGTTTGAACCTAAGCGGACCAGTATTGAACTATTTCAACTCATTTTATAATCTTTGGCTACAGGAAAAACCATTTTGGTATATCATTGGTGCGCAGAGCATAATAGATCAAATTGGACCACATTACCTCCAGAATTACTTTAGCGTCCAAGCTGAGATGATACACTTAATATTTAACTATTCAAATCTTACGAACTGGTATCTCCCAGATGTAGCTTCAAGTATTGCACTTGATTTTATCAAGGCACAGCTGTCGAATATTCACGGAATAGATCAAACTTATATAGCGGAGTTTCAAAAAGTAGCAACTGGTATAGAGAGCATTGATAATGCCACTTTTAACATAATCTATGCAAACATAAAGAAACTAATCAATGACAATTCAGATAATATTCTAAAAAGTTATATAAAAGATGTAATAAATCAACAAAAATATAACGAATCAATAGCAAAAGATATAGTTTCAACTCTTATAACTAATTTAGTTATCAATACAACTAAAGATAATCCTTATTTTACTATAAATTATCAAGAATTTAAAATATTTGTTGAAAAAATTATTGAGAATGACGATTTAAATGAAACTATAACTGAAATCATAAAAGAAAATAATTTTGAAAACATGCCAATAAATCTTAACTATAATGTGAAATCGAGCTTTATAGATGAAAAAGATGGAATATTTATGATAATAGTATACTCTAACCACACACTTAGTAATAATGAAATAGATCATGATCTAAAGATTTTTGATCAAATAAAAAATGAAATAAACTCGAAAGATATCCAGTTATACATAACAGGAATATCATTATTATCCTATGAACTCAAAATAGGAGCTGAAAATGCATTATTTCTCGTAATTCCACTTGGATTGCTTGTAGTTTTCCTTCTCACCACTTTCTATTTCCGATCTTTTATAGCTGGTGCCCTAGTCATATCTTTATTTGCGATATCTATTGTCATAGCTTTTGCAATCGGCTATCTCATCTTGGGTTTCTGGTTAAATAGACAGATTAGTTTCATATCTCCTTCAATCGTTGTTGTTCTGACATTAGGATTATCCAGCGATTATTCTGTATATCTTCTTAGGAGATACAAAATAGAAAGAGATGAAGGAAAGAGTAAAGATGAGGCTATACACGCAATGACTTTTTGGAGCTCTAGAGGAGTGCTAACAAGCTCTCTTGCTGTACTTTTTTCTTATATAATTCTTTCAATGATGAACATTCCTTTATTTGGAGATGCAGCAATTGCCAATACTATTGGAGTAAGTTCTACAATGATAACGTCTTTGCTCTTCTTCCCCTCTATCATTTATGCACTTGGTGATAAAGCATTATGGCCTTTTAGAAAAAACAAAAACAGGAAGCACAGGTTAAACAGAATATATGAGATCGACATCAAAAGAAAAGTAGAAATTTCGCTTGCCTTGACGGCTATTACGCTAATTTCTCTCTTATTAGTTGCTAACATAAACACTGTGCTTGACGTACCACCTCTAATGCCAGATAGTGAAGTGCAGAAGGGCTCTTTACTGCTCTATTCTACAATAGGCTCTTACATGAGCCCTATTTACATATACATTGAAGGACAGGGCAATGTATTAATCGGAGATAACATAAATCAAACGTATCTTAATTACGTCCAACAAGTTGCAGATGCTGTTTCTTCCAATAAGGATGTAAAATACGTTTACACACTAGATAGACCATTAGGGAAGAAGATAAACATCGAGGAAATCTACGCCAATGATACAACTAAAAGTACGTATTTGCCTCTAATAAAAAGATTTGTAGGTAGTTCAAACAAAAGCGTACTTATTGAGGTTATCATCGATAAGCAACCATTTAGCTTAGAGGCAATAGACGTACTTAAAGATATAAGAGCTTTAATCCCTAGAAATAACAACTTTACTTTGCTCATTGATGGGGTAACTCAACTCTCTTATGATTCTAAAGTTGTTACTGACTCAGCTACCCCAAGCATAATAGTTAGTTTGATAACAGTAATAGCGGTCATTCTTTTCCTACAACTAATCTCAGTTTTGATACCGCTCAGGTTAATAGCTACTATCCTTTCAAGTGTTGCATGGTCATTAGCATTACTATATCTAGTGTATAGCCAATGGATGAATCTACCTATCATCAATGCAGTTCCAATATTCCTAGCAGTTACTATGCTTGGAGTAGGTGTGGATTATGATATATTCTTGCTTACCAGAGTAAGAGAAGAAGTCGTAAAAGGTAAAAGTGATGAAGACGCTATTAAAGTTTCATTGGAGAAAATAGGTACGACCATTATGTTTTTGGGACTATTGCTAAGCAGCACATTCTTACTTCTCTTAATCCCAAGATTTCCGCTACTGAATGAAATAGGTTTCGCCATCGGGCTATCGGTTTTATTCGATTCTTTCATAATAGTTCAGTTCTTCGTGCCTTCTATAATGTTGTTAGCTAAAAAATGGAATTGGTGGCCCTCTAAATTAAGTAGAGGAAACTAAATTTCTATAATATTCGCTTGCTAAAAAATTCTTCCATCTTTCTATGGTATATTGAACTCCTCTAGGATCACCTGTTATTATATGCTTAACTTCCCCATTTTGAAATTCCAAGAACACTTGAGGTATTAAGTAATCAGGAGACCAGTCACCATATTTTTTGACTATTTCATCAGCAAGCTTTTCTTGATCTTTATTATCAATATCTAAGAACATAGCTTCTGCCTTTAAAGCATCAGAGATATCCCTTACGTATTGCTCTGAAGCTCTGCAATGTGGACACCAATTCGCCTTAACAAAAATAACTCGTTTAACTTTCATGTGAAATCACTCCAACAAGTTATAGAAAAGCTTTTGGGATCACTATTATGCCTTCTTCTTTGGAACCGAGTTCTATGCAATGACCTATTAAGTAAAGTAAAGCTGTATAAGCACATGTTACAGCGTCAAGTTCATCAGAATTCATCTTTTCTTTCAAGCCTTTTATACCAATTTCAGTTAGCCCAATGAGTAATTTTTTCAAGCCTTGATTTTTTCTAGGTAAGCCAAGTATATCTTGCGTAGCGCCTGGAAATACTTCTATTACTTCGAAACCTTCTTTTATCAAAAAATCCTTTATTCGCATTCCCCTTTCAGTAAGCATTCGCATAGGACCTAATGTAGCTGGGAAAAGTTTTATACCCATAGCAAGCAATGCCCTATCGCATTCCCTTAAATGTATGTTGCTGCGTTCATATAAGGAAACACGACCCTTGGGTAATGAAAGAGGAGCATCGATAGCTACAATCTTTGGCCTTCTTTTATTAATCATGTTAAGGATCTCGCTGTCTTTTTTTAACAAAAAGGTTTCAATCTCAAGATCATTGCTCATAAAGCACAAACCGCTGGCTTTCTTCTCACTTCCTGATAGATCCACACCACAGACAGTAAACATATGCCCATTACATTGATATCGTATATTTTCTTACATTAATATTTTTGCGCTATAATTTGTATATAAAAATATTTAATATAAAATAGATATATTTCTAGAGTTTTTTAGCCCAAGGAAAAACATAAAAAATAAATAGTGGAAATGGAGAATAGAAAACCTAAATTGAGTTGCCATGCCTCAAAACGATAAACTCCTTAAACATGTAACAGTTGATTATCAGCTCAGATGGCTACAAAAGCTATACGGGAGAAAACAGAAAGACGTCACTAGAACCGTACCTAAAAGGAAAAAGTTAAACACAACAACTGAGTGGCAGAAAAGAGCAATTGATTTCGTAAGAAGGGCTTACAAAGAATTGAATCAGCCAGTGACTGTTAGGCAGATCCATTATTACTTAGTAGGTTTAGAATTACCAGATTACAGAAACGATTTAAAGCATTATAATAAGCTCGTTGATTTCATTTTGAAAGCAAGAATTGTGGGCGAGATTGGATGGGAGATGATAACTGAGACCGAAAGCCTCATGTTTGAACCTATCATAGCAGGCGTTACTAACATTGATGAAGCTTTGAATAAGCTAACCGAATCCATGCCCTCTATGGGCAAAGACCCATGGGACGAAATTAATAAGTACATTTATGTTTTTACTGAAAAACGTGAATTATTTGGTCAAATCAACAGTATCTGTGCTAAGTATTACGTTCCTTTGATAAGCTTCAAAGGCTATGGAGCTGTATGGACCAGAGTGAGTAAAATAGCACCTAAGATCAAAGAAAGATTGGATAAAGGTCAGCAAGTCTGGGCTTTAGTAATTAGCGACCACGATCCTAGTGGTTTAGATATTAATCGTTTCTATATGTCATTGCTAAAAGTATTCCATCACTTCGATCTTAGCGAACTTAGAGTAGCTTTAACAGCTAAACAAATCGTAGACTATAATTTACCTCCTAACCCTGCAAAGGAAACAGATCCACGTTTCAAATGGTATGAAAAGGAATTTGGAAATGACAGCTGGGAGGTGGATGCTTTGGTAACAAAGGATATTAAGGAAATGCAGAGATTACTCGAGGATGCAATATTGAGAATAATAGGCAATGATTTAGAAAGATTTAACAAAGTTGTAGATGAAAACAAGAAGCTTGCTGATGAGGTAAAGAATAAGCTAAAGGAAAGACTAGGAGGTAGCTAGAAATGAAGGTTTATATTGAGTTTCATAGAATAACGCTTATTGGTTGTTAGACATGGTAAGGTTCAAACAAACTGAAGAAATTGTAAGGCTCATGAGTAATGTAGAGAGGGTAAGAAACATTGGCACTCTTGCACATGTTGATCACGGGAAAACAACTCTGAGCGATTCATTATTACTTGCTGCAGGTATGATTTCACCGAAGGTCGCAGGACAAGCATTAGCATTAGATTACGTCCAAATTGAGCAACTTAGACAAATGACAGTGAAGGCGGCAAACGTGAGTTTATATCACGAATACGAAGGGAAGCCATACGTTATAAACCTTGTAGATACACCTGGGCACATTGATTTCAGCGGCCACGTAACGAGAAGCCTCAGAGCCATGGATGGAAGTATTAATGTCGTAGATGCTGTAGAAGGCGTAATGACTCAGACTGAAACTGTATTGAGACAAGGTCTTGAAGAAAGGGTCAGGCCGCTTCTTTACATAAATAAAGTAGATAGATTGATAAAAGAGCTTAGGCTTACACCTGAAGAAATACAGAAAAGGATGCTTGATATAATAAAGGAATTCAATGCGCTGATAGAAATGTATGCAGATCCAGAGTTCAAAAAAGCTTGGAAGATAGATCCTGCAAAAGGCCAAATGGCCTTTGGAGCTGCTTTGCATAAATGGGGTCTAACGATTCCTCTTGCACAAAAGAAAGGTCTTAAGTTCAGCGATATCATCGAAGCTTACTCAAAAGGCCAAGAAGGTGTAGAAGAACTTGCCAAAATAGCTCCTCTTTATGATGCCATATTGACTATGGTTATAGAACATGTTCCGCCCCCAAATATAGCACAAAAATACAGAATAAAGAAGATTTGGCAAGGTGATCTGAACAGCGAGATAGGTAAAGCATTATTAGAGTGCGATCCAAACGGACCCACAATATTAGCGGTAAGTAAAGTTGTCGATGACCCACATGCAGGCCTTGTGACAACTGGGAGAGTATTCAGTGGAAAGGTCTACAGCGGACAAGAGGTTTATCTTCTAAGAGGAAAGAGAGCTGAAAGGATCTTGCAAGTTGGAATATACATGGGTCCCTATAGAGAAAATACCTATGAAGTTCCCGCAGGAAATATCGCAGCACTACTTGGTTTAGAATACGCAAGAGCTGGTGAGACACTGGTATCTAAGAATATTGCAGAAACAATGGTACCATTCGAAATATTGAAGTATATTAGCGAACCTGTGGTAACGATATCAATTGAGCCTAAGAAAACTGGAGATCTCGTAAAGCTTGTAGACACGTTACAGAAAATGGCCATTGAAGACCCAACTCTCAGAGTGAAAATAAACAGAGAAACTGGAGAATATCTGATAAGTGGAATGGGTACGCTACATCTAGAAATTGTACTATGGGATCTAAGGCAAAGAGCCAACATAGATTTCGTTACCAGTAAGCCACTCGTTATATATAGAGAAAGTATTAGAGAAAAATCCAAACCTATTGAAACAAAGAGCCCAAATAGACACAACAGATTTGTAGTCGCCATAGAGCCATTAAATGAAAGCACACTTAATTTATTGGCAGAAGGAAAGGTTACTGAAGACCAAGAATGGAGAACTAGAGCTAAAATACTTAGAGAAGAAGCAGGATGGGATACAGACGATGCACGCAACATATGGGCTATCGACGACAACCTCAATATATTTGTAGATAATACCAAAGGGGTCCAATATCTTAAGGAAGTTAAGGACACTTTAGTAAATGGATTTAGATGGACAACATCAGAAGGCCCATTATGCCATGAACCGATAAGAGGAATACTTGTAAGGTTACTTGATGCTACGATACATGAAGACCCTGTCCACAGAGGCCCAGCTCAATTGATGCCTGCACTTAAAAACGGTATACTTGCAGCGTTCATGATTTCAAGACCTGTATTACTTGAGCCAATATACAAGATAGAAGTAAAAGTAAGCCAGGAATATATGGGAAACGTATTGAAGATAATAACCACAAAGAGAGGTAAAATTAACGTCTTAGAGCAACAAGGAAATCTCGCTCTAGTTAAAGGCGAAATCCCAGTAGCAGAAACAACTGAGCTTGCCGATGAAATGAGAAATGCAACCGCTGGCAGAGCGTTCTGGGCTACTGAGTTCCTAAAGTGGCAACCTGTTCCTGAAAGTATGGCTATGGACATCATAATGAAGATAAGAGAGAGAAAAGGGCTTAAGCTTGAACTTCCCAAATACGAGGACTTCATAGAATAGCTGTAAAAGATTAATTTATTTTCTACACCCTTTTTTATTTTGAGCGACCGTAGTCTAGCGGTAGGATATCGGCTTCCCGAGCCGAGGACCCGGGTTCAAATCCCGGCGGTCGCATAAAATTAATATGTTTTTAATAGGAATCAAAGCCAATGCCAAACGTTATATTATGTGATGAAAAAGGAAATCCGATCGGCGAGACTAGTGTAGAGGATGCTCATAGCGGTTCTGGTAAAAGACATCTTGCATTCGTAATAGTAATAGAGAAAGCAGGTAAGGTATTGGTTCAAAGAAGAGCAAAGAACAAACGCTTTCCTGGATATTGGGAATTTCCCGCGAGCCACATATTCGTAGGAGAAACTTGGGAAAATGCTTTGAAAAGAACATTGAAAAAAGAATTAGGAATTGATGGAGTAGAGAAATTTGAGAGATTATTTCACTTCATATATTCTGCTAAAGGAGAAAGAGAAACTGACGTAGAAAATGAGTATTGTGTTGTTTTTAAATGTGTTTATAATGGAGAAATTAAAATGAACACTGAAGAAGCTGACCAAATAAAGTTTGTTAGACTCGAGGACCTCGAAATGGAACTCAAAGGAGAAAAGATTTCAGCTTGGCTAAAGATACCAGTAGAGATCATGCTAAAGGGAACAAAAAATGCTTCATGAATGAAAAAAGGGTAGCGATAATTTCAGGAGCTTCTAAGGGGCTAGGGAGAAGCACAGCTTATGAATTCGCTAGATCTGGAATTAATGTTTGCCTTCTAGCAAGGAGCTATAAAAGGCTTAAAGTAATCTCTTCTGACATATCTAAGAAATTTAAGGTTAATGTGCTTCCCATAAAAGTTGATATTACAAAAGGTGAAGAAGTAAAGAACGCTGTTAATGTTGCATTAAAAGAATTGAAGCGTATTGATTACTTGATCAACTTTGCTGGTTTCCCATTTGACTTAAATATATGGAAAAAGAAAATCCATGAACTCGATGAAGATGTTATTTTAAAAATATATAACGTAGATTTTTTGGGCTCATTCAGGCTGGTCAAAGAATGCATTCCTATAATGATGAAACAGAATTTTGGTGTAATAGTTAACATATCATCAATACCAACATTATCTGGAGATATTGAAGGTGCAGCATATACATTTGCGAAGAGTTCGCTGATATCGCTTACAAAAAATATTGCGAGAACATATGGAATATATAATATAAGAGCGTATACTGTAGCTCTTGGGAGCATTGCTACACCAACAACATATAATCCACTATCAAAGGAAGAAAGGAAAAAACTTGCAGAAGAAACTTCTTTAAAGAGATGGGGTAAACCTGAAGAGATAGCAAAGCTCATTTACTGCCTTTGTAGCGAAGGATTTTCATTTGTTACTGGCCAAACAATTATCGCAGATGGCGGAGTAGTTATTTATTGAGCTTAGATGTGAATAATAATATGAAAATAGAAAATTCAGCAGGAGCCATAATATTTAAGATTATTGATAACAAACCTTACTATTTACTTCTTAAAGCGCGTTACAAGTCTGAATATTGGGAATTCCCAAAAGGATTAATTGAAAGCAATGAAAACACTGAGGAAGCGGCCCTCAGAGAAATTAGGGAGGAAACTGGGTTAAATAAAATTGAATTCATACCTGGTTTTAAAGAGAAAATCTCCTATTATTACAAGAGAGATAATGATCTCATCCATAAAACTGTAGTTTTTTATCTAGCTGAATTTAAAGACGAGGAAATTAAGATATCTTCAGAACATATAGAGTATTCTTGGCTAAGTTATGAAGAAGCAAGAAAAAGATTGAAAAAGAATATGGCAGAACTACTGGACAAGGTTCATAAATTCATTAATGAAAAGCTCATACATAAAGAAAGCATGCTAAACTTTTTCAGTGCCCCCAGCGGGATTTGAACCCGCGGTCCCTGGCTCGAAAGGCCAGTATTCTTATCCGGGCTAAACTATGGGGGCGATAACACTATATCTTTTTAAGAAGTACCTTTAAAAGATTTTGTTAACAAGTATTTCCTTAGTAGCCTCGGTAGTTTAGTCCGGATAAGAATACCGGCCTCTCAAGCCGGGGATCGCGGGTTCAAATCCCGCCCGAGGCATTAAATATAAATAATGACCTCCTTATGTGAAAATATATGGTCCAAAAGCACTCTAACGATTTAGTAAAACCTACAGGCGGCAAAAAAGGAAGCAGCAGAAAAACGAGAAGATATGAGCTTGGAAGCGAGCCTACTTTAACCATACTCGGTAAAGAGGAATATAAAATAAAAGAAAGAGCATTTGGTGGAAATCTAAAATTCAGGCTCAAGCAAGCTAAGTTTGCAAACGTTTACGATCCTAAAAGCAATAAAGCCCAGAAGGCAGAAATATTGTCTGTGATCAACAACCCTACAAATGCTGAGTTCGATAAGAGAAAGATAATTTCGAAAGGGGCTATAATAAGGACAAACTTAGGAGAGGCTATAGTAACATCAAGACCAGGGCAGGAGGGAATCATCAATGCAAGACTCATTGTTAAGTGAAAAAGAGAGATTATACAATTATTTGGCCTTCATATATTGAAGCCAATCTTTCTAGAAAGGAAGGTCGGAGGGTTCCTCTTAAGCTAGCTGTTGAAAAAGTTAGACTTGAAGAAATAGCAATCGCTGCTTCTGAACTAAGTTACAAATATGAAATAATAAATGATACAGCATACCCAAGGAACTGGTGGATAAAGGGCTGCGTAAAGCTATATCCACGTAAAGATAAAAAGACCTTACTTCTTAAAAAAATAGCTCAAAAAATAAGGGAAAATAGATCAAAAAAGTAAGGCAAAAACGTTGGATCATAGAATAGAAAAGCTTATATAGTTATATTGCAATCGAAACATACGGTCTTCTAATGAAACGCCTAGGTTTCGTGTCCCACATATCGAAGAGAGGAAGAATCATAGTGAAGGCTGAAACGATACCTAAGCTAAACAGTGAAGTTATAGATAAGGATAAGAAACCTATAGGAATTGTTATCGACCTTATGGGTCCTGTGAATTCTCCCTTTGTGGCAGTCAAACCATATGAAAAGCCTGATCCCGAAAAAATTAAAAACGCCGAGCTTTTCTTAAGATGACGACGTTTGATTATTCACAGGTTAGTTGTGATCTTTGCGGTTCATCAAATCTAATCATAAATAAGGAAGAAGGCAGTCTTGTATGCAAAGAATGCGGAAATGTGGTTGCGAAAAACTTGATCGATCTCGGAAGAGAATGGAGAATTTTCTTTGGTGAGCATGAAGAGTCACCTGCAAGAACAGGGGCTCCTTCAAAAATGGCAATACATGATAAGGGAATAACTACTGATATTAGATTGACTGGTAAGGATAAATTTTCAGGTATGAGATATGAAAAAGCCATTTCTCTAACCAGATATCAAAGGAGAATAAGAGTTAGTAGTACAGAAGAAAGAAACTTGTACAATGCCTTTGTATACCTGGATGAAATAGCTGCGAAATTAAATCTTCCTGATAGGGTTAAAGAAACGGCTGCTCAGCTCTATAGAAAATACATGAATGAGTGTTCTCATAAAGGTAAGTCTGTGAGAGGTTTGTTATCTGCATGTATATATTCAGCATGCAAGTTATGCGATTATCCAATGCCTCTAAAGGAACTTTTAGGAAAGATGGATGTCAGGAGTAGGAATTTTTCCAAATACTACGCTAGGATACAAGAAGTCGTACCAAAAGAATTTAATAATAAAATAAGATCCAATTCTACACTTAATTACGTCCCTCCGCTCGTTGATAGATTAAAACTGGGTTCTGAAATAGAAATTACTACGAAAAATATCTTGGAGAAAGCATTAAACAGCGGTATGATAGCTGGCAAGTCTCCTTTGAGCCTAGCTGCTGCAGCGGTATATATTGCTTGCACTCTAACCGATAACAGGAGAACTCAAAGACAGATAGCGGAAGTCTCTGGTGTGACTGAAGTTACTATTAGAAATAGAAGCAAAGAACTTATTAGAAGCTTAGACATTAGTATAGAATTGTGAAAAAAAAGATCAACAAGGAAGAGTTGCAACATAAAATTATCGAAACTATAACGAAAAGGAAAGGTAGAATAAAGAGAAAGGATCTATGGAAGGCTTCGAAAATAAGCAGCGAAATTGGGACTAAAGCGTTGATGGAGTTGATCAAGAATGGGAAACTCTTGCAGGTAGAGGAATATATAAATGGCAAAAAGACTCTGTATTTAAAATTGCCCTCTAAAGAGTTGAAGATTATTTCATTAGAGCCTTTGAAAGGAATTCCATGCTTACCATGCAATGAATACAATTTCTGTAGCGAAATGGGAAATTTAACGCCAATAACATGTAAAAAAATGGATGAATGGCTTGAGGCCAGCTAATGGATATAGAAACAAAGATAGATATTATAAAGAGGCCGCCAACTGAGGAAATTATTCAAGAAGAAGAACTTAGAGAACTTCTTTCTACAAACCAGAGCCCTTCGCATTACATAGGCTTTGAGATCTCTGGACTTTTGCATTTAGGCACCTTATTAATCTGTGGAGACAAAATCAATGATTTATGCGAAGCAGGGATACAATGTACAGTATATCTCGCTGACTGGCACAGCTACATAAACAAGAAACTAGGCGGAAACTGGGAAAACATAATAAAGGCTGCCAAGTATTACGAAAGAGCATTTAGGTTCTATTGCCCCAAAGCTAATATACTTCTAGGGAGTGAATTTTACGAGCATAATGATGATTACTGGCGTGATATTGTTAGATTTGCATCCCAAATCACCCTAGCAAGGACTACACGAACCCTTACAATAATGGGTAGAACGGAAAAGGAAGAACTCTCAATGGCCCAGTACTTTTATCCTATAATGCAGGCTGTAGATGTAAGGTATATAGGTAAGGATATAGCGCATGGAGGAATGGATCAGAGGAAAATCCATGTTTTATGTAGGGAGATTTTCCCGAAATTGGGCTGGAAAAAACCTGTAGCAATTCATCATCACCTTTTGCCGGGTTTAGGCCAACCTCCAAAAACTGAAACAAAGGATAAGGCTGAAGCTGTGATTGCAGCAAAAATGAGCAAATCTCAACCTTGGACAGCAATATACATTCATGACAGCCAAGAGGAAATAAGAAACAAAATTAGAAAGGCGTGGTGCCCTGAAAAATTGATCGATTCCAATCCAGTCTTAGAAATAGCAAGACATATCATATTTAGAAGAAAACAAGAATTAGTAATAGACAGAGAAGAGAGATTTGGAGGATCGATAACGATCAATTCTTACCAAGAACTTGAAAATATGTATGCTAAGGGGCAAATTCACCCATTAGATCTCAAAGAAGCAGTGGCTCGTGAATTGAACTCAATACTAGAACCTATAAGAAACTACTTTGAAATTCCTGAAAACAAGGAACTTGTAAACACAATAAAACAGTTTGAAATAACTAGGTAACTTTAAGAACTTTTTCTAGTAGTAAATACCCATGTTCCAAAATTCCAAACATACCTTTTGAACATTCCCTCTCAGAGAATTTGTTAAAACCATCAGACTTCATATTATGCTTATAGAAAATAAATGGCACCGGCGAATCGCTATGTGCCTTTAGCTTTGGAGGCGTTGAATGATCACAAGTAACTAAGATAGATACTTTTTCTAGACTAACCTTCTTTAACAACGTACCAAAGAAATCACGATCGATGATTTCTATTGCTTTTACTTTACCTTCAAAATCTCCATCATGACCTCTTTCATCAGCCCCTTTGATGTGTACAAATACGAAACTATGATTTGCCAAACTTTCAATTGCAAGATTAGCCTTTTCTTCGTAAGATAACCCCCGGCTCCAAATATAACCCATCCCCAGCAATTTAGCAATACCTAGCTCTACAGGCATGTCTGCTATACAAATTGGTTCAAGACCAAATCTTTCCTTAAAACTCTGAACTTTTGGGAAATTTGAACCGGCATCTCTGAGCAAAATAGCGTTTGCTACAAGTTTTCCTAAGCTTTTTCGCCTTGCATTAATCGGACTTCTCTCTAAAATGGCCCTTGATTCTGAAAAAAAAGCATTTACCAAATCGGCCGCTTCTCTAGCATCATCATCTAAAGGCATAACAGGCTCCAATTGCTTCTTGGGTTCAGCTAAGGCATGCACCACGTCTCCGATCCTTACATATGCAGGATCCAGATTTGTTATTCTTGAAGACAGAGGAGCATTAGTCTTCTTTATTAACAGAACACACCTATGACCAATGGTATGCTTTAATTCATAACGATGACCTTTAACGGAACTCAAAGAATTCTTTATCTCTTCCACTAGCATTTTTGCCTCTTCGTCGGTTAGATCTCTTCCAGCCCTTCTATCGATTACTTCGCTGCCTTGAATTGTAGCAAAATTACCCCTTAAAGCCAAATCGCCGTCTTCAAAATCTAGCCCTGCACCTAGAGCCTCAAGAACACCTCTTGCGGCCTTAATTTCTTTGGGATTGTAGCCCAACATAGAAAGGGTTGCAGCATCGCTTTCAGGAGCAATTCCTTTTTCAATCGGGTACACTAATCCTCCCTTGGCTGATTTAGCAATAGTATCCAGATTAGGTTTATTGGCAACATCAAAGGATGTCATTGAGAACTCAATTCCATCTGAAGCACCATCCAGAATAATATATATGAGCTTGTTCACACAGAGAACTTCTTCCGAAATTTATAAATTTATCATTACAAAAACAATATAGTTTAGTAGGTGAATGGCATCGGCTTCAATAAGATTATACTGCCTCGCTATGTATATACGGGCCCAAACGTAATTAAAGAACTACCGTTGATATTTCATCATCTGGCATTATCCAAGGGTAACATATTATTGATTTCAGGTAAAGGAGAAACCGCATCGATAAGCAATGATTCTGTGAAACCTTTGCTAGAAAGTGAAGGAATCGAGGCAGAGACGATGGAAATAGAGAGTATGAGAAATTTCGTAGATAATTTACCTGAAATGATACATAAAGTCAAAGATTCTGACCCAAAAATAATTTTAGGTGTAGGTGGAGGTAAAGCAATTGATTCAGCAAAGCTTTTGGCTTCAATAACCAACAAGCGACTCATAAGCGTACCCACAAATGCTTCACACGATGGGCTTTCTTCGCCAGTCATTTCTTTTGTGTTAAATCTCTATTTAAGGAAGAAGTTTGATCTAAAAATGGAGTTAAAGGCTCCTGTAGCAATAGTTGCGGATATTAACTTCATTAAAAATTGCCCAAAAAAAAGCTTAGTAGCTGGTGTGGGAGACTTGTTAGCTAAGAAGACTGCTGTTAAAGATTGGGAACTGGCATACATGCTTAGAAATGAAGAATATAGTGAATATGCAGCTTCCATGGCATTGATGAGCGCTAGGTTAATAGAAGACAACATAAATGAAATTGCTAAATTTGACGAAAGATCAATATCAATAATATTAAAGGCGTTGATAGGAAGCGGTATCGGTATTAGCGTGGCAGGATCTTCAAGACCTGCGAGTGGTTCTGAGCATCTCTTCAGTCACGCGCTAGACATTTTATCAGAAGAATATGGTTTTAAGGCAGAACTTCATGGGATCCAAGTAGGTATTGGAACAATTGTGATGAGTCAGCTACATGGTCTAAATCACAAAAAGATAAGAGACTTGCTCAAGAAAGTCGGGGCTGCAACAAATGCAAAAGAATTAGGAATAGATAGAGAATATCTTATAAAGGCGCTTATGATGAGTAACAAGATAAGACGAGATAGATACACCATTTTAGGTGATGCTGATATATCATACAATGCAGCCGAGAAATTGCTCAAGCGCGCCGAGGTAATTTAAACTTTAGGGCTAACAAATATATCAAGATTCTGAAGAAATGCATTGTCTCAGAGAAGTTGAATTTCGATTTTCCCAGTTTCCTATCTACAAAGATGATCGGAATTTCCTTGATCTTCAGACCTAGCCTCTCTGCATAGAACAAAACCTCTATTTGGAAATTAAACCGATCCCCTTTCAACAAAGGAAAAATAGATCTAGCTTTTTTAGTATTGTAAAGCCTATATCCGGAAGTAACGTCTTTACAATTTAATCCCAGCAGAGTTCTTGCGAGAAAATTGGCAATTAAATGGGTTAAGAACCTATATAAACTCCATCCTATAATTAAAGAACCTCTAACATGTCTGCTCCCAATCAGTATATCCGCATGCTGTATTTGTTCAAGGAAATCCTTTATTTGACGAGGGTCATGACTCAGATCCGCGTCCATTGTAAAAAACCAATCACATGTTACGAATTTAATACCCTCTCTGTATGCACTCCCTAAACCTAATTTTTTTCTTCTTTCCAGAAGTTTAACTCTTCTATCCTTTACCGTATATTTCTCAACAACTTCCATTGTGCCATCCTTGCTACCATCATCGACTACGATAACTTCTTCTACAAAATCTTCTTTTAGGATCATGTCCAAAAGCTTACTTATATTTTCCCTTTCATTATAAGTAGGAATTATTATAGAGACTTTCTTCACTGCATATGGGTCTTTATGTAAACATGAATGTACATATTAGAGGGGGGCACAATATATCTTAAGTTCTGATTAAATGGTAACTGCTTTACACGCTTAGGTTTCAAAATTCTTGATAACAACTTGTATACATAGTTCCCTATGAAGTCAGGGAAAATTAAGGATAGATTTTGAATATCGGATTCATTTAATAATTTATATCTTGTTAAAATATAAATATAAAATAATGAACTTACGACCAATAAGAAAATAATCATATATATATTTAATTTAATTGCGAATATATCAAAAAGTATCAATGGTGAAAATATAAAAATTGAAGTTAATGAAGTCTTTATATGAAATGAAATATTGTACGCATCTCGCTCTCTTAAATAAAACCATGACGATATAAAAAGGAAACTCACAACGAATAACAATGCCCTTCCCATTGCAGCGCCATTAATTCCATAAAACTCATATAAAACTTGTGTGACTATAGCTCCTATTATTATCGAAACAATATTGGCATAGAGTACTACATTTGACTTATTAAGCGCTAGTAGAGCTGATGTCAACGAAGCAACTGGGAAAGTTATTCCTATTGCCAGTGTAACTATGAAAAAAATGAACCAACCATCTAAGTACTTTGGGCCCGCGAAAATGTACATTATTGGCTCTGATAGCATTGCTAGAGCTATTAAAAAGGGAGCAAGAGTCGTACAAATTATCCTTATTGTCGAACTCACCATTAAAGTAAATTCGCTTTTATTTTCTGAAAGGGTATAAGAGAAATAAGGCAAGAGAGCATTCGTAATTAGTTGAGGAAGATTCATAAGTATAAGGCTTGCTGTGATTGCTGTTCCATATAATGCATAATTACTTAGACCAACATTATAAAGTATTAGGTATCTATCTATATATAAATAAACATAAGATATTATAGATGAAATATATAAGGGGAATGAGAATTTAATCGAATCTTTTAGCAAACTAAATACTTGCTTATTAAAAACTGATTTTGAAATAATAATATCCTTTGAAAAAATTATGAATAAGAGTAAACCCAAAAAATCACCTAGAACCCAAAGCTCAAGTACATCTACTACTCCATAACCTAGTAAAATCGCAATCATAGACAAAAGATATCTTGAACCACTGGCGAATGAAAAAGCTAATACGCCTTTTTTGAACTCAAAAAAACCGAACAATATTCCATAAAAAAAGAAAAGCAAAGAATTTATCGCTCCATCTAGCGTTACCAATAAAGTATACATGCTCGGAATACTAAAAGGCATCAATACGAGGTAAGTAACTAAATATCCTATTCCCAATGATACAAGTGAGCAACATAGGCCAAGGATAGCTATTAGTTTCGCGAGTGATATTGCGATATCTTTCCTATTCCCGCTTAATAAATCAGCGATATACTTAGATGCAGTATAGTTAAACGCTAGAGAAAATAGCGTCGTAAATAAGTTAACGATCACGCTAGCTACTAAGAGGAGACCCATATCATATTTTGAAAGAAAACGTGCTGCGGTCGCAATATATGCGATCCCCGCAAGATTAAGGACCACGAATTGAATCATTACCAAAGATGAGGAACGCAGCGCGCCTCCTATATTTTCCTTACTTGAATTTTCGATACTCATCAAATTGGCTATACTATTGTATGCTTGAGAAAATTTAAATTTTGTTAACGGAAACCCAAAGTTAACTTATAGAAAAATGGTCGGTAACGAATTTTAAATATGCATTGCAAACCTTTTTGGAATCTGTATTATAGCTGATGCAACATGATAAAGAGGATTGGAATACTTCGGTCTAATTTTGATCAGCCCTTTTTTTAAGCTTTTCATTAAACTATCTTCGTCGAATTTTTCAATATAAACAAAATTTAATCCATTGCCAAGCTCTTTAAGTAAATGCGCATCGCTACCAGCGGTTCCTGGTTTATTCAAAGCTTTAGCCAACTTATAGGCTTTAGTGTTGGTCGCAAAAGATGCCCGTGAATTAAAAATTTCTATCGCTGTGACTTTTCCTTTAATAGCTTTTAAAAAATCGGTATCAATCACATGCCTTACATAAGGATGAGGAAGAATTGTAACCCAATCGCTTGAATTCGCGATATCTAATACCTCAAAAAAATCTTTGTTCTTAATTTCTTCTTCACAACCTAAGATGATTAGATCCCCCATGTTAGTATAAAGCTCGATGCCTGTAACCACTATGATGTCATACTTTTTTGCCAATTTCTTAGCTATGAGAGAACCCTTTATCGTGTTATGATCAGTAATGGAAAGCGATTTCACACCTTTTTTCAATTCAACTCTGAGTATATCCTCAGGCCTGTTTAATGAATCATAAGAATAACAGGAGTGGATGTGATAATCAAAACTGATCAGCATGCTAAAGAATTAAAACTTCTTAGAATTTAAATTAGCTAATGAGACTTTTCGAGTATGAAGCAAAGGAAATATTTAAGAAATTCCAGATAAATGTCCCACCCTTTGGGGTAGCGAAGAACGTCGATGAAGCACTAGCAATAGCTAAAAGCATAGGATACCCCATAGTCATAAAAGCTCAAGTTTTGGTCGGAGGTCGAGGTAAAGCTGGTGGTGTCCAATTCGCTAACAATGATTCAGAATTGGTGGAAAAAACAAGAAAAATATTGGGAATGGAAATAAAAGGTATAAAGGTTGAGAGTGTACTTGTTGGAAGATCTGCTGAGATAAAGAAGGAACTGTATCTCTCGATCATCGTAGATAGGAATAATAAAGCGCCAGTAGTACTTGCCTCAAAAGAGGGAGGTGTGGAAATAGAAGAAATTGCTAAGATGGATCCTTCAAAGATATTCAGAATGAGGATCGATCCTTTAACAGGCTTAAGAGAATTCCACCTTAGACGAATAGAGAAATTCTTTGGTAGAGCGGATATCGCTGAATTGTTGAACAAAATGTATAAAATCTTCAAAACCTACGACTGCGAATTACTTGAAATTAACCCATTGGCAATAGATGACAAAGATGAACTAATAGCTGTCGACGCAAAGATGACAATAGATGATTCATCTTTATTCAGACAAAAAGACTTCAGAAGTAGAGCTGATAAAGAATTAAATGAATTTGAAATTATCGCTCTTGAAAAGGGATTTAGTTATGTTGAAAGCGATGGAGATATAGGAATAATAAGTAATGGAGCAGGCTTGACCATGAGTACCATGGATGTCGTTCAGTTGTTTGGTGGAAGACCGGCAAATTTCTTAGATATAGGTGGAGGAGCAAGCGCAGATGTTGTATATAACGCACTAATGATTCAGCTTAAGCATCCTAGGACTAAAGGAATATTCATTAATATATTAGGAGGAATAACGAGGTGCGATGAAGTTGCCCAAGGAATTGTTAAGGCATTGAAGGAATTTAAGACAAATAAAAAGATAAGCATTAGGATGATGGGTACAAATGAAGAAGAAGGAAGAGCTATTTTAGCTAAAGAAGGAATTAAACTACATGAAAGCATGGAAGAAGCTGCAAAAGAAATTGTAGAATCTGTTAAGTGATATGGCCATACTGATTGATTCGAATACAAAAGTGCTTGTTCAAGGAATCACAGGTAAGCAAGGATCTTTTCATACAAAGTTAATGAAAGAATATGGTACTAAGATACTCGCGGGAGTAACGCCTGGAAAAGGAGGGCAAAAGATCTACGACGTACCTGTTTACGATACTGTTTTTGAAGCGATTAAGGATTACCCAGATATAAATACCTCGATAGTATTCGTTCCTGCACCATTTGCACAGGATGCAGTCATAGAAGCTGTAGACGCAGGATTGAAATTGATCGTAGTTATCACCGAAAGGGTTCCAATGCATGATGAAATGTTCTTTGTTAATTATGCAAGAGCAAGAAACGCAAAGATAATAGGTCCTAATTGCCCAGGAATAATATCTCCGCCCTATTCTAAAGTAGGGATCATGCCAGCTCATCTATTCAAGCAAGGACATATAGGTCTGATTTCCAGAAGCGGCACACTAACTTATGAAGTAGCTTACAGGCTTGCCAGAAAAGGCTACGGAATAAGCACAGCAGTTGGAATAGGTGGGGACGCAATTATAGGAACTGATTTTATAGAGATTTATACGATGTTCCTTGAAGACAAGGCAACCGATGCTGTCGTCGTTATAGGAGAAATAGGAGGTGATATGGAAGAAAGATTTTCTGAGTTCTATTCAAAATTGAATAGTAAAAAGCCTGTGGTAGCATTCATAGCCGGAAGATCTGCACCAGAAGGCAAGAGAATGGGACATGCTGGTGCTATAGTTTCGATGGGCGTTGGGAGCGCAGAATCCAAAATAAATAGCTTTAAAAAAGCTAACATACCCGTAGCAGACTTTCTAGACGATATACCTGCTTTATTGAATAAAGTGCTTTAAGCTTATTTTTCAATCACGCGTTTTTTATTTAGTGATACTTAAAACTGCATTAGGCGCGGATATTAACCCATCGCAATCAAGAGAAACAGTCTCTTATTCTATAGCATATCTCAATGAGGATAGAATTATCTACACTGCAGAGAAGGTTAGCTTTAAAGAATTGCTCAAATATGTAAGGAAATTTAAGCCTGACGTGCTTGCTACTGATAATATTTTTGAATTGGCAAAAGACGAGGGAGAAATAAGAAAACTTGCCTTCTTATTGCCTGATCAAACCAACCTTATACAGGTGACAGGCAATCCTACAAATCCATCTGATACTCTTATCAATCTTGCAAAATCATGCGGAATCGAAGTTGGCAACAAACTTTCTCCGCTAGAAACAGCAATACTTGCAGCCAGATTAGCGTTGAAGGGGTTAGGTTATAAAATCAAGTTAAGAGAAGATGAAACTTTTATACTGGTTACCAAGGCTACCGAACCCGCTGCTGGAGGTATGAGTATGAATAGGTATAAGAGAAGGATTTATATGAATATCGCACATGCTGTAGCGGAGATCAAAAATGAACTCGTTAAAAACAATATATCCTTCGATTTCTTTCCTTCAAAACACACTGGCGATGGCGGAGTCTTCATCGTCCAAGCACAAAGAGACTTAGTAAGGAAATATATCAAACCATACGATGGATACGGGATTAGGATTAGGATTTTGCCTGTTGTCAGAAGCAGGATAGTGAGTAAAGAAGAAATACGCAATATATCAAGGCTCATCATAGTAGGTTACGATCCTGGCTTAACTGTAGGCATAGCTGCTCTTGATATAAAGGGTAATTTGCTACTCCTTGAAAGTGAACGTTATGCAGGGCTAGATGAGGTAAGAGAGAAGCTAGCAAAAGTAGGCAAACCAATAATCATAGCCACAGACAAGTCAGTAACGCCTGCAATGATTAACAGATTAGCTTCTGATTTTGGAGCAGAAATATGGAAGCCACAAAAGGACTTACAAATAGAAGAAAAGAAAAAGTTGTCTAAGGACTTTTTGGGAGAAATCGGAAGATTCGAAATTAAACTGGATACACACAAGAGAGATGCCCTTGCAGCTGCTTATCTTGCTTTTAAGAAGTACCGTACCCTTTACGAACAAATAGAAGAAGAATTAGAGAGATTAAATATCGAGGATATATCACCTCAACTAATTTTTGAAAGGGTCCTGAAATCCAAGCGTAATATCAAAGAAACGATAGAAGACGAACTCGAAAAGAGACGTATGCATGAAGTAATTATTAAGGAGGGAAAACAAACATTGAACAATCGTGAAGAACTGGAGAAAATAAAGAAAAAGCTTGAGGAGATGATGAGACTGTTCAAGATTTTACAGGATTTGATCGCTGAAAAAGAAGAAGTCATTACAGAATTGAACAAGAAAATTGAATGGCTTAAAGCAGAGGAAAGAATTCGAATAAAGACAAATGAAGAAATCTCTAAACTTAAGCAAAAGATAGAAGCTCTCAAACTAGAGAATGAGAGATTAAAAAATGAAATAGAAAATTACTCTAGACGTTTCAATGAATTGATTGGCGCATTTGAAGACTTGACAAATAACAAAGCGATTATCTTAAAGGAGGAGGATCCTGCTTCTATAAAAGAAAACATGAATTTAGAAATAAGATATTTTCGATCTATACCCAAACTGGAGATTAAAGAACTGAACAGCATAATAAAAGATAAGACAAAAGCGATAATCTACAAGGAAAAAATCGATGAGTTTAGCAAAAAGTACCTTGAAGAAAATGGGATTTCAATAATCAAACTGGAAGAGTTGAAGTATAGGGAATTGGATAAGTTTATCGTTCTCAATAAAGATGAATTGAGAAAGGTTATCGAAATGAAATCTCTAGAGTTCGAGAAAAAACTTGAAAAAGATAAAGAAAAGGTATTGAAGATTTTCGAAGAGTATAGAAAGTTGAAAATTTAAAGTCCCAAATTTTTGGTAAGTTATGAAATACATCTCGACATATGATTGGGAACAGTTTAAAAAAGCACTGGACCTGAGAGGTATTAAAGTAGTATTCTACAAAATAGATAAAAACAGGAGGATTGTTGAAGTTAAATTCATAGATGGGGATGTCATTTATGCATACAAAAACAAACCAGATGAATTCCCATACGAATGTGGTATACTAGAAGACGCGCCTGAAGAAATCACAAAATTAACTAAAGCTGAAGTATACCGCAATATGATCTTCGGAAAAGAGATCGCTTATTTGATAGGCGCTCAGAAAATACGAGGCTTTAATTTATGGTGCATATACAGCGATTTTAGCAGAACGGTAAAAGAAGAGCTGACCAAAATATTCGAAGATTTCATCCTAATAGAAGGCGATATCCAAGAATTAGATTAAAACTGTAGGCGGAACACTTATATAGAGAATATTATTTCCTCTAACCAATATTTTTCCGTATTTTATCTTAGTCTCTCCATTACTATTGATCTCTTCAGCGTCGTCTAAAATCAAATTCATATTTTGATCAGCACTAATCAAGACACCACGATATTGTGTATTGTCCTTTAGATACACTGTTATTACATCATTCACACATCTGAACATTAGCTTTAGAGGAGTTAGTTGCTCTACTGTAGTGGGCCTAGCTACCATGATGTTAATTAAACGGACAAGTCACATATAAATCTAAGTAGAATAGTCTTTTATACCGTTTTTTAATTATTAATTGATGAAAGAAAAGGGAATCACGCTCAGAGACATCGAAGGTATAGGCCCTGCAACTGAAGCTAAATTAAAGGAGGCTGGATACCTTACAGTAGAATCTCTAGCTTTTGCTTCAGCTAAAGAAATCGAAGAAGCAACAGGCCTAAGTTATGAAAAGGCACTCGAAATTACCGAAAACGCTAGGAAACTTTTAGGAATAGGATTCATGACAGCAGAGGAATTCTATAAGAAAAGACAAGATGTAGGTTATATCAGCACAGGTAGTAAGGCACTCGATAGCTTATTAGGGGGAGGGATTGAAACCCAAGCAATTACTGAACTCATCGGTGAATTCGGTACAGGAAAGACTCAACTTTGTCATCAATTAGCAGTAAATGTACAACTTCCAAAAGATAAAGGCGGGCTTGGCGCTAACGCAATATATATAGACACTGAGGGAACATTTAGGCCAGAAAGGATTATACAAATAGCAAAACACCTAAACTTAGATCCAAACGAAACACTTAAAAGAATTTATTATACAAGAGCGTACAATAGCGATCACCAGATACTTATTGTTGAGGAACTGTTAGAAAAAATGCCTAAATTTAATGCAAGGTTACTCATTGTTGATAGTATAGTAAGTCATTTTAGAAGCGAATACCCTGGTAGAGAAAACTTAGTTGTGAGACAGCAAAGATTGAACAAGCATATACATGACATGCATAGAATCTCAAACCTTTACAACGCAGCTGTAGTGGTTACCAACCAAATAGTAGCTTCTCCAGATGTCTTTTTTGGAAATCCTAACAAACCAGTAGGTGGAAATATAGTAGCCCATGGATGTACTTATCGATTGATGCTTAGAAAAGGAAGAGAAAACCAGAGAATCATCAAAATTTTTGATTCCCCAATTCACCCAGAAAGTGAAACTGTATTCACAATTTATGAGGGTGGAATTAGGGACGTAGAAGGTTGAGATCTCCTACCAAATAAGAAAAAAAGAAGATTCATAACAATTAAAAATATTGCCAAAATTATAAGAAGTATTAAAAGCAGATGGCCGTATTCTCCAAAACTCCCTGCGATAGGAATGAAAAAGAAAACAATTAAGAATGCTCCTGATACCTGAGGGTTGGAAGATGCAATTATAGAACCAGCTATAATCAACAAAAATCCTAAAATTATTAGGGTAAAACCTATAAGTGCTAACTTATCAACCATACTAAGAGAATAACACTTAATGCCAATAATATACCGATGATCAATAAGGCGTAACCCAATTTCTTATTTGAGGAAATTACAATAGGGAAAGGCCCTATTAAAATGAACATACCTGCATCAGTTTTAGTTTTATCTGAAGTTTCACCTGAAGTCTTTTTCATGAAAATGTAAATGAGCAACACCATGAGACCTAAAAAGATTAACGTAACTCCTATCAAGAAGTAAAAATCCATCGCAGATAAGTAGGCTTGAATAGGCATCAAGTTATATATTTCCTAACCTTTCCTCAAAAATTTTATTGGCCCTTTCATAATCCTCCATGTTGCCAATATCGAATAGCTCTCCAGTAATGTGATATGCATACACAGGTTTTTTTTCTTTTAATAAAGTTTTCACTAAATCATTCATCGGTGAAGGCTCTTCCTTAATATAATTAAAGATTTCTGGTTCAGCTATGTAGATACCAGCGTTTATTGCTATTTCTATATTTGGCTTTTCTTCCCATGAATTAACCTTGCCAGTTTTATCATGGCTAATTACGCCGTATCTTATAGGTATCTGAATCTCTTTCAAAGCAATAGTGAATACGGATTTGTTGCTCAAATGAAAATCGAACATTGGTTTGATATTAAAATTAGTTACTACGTCAGCGTATGTAATCAAGAAAGAACTAGAAATATGGTTCTTCACAGCGTTTAATTGGCCAGCGGTGCCCAATGGTTTGGAATAATAAAAAGACAAAGATTCATATTTTTCCTTTAAGTATAACTCTACTAATCTGCCTACATCAGATAATACAATCTTTATGTCCTTGATGTTATTCGATAAAAGCCAGTTAATAATATGATCAATTACAGTTTTATCACCCAAACGTAAGAGAGGCTTAGGAAAAACGTAACTTAAAGGTTTCATCCTTTTGCCTATTCCAGCCGCCAATATTACTGCTTCCATAGTTTTAATCATATTCTGATAATATATTATGTTGAGCACACCTAGACATTCAGCACTTACGACAGAGGATTTGAATAAATTGAAAAACAGCATCACTGTAATGAGTACAGGATCTAGAGTTTTAGATAAGATGCTTGATGGGGGATTCAGAAACTATTCTGTCGCTGAAATATATGGGCCTGCAGGGTCTGGGAAAACAAGACTTATTCATCAATTACTTCTCATGGCTGCAATTACTCTAGAAGAATCCATTTATCATATCGATAACGAAGGAAACTTCAGACCTTCAATCGTAGAAGATATTGCAAAAAAGCATAAGAACTATAATAAAGAAATGTTGAACAAAATATATGTTTCAAGGCCGATAACCCATGAACAGTTCTTGGCGCTACTGGATTTTTTATCAGGAATAAAAGTAAAATTCTTATCTATAGATACTATCATTACGCACATACGTATGCTACCTAGCAAAGATTACATAAAAAGTCTCAAAGAAATTCTTATCTGCTTACGTAATATAGCGAACAAGGGTGCATTTGTTGTATTTACTAACCAAGTAACAATGAAGGAATCAGTAGTAGCATCTGGAGGTAAGCTTATTGAATATGTTATAGATTACAAGCTAAACTTAGAAAGGGTAGAGAATCGAATAAAATGCACAGTAGATAAACCTAAACCTGTAAAAACAGAGTTTTTTAGAATCGTGAGTAAAGGCTTCATAGGTTATAATGAGCCCTTAATTTATGAAGACAGAACTTAAAGAGTTACTAAAAAGAGTAATTAAGGATGGAAAAATAGATAAAGAATTAATTAATAAATTCAAAAGTTCAAATAATATAACTTTAGAAGAGATAGGCTATCTCAATTTTATTGAAGGGTTATCGAATTATTTAAATGATAACAGCAATAAAATGAACAAATATAGTATTTATGGATTGATATTATCTGGAAGAAAAGATAAATTAAATGAATTACTTTTTATAAGCTTTTATGATGACGATTGGATAAAGGGGTTCAAGGAGGCTGCTAAAGATGCACTAGAGATTGTAGCCCCAGATTCCCAAAGCATGAACAATGGTAG
Organism: Thermoproteota archaeon; assembly: GCA_021324265.1. Classification (GTDB taxonomy): domain Archaea; phylum Thermoproteota; class Thermoprotei; order Gearchaeales; family Gearchaeaceae; genus DSFO01. Next base: position 40,328 of record JAJPJK010000006.1, on the reverse strand, counting down.
CAATAAAACCAAAGCACACAATCCAACTTAATACGAAAACACCTAAGCCATGAGTAGAAGGTGGATCTGCTTTATTCTTTAATATAAAATGGCGCATAAAATTATTTGATAGTAAAAAGAATAAAATAAGAAGGATAACAGAAAATGGGCCTAATTGTGGCGGTATCAAACCACTTAAAATTCCTGCCAATGCTCCGAATAAAGAGCGAAGATAGTATAACTTATCTAAAGTTTTATCGTCTAACTTTTCCTTCTGCTTTTGCTGCTGGACGTTAGGAGATGGTTTTTTCGAAGACATCACTCAACACCTTGGATATTTTATTTCTGGTTAACACTATAAAAACTAAGCTATTAAATTCTTTCTTAAATAAAGCATATCTCAACAAGCTAGGATTAACACTGAAATTCAGAAAACAGGACGAAATTCAATTAATTCACATAGACCCAGAAGGTTGGATATTCCTCACCAACTTAATGCCAGAAGATAGTTACTCCAATGAGTTCATTAGAATCTTAAGAGAAAAATTAGAGAATAACAAACTTCTGGACATTCGTACACCTTATTTTGACAGATACGTAGTTTTGGATTTCGAAAACGGTCTACAACTACATGTAGAGTTTATGAGAGGAGGTAACTTGATACTAACTGAAAATGGCTTGATTTTAGAAAGTTTTAAAATGAATCATTCTCGTTTTAAGCCAAAGACTGAATATCAAAATCCCGAAATCAATAAAGTCAACCCTCTAGAATTGGATACGAATAAGGCCATAGAATTACTGAAGACTTCAAAGGGCAATTTAGTTGCTTCATTTTGGAAAATTCTTGGTATTCCTATCGACATAACCAATGAGGCATGTTTTTTGCTACATCTAGATAAAAATGTCCTTCCAAGTCAGCTTGAATACTCAAATCTAAGGCTTCTTCTAGAAAAAACCAAGGAAATCATTTATGAATATCTGCATAACCCCAAACCCAACATAGTTATAGATAAAAATGGCGAATACGAATCGGTAAGTAATATTATTTTCAAGACATTTGAAGGCTTAGAGATATTATTATATAATGATCTCAATAAAGCTGTAGAGGAATATTATTTTAAATTTAAAAAATATAAATTAATTAAAGAAGAGCTACAAGAAAAAGAAAAAATAATGAAGAAAAATAAAGAATTAATAGATAATTTAATTTTAGCGTACAACCAATTAGAATATGAAAATAATAAATTAAAAAGTTATATAGATAAGCTCATATCATCATTTAATTATTTTGATAAAATACTTGAAAAAATAAATGAATATGTAAGAATTAAAGATTGGGAATCAGCCAATAGTATAATTAAAAATGAATGGAATAAAGAGCTAGGATCGATTGAGGAAATAGATTTAAAAGAGAAAAAACTAAGAATTAAATATGACGATATTATTATAGATATAGATATAACAAGGAGCGCATCATCGAATATTGACATGTTATATAACAAGATCAAGGAGAATAAATTAAAAATCCAACGTATGAAAGATAAAATAAAAGAATTAGAATCAGTTAAAGTAGAGGATGAAAAAAGAACCATAACTGTAAAAGAAGTTAAAAAGAAGTCTTGGTATGAAAATTATCTATGGTTCCACACATCAAATGGATTTCTTGCAGTTGCTGGAAGAGATAGCTCTCAAAATGAAGCTTTAATAAAGAAAAGAACAGAAAAAACCGACATAGTTTTTCATGCAGATATCCATGGATCACCTTTTCTCATACTGAAAACTCAAGGAAAGGAGGTTAAAGAAGAAGATTTACTAGAAGCTGCTCAGTTTGTGGCTTCCTACTCGAGCGCTTGGAAAGCGGGAATAGGAAGTTTAGATGTTTACTGGGTAAAGCCTGAACAAGTTTCTAAACAAGCACCCTCAGGCACTTATCTTGGCAAAGGTTCGTTCATGATATACGGTAAAAAGAATTATATTAGAAATGTACCCTTGGAACTAGCTATAAAGGTTGATGACGGTAAAATAAACATTCTTCCTTTTTATTCAATAAAAGAAGGAAATGTTATAAAGTTAATTCCCGGTTCAACATCAAAAGATAAAATAATCAATAAAATTATAAATACCTTAAAGGAATTAAGAAAAAATATAAATGAAAAAGAATTTCGTGATATTCTTATTAAAAATTTACCCAAAGGAGAGTTTGATATGAGAATTGAGCTCTTACCAAAAAATAAATAATCGCTTGAGGTAATATGCTTAGTATGGTATCAGAGGGCGATCAAGCGCCTCGCATTCTTGTCGAGGAGATAATGAACGACAAACCAGTGTGTGTTGATAAAAGCATCAATATATCTACACTTGCTGATATGATGAGCAAGAAGAATGTTGAGGCTGTGATTATAGTAGAGAATGATGAACCCATAGGTATCGTCACCGAGAAAGATCTTTTAACAAAAGTTTTGGCGAAGAAATTAAATCCAGAGGACACGAAAGCTGAGGACATCATGTCAAGTCCTGTTATAACAATCAGCCCTACGGAAGATATCATAACTGCGATGAAGAAAATGCTATCCTATAATGTGAGAAGGCTAATAGTTACGAATGGGAAAAAAGTGATAGGGTTGATTACAGTTTCCGATATCCTTAGGATTACTCCTTCCTTATTAGAAATAATGAAAGAAAAACTGGTCGTGAACACTACATTGCGTGAAACTACGATGGGATATTGCGATGTATGCGGACAATGGAGTGATTATCTAGTTTTGGTCGATGGTCAATACTTATGTGAAAATTGCAGGGAGTAATATGAAAAATAACAAGAAAGCATGCAGCTACGTTATGAGAGCTTACGAAGTTGCTGATCCTACTATTAAGGCGCTGCCTCATGACGAACTTGTTACAAAGGCAAAATCTTTCATAAAGAGTAGAGGTTTGAAAAAAGTTGCAGTAATAGAAAGTGAAAATTCATACAGAGTTGTAGGTAGCGTCAGTAGAGAGAAAATCATCGAACTTTCATCAATCCAGACAAATACTATATTACTTAAAGATCTTGCAGAAGATGTGACACAATACGCAACGCTTTCGCAAGAAGTTAAGGAAATAACAAAAATTATGCTAAAAGAAAAAGAAGATTGCATTCCTGCAGTCGAAAATGAGGATACTTTGCAGTATGCAGGGCTTATCACAATCGAAGCAGTCCTCGACGCTGTAACGAAACTAGGAAGCAAAAACTTAAACAGAATAGTCAGTGATGTGATGGAAAGAGATTTCCCATATGTTAAAACTTCCGATACAATAAGCAAAGCTTGGAGAAAAATGAATGAAACAAAACATTCTGGTTTAATCGTCGTAAACGATGATAAGAAAGTTGTAGGAGTTTTGACTCACCATGATTTGCTATCATCGAAAGTCGCATGGTTACCGCTTGCACTTAAGGATAACAGTGGAGGTCATGTCTTGTATGTTTCTGATTTGATGAACAAGCATGTACACACAATTAGAGAAAACGTAACGATATTGGAGGCCTCAAAACAATTACTTAAATTTAGAGTAGGAAGGTTGCCCGTTGTTGATGAAGAAGGGAAATTACTTGGCGTTATTCATCGAAGAATACTTCTTGAATTGCTCTCAGATTGCCTTTAGCTGTGAACCTATTTAAAGTTCTATAGTTATATCTGCATAGATAGTATGAAGGAAGATAATGCTCGTTCCTTCTACGATGATATAAAACTGGAACGATTCACTACAAAGGAAGTATATGTAATTGGTCCAAATGATACCTTGGCATTTGCTAGGAAGATAATGCTAAGAAACAACATCTCGAAATTAGTAGTAGTGAACGGCGATGAGATAACGGGAATAATATCTTTACGAGACATTGCGCAAGTTCTAACAAAACTAGGCACAGAATTCAATAGCACGCTTGATCAGATACTAGTGAAGAAAATAGCGAAGACTGACATAATCAAATTAGAAGCCGAACAAAGTGTAAAGAATGCCTGCAAAGTTATGAAAGAAAAAGAAGTTGGTAGTGTAGTTATTGTTAAAAATAATAAGCTTGCAGGAATCTTCACGCCTACAGATGCTTGCAAGATTTTCAATGAATATCCCATTGAATCTTTGAAGGTTGCAGATGCAATGACGAAAAAATTCGAAACCGTAAATAAAATAACAAGCGTATGGAGAGTCATTGAAAAATTCCAAAGAGGAATTGATGTGGTCCTTGTTGAAGATAATAGAAAACCAATCGGCGTAATAACTTTGGCTAGAATAGCTTACCTTGAAGAGGGTGAATTTTTAGGTCCTCGTGTAAAGTATATCAGAGGTTCAACTGCTGAATATACTAGAACCAGAGTAGGAAAAACTGCTGAAGACATCATGTATTCTTTAGATTTAGCCATAAATTTCAACGACAAATTACAAAAAGCGGTGAATTATATGCTTACTTACGATTTACCAGCTTTGCCCGTAATAAATGAATTTGGAGAAATAATGGGGATTATAACTAAAAGGAATGTGGTAGAAGTAATGGCTGAATGACAGAAAAGATAGTAGTAGATGGAATGCTAGGAAATATAGCCAAATGGCTCAGATTGCTGGGAATTGACGTTCACTATGAAAGGAATATGGATGACGATAAGCTACTGGAGCTCGCGCTAAAAGAAAATGCCATTTTGATTACAGGTGATGAAGAGCTCAGCTATAAAGCGTTTAGAAGAAGAATAAAGGCTATTTATATCAGAAGCAAGCTTCCTAAAGCGATAGCGATTAAGCAAATTTTAGCAGAGTTGAATTTAAAGAAAGATGACTTGAAAATCGGCTCTAGATGTATAGCCTGTAATAATTTGCTTAAGCCGATAAAAAAGGAAACTTTAATCGGAAAGATCCCTGATAAGGTTTTGGAATTCAATCATGAATTTTGGTATTGCGAAAGATGCGATAAGATATATTGGTATGGATCACATTGGAGGAACATTGAAAAAGAATTAAAAGTATTATTCAGTTAGATGCCTCTATCTATTCAGCAAGGCATTTTTCTAGTTAAAATAGCTAGAAATGCTGTTGAAGAATTTTTATTGAAGAATATAGTCAAAAAAACTACAATCGATGATGAGAGACTAACTCAGAAACGAGGAGTTTTCACAACAATTGAAACCTACAAAAAGGGAGAAAGAGGCATAATAAGAGAATTAAGGGGTTGCATTGGTTTTCCAACCCCTGTTTATAGCCTTATTGAAGCTGTGATAAAATCATCTATTCTCGCAGCAGTCGAGGATCCAAGATTTCCTCCACTAGAATATCATGAGCTAAAAGAAGTTACATTTGAAGTTTCCGTTCTTACAGAACCAAAATTACTTGAAGTTGATAAAAAGGACCTAATTAAGCATATTAAAATTGGAAGAGATGGACTTATAATTGAGTATGGTTTTAACAGTGGTCTATTACTGCCTCAAGTTGCTGTGGAGAACGAGTGGGATGAAGAAACCTTCCTCTGTAATGCATGCCTTAAGGCAAATTTACCACCTGATGCTTGGCTATGGAAGAAGACAAAAATCTATACTTTTAGTGCAGAGATATTTGGCGAACTTGAGCCTAATGGAAAAATTATAAAGAAAGAAATAGCGAAAAGAGTTGAAGAAAAATAATAAAATTTACATTAGCATAAATGGTATAGGATATGGCCATGCATCAAGAATATTACCTTTAATTAAAGAACTTCGTAAAGAAAACATTAAAATCTTCGTTTCAACATACAATGAAGGATATTTATTTTTATCTAACTATTACACTAATATTTTTAAAACTTATGGTTTAAATTACATATTTGATGAAGATGGAAAATTATCTTTTAAAAAAACTCTAAGCAAAGGCATATGGCGATTTTTTGTAATTTTCCCCTTGCATATAGCTCTTGAGCTCAGAAATCTGATTACACTAAAACCTAACTTGGTAATCTCAGATAGTAGATTCTCAACCTTACTCGCTGGGTATGTATTAGGAATCAAAAGGTACGTCATAATTAATCAACTGTATGTAGAGATTCCTAGGGTAAGACCTATGAATAGCATTATGCGATTTTTAAAATTCTTTGCAGAAAGAATATTTTTTGAACTTTGGTTCTGGGTATGTAAAAAAGGCGATTTGATTTTGATTCCTGATTTTAAGCCTCCCTTCACAATTGCATCGGATACTTTAATGGTCAAAAAATTAGAGGATCTAAATAAAATAATATTTATAGGGCCTCTTATAAGAACGCCTGATCATGCCCCATCAAAATATAATAAATCGCAAATTTGCGTAATGCCATCAGGAACTTTAGAAGAAAGATTGCTAATAATAAAAAGATTTATAGATATAATAAAGAAAGTTGATATACAAGATATAGAAATAAAGTTATTTACTGGATTAAAAAATTTTAAATATAAAAAATATAAGAATCTTGAAATCTTTCCTTGGTTAGAAGAAGACGGCATCGAAAAATTCTTATTTTCTTCGAAAATTGTAGTATTAACAGGAGGGCATTCATCTATTATGAAATCTATAAAGATTGGGAAGCCAATCCTTTTTATAGTACCAAAGGCCCATACAGAAAAACAAAAGAATGCAACCAGATTATGCAAATATGGTTGTGCTGAAATGCTTAACACCGATGAACTTAATTACGATAACTTTCAAAAATACATTCACAAAATACTATATAACTACGATTACTACTCAAAAAATATAAAGGAATTTAATAAATCTACTATATATTTAGATGGTTTAGATTATTTGGTCAATATTATAAAAAATGGATAAGAAGATCTTATATTCTTTATTTATTCCATCATTATTACTAATTAAAAATAAAGACCAAAATTTATCGTTTATACCAATAAATAAAGGAATAATCGGCTATATAGGCCAAGGAAAAGGAATCAATTTTTTGAATATTAATAATGAAGCGATAATTAAAACCATAAGAGATTTGCAAGAAGACTTTTTTAATGAAACAAAAAAGTCCATAACTTTGTATTGTGAAGTATCTATGTCGGATCGATTCAATATACTTCATTCTATTTTCCTAGGATTATTGATCGCTAAAAAACTTATAATGAATGAGGAGCTGCGAGTTAGTAAAGTTATTGAGAATTGTATTGAAGCTACGAAAGAGATAAACTTATCTCCCATTCCTTTTTTAGCATACAATTTTAGGCAAGGGGCAACATTTAACATGAAGAATAAGAGGATGGAGATACTTAAAAAAATAGAAAACAAAACATTCATAATCTATTGTAAGGACAAGGGATTGGTGGAAAACGATCTACTGAGACGGCTAACAACAGATAACTACGAAAAAACTGCGCAATATAATAAAGAAGCAAAAATTTATTTTGTTAAAAAAGAGGAGGTGATAAAAAAACTTCAAGATTTGATCTTGGTAAATAAGCCAGAAGACATTTTAATAGCAAAGTATTACGACAGGGGCATCAAGATCTATAAACATGCAGATTAAGTTGGGTGCATAACCTTTATCTTTCTAGGAGCGGTGATTATCTTTGATGACATTATTTTATTCTGAGATAGTAGAAGTTTATGAGGAAATCTCTTCAACTACTAAAAGATTGGAAATAACAGATACGCTTGTAAAGCTTCTCAAAAAAGCAAGTCCTGAAGAAGTTAACATGGTTGTTTACTTGACTCAAGGTAAGCTTTATCCTGATTATCTTGGGATAGAGCTAGGCGTTGCTGACAAATTCATGGCCAGAGCAATAGCATTGGCTTCAGGCGTCTCTACAGACAAAATATTGGATCAGTATAAGAAAAAAGGTGATTTAGGAGTAGTTGCACAAGAAGTTATTAGCAGTAAAAAACAAGCCGGTCTATTCGAATTCACTCAAGCAACAAGCGATCAACTCACAGTTGAAGAGGTGTACAAAACATTAGATAAAGTCGCAAGGATTACCGGAGAAGGTTCGCAAGATTCAAAAGTTAGGCTTCTAGCAGGACTATTAAAAAAAGCGACACCTTTAGAGGCCAAATATATTACTAGGACTGTTTTGGGTACGCTACGATTAGGACTAGCTGATATGACTATTTTAGATGCCATTTCGATAGCTTACTTAGGAGACAAGGATCTTAGACCGATTGCCGAAAGAGCATATAATGTTTCAGGAGATCTGGGTTATGTTGCTAAAATCGCATTGGAGAAGGGTTTGAATGGACTTAAGGAGGTTAAAATAAAACTTGGAATACCTATTAGGCCAATGCTCGCTGAAAGAGCCACTTCGGAGAAAGAGATTTTTGAGAGACTTGATAACTCATTTGTAGTTGAGTATAAATACGATGGAGAAAGGGTACAGATACACAAAGATGGTAAAAAATTTACACTATTTTCAAGATCGTTAGAAAACATAACCCACCATTATCCAGATGTTATCCAACACTTAACAGATAATATAAATGCTGAGACAGCTATTCTTGAAGGAGAAATAGTTGCAATCCAGCCTAGCGGAGAAATGTTGCCATTTCAAGAATTGATGCATAGAAGGAGAAAATATGATATCGAAAAGGCTATCGAAGAATATCCTGCAGCAGTATTTCTGTTCGACCTCCTATATCTGAATGGCGAAGAACTAATTGATTATCCCTTAAAAAGAAGAAGGGAATTACTAGAACAAATTGTCAAGACAGATTTCTGGATCAGACTTTCTGAAAAAAGATTTGCTGATACGCCTGAAAAACTTCTTGAGATACTTAATGAGGCCGTTTCAGCAGGATGCGAAGGATTGATGTGTAAATCGCTAGCTAACGACTCCGTTTATCAAGCAGGGGCCAGAGGATTTCTATGGATCAAACTAAAAAGATCTTACCAATCAAAGATGGTTGAACCGATAGATGTTTGCATTGTTGGCGGTTTCTATGGAACAGGTAAAAGAGCAGGCAAGCTAGGAGGCCTTTTAGTAGCGGTTTACGATCCAAAAAGTGATACTTTCAAAACTATTTGCAAGTTGGGTACAGGATTCACAGATGAAGACCTAGACAATTTGCCCAAGATATTAGAACCATATAGAATTGAACATATACACCCAAGAGTTGTTAGTAAAATAGATGCAGACGTCTGGTATATCCCAGCCAAAGTAATTGAGATAATAGGAGATGAAATAACGCTAAGCCCAATTCACACCGCTGCGTTTGGAGCGATAACAAAAGATGCAGGGCTTGCAGTAAGATTTCCTAGATTTACAGGCAGATATAGGGATGACAAGAAGCCAGAAGATGCTACAACAGAGGATGAAATAGTTGAAATGTATAAATCACAGCTCAAGAAAGTTGAAAGCGAGTAGTATTTTAGTTTCTATAAGATATTTTAGTAGTACATGTCTGACGAGCAACTAAAGAAATTGGTGGAGCTTAAGAAGGAACTTGAATCCAAAAAAGCGAACTTGGAAAAGGAACTTGAACTTCTCAATATCAACCTTTCAATAATAAATGCTGCAATAGCTGAAAGGAGCTTTGTAACCGCCGATACACTTCTTAAGCCCCATGAGGAAAAACAGGAAATAAAGATAGAAGAAAAGCCAAAACCTAATCTTGTTAGATCTGAAAAAATTTTGGATATTGACGGCTACGTTTTAGCTTCAATGAATATTTTTGACGATAATCATATAGAGATAACGCCAAATAATGAGCTTAAGTTCAAAGAAGACATATCTCCGTTTAAGAATTTCTTAATTAAGAAAGTATTTGAAGGGAAGAAATCCTCAGATATTGAAGAAGGAAGGCCTGCAGAAAAAGCATTCAGCTACGAAATTAAGAAGGATGAAGAAGGGAATATCATTGAAATAAGTCTGAAAAACATCGATATCAATGATGATCAAGAAATGAGGAATTTAAATGGATCCATTAAGTGGACATTAAAAAGAATTAGAGAAAAGCTTAAGGGGGTATAGTGTTAGACATAAGAAAAGTAGCTTTCCACGATGCCATACCCCTAAGTGGGATTCCTGCCTTATTAGTTCCATCTTTATCAGCTACAGTAATTAGCGATCTCCATTTAGGTTATGAGGAAGAATTGTATAAAGAGGGAATTTTACTTTCAAAAACTCAAGTAGAAGATTTACAGAAAAAGTTAGAAGAAATGCACAGACTAGTTTCAACAAAGAGATTAATAATAAATGGTGATATAAGGCATGGCTTTGGTAAAATAACGAGAAGCCAAAGGAAAGAATTGGAGAGATTTTTCCTTCATGCTTCAGGATACTACGAGGAAATTTTAGTAATTAGAGGAAATCATGATAACTACCTTAAGTCTGTTCTCAATGATTTAAAAATTCAATTATTAGACCAATTATATGAAAATGAGATATTAATTATGCATGGACACAAAGAACATGCAGAGTTTGTGAAAAAGAGTAAGATAATTATTATTGGTCACGAACATCCTGCATTAATTCTTAGAGATGAGCATGGGCAGCAAAGTAAGTTCCTTGCTTTTCTATATTTACCTACAATTTTGAAGAATATACTGATCCTAATTCCTCCTTTCTCTAAATTCGCGGGAGGTAATGTGATTACCAATGACAAACGAACACTTCTCTCAATCGTTTCTAGAAAATATGCTATACTTGAAGAGGGAATACCCTTTGTAATTTATGAAGGACTTGGAACCGTTGAACTTCCACGAATGGCTTTTTTAAGCTACGGTTAAATAAGTAGTAAGCATATACAATAACTATGAAATACAGATTACTAGACATCCTTGCTTGCCCAATATGTAAAAATTGGCCACTACAATTTATCGTATTTAATGAGACTAAATATGAATACAAAGACCTAAAAGTTAAGACACCATTCTGCAGAGATTACTGTGGACTTAAAGTTAACTTTTTGAATAATATAAACACAGCTGAATTAGATTGTGCAGAATGCACTAAACGAGAAATCACCGATGGAATAATACTCTGCACTAAGTGCAATCGATGGTATCCTATTATTGAGGAAATTCCTGTCATGTTGCCTGATGAGTTAAGAAAGGAAAAAGAAGATAAAGCCTTCTTAGAAAAATGGAAGAATAAGATACCTGAAAATTTCCTTAAAAACGGCCTTCCTTTTCATCTTTAGCTTCTTTTTCAAAACTTATCAAATAAGAACCAACATAGCCACATTCTTTGCATAAGTACTGTTGAGGAATTAGCCATTCCAATGAATGGATCCTTGTAACCTTCTTACTACCGCATATAGGACACCGTAGATCATACTTGCCTCCACGTTTCGCATGCTTTATTATATCTCTTATTGACATCAATCGAGGATTATGTTTTCTTCAGGATAGCCTAAATCCAAGAGTAACTGTTTAACTGCATTCTTATGAGCTCCTTGAAGTTCAATTCTCCCATTTTTATATGTGCCGCCGCATGCAAGCTTAGATTTCAAATGTTTAGTTACCTCAGGAGCACTTTCTTCAGATATTCCTTCAATAACAGTTACATCCTTCCCAAACTTCCTTTTTTCTGATCTTATTTTTATCTTTCGCTGTTCTTTATCTAAACTCTCAAGTATTTCGCCGATAGAAAAGATGTCCTCTTCGCCCTTAGAGTTCAAAAGTTCACCACCCATGTTAAGTTAACACTCTTATATGCCACACAGGCACTTCTATTGTAATCGCTCATTAGATGTTCATACATATATTAACGAAATATTTAAAGATTTCCTAAAATAATATATCGCAGTTAGGAATTAAAAGGGTATATGGAGTATACGTGCATTAGATGCGGTAGGAAGATGACTTATCAACAAATCAAAGAAAGAAGCATTACAGTAAGGAATTTTGCATGTATGTATTGCAATTCTAAAATACTTATAAAAAGCAAGCGCCCAGCTGCGAAGATTGTCAGAGCCGATTAACCCAAATTGAAGTCAAACACTCTAGCAGAATGCGTGCAGCGAGCACTGAAGTATTACCGTTATCATAAGTTGGACAGACCTCAACGAGATCCAAGCCCACCACTTTTTTAGTAAGTAAAGGTTTCAATAACTTAAAGAACTCATACATGGAGAGACCGAAAGGTTCTGGATTGCTCACACCTGGTGCAATGGAGGGATCAATGGCGTCCATATCAATGGATATATAAATTCTTGAAGATTCTTCTGCAGCCCTTTTTAGTAAATCAACACATTCTGAAAGATTTTCTTTAATTCTCAAGATATCGATGATTTCAAGTTCTCTTTTCTTGGCAAATTCTTCTTCTTCCTTACTGAAGGCCCTAGCGCCTATTAAAGTTACCCTCGGAGGATTTAATTCTTCACAGATCCTTCTAGTAACTGTTGCGTGTCCATATTTAATACTTAAAGGATATTCATCCCTAAGATCTAAGTGGGCGTCGAAAACGAAAATTGAATCGAATTTCATCCCCTTTGCTATTCCATAAGTTACTGTATGCTCCCCACCTAAGGAAATTAGGATTTTTTTACTTTCATTAGCTTCTTTAGCAATCGAAGTAATTCTTCTCAGCACTTCTCTTACATCCATTCCTATAATATCCACATCGCCTGCATCAAAGAAATCCACATCCTCTAAGTAGATGTTATTCAAGATGCTGTTTGTCTCTATATTTATCGATGCATCTCTTATTGAAATAGGAGCAAATCTTGTACCTGGTCTGTAAGTGGTTGTGCTATCATAGGGCATCCCAACTATTACAAAATAAGCATTCTTTGATGATTTCTGTATACCAGCGAAATCTCTGTGGGCCTTAGTAAGATAGATCTGAGAATATGGAAATAACGACATTATTTGGTCTGTTTCTTGGATTTATAGGATCTGTAAACCCCATAGCTAAGCAGAGCTACTATTATTAATAGAATCACTAAAACAATTGCACTCTCTTGAACAGCCTGTGTTAAAGTAAACATCGATGATGTGTTTATGTATATGCTCATTTCACTTGGAGAACCGTTTGATATCTGTAGGTATGTAGAAGAAATAAACGAATTGGCCCTTGTTACCACTACTCTATACTGACCAGGTATGAGGTCTGTAAACTTTGCATTACCACCGCTAGCTTGAGCAACTTTATAAGAGCCGGTTTGGTCGACATAGTATAGCGTTATTACATCTTCATTAGAACTTGTATTCACATTCAGTGTAAAGCCTAAAGGTACTTTAACAGATTTATTTAAGGTCGAATTCAAAACTACACTTTCCTGATACAATAACATTGAGCTATTTGAAGGGGTATATACAAATATGTATACTGTGTAAATTGAAGGGTATAGTTGAATATCAAGATTACTGGTCAAGATCTGCTGTGGAGGTGATATATTAAGATTATCTTGTACTAAATAATATATTTTAAATTTAGAAATGTCCCCTAATGTTTGCAAAGTATATTTTAATGAATACTTATTTATTACAAGATTTATAGTATTATTTTTATAGGACTCTAATGTTATATTCGTTTTTAGAATAACATATGAACTTTTATTTATCGCCAACTGAATATTTACTTGAGCTGGAAGATTGAGTAATGTTACATTTCCCTCACTTCCGAGAGTGGCTTTTAAATTAGGAGATAAAATCACACCTAGCCCATTTGCAGGAGTTCCATTATCAAAATGAACTTTTAGCGTTAAATTTCCTAATGTAGTTGTGAAATTGAAGAATGTTTGAGATGTTGAACTTAGATCTAAGATAGGGCTCTCCTTTGTTGTTACATTCAAGCCTTTATAGCTAAATATGACGTTAAACTTAAGCGGAGGTACATTCTGAGCAGTGATCGTGCCATTGCTGGCAGAAACATAGGGGCCGATATACTTATCTTGATACATGAAATATAAACTTGTTTGATTAAGGACGCCTGTTCTGTTGTCCTTAAGTAAAAATTTAAGATTTAGGAGTTTAGTGTTTAGGTTCACAAAATTAGAAGTGCCGCTGAGATAAATGTTAGTTTGATTGACAGGCAATCCAAGATAATACATAGTTACTATATAATGCCCCAAAGGGATTTCTGTGAAAGAATAGGAGCCAGTACTTGTACTTATTGTTACATTGACATTAAAATTCCTGTCAGTATTCTTTAAGTTCAAATTATATTGAACCTTACTAGGTGCACCATTCAACAGTACCTGCAATGTAAGCGGCTGTGCTGGAATTACAATTCTTTGATATGTGTCCTTATCAATATGCAACGTCTCATTATAGAGTAAGAGATTTTCCTTTGATGTGATTTTCAGTAAATAATCCCCAGCAGTCAGATTACTGAACTGATAAGTCGAGTTGTTATAGTTAGGAGAGGATAATGTAATATTTATATTTGCATTACTTATTCCTTTCAGGTTTACTGTGATATTCTGTGCAATTGTATTCGTTTTATTGCCAATCACGTCATAGACAGTTGCATAATATGTGTATGTTACTGAAACTTGCTGTGGTTTCTGCGGGTATAAAAAATAAGCTATCAAAGAAGCTCCTATGATTACAAGTATGATGACTGCAATAAGCCTTCGACTGAGCGTAATTCCTCTGCTCATAACTTCTTCTTATCTTGGGCTAGTATATAAGTTATTATAAAAGGGTAGCACTACTCAATTAGTTATGAATAACAAACTAATAGAGCTGGCTAAAAGAAGAGGGTTATTCTGGCCCTCATTTGAGATATATGGCGGGATGAGTGGTTTTATTGATTTTGGACCTATTGGCATAAAGATCATAGACAAAATAGAAAAATTATGGCGCAGCCATTTTGAAAAACGACATGACTTCATTTTCGAAATATCGACACCAATTGTGATGCCTGAAATAATTTTAAAGGCTTCCGGCCACGTTGAACATTTCACAGACGTAGTATTAACATGCAGTAAGTGCGGAAGAAAATATAGAGTTGATCATATCATTGAAGTAGAAGGTGTTGAAGGATGGAGCATGGAGGAGATAGAGAGATACTTAAAAGAAAAAGGAATGAAATGCCCAGAATGCAATGGCGAATTTGAAAAGCCTTATAAATTCAATCTACTTATGAAGACAAATATAGGACCATATGCAGGCGATATTGGTTATTTAAGACCTGAAGCTGCACAAGGAATTTTCATAAACTTTCGCAGGCTCTACGAATTAAATGGCAAAAAACTGCCCTTTGGAGTCTTCCAAATTGGCAAGGTTCAAAGAAATGAAATCTCGCCTAGGAAGGGTCTATATAGAATGAGAGAGTTTACAATTATAGATCTTGAATTTTTCTACGACAAAGAGAACCCATCATGCCCATACATTAAGGAAATCGAAAATGAGAAGCTCAGAATACTAAGAGCTGAAAATAAAAATAACGTTCTAGAATTGAGCATAAGAGAACTAATAAGGAATGAAATCGTTCTTACTGAATGGTTAGCATATTTCATGTATCTATCAAAAGAATTTATCAGAAGTGTTGGTATAGACTATAATAAACAATATTTTCTGGAAAAAGCTCCTGAAGAGAGGGCTCATTATTCTTCTCAAACATTTGACCATATGGTCATAACCTCAGATAACACACCAATAGAAGTTGCCGGATTTGCGTTTAGAACAGATTATGACCTTAGAAACCATAGTGAGAAAAGTGGGAATCAATTAGTTGCAGAAAAAGTGGAAGGCGGTAAAGTGATAGAAAAATTTTATCCATACGTAGTTGAACCTTCCTTTGGTATCGAGAGGATTTTCTTGGTTGCTATTGATGCTGCCTTCAAGGAGATAAAGAACAGGACAATCTTAGCTTTGCCAAAAGTCATCTCGCCTTTTGACGCTGCGATTGCAACTATAGCAGCTAAAGATGAGTTGATGAAAGTTGCTAAAGAAATATATAAATCGCTTAAAGAAAAGTCGCTTGATGTCATTCTTGATACATCTGAATATATAGGAAAGGTTTATGCTAGGGCCGATGAAATCGGGATACCGTATGTAATAACTGTTGACTATCAGAGCTTAGAGGACAAAAAAGTAACTATTAGGGATAGAGATACTTGGAAGCAAATAAGGGTTAACATAAGTGAACTAGATATCATTAAAGCACTAATTAAAAATGAAATAGAGTTTGAAAAAGCTGGAGAAATTTTTAAGAACTAAATTTCTCTTTCCGAAAATAAAGAATAATAAAAAGTGCTATAAAGAGAATTAATAAGACCCCTATAAGATATGATATGTTAAGAGTAAAGTTGCCCAATACTAATACAGGTAAATGAATATCTATTACTGTTGACGTGCTATTGTCAATATTTATTGGAATTTTATATAAGTAATCACCTATTTTCACCGAGAGTATATACACACCTTGAGGAACATTTGACAAGCTGTAAAAACTGCCAGCTTGAGCGATTTCATTGAAGTTTCCTATCAGCTGAACTTCTGCGTTACTCACCTTAAAACCAAAAGCATCGTATACGTTAACCTCAATGTCAAAGACGTTCACAGTAAGATTTACCGATCTTGTTTGGGACGTAATATTTAATTTTTCAGTAAATACATCGACATTTTGATACTTTACCACTACGCTAAATACGCCAATGTATCCTTCCCAATCGACTTTCCCATTATTAATCGGCAACTGTGCTACTAGATTATTATTTAAATCGTAGATTACGACGCTACCACTACTAAGTGTAGCTTTATTCCATTTGTAAACATTAAATGAAACGCTAACTGAGATCTTCAGCTGGAATGATGTGAGAGCAGATGTTATGTTGAGACCGAATAATTTAAAAGTTACGTTAGAGGTGCCTATGTTAGATGTCTGAGGTGTTTTTGGTACTGCTACATAATTAATTGAAAGGCTTTCGTTTGGTAATAGAACATCTTTGTATCCTTCCGTTACCCCACTTATAACGTTCCAGCCTGTTGCAAGGATATCTTTCAGGGATACATTGTAAAGAGGAGCGCTACCGTAATTCTTGGCAACTAAATTTATCTCAACAGGACTGTTAATTTTGATTATAGAAGAATTTGTACTCTTTGTAATAACTAAAGCATTTATAAACACGATAGGATCTATCAAAATACTCTTAGAAAAAGGAGAAATAGTAACGAATGCAGGAATCACAAACGCATCCCTGCGGGTCAGATTTAAATTAAGTGCAATATAAGTCTGATATCCTCTGGCGTTTGAGAAAGTTGCTTGAAGCGTGCTGCCGTAGTTGTTAAAGCTGTCATGGCCTGCATATAACAATCCTTGCGAAGTTATATTGTTCATATAAATAGTTACAGTTGCAGAACGTGCTGATCCTAGCGTACTGCCGATCCATCGGAAATACATACTAGTTTGGTTGATAACTTGGTTGTATACCTCAGCTTTAGCACTCATATAATTAATAAAAGTAAACGAACTTCCTATCGTAGCTATTGAAGGCGATGGAATCTTAACTACATAGCTCTGTGTACCGTTATAGTACTTTACTAATACAGAATTGAAAACAGAGGCTCCTTGAGGCACCTGATTAATTAATGATGGCTGGATGGATATTGGATAAGTTATGTTTTTTCCTGCTCCCAGGTCTCCAACGATTGCTTTATAGTAATCCATATCTATTTCTACATCGCTTGCATTGTAGTTACCTGTGTTGATGATGAAGACGTTGAAGTCTGCAAGACCTGTGAAGAGGTCAGGCCATTCAGTTACTGAGGGCCGTAAATAAAAGCTCAATGATGGAAGTTTACCAGCCTTATAACCAAATTGAACTGTGTTGCCAATGGTTGCAATAGAAGTTGAGTTGTATGTATAATAACATGTAGGAGCATTAATCTCATAAACTCCTGGATTTAAATTGCCGTTAACGGTTACGTTAACATACTTTTGCTGCATCACCGAGGACACATTTTTAAATATTAGTGTTTGATTGTTTGCCTTTAACCAATCAGGGATATTGAGCTTCACAGTCACCTCTGGAACATTAAGCGTGCCTATGTTCATTACTGAAACAATAAGTTTGGCTGATGAATTCGTTATTGCTGGATCAAGACGTTGATACACAATTATGAAAGGGTCAAGTTTACTCACCCTGATGATTACATTTCCTATTTTGTTGAAATTGGTCAAATTATATGTTGATTCTGCGACCCAATTCTTATCATAGCCAGTGGACCAAGTTATATTAAGTGTAGAATTGATAGGTATCAACCCAAAAAGATAAAAATGTATTTGAGACACAGAACTATGGCTCGACCTTGTTAAATTGCCTAAATATCTTGAATAATCTATCTTAAAAATATTTGAGCTATATACATCTGATGATACTGTATAAGGTGAAAAGAAAAAGGCCTGGAAATTTCTAACCCCACTATTGGTATATGTATATATAATTGCATTGGGAGTATTATTTTTTATTATATTATATAAGCCTCCAAAATTATATGAAATAAGCTTTAGTGTACTATTTATATAAGAGTTGTAATTTCCTCCAGATATAAATATAGCTTCATTTGAGTCTTTCTTATATAAGAAAAACTTTGTTCTGTAAAGTAAATCCAATTTCATTTCTAAATCCCTTAAATTAAGAGATTGTAAACTACTAGATTTGAATCTTATCACAAATCCTCTATCAATAAAAAAATCGAAATTATTCAACGGATTATATTGGCTAAAATACCACCTTAATGTTCTTTCGGTTTGGTTAATATTAAAAATAATAATAGTATAATTATTTATATAATTCATGGAATTACTTAAATTAAGTATATCCGTATTATTACTATACGTAATGTTTAAATTAAAGACCGTCTCGTTATAGATATGAAAGACATTTATTGATTCACTTAAATTGATCACTTGAGCATCGATCTTTGATACGCTTAACGGTAAGGTCGTGATCAAGCTAAGCAAGATAAGAGAGATCAGAGTTAGACCCTTAAGCATAGTTCAATACTACAATCTTGTATATTTAAGCTTAAAAAAGGTCGGCCAATATTTATGATGTAAATATGGAAAAAAGAAAAGAAAAAAGGCTGAGACTAAAACTTCAAGACAGCGTTAAGGAGGATAGGATAATGATCAATGATAAGCTCGCAAAAGAGCTTGAGATTACAGATAAAGTGGAAATTGTGGTCGGAGGTAAGAAAAAACTGGTTCTTAATGCGATGTATTCATCTGATGTACCAATAGATCAAGCAATCATCAACACAATTCAAGGAAAAGTTAATGGAATAGCTGATAATACAATTGCAACAATTAGGAAAGCCTAATTTGTGAACTCCATTTTAAGGCGAATGGTAAAGTAACAAATAGATCTTCTAGTATGATAATACTTCTAGCAAGAATTAATGCTGCTGCTGAGATGACCGGGTCTATGTTAAAACTCGCATAAATTCCTATCATAATAGGTTCTACGATCCCTATATTAGCTGGTATTAAAAAAGAAGATGTAGTTAGAGCTGCCACAAATGGAAATGTAAACAATAATAAACCCAAGTTTACTTTATATCCTACAGCCAGAAACGCTATATAAAAGCTAAGTGAACTGAATAACCATTGCAAAACCATAAATGCTAAAGCGGTTATTGAAGAGGGAGACTTAAGAAGAAACCTTGAATATCTGGAAAATTCATCTATAAAACTATCCGATTTGGTTTTTGCTAGATTGATTTTTTCCTTTGGGAATCTATTAGACTTTTCGATTAGGCCTAAGATTGAATTAACGATCTTCTTTATCAAGTGGGGCTTGAGTATCAATACATATAATATAATGGTGAGAACCCCTACAACAATCAAGCTAGGCAACAAAATGGTGCCATCAAGACTGTAAGCATACATAGTAAATACACCAAGAATAAAAAATATTATCATAGTAAGCCCGTATTGAAATTTATTTATGCTCAACGTGGCAAGTACAACTTCATTCGATATACCGCAGTTTTTACTTAGGTAATTTATTCTGGCATATTCTCCTCCGATTGAAAAAGAAGGAATTAGAAGATTAAAAAAAATGGATATCGAAGTAGACTTGAAACTTTCATAGAATGAAACCTTAGCTAAGCGTATGAGCAAAACATGCCAAGCAAGGAAAAAAAATAAAATGGACATGAAGTTGGTTAAAAGAATCAGTATTGCGAGATCCCAATTGCTCTTTGATAGAACTAGCAAAAGCCTATCAGGGCCTATGCTTAGGATTATAATGATGAACAGGATAATTATAAGAGCTATGAGCATATATCGAATAAAATTTTTCAGCATGATTTCTAAATATGGAATTAAAAAAATTTAAGCTTAAGATGGCAACTAAAGCAGTATATGTTGGTGGCTTTTTCGTAATACTGGATGAAGATGAGGCATCTTCACTCTATCGGGAAGGATTTTATGGAAGGCCTTTAGGCATAGAGAAACCAAAGACGCCAATATTCAGATCAAAAACGATCCTAAGTTTTTATGAGGTATTGTATCTCAAATCAAGCAAACGTATCGATATCATAGATGAAAGAGGTGAAGAAATGAGTGATGAGGACATAATTCAAGAAGCGGGCAAGTATATTGAGAATTTCGAGATCAAGTATGCGGTGTACAAGGATCTTAAAAACAAGGGATTCATACCTAAGCCGGGTATGAAGTTCGGAGTTACTTTCCTTGTATACGAATATGGGCCCGGCATAGACCACGCTCCATTCTTAGTTCATGTTTTAGAAAAGAAAGAAAAGCTGGAGGTGCTCGAAATTTTAAGAGCTGGAAGACTATCCCATAGTGTAAGGAAAAAACTAGTTCTCGCATCAGTGGATCCTTCCGAATTAAAAATCGATTACTATATGTTTAGGTGGTTTGAATGAAGAAAATCGCATTTATTACAAGTGAAAAGGACCCAGCTTCGATAAATATGAAGAATAGGCTTTTGGAAAAGACAGGATTCCAAAATAAAGAGGAAAACCCAAACTTTGAGTTATATACATTAAGCTCCGATCTTTTTTTATTAAATTTGAAAAAAACCGAGCTCATATTCGCTGATTTCGTAGAAAAACTCGTAGATGCAGACTTTTTTATCTTTCTTTCTAAGCATGTTTCAAAAAATAAAATCGATGGAGTATATGTTCATTCCATAGGGAATTTCAGTCCAGATAACAGCTATGGAGGAAAGCCAAATTCAATTTGCTATACTTCATCGTTTTTAATAAAGCGTTTATTTCTAGAATTAAATGAAGGTATAGAAGACACAAGCTTAGTGATAGGAATGGAGGCAACTCATCATGGACCTTATATTGAAAAAGTTCCTTGCGTATTCTTAGAAATAGGAAGTTCTGAAGAAAGATGGAGAGATGAAAAATTAGCTGAAACTGTGATAGAACTAACATTGAAAGCTCTCAAAAATGACAAAAAATTCAGCTCTGTCATTGCAATCGGGGGATCTCATTATGCACCAGCATTTATCAAAATCCAAGCTGCAAGCGAATATGCCATAGGTCATATAATACCAGCCTATGCCATTGAACACCCTAATTTTGAAAAAAGACTCGTAGCAGAATCGGTAAAGAAAACACTTGAAGGAGCAACAGCTGCTTTAATTGACTGGAAAGGATTAAGATCTGCTGAAAGAGATGTAATACTAAGGGAACTGGAAAAAATTAATGTCCCAGTTGTAAAGATTAAATAGAGCCTAAACTGATAGTCTCAATAAATAATGACTGAAAAGTATGTAGTAGATCTACAAACAGTATCTTCAAATACGCTACGCGACCTTATCGTTGAAGGTAGAGTTAGAGGAAAACTTTTCATTCATACAGGTTATTTTAAGAACCTACAATCTGATGAAGAGCTTAGAAGCATATCCGAATCCATATTGGAAATTACAAATTTGGCCTCTCTATATGAGGATGTAAGTACTGAGTTAATAAGCCATATCCCAAAAGGTCTAAGGATAGAAGATTTCGTGACAGATAAGAATCACTTCTTAATAAATCTTGCGCTAGAGTTAGATTGCACGATAATAACTAGCGATGAAGGACTTGCCCAAATGTCGAAGGCATCAAAAATCAAATATATCTACCGAGAACCAGAGAAAAAGATACCTTCCTTTACCAAGTACTTTAGCGAAGATGTAATGAGTCTGCATCTAAAGGAAGGTTCATACCCATATGTTAAAAGAGGGAAACCCGGAAGGTGGAGCCTAGAGAAAATAGATGAAAAGCTACTCACTAGAGCTGAGCTCGAAAGCATAGCTAGAGAGATCTACGATTATGCAAAGAGTTCATATGAACAAGTTAAAGAAATTGATAGAAAGTCCTCATTAATAGCTCAGTTGGGGCATTATAGAATAGTCTTGGTCAAACCCCCCTTATCTGACGGGATGGAAATAACAATTGTAAAACCTGTTAAGTCTTTGAAATTGGAAGATTATAGACTTTCTGAAAGATTGATGAAGAGGTTAGAGGAACAAGCTGAGGGCATTTTGATTGCAGGAGCGCCTGGAATGGGAAAAACGACCTTTGCTCAAGCACTCGCAGAGTTTTATCTAAGAAAGAATAAGATAGTTAAAACTGTTGAATCTCCAAGAGACATGAACTTACCTGTGGAAATAACTCAATACTCAAAAACCCATGGCTCTTCTGAGGAACTACATGATATATTGCTTCTTTCGAGGCCTGATTATACAATTTTTGATGAGATGAGAGATACAAAGGACTTCGAACTATATACCGATCTCAGACTTGCAGGTATTGGAATGGTTGGTGTAATTCATGCAACGACTCCTATAGATGCAATTCAAAGATTCATAAACAGAGTTGAACTCGGTATGATCCCTTCAATAATCGATACTGTAATATATATTAAATATGGGGAAATCAGCAAAGTTTATACTTTAGAAACTTCAGTAAAGATACCGCATGGGTTGACTGAAGCCGACCTAACAAGACCAGTAGTATTAGTAAAAGATTTCGAAACTGAAGAACCTGAATATGAAATATATGTATTCGGAGAAAGAACTTTCGTTGTTCCAATAAGGAAAGAGCAAGAGGAATATGACGAAACGAAGAAAGGTATAATGAAGATGTTAAGAAAATATGTCCCAAGCGTAGAGATAGAGATCGAAAAAAAGGATGATATGTACCTAGTGAAGGTTCCGATTAAGTATTATAATAAGGTTCAGCATACAGCATCGAAAAAGCTTAGACGATTAGCTACGAGATACGAAACGGCTATAGAATTAATACCTATATAGAACCTTATCTTATTTTTTCCTAGCGATGATATAACAGAGTTACTCTGACCTAAGATGAGGAAAAGGCATTTGCTTGAGCGCTAAAAGATTTAAGAAAACGCCTTCCTAAAATAATGTAGGCGGACGTCGTCTAGCTTGGTTAGGACATCAGCCTGCCACGCTGGGAGCCCGGGTTCGAATCCCGGCGTCCGCATTTTTTGAACAGAATAAAGCTTAAATTTCGCTATTATTAACCTTCTATAATGCTCATTGAATTATCCTTGATATTCTTCATTTCATCATTAGCGATGGTGTTTTTCCAAGTTCCTTTCTGGATGAGTTTCTTCTTAAAAAAAGGGAAAACAGGTATCGATATACACAAAGAAAACAGGCCTGTAATACCTGAGATGTGCGGAGTGGCAATATTGATATCTCTGACTGTTTTAGGGGTTATTCTCTATATAATCGTTCCAAATTTGGCTTACATCACAGTAATAAGCGTTGCATTGATAGGTGGTATTATTGGATTAATAGATGACCTAGTAGATCTTGGCGGAAAAGTTAAGCCCTTATTGACGCTTTTAGCATCTATACCAATATTCATACTAGGTCAATACCAACCTCATCCTGCTTTGCCCTTCATTCCTTCCACAAGGCTGACCATTATCTATCCGATATTGATACCACTAGGTATTGCGATTTCAACTAATGCTGTTAATATGCTAAACGTAGTTAATGGTTCAACACCTCTTCTACTCATGCCAATTTTCCTATCTCTAATGATCATTTCTTTTATCCAAGGATCTTTTTCACCTATTCCCGTTATAGCACTCGCATTAGGTGCGCTGCTCGCTTTTTATTTCTACAATAAATATCCCGCTAGAGCATTTATGGGCAATAACGGTGATTTCTTCCTCGGAGCGTACCTTGGAGCTATAGCCATAACATTTCATCTCGAAGTAGCTACACTCGTTGCAATGTTTCCATATATAATGCACGGGTTTTATGCGCTTTCATCTGTAGGCAGGCTATTCGAACATAAGGAAATAAGAAACAAACCAGTTGTATTTAGAAGTGGTTTGCTTTATTCGTCTTCTGATCCTCAAGCACCTATGACCTTGCTAAGGTTGATAGTACTTAAACAACCTTTAAGCGAAAAACAGGTTGGCTATGTATTCTTCTTCATGTCATGTCTTTCTTCTACGCTCGCTGTAATCACAAGCTTATTAACAAATGTTAGATTGTTATGAAGAAGAACATTATTTTTATAGGAGGGCTATTATTGTTTTCATGGCTATTGTTTATTTTGTTTACTACTCTGATAGTCTTTTCAATTGAAACAGTGGAGAGCGATAAATTAACTAGTAATATACTTCATGATATGATTGGAGTATTACTAATTATCCTCTGGTTGGCCATTTGGTATTTTGTAACTAGGGCTTTATTCCTTAGAAACCTCAAGAAGATTGATCAGCCCAATATTTCCTAGTTTTAGCAAAGTTTATTTCAAAATTGATTATTTCTTTTATTAAATCATTTTTATTGCCTCCCCAGCTTATCAGGATTCTTCTCGCAAACTCTGGACCAATCCCCCTTCCGGCCATCACCATTGCTGCGACTTTGCCATATCTAGCTACAAGCTCTGCACTAAGTAAAAAACGCTCATAGTCATTTGAAAACTTTTTTAACTCTTTAAGTCTACCTTTTTTAAAAGCATAAACAACTTTCATCATGCCTTCATCATATGGATTTACAACAGAAATCTTTTTGGATCCGCATTTAAAACATACAGGATACTCGTCCAAATCCCTTATTTTCTTTACGAAATCATTCTTGCAAGCTGTACATACAAAGAGCATTTCTTCTTCAAGAAGCCTTTGTTCTACGGCTTCAAATATGGAAGAAGCATTCTTTTCCACCACTTCCCTAAATAAAGGTAATCTCGATATTAGCATAGATGATAATGGAGTAGGTCTTTTCGTTTCGTAGCATAATATCTTAATCTTGTTACCCAGCGATTCAATCATTCTAACAGCTTCGTCAAGATTCATGTAACGATTTGCAAAGACTTCGAGCGCTACTTCCTCAGTAAAACTATTCCTCAAACTTCTAAGCGCCTTGGAATTTAACTCTTTGAAAGAATCTTTTCTGAATACTCCAGTGAATATAGATATTTGCTTGAGCACAGAAAGAAAGCTGTAATCTTCAAACAGAATCTCGGCTAAAACATCCTTTTGAACCGAAATTTTAGGTATATTCATTATTTGCTTTATCAAATGAACTAATGGAAGCGATTCTTTAAGTTCAATAACTATTCCATAGGCATTAGATATGATC
The DNA here is from genome assembly GCA_021324265.1 of Thermoproteota archaeon. Classification (GTDB taxonomy): domain Archaea; phylum Thermoproteota; class Thermoprotei; order Gearchaeales; family Gearchaeaceae; genus DSFO01. The sequence continues at coordinate 14,897 of JAJPJK010000006.1, read as the reverse complement.
TCTAAAATTCGACCTTTAAGTATCCCTTTAAGAAGAATTGCGATTCCTCGGTTTATTTTCGTACCCCTCGGGTTAATGATGATATAGAGATTTTCATGTTTCTCAATTACAAATAAATCACTTGAAGGTACGAAGGGTGAATTTAATTTTAAGTCCTCAATAAAATTACATAAAGAAAACCGAGCATCACTATCCAACTCTACTGGATACTCCTCACGAAAATGATCTCTTTTAATAATCTCTCCCAATAGATCAAAGACAGCTTCCGAAACTGCTCTGCTGACCGGAAGCATTTCACCGACCCAAATCGGTGCCTCAGCCTCGCTACCTATAGGTGAAAGTTCTGCTATGGATTTCTCCTCATTTATTGCTACAACTTTCCAGCTTCTACCTGCTAATATTAAAGATAAATTGTTATCGAAACAATCGTAAAGTATTCTACCATCCACTCTTCCTACCAATTTACGGCTTGATATGTCGATGCAGCTATACAATGGCTCTTCAAAAATTGTAGATATGGTATTGAAGTAATAAGGTATGGCTCTCACTTTCAATGGGAATAAGGAATCATTTTTAATTATAGCTAACTTATTCTTAACTATATTTTCTAATAAGTACTGAAATTTATCATAATTTAGATCCTTATATATATTAATACTTCTTATTAAATTATACAAGCTATTTATATTTATACTTCCTTTAATTAATAATAAACCAATAATATGATGAATTAATATATCTAGGTCCTTGGAAATTTCTTCTTCCTCGAGATTATTTTTATTTGAATTGACAGCTAGAATATAAGACTCTAATATCTCAAGTGGATTAGAACAAAATATTACACCTCTTGGTTTAAGGCCTATTCTATGTTGAGACCTTCCTACCCTCTGTTTGAAAATCTTCGCCTGAATCGGAGAACCGTATTGAATAACGATATCAACATTAGGTATATCGATACCGTATTCAAGTGAACTCGTTGAAACCACCGCTTTCAGTAATCCCTTTTTCAATTTTTCTTCTACATCCTCTCTTACTTCTCTTCCTAAGCTACTATGATGAATAGCGATATTGATATTTAGTTTTGCTTTTAACTGATAAGCAAGGATTTCAGCCATACTTCGAGTATTGGCGAAAATGATTGAGGATTTATTTTCACTCAAAATCTTATTAGCTTTCGAAACAAATTCGGCTAGATTACTTGCTGCAGTAATCATTACTTCAGCTTCTCTCTCAGTTTCTTCGTTAATTACTACGAAATCTTCTTGGTTGAAGATTGCAGAAGCTATCGCCTCTACATTTGCTATAGTTGCAGACAATCCTATAATTTTGAATTTCTTTTTAAATTCTTTTAGTCTATTAATAGTCAGCAGAAGATGTAAGCCTCTTCTATCCTCGAATAACTCATGTATCTCATCTATGATTAGAAATTCAAGCGTTTCAAAATTCTTGTTGAAGCTTTCAATGACAGAAAGTGCGTCAAGTGTTTCAGGAGTTGTTATGAGCAACTGTGGAGGGTATAAGGATATTTTGACCCTTTCAAGTTCTGGTGTATCACCATGCCTAACTCTCATAGTAATGCCTATCCTTTCACATAACAAAGCCATCCTCTTGAAAATATCTCTATTCAGTGCTCTTAATGGGGAAACATAAATACATCTCAAACCCTTCCAGTTGTTTTTCTGGATTATATCGATTACTGGAAATAAAGCTGCTTCTGTTTTACCGCTACCTGTTGGCGAAATCAGAATTACATGAGAATCCTTAAGTAATATTGCAGGTATGGCCTTCTCTTGAATAGGTGTTGGTCGTGTATAGCCTAATTTGGTTATTTCTTCTTTTAACCTTTCACTTAATAGAAAAAACTATCCACGAAATAAATATAGGAAAGAGGGCTTATTTTTTCTCAGGAGGCGGAGGTGGACTTTCTTTGCTCCCAGTCTCCTTAGTTACTTCCTTAGTTGCCTCTTCTAATTCTTTCTGTATTTCTTCAATCGGCTTTGGCGGAGGAGTAGTAAGTATCGTCCATCCAATCCAAGCTGCTATACCCCCGATACCTACTACTGCTACCAAAATTGGAATTCTCAATAACCAAAGCTGTACGTCCGAACTATTAATCCATGCTAAAGAAGGTAAAGCATTGGGAGCTAAAGGTACCAAAAGCAATGCTATCAGATATATTATGATGATTATCACAGAAACTACCAAGATTGCTCCTCCTATTACCCTATCTGAAGCCATATTGTAAAGATACTCTTTTAAATACTTATAAATCTAATCCTAAAAATTGAATAGATAATGTTCAGGTGGTTACTCACTCATCTTGGAATTTATAGAATTTATCAATGGAGCCTTTTGAAGCAAATCAAAGATAAGCCTATGCCTTCTCATGTAGCTGTGATCCTTGACGGAAATCGTAGATGGGCTATAGAAAATGGTCTTCCTCCTTGGATGGGCCATAGAAAAGGTGCTGAAAAAGTGAAGTTGCTTTTAAGGGAATGCTTGAAACTTGGAATTAAAACGCTAACTGTTTATGCCTTTTCTGTAGAGAACTTTCAAAGGTCAGAGAAAGAAATTGAAGAAATAATGAAGATAGCTGAAGAAAAACTTGAAGAGATTCTTAATACAAGAGAAATATACGAAAACGAAGTCAGAGTTTCATTGTTAGGAAGAAGAGACCTTTTGCCTAAATCTCTCATTAAAAAATTCGATGAGGTTGAAGAAAAGACGAAAACTTTTAATAAACATTATTTAAACATAGCGATGGCCTATAGTGGTAGAGTAGAAATAGTCGACGCAGTACGAAAGCTCGTAAAGGACCTTTATGAAGGTAAAATACCTCCAGATCAGATCACTGAAGAAGACTTGGAAAAGCGATTATACACTTATCACTTACCGAACCCATATCCTGATCTCATAATAAGGACTAGCGGAGAAGAAAGGCTTTCAGGATTTCTTCTTTGGCAATCAGCTTACAGCGAGCTTTGTTTCCTCGAAGTTTATTGGCCTGAGTTCAGAGCAATAGACTTATATAGAGCAATCAGGACTTATCAAAGGAGAAACAGGAGGTTCGGAAAGTGAGAAAACTATCACTTCTTTCGCAAATAGTGAAACAATCTGCAATAAGGCAGATGCTCAAAGAGGTTGCTGATCTTAGGCTTAAGGGAATAGATGTAATACAGCTTTCAACTGGGCAACCGAGTTTGCCTATAGATGAACAAGTCTTTGAGGAAACCGTCGCAGAGATGCGAAAGAATAGACTACTTGCAAGCTCCTATACTCCAACAAAAGGCCTGAGAAGTGTTTTAGAGGCTATTCAGAATGACCTTAAAGTATTTGGTAATATAGATGTAAGTTTAGATGAAATAGTAATTACAGAAGGCGCAACAGAAGGCCTTTTGCTTACCGATTTCGCAATTCTCGATAGAGATGATGAAATAATCATCATGGATCCTTCTTATGTAAGCTATGCACAGGATGCGATAATAGCAGGTGCAAAACCTATCTTAGTTGAACAGAAAATGGATGAAGGATACCAGCCAAATATCAATAGAATTCTTGAACATATAACACCAAAAACAAAGGCTATTTTGGTCGCGACTCCTGATAACCCTACTGGCAGAGTAATAAATAAAGAAACAGCTAAAGCACTTTTAGATATTGCAGAAGATCATGATCTTTGGTTCATTGTAGATGAAGCTTACAAACACTTGATTTATGAAGGAGAACACTACTGGTTCTGGAGAGAGAGTAGAGCAAGGGAAAGGACTATATGCGTTAACACTTTTTCTAAAGACCCTGCCATGACAGGCTTTAGACTAGGTTATGTCTATGGTCCTAAAGAGGTTATAGCTGCAATAGAAAAATTCAAACAATATTCAACACTCAGTTCTAATACCCCTGCTCAAATTGCAGCCACTATATATCTAAGACCTGAAGTAAAGAAAAGAATATTGGAGTACACGCTGAGAATCTATAGAAGTAGAAGAGACAAAATCTATGAATCTTTTAAGGAATATTTGCCTGAAGCAAATGCACATTACCCTGAGGGTGCTATGTACATGTTCGCAAACTTAAACGAGTACTTAAGAAAAGCAAACATGAATGATCAACAATTAATGTTAGGTTTAGTTAGAGAAAAACATGTTGCAATAGTAGCGGGAAGCAGTTTCGGTGAAACAGGCAAGAATCATATGAGATTCACTTTTGTAGGCGAAAATGAGGAAAGGATTGAAAAAGGCATGAAACTGCTAAGGGAATTTATAGATGAAAAAACAGTAAATGCATCTAAGTAGAGATCTTAAAATTCAAGATTTAGATAATTTAAGTGAATTATATCTCGATAAAGATCTATATAAACCTATTATAAGAAGATTTTACGAATTGAAAGAATTATATCTGGATCCTTCGAATATAAGTGATGAAAAAGAAATGTATTTTATGTATAGAGGAATTACTTTACCCGAAGTAAAAGATGATTTAGAGAAAGAACAGCTAAGAATTGATTTGACTGTATTGGATAATATAAAAGTGGGAAAGGAGTTCAATAAAACACATGGACACCATCATCCTGAAGCTTCTCCAGGCAGGACATTTCCAGAAATATACACAGTTTTAAAGGGCAGAGTATTATTCTTACTTCAAAAAAATGAGCTTGAGCTCGTAGAAGATGTAATGGCCACGGAACTAAATGAAGGGGAATGGATCCTTATACCGCCTAACTACGGGCATCTAATGGTAAATTTGAATAATGGGGTATCGATCACCCTAAATATAGTTAGTAATCGATTTGTCTCGATATACGAGACATACCGCAGACTAAAAGGTGGCGCATACTACGTAACAGAGGAAGGTCTTATCGCAAACAGAAATTATAAGATTAATTGTAGCCTTCGATTCGTAAGATCGAAGTTTTACCTGAACAATTTAATTGAGAATATAAAGCTCAATGATAAATACATCAAGGCTTTAAACAGACCTTATATAATAAGAGACTACTCAGAGTTTTATGAAGAGACTACGGAAAAGAAATTTCCATTGCTCGCTTAAGACTCCTGATTAGTTCTTCTATCTCTGGCAAATTCGTCTCATTTATTCTTATCGATAATGCACGGACTCCAAGTCTAATGCATAATGAGAAATCATCAGGATTTTTGAGGCCTGCGATTATGACCGGTGCAGAAGCCATCCTAACAAAATCTTTAATTGCCCTGAATATTTCTGTATGGTGACTAAGATCATTCGCAATGTAGGAAGGTATTCTGTAGTAGAAGAAATCTGGTGTAAGATACGAGATGGCGAATATCTTATTCACTATATCTTTAACTCCTGTTAGATCTAAGCTGAGTTCTAAACCTATTTTCCTCACATAACTTATCCCGCCTAGAATCTCCTCTTCGTCGGCAGATGAATGTATTGATATAACATCAGCTCCAGCCTCATAAGCCAACCTTCCTTCTTCTTCGATGTTTTCTATGATTTTAGTATCTACATAAATTTTTGTTTTTGGAAGGATTCTTCTTATATCTGAAACGATCTCGAAACCATGCCTTTTCAGCAAAGTATTGCTTATTTCTATAACGTCAGCACCGCTCAAAAACACCTTATTTGCAAGACTTATAGCCATTTCTCTATCAAGTGTAGTCAATGAGGCATGTAACAAAGGAACTGTCATGCCGTAATGAAAATAATCCGCAATATCATTTTATATTTTTATCCTAACGCCAGATATTCGTTTATGAAACCGAATAAACTCACACTCATCGATAGTTTACATATGGAATTAAGGGAAAGGTTTAAAGAGTTCAACTACTATTTGAACAATATATCAACGAACCTAAAATTCATAGACAATTTGAGACTTTCAGATCTTGGGCTATACCAAATAGGAAACTTGATTTCAGATGACCCATTAATTTTATTCAATATAGATGAAATAGCATGGCCAAGGAATGCTGAAGAAATCGAAAACATATCCGTAAGTGTTAAACAAGAAGGTTACTCTGAAGCTAAGATTGAAGCGGTAGCTTTTAATAGCGAATTATTCAATGAAGTATTACCTCCTTTTAGACTTTATGAACTCGCATTTACAAAAAAATATAAAAAAGGAGAAACGGTCAAGAACGTTTACAAATTGAAAGTACTTAAAAAAATACCAAAAAATTACTTTTCAGAAGCAAGAGAAAGGATTGAGGACATTCTTGAGATGCTCAGCGAAACATTAACAAAAGAAAATGATGCAGAAATTATGAAGCTCTTGTTAGTAGATTTCTCGTTATCTTGCATAGATTGGTTACATTTCCCAAAGGAAGATCGAGACAAGATATTCGAAATGCTACAGAACTTTCTTTTGACCACAAGAAGTCTCAACATAATACCTGTATCTTTAAGCAGCTATAACGGCTCTCCCTTCTTGGCTTCAATCCTTATCATGATGGAAAAAAATGGACAAAAAAATCTCTTGCAAAATTTTGATTTAATCAGCGATAAGCTATACTTTGCTGGAAAACTAGAGATTGGAGATAGAACACCTGTATTTGAATATTCCAATCAGGTCTTCGACAATCCTTATACCAAGGAAAAATGCTTTCTCTTTTACGTAAGACTCGATAAAGACGTGATCCAGAGAATTGAAATCCCAGGATTTGCCTTAAATCATATCGAAACCATCCATGCCATGTTGTTGAATGAATACAAGCTATCCATAAAAAAACTGAGAAAAAAAGGGATTTATGCATTGAATAAGGCAAATGGAAATCTCGTTTGTAAGAAAATCAAAAGAAAGGAAATCATTGAACTCATAGACTTAATGGTAAAGGATGAAATGACAAGGAACTACAGGAGAAAGATCGGTCTTATGGCAAATTTCGTTTAAATCGAATTCTAGCGATTGTAATATTATGAGCATAATTGAAAGACAAAAGAAATTGCAAAGAACATTGGAAAAATTGGATCTCGATGCATTCTTTACAACTAATGCTTCAACAGTACGCTATTTTACAGATGTAATTGCCAATAGGTACCCGGAAAGATCTGTTTATTTACTTGCAAGCAAGGAAAACATATTCGTCCTTACTTATCCGCTTGAAATTGAATCCGTAAAGAATGAAGCGAAAGGATGCGAAATCATAGAGCTTAAGACAGGATCCAAGCTGGAAGATATAATTGAAATTAACGTTAAGAAAGAAGCAAAGATAGGAATCGAATCAAATAGCCTTCCCACAATGCTTGCTAAAAGGCTCGAATCTAAATTTCAGCTTTCAGATATCTTTAAAGAAATAGCTCTGATAAGAGCGAAAAAAGATGAAAGTGAAATAGAGAAAATCAAAAAAGCTATAGTTAAAACTGAGAAAACACTCATGGAGCTTAAAGGACTTATAGAAACAAAGAACTTGACTGAAAAAGAAGCTGCACTTGAAACAATGAAACTACTTCTAAAGAATGGATGCGAATGGTTTGCATTTGAACCTATAATCGCTTCAGGTAAAAATGGAGCATATCCTCATGCAATACCTTCAGATAACATTATTGTAGAAAATAGTTTCATAATAGTAGATATAGGAGGAAAAGATGAAGCAGGCGGATACTGTGCCGATATTACTAGGACTTTTGTTAAAGGAAGAATAGGTGAAGAAGAAAAGAAAGTGTTTGAAACTGTAAAAGAAGCGTTGGAGGAAGCAATTTCAGGAATTAGGGAGGGTGTAAAGGGTAAAGAAGTGGATTCAATCGCTAGAAATGTTTTGGCGAAATCTGGAATCGATAAATATTTTAACCACGGCCTTGGCCATGGACTTGGATTGGATGTGCATGAATATCCTTCGCTCAGTAGCCTATCAGAAGACACTCTAGAAGAGAATTATGTAGTTACCGTTGAACCTGGAGTTTACTTCCCCAATAAGTATGGAATTAGATTAGAACAAGATGTGTTGGTCAAGAAAAACAAAGCTGAACTACTAACAACTTTTCCTCTAGATTATTCATAAATCCTTACAAGTATAGCTACAACGATATTTAGTAAAAACAATAGCAGTATTATGAATATTGCGTTTACGCCGAAAACAACAAAATCAAAAGAAGGATATTTAAGCACATTTCCGATATACATGAAGATAATGCCCATAGAGACAACAAAGAATAGATTAATCAGATCAAATTTTATTGGCTTATAATCTAAGTAATGTTCGAGAAGTCTAGAACTCACGAATATTACTAGCGCTATTGTACAAATTATTACAGTATTCAGTGAATATGCAAACGGAGCCATCAAAAACTCACCTATAATCTGGAGAACCTGAGCATCTGGATTTTTTGAAAGAAAACTATAAGCAAAATTTGCACCATTATAAATAGCTAAGATAATCAGTACAGAAGCGAGAATGAAGCTAATGACTTGAATTCTAGAGTTGCTCCAAGCTTGAAAGACTAGCTCATCAACGTTGAAACCTTTGACAAATGCAACTAAACCGATTACGAGCAAGAAAGTCAAAGCAAAAAGTTGACTTAAATTCAAAAAAGCAAGCAGGACATATATTATTATCAGAGCACCAGGAATACCTATAATGACCCGCCTTAGATTGGGTTCATTCAATATCTTACGAAAATATCTTGAAAGTATTACAAATGTTTCTTCAACACCTTCAGATTGTCCCACAACAACCCTTTTTATAGCTATAATCGGAATTACAGAAGATATGATAGGTATAACTAGTTCATCCCTACCTCCATCGCTAACGAATACAACTCCATCTGCTTTATAAACAGATAGCACCTTATCCAACTCTTCCCTAATTTTTATATCTGATTCAATACCGCTTTCTAACTGTCCAGATATAGTAGCTATTTCGCAATCCTTGAAAACTTTCTTGAATTTAAATTCGTCATAAAGCTTTATCGCATAGAAAAGAGCATTCAAATCAGAATCCTCTGGGGCGTTAAGAGCAAAATTCAATGCGGCATTATAGTTTTTCTCTCTACCTATTATCGGCGTCGCTACCTTAGTTACACTAGATATATCACCGTCTCTATCTACGTATAATATTAATATCCTCTTTGAATTCTCTGCCACTGATCTAATATGGACAAATTACTTAAAATTCAAAATAGCTAAAAAATTTTATTTGTGTTATTCGGAAACTCCGAAACTATCTCCATACTGTTTGTAAAGAATCTGTAATTCAGCTAGATCCAACTTTTCTCCTCTTTTATATTTTTCTAAGGCTTGCTTTGCAAGCTCTTGCTCCATATCCACGGTTTTCTCTGATACACGTGCCTTTATCGAAAGCCTTCTCCTTACTATTTCATCTTTAATTTTACCGTACTCCTCTTTTATATCTGCATACTCTTTAATGGCATTAAGTAGCGATTCCTTGACCTTATCGATTTCTTTAGATTTGTTGATAAGTTGGTTCATAAGATCACGTATCTGTTTCTTGAACTCTTTTATTATCTGATTGACTTTAACTAATTCTTCAACTAATGCCTCCCTCTTAGCCAACAATTCATTTATTCGAAGATTAACCTCCTTAGTTTTTTCTTTGAATTTTTCGCCTTTTTCTATTATGAGACTTTTTCTCTCCAGTTCAGCTATCTTATCTATGATGGCTAGCTCTTCATCAGGTGGTAGGGGTGTGGTTTGCTGTATCCATTCCAGTTTTGCCAATCTGCTCAATAGCTTGTCCTTATCATCCTTTACTTGGGTTTGTATATTTTGGAGTTGTTGATAAAGACGTCTCTTCTCCTCCGCTAAACTCATTCTAGAAGTCTTATAATTTTCCAGCTCTTTTCTTATGCTTTCAGACCTTTGCATCTGAGCAGATATAGCCTCTCTAAGTTTCATGATTTCCTTCTTTATACTACCTGCTTCTCTAACAAGCTCTGATCTTTTTTGGATCAAGGTATAAATTTCTTTTTTCTTATACAACATCATAGATTTGATTTCCGAAAGTTTTTCCTCTAATTCTTCTTCGCTTAGTTTATCAAGGTACAAAGGAGAGCCTTCCTTCTTTGCTTGTTCGGCTGCCATATTCTTAAAATTCCCCTTGATATAGGTTCTATGCCATATATATATATTTTATTATTGATCTAGAGAGATCTCATCTTCTTTACCTAAAACCCTTTGAATTTCAGCATAGAGTTCCATAAAGCCTGACATGTTAATAGACGAAATAGGTATCAAAGACGGGATACTCATGTTGCTTAAAATGGGGATTAAATTGAGAGAAAGTTCTCTATTAAAGACATTAGCTTCACTTTCCAAATCCTCTTGAAGATTCGAAAGATCTTCTGACCAACTTATGATTTTCTCAAGAGATGATGCAGAAAGTAGATCAGTTTTCGAAAGGATTAACAAATAGGGCAACAAAAATCTTGCCTGAATCGATGCAGATAGCAATAACATGGAGGTAAAGTTATGGGGGCTTTGGGCAAGAAACGCATCTAGTAAGAAGAGCACAATAGAATTTCTGTTTGAAAAAGAAGAAATTACTGCAGGTCCTGTTTCTCTATAGGCAAATAGTTCCAGCTGGCCAGGCGTATCAATTATCACGTAATCAGGATTTTCATCTAGGATCAGTTTTTTGATTTCAGGCAAGTAATTCACAATTAGATCTGTGGCTACGATTAGTGCTCCGTTTGGGCCCAAATTGAATTTTCTCATCACTTCATCTAGCTTGACATATTCTCGAATATCAACAATTGCATCGTAACTCAAAGTTTCTGCACCGGGATCAAGATTTACGTTAACACAGAATTTATTGTACTTCTCAATGTAATTTGAAAGTGCAGATACAAGCGTAGACTTACCTGAACCAGCTGTGCCTAATATGTAGATAAAAGATGTCATTTCAGAGAATCCACCAATTCAATTCTTTTCGCTTTCAGCTTAAGTTCATTCATAAGCTCAACTTTAACATTTTCAAGTAAATCAAGGTCAGATTTTTTGTCAGTAAAGACCGATAAATGGAGAATGATCCTGCTCAAACCAGACTCATGTCCTTTAGGGTGAGATTTGATGTAGATTGGTTCAAATCTATCTTTATACTTTTTGATCACAGGTGCTAGATCTGATTCGGGTATGCCTTGAATTTCTATGTATATCTCTTTGTAATATTCTCTTCCCTCAAGCACCTCAAGTCTTTTTCTAACCTCATTTTCAAATATATCTTTCATTTCTGCAGGAACACCGGGTAATAAAAAGAAATGAATATCGTTATATTTTATGTAAACACCGGGTGCCATGCCAATCCCATTCTTAAGAGCAAAAGCTCCTCTAGGAATAAGTGCCATCTTCCTTCTTTCATTGCTTAATGGCAAATTCCTCATTTCACACATTTCTCTAATATATTTCAAAGCTAAAGGATCCTCTACCAATTCTAGCTTAAGAGCAGAGGCGATAGAGCTTACAGTTATATCATCAAACGTAGGCCCAAGACCTCCAGTGAATATCGCTAAATTGGGTCTCCTTGAAATCACATTCATGACCACGTCTTCAATTTCTTCCTTTACATCATCGACCACGAATATTCTCCTCACCCTAATTCCTAAATTCCTTAGCTGAACAGCAAGCCAATTAGAATTTGTATCAAGGACACGGCCTTGAAGAATTTCACGGCCAACTACAATAATTTCAGAAAAAATCATTCTTTCTTAGAAATAAGCCATTTATATAATTCCTTACTATTTTCTTCTTTTCCTTTCCGACTATTCTTTTCATCATCTCTAAGCTTATAGTATTCATCCCTTGTAATCATAAATCCGCAATTTTCACAAATAAAAGCTCTAATATTTTTTTCAAACCTAATCGAAGTACTCCCGCACTCTAAGCACTCCTTCATCTTTATAGAAACAAGCTAAAGGATATAAATACTTAAAAAAATTTAGCTAGCTGCAGTATATACCCAAGAAACTATTGAGTTATTGCCAAGGGTATACTGACCTGCTCCTACAGGACCCATCGTCCAATTACCAAAGGCATAATAATACCATAAGCAATAATGATTGTTATCCTGTTTAACGCCAAGGATTGCTATTACGAAGGCTTGACTTTTGTCTATAGAGCCTTGTGAGCCGGTATATGTTGGCCTAGATGGTGATCCGTAATCAATCCATACAACGTTTCCATTTGTAACTTGAATAGTGTAGTCTAGTAAAGTAGAGCCATAATTTGTTGTTCCATTATACCATTTCTTAGTTCCATTCCCGAAATCTATTAGTAAGTTCACCTTTATGGTAATGGGCTTTGCGCTAAGCAATGCGTTATACTTGGAGGATATATCAGTATATTGATAGTAGTAATATATCGTAGTTGATAGCAGTATGATGACTAATATACCTAGAATACTTGAGACATAAACCCAAGATCTAGAAGTTTGGCTGCTCATCTCAAACACCAAATCTTTGGAAAAGATAAACTGCGGCTGGTACTAGTACTGGGGTTATAAAAAGATTCGCTATTTGATGCATTAGTCCAAAAGGCACACCCATGACCAAACCGAGCATTATAGATCTGTACCAAATCAGACCAACTAAAGCATTTGTATAGAGATCGAATAGGAATGTTGCCAAAATTGCGAAGAAAGATAGTAAGAATAAATTAGCCTTGTTCGCAAAAAGTTCTTCAGGTTTAACTAATTTCCTAAATATGCCAGCAAGCAATACGAAGAAAAGTTCTCCCGATATAACCATTAAAAGAGAGTAAAAGTCAAAACCATAGGGATTTATAACCCCATAGATCAGCCTTGTAAGTACTGCTGCACCGATACCATACTGAAGACCAAAATAATATGCTATCAGAAATATTATCGCGTCCATAAGCTTCACCTGCGGAAGCCATATCAACGAGTAGTTCGTCACCAATGCTATAGCCACGAAGATAGCTGTTATTGTTATCTTCAAGGCTGAATTTTGGATAGCCATTAATATTGGAATATTTATCCAATATTTAAGGATTATTGAAGATGACGAAAGAACTGAAGAAAAAGTCTGATATAAGATTTTATTCCTATACGAGAGATATTACTCGAATGCTGGAACAACTAGAAAATATTGTTAAACCAAAGAATAGGGGGGCAAAGCCTTCATTCACGGTTATCGAAATAATTCGTTTAATAAGAATCGTGGGTAAGAATGGATTGATTTCAAGAGCAAAATTGGCTGAAGAACTGGGCGTAGGAGAAGGCACAATAAGGACAATCGTCACACATCTTAAGAAAATGGGAATAATAAAGGTTATAAGATCTGGCATAAGCTTAGAAAGAAAGGGAATTGAACTCTTCCATGTCTTGGATAAAGCAATAGTCTTTGAGAGCTTCTGCGATAAAAAACTACTCGCAGATCTTGCATTGGGCGATTATAATTATCTTTTGATTCTCAGAGATAAGGCAGACAAGATCAAGAAGGGAATTGAAGAGCGAGATATAGCCATAAGATTTGGAACAAAAGCATTGATAACACTTGTTTATAGAAGTGAGGGTATTGAATTTCCTGATGGTTATCCTTTAGGAGAGGAATACAAAGAGTTTAAAAGCTTTTTGAAAAAAGAAACTACGATCGAAAAAGGTGATGTTATTCTATTATCCTGTGGCGATAGAAGAGAAAACACAATTAATGGCGCATATTCTGTACTTTATCATCTACTGAAATAGAAAGTAAACAACTGTCATTGCTGCGCTCGATACAAATATGGAGAAAATTAACAAAAAATATAGCAAGTCTGATAACGAACCGCTCTTAGTTTTGATATCTAAAACGATTAAAAGTGACATAAAGTTAAATACCACAAGATACCACGAAAGGCCTTTAAGGAAAAAAAGAAATGCCTGAGGTAAAAATAATAAAGTTAACAATAAAAAATGCTCATTCGTTTTCTTTATAAAAAGATTGTAATAAGGGTATAAAATTAGTAATGGTATTCCAGAGAGAATAATTAATGGATTTGAATTAAACATCTGATAAACACCATTCTGATATAAAGTATAATAGAAAGGATTATCATAAATAGGATAATAAAAATTATTTGACATATGCCAATAGAAATTATACAAATAGATCCAATTTATTAAATTAAGGAAATCAAAGAACGTATGACTACCATAATCTAGATATTTATACTGCGGAGGTAGGATTGAAATATTTACACTTGAATAAAAGTACGGTAAATAGGTTAGTATGAAAACTAAGAAGACTAGAGCGAGTGAGAACGAAATAGCAATTGGCTTTTTATTCTTTAATTCAAAAATCCCTATTAGAATAAGCGAAATGATCAAAGGAAGCATTGTTAGCTTAACAGCAAAAGCTAGCGCGAACATAAGCGTAATTAGTAAATATCTAAGCCTTGAATCCCTAACGTAAATGTATGCAAATAGACCTAACACAAAAAAGAAAAGACATAAAGAATCGAGCATTGCGGCTCTCGATAATGATACATTTAGCGGGTCTATTGCATATAATGCGGTGAATAGGAGAGCTTTGTTATTTGTCAATAATTTCCGTCCAATCAGGTATACAAATGGGATTGATATGATATTGAAAAGGGAAACGATAAGTCTTGCACTTAACAATGAATTGCCAAAGAGTAGCAGCCCTAAGGCCATGATAAGTTTACCTAGCAGAGGATGCTCATAATTGACATGGTTGGGAGAATATATTATAAAAATACCATTTTGGAGTTGCATGTATAGCGGATTAACAATGCCAAAGGCATAGTATTCAGCAGTTCTATAATATACCTCTTCATCAGGAAAGAAGGGTGGTCTTGAGGAAAGGTCATAAAGTCTGATAAAAGCACCAATAGCTGTTATAACAATAACCGTCAAAAAAGTAAGATTTTTACTCAATTCAACCAATCAAAAGCATCTTCTATATAAGATGGAGAACTGGGGATGAAAGACTTCAATGAATCAATT
>JAJPJK010000020.1 GCA_021324265.1 Thermoproteota archaeon | reverse complement strand
TATCACTTTCCTTTATGCTTTCTAAGTACTTTTTTATATCCTCATCAAATACCGATGTGCCAACTGGATTTATCCAAACTATTCTTGACATAAATTATTGTATCAGTATAACTTAAAAATCTTACTATGAAATTATTGTCAGTAATTGTAGAAATAATTTTATCCGAAAAATTTTTCAAAAAATATCTTTTATTTTATCATACTTTAAAATTTCATAATTTATAATTATAAAATTTTTTAGATTTACTTACTTATCCAGCTGTATATATTAAGCCCCTGAACTTAAAAGGTAAGCGGATCCACCTAATTAATTCTCTAAGCTTGATCATTCTTTCCCTAGCATCTTTGTTTCTTGCAGCAAGCTCTGCATTTCAAATAACACTTGGATTTGTTCCTTTTAGTGAATTGATGAACTTATCTTCGACAGTACTCTTTGCGCTTATGCTTATTATTTTCTTTTTCATCGAGAACACTAATTTTAGAAGCTTGCTTACCAGCAAATCTCCACTAAGCATCTATACGACCCAACATATAAGCCAAGCGTACATACGGGGAATTCTAGGCCACGCCTTATTCATCATATACATACTAACCGACTATCGAATTGATCTTTATGATGCCAGCTATAACATTTCCAAGCGTGTAGGTAGGGAAATACCCTATCCAGCCTTTAGACCAATGCACGTCTTGAAGGAAACTGTCAGCATAACCTTTTGGTTTAATTCCAAGATACTTGTTCATTAGTTCTGACCAATATGAATAAATCTCATCAACATTGAGCTCGCCAGCTATGAGCTTCTTCTCGATTTCATACCTTATAGCGATGTGCAAATTATATGTGAGTTCATCTGAATCCACTCTAATGAAACTGGGCTTAACTACATTGAAGTAGGTGTAGATGTCTGATTTGCTGTATTTCTTAATGATGCTCAGATGCTCGAATATAGAATAAGCTACTTCTACAAATGCCTTGCTTCGACCTATGAAATTCTCCCAAAATCTTGATTTTGACTCATGCACCCCTGAAGATGCACCTGTACATACAGGCGTGCCTTCAAGATTTTTATCTAGATTTAGCTCATATATTGCATGTCCACACTCGTGAATTGTAGAATAAAGTGAACGCTTGAAGTCATAACCCTCATAGCGAGTTGTTATCCTCACATCATCAACTGCGATACCAGAGGTAAAAGGATGAGTTGAAATATCCATTCTAAATCTATCGGAAGGCATATCGAGCAATTTTATGATTCCCTCATTTACTTTGATCATTTCTTCTGTTTTATATCGCATATCTTCTAGCTCATGATGCGATGGAATATCCTTCTTCAATAGGACTGGTATTCTATTTACAAGCTTCGAAAAAATCATATCCATATCCTCTACTGTTAAACCTTCTTCGTAAATATCCAGCAATGCATTATAGGGATGCTTATCATAACCGAGTTTCTCAGCAATTGTTTTATTTATTTCAACTATCTTATGAAGATAAGGCTTGAATCTATTAAACTCGTTTTTCTGCCTATCGATTCTCCAATATATAGTACCCTCAGAGGATATCTTGTTAAGCCCAAGTAAGAGATCTTCAGGAATTCTAGAATAATACTTTATTCTCCTTGCAAGGACTCTTACAATCCCTTTTTCAACGTCATCTAGATTTTCGAGATTGCTTGCTCTCTCAACAAGACTAGAAATATTCATGAGTTCTTTTTTAGTTAAAATCTCAAGTTCCGCTAACGCATCACCTCTAGCAACAGCTCCTCCTTGAGGCATGTAAGTTTCGATATCCCAGCCAAGGAGTTCAATGGCATATCTTAAGGCCCAAACTTTCTTGTAACGTTTAAGTATTTCTTCTAAAACTTCATGCATAAAATTCTTTAATTTAGATAATAAAAAGTCTTTGTTAAATTTGTGCAAAACACTATTTATCTTAATTTCATTGCAGCTTCCTTATAGACCGGATCTAAGAATTCATAATCTTTAATAATGCTCAGATTCTCCAGTTGTTTTAGAATGTTAATGAGGACGCTTCCATGAAGAGTAACTCCTGTTTCTTTGCTTACACATCGCATGATTTCACTCCATGAATTATTGCCTCTTGCTATGCATTTCAAAACCGACTTATACCTATTGCTTACGATCTCAGAAACCCTTCTTTTGGAAACCAGCAAACTTTTTAATTCTCTTTTCGCCACTTCTATGCTCAGCTCCTTTACTCTTTTAATGTCTTTATGTACTAAGTAGGAGTTACCCGCAAACGTTAACCAGCCAGGAATGCCGTCAAAATACTCTGCAATTTGCTCTATTATATCATCACTAACTCTCAAAGAGAGTTCATCAAAACCCTTCTTTAAAAATTCTCTGCTCTTATCCCCCTTGAATCTTTCTAGTCTGACCTCATAAAAAAATCTTGCATAAAGTGGTGAATTTTCATCCTCGACGCCTAAAAAATCATATAATAGGCCTACTTCTGAGCCAGTTAATATAAAAGTGATGTTCCTATCGTAATCATAGGCATGCGCCAAAGCATCCTTAATCTCCTTAGATAAAGGACCTCTTAATTTCTGGGCCTCATCTATAGCTATTATCATCCTTTTTTCGTTCAGATGATCAAACAAATTCGCTAGGGATACAAAATTTCTTCCTTTCCAAGAAATCTCTACATAATTACCAAGAATACTTACGCCCTTTATTTTCTTCAAAATATCTATTATCTTTTCTAATGAAGATGAAAGAGCCTTTGAGAATACCATGTATAGATCGCTCCATCCATAATTTTCCTTCAAACTCCTGCAATCTACTAGAATATATGGAAGCTTTGACTCATTCAAGAAAACTTGTAATAATGAGGTTTTACCTATCCTCCTAATACCAGTTAATAGAATTAACGGTCTGAAGAAATTTTGACTTAGGAGATTGAGTTCATGTTCTCTGTCGAATAGATCTACTCTATTGAACTTAGGCCTCTCATCAAATAGCACTTCAGCCCCTTAACATATATTAAGCCCCTGAACATAAAAGCTAAACATTATCCAATCTCTATCAAAAGTTCAAAAAGTCTCTTGATAGAAGAGAAAGATAAATGGCTGTAATCCAAAATAAAATAACAAACCAAATATCCGCCGTCTTTCGTTGAAACAAGCGTCATCTATTCATACGGAATTAGTTTGAATAGATATCACTTTATTTGTTTCTGCTATAGTATATGATTTACATGCACAACTTTAGGAACTTAATATAAAATACTGTCAGTAGCAATATTCTTTTATAATGCAATTCTATCAAAAATTTCTTCAGCCATCCCTGAATATTTCTTTATGATGACATTCTACAATTTAGGGGCTATAGTAAATATTTGCCTATAATCGTACTTAAAATAATTAAAATTTAAAAAATAATCGAGGAAAATCTTCTCCACTTATCCTGAATCAATAAGTCAGAGTATTACATAACATTGTTTATAAGATACGAAGTAGTGATAATTGGAATAATGACTACCGTTAGTTCTACTAAAAACGTACAAAAATAATAACGTATTAAGTATATATATACTACTATTTTAATAATAAGTTTTAAGCCTCTTTTTCTCTACTCAAATAACCTCCAAATGCCAAACCCCATAGCAATACAGGATATACTATCATCCTCTCCATGCCTCCTATTCCAAGGCCTAGATAATTTCCAGTTGCAAATAATACCATAGATATTAAACTAACTAATCCCATTAAAGGTGAAACAAATCTAAGCCAATTCTTGAATATCGTTGTAGATAATAGTGCAGAAATACCTGCAAAAAGGAATGTAATAAATGATACTAATGTATGCAATATAGGTGCTGAATGGAAGGCTAAAGTTAAGCCTACCCCGATTGCACCAATTCCAGTTATTATGAGCGTAATAGCCAAACCTCTTTGCATATTCCATAATAAATATGCACCTATAACGATCAATATTCCTAAGATAGTGACAGATGAATTAAATATACTTGCAGCAGGTTCATTAAAGTGGCATTGATCACCTTGACATATCATCGATCCTAAAGAACTTATTGTATTATTTGCAATGCTATAGCCTGGATAGGTTGCCTCAGCCCATAGTAGACCTATAAAGAATTCTATTACTCCAATGGTAAAAAGCAGACCTGCATAATACCTACTCATGGGTCTTTAAAAACCTCTTGACTTAAATGCTTGACTTATTCTTTTATGAATTCTGTAATATTTTTTCTAACAACGATTAAAAGATTGCTGCTTTTTCCCAAAAGTTCAACACAAAATTTTTTGGAATACTTAGTCAACGATGGAATTATTTAATAGAAATTGAAAACCCTCTGTGCATTTTTGTATGCTACAGACTCAAACATATCCAACGCCTCTTCCTCATTAAGGATTCCTGCACTGATCACCTCATCTATTACATCCATCATTGTTTTTCTAAAAGCCAAGGCAGCAGCGTAATGTATCTCTGGTATAATATAGCCATCTGATGCATACATTATTTTTTTATAAGGCGCAAGCTCAATAGATTCAAGTATTCTTTGTTTCAAATTCGCTAATCCAAAAGGACATGCTATGGAAATATCAAAATAAACATTTGGCAAGGCATTGCAAATATACGAGGCGAACACATTACTGGGATATCCTCCATGGACGAGCACAATTTTTGTCTTCCTTGCACGCTCATCCTTCAAGAAATCGAACAATTTGAATGGAAAGCTGCGCTCTAGCAATATATCTCTATCTCCAATACCAGTATGGATCTTCAAAGTCTTACCATATTTGGCCAGCTTTTCAACAACTAAGCAAATCACATACTCCCTCAAAGACCTCATCACAGGTCCATACCAAGCTACTTCACCTCTTTGATTCCTATGTTCATTGAAATCCTTCTTGGCCTCTTCCTCAGACCTCCATTTGAGATCCAGTCCTGTCCTATATGCAATTATGGTTTTGAAGCCCGCGTATTTCTCATTCTTTGAAAAATCATTTATCCTGTCTTCAATAAAAGAAATGAAGTCATCGAAATTGTTTGATGTCTCAAAAGCATATTTTATATCCGGCTCTATTCTATGGACATACCTGATGTTTAGCCATTTAGGAAGATTGGATTCGAATTCATCGATCTCAAATTTGGGAAGCGTATGCTCTCCTTTAGCTTCTGAATGACCATCATCTATAACAAAGCCTGTTATTCCTGCATTGCTGAATAGAAAATCGAGATAATTTCTGAAGTTTGAAATAAGCTCATTTCTCTTTTCGAGAATCAAATCATCATTTAAAGGAACTTTAAAGCACCTTGCCATACTTTTGAGCAAATATTTATAGAACAATACACTTTTTAGATCTTCAATATTTCCCGCACTTGAGTCATCGTAAACAGGTGCACCAATCGTGCATAGTAATGAAAGTTGAGTAGCATTGAGCTTTGAAGCACTGAAGGGGTGCGCATGAACATCTATGAGTCTAATGTGCTCGTTTATATTGCTCATTAGAAAAGATTTAGGAAAGTTTTACGTTCCCAATCAATGACCTGTAAATAATAATACTCAAACTGATACTTCTTCAGCTTAACATACTCTGTAATGAGCCTATCTCCCCAGAATTCTCTAAATAGCGTACTTTTATCAAGATTTCTTATCGCATCTATCAAGTATTCAGGATACCTTCTCCAATTTTTAGCTTCCCTCTCCTCTTGGCTGTAGATCGCCGGATTTTCCAAGCACGGATCGGGAGGTTCGATCTTCCTTTCGATACCGTCAAGCCCTGCTGCAATTATGCTTCCAACCGCAAGATATGGATTCGAAGTGGCGTCCACACATTTCAACTCAAGTCTCAAGGTCTCTTTTTCTTTTCCATTGATGAGCTTTGGAATTCTTACCGCAGCTTCTCTGTTTTCAGGCCCCCATATAGCGAAGGCTGATGCCCAAAGACTAGGTCTCAACCTCTTATAAGAATTGACGCTCGCAGCTGTGAAAGCAAGAAGCGCGTCCATATGTTTAAGGATCCCACCGATGAAATGATAACCGGCCTCGCTCAGCTTGTATCTGTCCTTCTCGGAATACAGAACATTTTCTTCGCCATTCCATACGCTTATATGCGTATGCAACCCTGTTCCCGGAAGATTATCAAAAGGCTTGGGCATAAAGGAGGCAAAAAGACCATATTTCGCCAACACACCTCTAAGCGTTTCACGGAAATATATCAAATTATCAGCAGCTTGCAAAGCAGGATAAGGTTTCAATGAGAGTTCATGCTGTGCAGGACCGTATTCAGGATAATAATGCTCAATGCTTATACCTTGACTATCAAGGCTTTTTTCTATTTCAAGAAGCAATGGCGTAGCGACCTGAATCCCATGGGTTTGAAAACAAAGATGAGTATCGAAGAATTCTACGCCTCCACTTGCATTTTTTCTGAAAATATAAAATTCTGGTTCAAAGCCTATCTTGAAGCTGAACTTGATGTTCCTGAGATTTTCCTTCAGTCTTGGTCTTGGATCTACTTCATGAGGTTTATCATCATCAAATTGATCCACAATCATAGCTGCCGAACCCTCGGCATAGGGCAATATCTTGAAAGTATCGAGATCTGGAATTAGTAATACCTCTCCTCTAGGGCCATAAACGGTATCCGGCACAACTAAATCCATTGCACTCATTCCAGATTCAAGTATTTTCGCAAGTGTAAGTCCGCTACGTACATCGTCATCGAAATTTTGAGCTGTAGAAACACGGCCTCTTATAACATTGTCAAGATCGATATAGAGATACCTTACAAACTTTACATCTTTCTCTTCAATTAAACGCTTGATTTTCTCTATCTTGGCTGCATCTATTTCTCTTTGCATGATCGAAATTCAATTTATAATTATTTATTTTTAATTATGTACTAGAAATTCCTATTCGAATTGCATATTCCTATAATAATATAGGAAACAAAACCAATAATGTTAAGAAAAAGAAAATATGAATCAGGAAGATAGAAATTCTACAAAGTTTTTAAAAAGTCGATAAGAGACTTCAAGCCCTCTTTTACGTCCTGCATACTCGAAGCATAGGATAATCTTATGAAGCCTTCATATCCTTTTCCAAATACTTCGCCACTTACAACGGCGACCTTAGCTCTATCTAGTATATACTCAGCAATATTGGCTTTCTTGCCGAAATATTTTGAAAGGTCTATGAAGAAATAGAATGCACCTTTTGGTTCAATGAATTCTATGTTGGCATCACTTAAAGATTGCAT
>JAJPJK010000014.1 GCA_021324265.1 Thermoproteota archaeon | reverse complement strand
TTGCTAAACAATGTAGAATATATCTCAATTGTTTTCCTAGATAAGGATTTGAAGCCCTTGGATCACGTTTATTACCAGCTCTTCGCCTTTTATCCCAGTCCTAGTGGAACTGTCTTCAAGGAAATTTCAAATGGCTTTATTAGAGCAAGCAATGGCCCTGCAATAGCAACGATCGATATTAGCGATCTAAAGCAAATAGCTCAAGCATGGTTCGATAAATATGGAGATTACATCCATCCTTCTTTAATAGGCTTCGCTTCCTACATAGAGAATCAATCAAATTCCTTAATCCTATATCAAAAGAGTTTTACTTTAACGTACGATCCCTTGGAGGTATTGGAAGGAAAAGGGCTTACTAAGATTATAGCGTTTGATCAACCAAAAATTATAGATCTAACAAAGATAACGAAAGGTATAAATAATGAAGTACTAACTACGACAACGACGAGTACAACGGTTACAAACTATAGCGCATATAGACCATGTTATAATTATCCACAGGGAATATGTTACATTGGTTACGATCTAAATTGGGTTGTGTATTATCCTTCTCAGAATTCTATGGGCCCAATTCCTTTAATGGAAGTTAATGCGACTTCAGTATATTCACTTGGGTACCAGAACTACATTTTTGGATTTTTGGATTATTACATGAACGTGTCATCGTTTACAACACTAAGCTTTTCCATCTCAGAGGGATTTGAGTTTAAAGGTGCAGGAATAAGCTATGATACTCCGGGCCCAAGCATAACACTTTCGCAAAGTACAATAGCTAACGAGATAAAAGCTGATTTTGGCGGCATATCTCCTTCTACTCAAGATATATATGTAGTTGCGCAGGTTGCTTTGGCTAACTTCACAGCATGGGATATGTCTAATCCTTATACTCCGCCTGTTTATTTAGGGTATTCTATACAATTAATCCCGACAGGATTGTTGATCGAGAAAGCACCTGATAACTCTCAAACACTTCCAGTCTTCTTTAGCACTGCAAAACTTTACATACCGTTTAATTGGGATAATGCATCTTTTGGCGGGTACGTATTTTCTGGACAATCTATACTTATTCGAAATCTAGATGTAACAACAAACGTGTTACCAGGCCTTAGAATAGCTGTGCCCCTTTTAGGGCTTTTAGGTCCACTAATAGCTATACTTGAGCCTCCTGGTTGGATACACATATTGACTGAGGGTATTCTCGCCAATTTGGATTTTATGATCCAAACTTCAAATATTAGCTTAACAGAATCTTTATTTGTTCTATTAGAACTTTATTTTGCTCCAAGCAATCTCGTTATTGACGTATATTATGACATAAGTGCAAAATATATCTATAATGGGCAAGTATATAATGTTCCCACCTCAATATTCTACATTCAACCGGTTATATAGCGTGCAGGTTATCGTTAACTCCTAACTATTGCTGAAATTTTAAATGATGATTATTTTCTTTAACCTTTGTCTTCTCTTCTACTGAGACTGAATCCTCAAGATCCAGCACAATTGCATCGACTGCTATGGAACTTAGCTTCGTAATCTTTTTCTCATCGTTTCCAGGCGTGAAGGGCATGCATCTATGCTCTCTCATACATTGAAATGCCATTTCTTCAATTAAACTCTGTGTGTGGATCTCTTTGCAATTAAGGGTAGTTTATGTCTAAGACGCTTGTGATGAATTCATAGTTTATATTAAGTTCCAAGGCGATCATAGGAAGAGGCACATAATATTTGATTTTATCGTTGCTGAATTTGACCACCGAATGTGCTCAATAAGATTTAAATATTTCAAAATTGTAGAATAATCATGGCAAAACTTCTTTTTATTGTTACAATTCTTTCAATATTGTTAGTTATTACAATTTTAATTGCAACTCCTTTAAATTTATCTATCTCCGAAGAATATATCTCAATTGTTTTCCTTGATAAAAATCTTAAGCCTTTGGATCACGTTTTTTATCAGCTTTATGCCTTTTATCCAAGCCCAAATGGAACCGTTTTCAAAGAAATCTCTAGAGGCTTCATAAGCTCTAGCAACGGTCCTGCAATTGTAACTATCGCTACTGGCGATCTAAAGCAAATAGCTCAAGCATGGTTCGATAAATATGGAGATTACATCCATCCTTCTTTAATAGGCTTCGCTTCCTATGCTTATAATGAATCAGGCTCAATTATACTGAGAACACAAAGCTTTGCTATAAGCTATAGCCCTGCCCAAATCTTGGAAGGCATAGGCTTCGCACAGCCTGTTATATTCAATCAAAATAAAATAATTAATATTACAAAAATTAGCAAAAACTTTCATATTGCAGATACAACGACAACTGTATCTCAATTTAAATGTGTAACTCTTGATTGTAGTATTATATATGTTTTGAATTGGGTTGTTTATTATCCCTCTAGCGATAAAGTTGGTCCATTACCATTAATGGAAGTCGACGCTAATGAGATTTATAATGAAGGTTTGCAATCTTATCTAGGCGGGGGAATAGAACTGTTGTTATTAACATCCCAAAGCACAACGTTGTCAATGGACATTGCTGAAGGAGTCGATCTTAAATATGCTAGTATAAGCTATGATATACCAGGTCCAAGCATTACGCTCTCGTATAGTTCAATGAAAGAAAATGTTAGTGTTCCATTCGGTCAACTTGCAGGTAAATATCCAGCTACTCAGGATATTTATATTAACGCACAGCTAGCGCTGGCCAATTATACCGTTATGACAAATACTGGGATATTCCTAGGTTACGCTGACCAAGTTTTAGTAACTGGAATGGATATAAGAGTGATACAAAATAATTATTTACCTGTTTTGTATAATTCAACTAATCTTTATGAGAAATTTGACTGGAGCTATGCACAAAATCTACTATATATACAAAAAGGAAACAGCTATTCCTATAATCTTTTAGATCTTTTAGTATCTAACAATGTTCTTCCAAATTTAGTGGTATCAATGCCAGTTGCTGCTTTAATTGCAGCCGTAGCTCCTGAGGCCGCCTTGCTGGCCGCACCAGTTTTGCCTAATCTCGAATTCATTATCCAAACAACGAGTATTCAATTATCTGTGTCAGCATTTTATTTTATGCTAAAACCTGCGCCATATGATGTTTATGTGTATTATGAAGGTACTAATGTTCAGTATCAATTCGGCGGCAATAATTACGTGGTACCCAATTCGATCTTTTATTTTTGGCCCAATGTACTTCATTGTAAATTAAATACGACAGTCAATCCGAATTATTGCTAGAAAAATTTTCTTTTATTTAATTCAGTTTTTAGGATCATATCTTCTTCTACTAAGGACTATGCATTGAAACTACTTATCTCAACAAATAATATTTCTATATGGATACCCATCTCCCTAGAATATTCGAAGCTATAAATGCGAGATATGAAAATCATATAAGGCGTATTCAAAGGTTGATAAGACAACCTTCTGTAAGCCCACTCAATATAGGCGTAAGAGACTGTGCTGAGCTGGTAAAGGATATGTTCTTAGAAATAGGTTGTTCAGAAGCTAAGCTTGTTGAAACAAGCGGGAATCCTGTTGTGTTTGCAAAATATAACGCGAATGCAGAAAAGACGATACTAATATACATGATGTATGATACGATGCCCGCCGATGAGGAAGGCTGGCTTGCCCCTCCTTTCGAGGGCAGAGTGATAAATATGCCTCCATTTGGCGATACTTTAGTTGCACGAGGCGCCACGAATACAAAAGGCCCTTTGGCAGCTTTTCTTAACGTCGTTGAAACGATAAAGGATGTAGCTGGCGAATTGCCAGTTAACTTAATCTTTGTCGCAGAAGGCGAAGAAGAGCTTGGAAGCAGACATCTTCCAGAATTTTTGGAGAAATATCAAAATGAGCTTAAGAAGGCCGATTTGCTTTACTTCCCCACGGCTGCAGAAAATAGAAAAGGGAAGCCTATAATTCATTTGGGAGTAAAGGGCATCGTATATTTTGAACTCGAACTCTCTGGAGAAAAATGGGGGAAAGGTCCAACCAAATTCGGTATTCATGGTAGTAATAAGGCATGGGTTGATAGTCCTGTATGGAGATTCATACATGCATTATCTTCGATGACTAGCGAGGATGGAAACAAAGTGCTAATAGATGGATTCTATGATAAGGTAGCTGTGCCCAATGAAGAAGATGAGTATCTTTTGAAGGAACTAGAGAAGACGTTCGATGAAGAAGCTATAAAAGAGCAGCTTAAGATAAAAGAATTCATAGAAGGAAAGCATGGCATCGAAGCGCTTAAGCTTTATCTCTTTTCACCTACCTTGAACATCGATGGTATATGGGGAGGCTATATCCAAGAGGGAACGAAGACTCTTCTACCACATAAGATAACTGCTAAGATGGATGTTAGGCTTGTTCCCAACATGCAAGCTAAGGATGTGTTGCCTATGATAAGGAGGCATTTGGATAAAGCAGGCTTCAAGGAGGTTGAAATAAGGATGCTCGAAGTAGGTTACAATCCAGCAAGGATGAGTTATAAGGATAAGTATGTTCAAGCGCTTCTGAAATCCATTGAACAGCTAGGCAAAAAGCCTGAAATATGGCCAACACTAGCAGGAAGCGCACCTTTTTCAATGTTTCACGATCCTCCTCTTAATTTGCCCTTTATCGTTGGCGGCCTTGGTCATGGCGGCCTAGCTCATAGCCCCAACGAGTATTTAGTCATAGGCGAAGACGGTCCTACTGGAGGCCTAAGAAGTATGGAGAAATCTTTTGCTTTAATACTCTATAACATTGCAGAAGCTTAAAATTTATTCCAATCTCATTTGATTATTTGATTATGAGCAAGAAGAAAAAAGATCCCTTTGAAGATATATTGAGAGATATATTCGGTGATATAGATTCATTCCCTGAATTCGGTGGAGGTTATTCAATAAGTGTAGTTTCAAGTGGTGGTAAGACAAAGGTTCATGTCAAAGCAGATAAAAATACAGATGTTAGAAAGCTAAGACAGGAACTGGAAAGCATGTATCCTAATGCAGAGATCACTATTGAGGGAGGGAAGATCGAAGTAGAAGGAGAGCAAACTGAAGGTGTAGTGAAAAGAAAGCCTTTAATAGAAGTCTTAGATGAGAAGGAAATAAAAGAGGAGGAAAAATAAATACTAACCCAAGATATATGAAGATAGGGCCCGTAGCTTAGCTAGGTAGAGCACCCGGCTCATAACCGGGGGGTCCTGGGTTCAAATCCCAGCGGGCCCATTTTTGAGTATTCTTACTCTATTTCCTTCTACTTTCAATCTCCCTTCCATGAAAAGTTTTATTCCTTCAAGGATTATTTCTTGTTCAGCTTTTTGTACCCTTTCTTTCAGACTATCAATGCTATCATCTTCCATTACTTCAACTGCTTTTTGTAGTATTATAGGTCCTGCATCAAGTTTTTCATCTACGAAATGCAACGTGCATCCAGTAATTTTGCACCCATATTCTAATACAGCTCTGTGGACATCCTTATCCCAACCTGGGAATGCAGGTAATAAAGAAGGATGAATGTTCATTATCTTATATCTGTACTCATCTATAAGCGGTTTTGTTATGTAGCGGTTATACCCAATGAGTAAAACTAGATCTACGTTTCTTTTTTTGAGTTCGTTGAGTATAGTGGTATCATATTCTTCTGGCGTTTTTCCTTTAGGATCAATGAATATAGCTTCTATTCCATATTTCCTAGCACGTTCAAGCGCATATGCATTGCTTTTGTTGCTTATCAAGCAAACAATTTCTGCATTAAGCTCTCCGCTGTTTATCTTATCGATGATAGCCTGCATATCCGTTGCTTTCGTAGATGCAAGAACTGCGATGCGAAGTTTTCTTTTCATATTATACCAATTTGTAATTCTGTACAAACAATGAGATTATTTACGAGCATTGCCACAGTCATAGGTCCTACTCCACCAGGCGTAGGAGTTATCAAACTACACTTGTCTTTAACGTTATCGAAGTCAACATCTCCCACTGATTTATCATTTACCTTAGAAAATCCGGCATCGATCAAAACAACACCTTCTTCAATATGTTCATTCCTTATTAGATTCGGGACACCTGTAGCTGTTATAACTATATCTGCTCTCTTTGTATGTTCTTTGATATCCTTAGTTTTTATGTGGCAGATCGTTACAGTTGCAAATCTATTTGTAAGCATTATAGATAGTGGTTTGCCTATTAGAACGCTATTATTGATGATCACAACTTCTTTTCCCTCCAAAGCTATGTTGGAGCTTTCAAGGATATCCAAGATACCTTTCGGAGTGCATGGTGCTAGAATCTCATCCTTGTGCATCAATTTACCAAGATTTGTTTCAGTTAAACAATCTACATCTTTCAAAGGGTGAATGGAATTGAGTACCTTTTTCTGATCCAAGTTTTGTGGCAGAGGCATTTGGATTAATATCCCATTGATCGCAGGATTTTCGTTTAGTTTCTTTATTACTTCAATAATTTCATTCTCTTCTATGCTTTCGAAATTCAAGAATTCATAATCCAAGTTCATTTTCTTAAGTGCTTGTATCTTCATTTTTATGTAACTTATCGAAGCAGGATTTCTGCCTATGTTTACAATCGCTAACTTGGGCTTAACTTTCTTATTTAGAAGATAATCGATACGAGGTTTTAGACTGTTTAATATTTCATCTCTCCTTTTATAACCATCAAATATGATCACCACTTCAGAATACCCAATTTCCTTAGTCTATCCATTCTCTTTTCCATTAATTTCTTCGTGCCTATGTCTCTTCTATAATGCAGTTCTCCTTTTACATGGTTCACAACACTATAGCATTTCTCACTCGCTTCATAGATACTTTCTCCTTTAGCAAGCAAAGCTATACTCCTTGAACTAGTAGTATACAATCCTTTCCCTATTCTTTTAACTGAAGCGTAGTACAATTCTACTCCTTTTTCGTATATTTTATTTTCATCCACCTCAATTGGCATATCCTTAGCAGGATTGGTTGGATATCCTTTTGGTACAAGATAAACACACGTTGTTGCCATTCTTTGGAAAATTACATCGCTAGGGCTTAGATTACCCTCAATTATTTTGTAGCATACGTTTAAGAAATCGCTGTTAAGCAAGGAAAGTACATTGATCGCTTCAGGATCTCCGAATCTGACATTGTATTCAATTATGATTGGTCCTTTCCTGCTAAGCATGAACTGGCCGTATATGATTCCACGATACTTCATACCCTTTTCCTTTTCAAGGGCAAGCATTGTTTGCTTAACTATCTCTAGGGCTTTTTCCTTCAGCTCTTTGCTTATGAAAGGCAATAAATGGTCAGAATCACTTATAGACCCCATTCCGCCTGTATTTTCTCCATTATCATCGTCTAACGCCCTCTTGTGGTCTTGTACAAGGGGCATCTGAACTATTGAGTTCCCATCATAAAAGCATTGTAATACGAATTCCTCGCCATCCACTCTTTCTTCTATTACCGCTTTTCTATGTTGAGCCAATACTTGTTCGCAATATTTCAAGGCATCGCTATCTGATTTAAGATGTTCTCCAAAAACTTTCACTCCTTTTCCTCCCGTGAGACCATCTGGCTTTATCACGTAATCCTTTAGTTCTTTAATCGCTTTCTCTGCCTCTGAAATAGTTTCTACGATTCTGAATTCGGGATAAGCATCTATTTTGTTACGTTTCATTAGATCTCTCGCAAAGGCTTTGCTTCCCTCTATTTGTGCTACTTCCTTTTTTGGTCCCACAAATGGTATCTTCCTTTCTTCGAAATAGTCTGCGATGCCATTTACTAGCGGTGCTTCAGGACCACAGATTGCAAAGTCAACGTTATTTTCTTTTGCAAAATGAAAGGCTTTATCAAAATCTGCCAAAGGGCCGATTTCGACCTTTTCAGCAAGCTTTTCTATGCCTGGGTTTACAAAGCTCATGTAGGCGAAGATTTTAGCGCCGTTCTTGGATAGACTTTTTGCAATCGCTGCTTCCCTACCTCCTTCACCGATCAAAAGAACCTTATGCATTAATTTCTGTTTCCCAATATCTTTTTTCGTTATCTTCTCTATTCCTAAGCTCATCAGAAAGTTTCTGAGCTAAATTTGTAGGATATATTCCTGTAAGGCAACCAGTACAAATGTTCTCACCAAGGCCTATTGCTCTTTTAAGACCTTCTAGTGTTTGATAACATAGCTGATCTGCACCGATTTCTTTCCTTATTTCTTCTACGCTTTTCTTACTTGCTATTAGCTCGCCATGGATTGCGATGTCTATTCCATAAAAGCATGGTGAGATAATCGGAGGACAAGTTATCCATACATAAACTTTTGCAGCTCCAGCTTTCCTAACCATTTCGACTATCCTTTTTATCGTAGTACCTCTAACTAAGCTATCATCTACAAGCAAAACTTTCTTGCCCTTTACAAGTGTTTTTACCACATTTAGTTTCAATTTTACATTCTTCTCTCTTTGTTCTTGCTTAGGCATTATGAAGGTTCTTCCGATGTATCTGTTCTTTATTAAACCTTCTACTACAGGAATGCCTGTAACTCTTGAAATTGCTTCAGCTGCAGGTCTTGAAGAATCAGGTATTGGAACTATGACATCTGCATCAGTAGCATAGGTATTTGCGAGTTCTTTACCCAAATTCCATCTCACTTCATAAATCGTTTTATTTTCGAATATGCTATCGGGTCTGCTAAAATAAACGAATTCGAACATGCAATGATACCTCCTATTAACATTTCGCAGTATTTTTGATTGAACGGTGTCTTCTCCAATTATTATGAGTTCTGCAGGATTAACTGAATAAAACTCTTCAAAGTCATTGGCATCAAAAGCAACTGTTTCGGAAGCTATAAGTGTATTACCCATTCTATCTGTACCGATATTCAATGGTCTAAAACCGAACGGATCTCTGAAAGCTATTAGTTCTCCTGTGTTTGCCAAAAAAGTTGTTGAGTATGCGCCTTCTACTTTATTGAATACATCATCGATGACCTTTTCATAATCCTTGTATTCTTTATACCTTTCTGCAATGAAAGCAGCGAACACTTCTCCATCTCCATTGCTTCTGAATTGGTAACCTTTCTCTTTTAGCTCCTTTCGCAGTTGCATAAAATTAACTATATTACCGTTAAAGCAAAGTGCTATTTCGAATCCATCAACTTTATAATGCGAAGGTTGCGCATCCTCCTGTGTTGTTGATCCAGTCGTTGAATATCTAACATGACCTATAACCCTTCTAACCTGTCTAACATTTTCTAAAATGAAATTTTGATCAACTAAGCCTAGTTCCTTTTTTACAATTACTTTTTTTCCTTCCAAAAATGCAATGCCATACGATTCTTGTCCTCTATGCTGAAGAGATATGAGCGCGTTATATACTATTTTTGAAGGATCAGAAGATATCTTAAAATCTGCACCTAATACCCCGCAGTGTTCCTTTATCATTTTTCATGCTATAACTAACTTTCTACCTTTATATTTTACAAAAACTCCATATGTATCGACAACTCTTCCTATGATGCTGGCTTTTATTTTATGGGCCCTGAAAATATCTAATGCTCTTTCCGCGTGTTTTTTATCCGTTATAATGCACATTCCAATACCGCAATTAAAAGTCCGGAACATTTCAGCAATGGAGATTTTCCCTGTTTTCATAATTAGTTTGAAAATAGCAGGGAATGGAGGAAATTTATCCAGTAAAAAGCCTACCTTTTTGTTTTTAGCTAGTCTCAGGAGCTTTGTAAAACTTCCTCCCGTTATATGTGCTACACCTTTCAAAGGTACCTCTGACTTCGCTTGTAGTAAAGGTTTGACATAAATTCTCGTAGGCCTCAATAATTCTTCACCCAATATTCCGTTTATCTCAGGGATTTTTTCTGTCAAACTATACTTTTCAAGAAGTATTTTCCTTGCAAGTGTGTAACCATTGCTATGTAAACCACTACTCTCTAGGCCTATGATTAGATCATCCTTTGTAATTTTAGAACCGTCAATGAGCTCTTCCTTCCTTAAGTAACCGAATGTCATGCCAACGAGATCAAAACCAATTTGTTTTCTTGCACCCTTTATAATTTCAGGTATTATAGCTGTTTCTCCTCCAAGTACATAAACACCGCTCTCTTCAGCAGCTTTACTTATTCCTTTAGCAATTTGTGTTATGACTTTTTTGTTGACTTTTTCTATAGCTAGGTAGTCAAGGAAAGCTACTGGCTTTGCACCTATGCAAATTATGTCATTAACTCCCATGGCCACGCAATCATAGCCGATCGGTTCAAAATAATTCATCATCTGGGCAACCAGTATCTTAGTACCAACCCCATCTACATGTAAAGCAAAACAATGATCGCCGAATTCCAATACTCCTGCATAGTGTCCTATCTGTAAAAGTGGTCTGAATTCAGAATATTCGGCTTTAGCTCTGAATATCTCTCCGAACTCTTTATGTATCTTCTTCACAGCTTCCACATCTACTCCTGCTTCCTTGTATGTCCTAGGCAATTTTTTCTCCGCTGATCCTTTCATATGCCTCAACATACCTCCTTTTAATTTCATCTATTAGCCAATTAGGCAAAGAAGGCGGTTCAGGAATTTTCTCTCCCCTTCTCCTTGCTTCTTCAAGTCTATCTCTATAGCCTATCTTAATCAACCAATCTCTAACTGGCTGTTTGTCATAGCTTTCCTGTAACTTGCCTTCTTCATATTTTTCAATCGGCCAAAGTCTGAATTCATCAGGTCCTATACTATCTGCAAGAAGAATTTCACCGTTCTTATCTTTCCCGAATTCGAATTTTATGTCTGCGAGAATAAAACCAGCTTTGATAGCTCTTTCGTACATCTTTTCATACAGGTTTATTGATACCTTTTCGAGAAATTCGTAATCCTCTTTATTTATCCATCCTCTTTCTATAGCTTCCTCTTTAGAAATCGGTACGTCTTTTTCTTCATATTTAGTCGTAGTTTCAAAGAAGGGCTTATCAAGCTTCTTAGCAAGGATGGGTTTCACGTCCAGCTTCAATTCTCCCTTAATCAGTCTTTCGTAGAATGACCCATATATGTAACCTCTAACTATGAATTCTAAAGGTATCATTCTCAACTTTTTCACTACCATTGAATTCGGCTCTTGGACAGCTAGCATATGGTTCGGAAAATTAAGATATTTGAACCAGAATTCGCTGAACTTTAGGAGAACGTGACCTTTTGATGGAACAACTGAAGGCAAAACTACATCGAAAGCGGATATTCTGTCTGAGAAGATGAATATTAATCTCTCTTCATCTAACTCATAAACATCTTTTACTTTCCCTCTTCTCAACAATTTGAGTTCCACAATTAAACAATGTTTTAATGAAATTTATCCTTAAATCAAGTTTTTAATCACTTCATGGTCTAAATAGCTATGCAAAGATTTGCCCTATTTTCTCTTACAAATAAGGCAAGTAGCTATATTAAGCTCGCCAGATTTCTCAACAATAATGGAATTATCATTCTCGCTACAGAGGGTACTTATCGTTTCTTAAAAGATAACAAAATCAGCGTACTCCCTACTAGCAAGATAACAGGTTTCTCTTCATTACTCTTCGATAAGGTGAAGACACTAAATCATGTAATTCATTCCATGATCTTATGTGATCGTGAAAATAAAGATGAACTTAAAGAAATAGAAAGCTATGGATTAATCGATTATGTAGTTGTAAATCTTTATGAAACGAAGTATAATAACATCGAAGACTTTTTGAAATCGCTAGATATAGGGGGGAGAACTTTAATAAACAGTGCAATAAAGAACTTCAAGTATGTCACACTTATTGTAGATGAGGAAAGCTGTGCTGAAGTGTTAAAAGAGCTAAGTGAAAATAAAGAAATAAGTATCGAGACAAGAAAAAGACTTGCGCTCAAAGGTTTTGAATATTTATTGAATTATGAAGCTAAAGCATATTCATATCTTTATGAAAATTTTACCCAAATGCTATCTTTATTTATTCTTTTAAAAGAGGGCAAGAAACTTAAATATGGTGAAAATCCGCATCAAAAAGCATACATTTTCAAAAATGTAGAAGATGAATCCTTCGATTATGAACTTTTGAAAGATGAATTGTCTTACAACAATTTCTTAGACATAAACCGTATCATACTTTTACTCGCAGATTTGGGTTCTAATACATGTGCCATCATAAAGCATACGAATCCATGCGGCGTAGCTAGGGCTAGTAATATAAAAGAAGCTTTTATTAAGGCATATGAAGCAGATCCTATTTCTGCATATGGAGGTGTGGTTGGTCTAAGTTCATTTGTAGATAAAGACTTGGCAGAAGTTATTTCACAACACTTCTTCGATGTAATTGTGGCAAAAGGTTTTGATGAGGAAGCCTTGAAAATATTAAGTAAGAGGAAGAAGACTCGTTTGGTCAGAATACCAAATTTGGGAAACAAGATTAAGTATAGTTACAATATTAGAGATATTGCAAATGGAATACTTTTCCAAGAATCAGATACAATTGAAATCGATCCTTCATCTCTCAAAGTTGTTTCTACTAGAAAGCCTAATGATTCTGAAATGAAGGATTTGTTATTTGCATGGAAAGTAGTGAAGCATGTTTTTTCGAATGCGATTGTGGTGGCGAAGAATGAAGTATCACTAGGCATTTGTGGCGGTCAGCCTAATAGAGTCGCATCTGTTAGAATCGCTCTAGAAAACGCTGGTGAAAAAGCGAGAAATGCTGTACTTGCTTCTGACGGCTTTTTCCCGTTTAGAGATAGTATAGATCTAGCAGCCAGTAAAGGCATCAGTGCGATTATTGAACCTGGAGGTTCGATAAGAGATGAAGAAGTCATTAGTGCTGCTAACGAACATAATATATCTTTAATATTTACTGGAGTAAGATCTTTTAGACATTAAATGGCAGTCTTCAAATCATATCCAGCATTTTTGAATTGGCTTTACAATCTAAAACGTTTCGGTATGAGTTATGGTGTAGATAATATAAAAGGGCTCTTGAAGTTAATAGGTAATCCCCAAGAAAGAATAAATTGTGTACTAATAACAGGAAGCGGAGGAAAAGGGTCTGTGACTTATCTTGTATCTAAAATACTAGAGAATGAAGGTTATAAGGTAGGTCGCTTCTGGAAACCCCATCTTCACAGATATACTGAGCGCATTTGTGTAAATTCTAAAGAAATAGAAAAGGAAAGGTTGCTTGATTTAGCTAACTATGTCTACTCGAAAATGGAGAATTCCGATTATCATCCAACCTTCTTTGAATTCACAACTGCGCTTTCCATGCTTTACTTCCTCGAAGAAAACTGTGACATGTGCGTTTATGAAGTCGGCATAGGAGGAAGATATGATGCTACTAATGTTCTCAATCCATGTATTTCTGCAATAACTGCAGTATATTTGGAGCATACAAATATTTTAGGGAATACAGTTGAGCAAATCGCTTGGAATAAGGCAGGAATAGCTAGGAAAGATGCTTATTTAGTATTGGGAGAAACAAGTGAAAATGCTGCAAAAGTTGTTCATGAGGAATGTGAAAAAGTGGGTTCAACTCTGCTTAGGGTAGGCAGCGATCGAGGCTTTGACATAAGATACGAAAAAATCAAAAGTGACCTATCTTCTAATGTATTTAACTATCATGGCCTGATTTACGATTTTGAAGGTCTCGAAACCAGTCTTTTAGGCTATCATCAGTTCAGCAATTGTTCAGTAGCTATAGCTATGATAGAGCTTTTAGATATGCTTGGTTATGACTTTAGAGAGAAAATCATTAGAAGAACCCTTTCTGAAGCGAAGATAAACGGCAGATTGGAGATTGTTAAGAGGAATAACATGATCATTTTAGATTGTGCCAAAGATCCTTTCGCAATGAAGGCAATATGTGAATTTTTGAAGGATAATTTCAATCAAGAGTTTGTTGTCATTCTTAGTATTTCCAGCGATAAAGACTGTAAGAGTATGATCAGGAATATATCTGATATTGCAAATACATTCATCTTCACTGAACATAAAGTAATGAATAGAGCTTTCAAAAAAGAGCAACTTGCAATGGCTCTTAAGGAATTGAATCTGAAGATTCCTTATTATCTTATTGACGATGTTAAGGAAGCTGTTAAATTTGCCGATATGAATTTCAACAGTCCTATATTGGTTACCGGCTCTGTATTTACTGTTGCAGAAGCTAGGGAATTCCTCTTAAATGAAATGCCAGATGAGCTAAGCGTGAGCGATCCGCTGTGAATTCTGGCAGAGTTTTCATAAAAATATCTCAAAACAATTTTGATGTCATATTTGAAGAAATCGACGACGCTGCTGTCCTAAAATTAAAGAAGATCTTTCCTCAAATCAAAGTAAGCGAGCTCAGCGATTCAAAGTATGAAGCATTGATAAAGACATTTGATATAAATTCACTTAGATCTCTCGAAGAAGATGGTTTCATTTCTCACTTGAAAAAGTTAATCAATAATCTTGATTCATTTCCCACCTCTATGAAGATTGGGAACAGAATTTTCGATTTCAGCAAGCAAGCTTACATCATGGGGATTGTGAATATTACACCAGATTCCTTTTATGACGGGGGTAGGTATTTTGATCTTGAAAAAGCGAAACAGCGTATTAAAGAATGTTATGAAGAAGGTGCAGATATGATTGATATAGGAGGCGAATCAACAAGACCAGGCTCGATAAGGATTTCTGAAGAAGAAGAGCTGAGGCGTATCTTGCCTTTAGTAGAGTATGCAAAGAAAGAGTTCGACATACCCATATCCGTGGATACTTATAAGAGTAGAGTCGCTGAGGAATGCATTGCACTTGGTGCTGATTTAATTAACGACGTTACTGGCCTCGTTGGTGATTTAAGGATGGCAGAGATTGCAAGAAAGTATGATATTCCAATTGTGCTCATGCATTTGAGAGGAAATCCAAGAATCATGCAAAAAGACATTCATTATCAAGATGTTGTGATAGATGTTTTAAGATCTTTGTATGTGAGAATTGATTATGCTAAGCAAATTGGCATTAAAGAAAGCAAAATCATTATTGATCCAGGAATAGGTTTTGGGAAAACGGTTGAACAGAATGTAGAGCTCATCCTTAGGCTTAAAGAATTGAAAATCTTCGGACTTCCAATACTTGTAGGGATTTCCAGAAAGTCCTTCCTTGGCAAAATACTCGATCTCCCTGTTGAGGAAAGATTGGAAGCTTCTCTAGCTGCGCTTGTATTAGCGGTTATCAACGGAGCTAACATAGCAAGAGTACATGATATTAAGGAGTCTGTTAGAGTTGCCAAACTTAGTTCTTTTTTCAGGAATAAATTATATACATTGAAATAGAAGTAGAGTTATGGAGGGTTTTAAGAAAACTAATCTCAAGGCAAGTGATGTTAAGGAGCATCAGCTTGTTAAGACCGAAGTTGATGGAGAAGAAATAGTCATAGCAAATGTCAATGGTCAATTCTATGGCATATATGCCTATTGCAAGCATGAAGAATGGGATCTCTCTGAGGGGGAGCTTATAGATACAAAGATAAAATGTGCAGGTCATGGTTCTATATGGGATTTGAAGACCGGAAAAGCCGAATTCGTAGAAC
Organism: Thermoproteota archaeon; assembly: GCA_021324265.1. Classification (GTDB taxonomy): domain Archaea; phylum Thermoproteota; class Thermoprotei; order Gearchaeales; family Gearchaeaceae; genus DSFO01. Next base: position 39,221 of record JAJPJK010000014.1, on the reverse strand, counting down.
CTCTTGAGGATGAACCAATTTATGAAGTTAAGGTAATAAACGGATATCTTTATGTAAAAAGGAAGGCTGATGTTGATAAGGAAGGAAGTAAGGATTAAAGGAGTAAAGAAGAAAGATATATTCAATTTTTTTCTTGACCCCAATAATATAGTCAAGGTTTATCCTTCAGATCTGAAACCTGAGATTAAAAAACATAATGGCGATTACAAAGTTAAACTCTTGCTATTTGGTCAACGTATGAATTTTACTTTGAAAATAATAGGCATTAAGGAACATGAGGAAATTGTCGATGAACTGAAGGGCCCTTTCGTTAAAAGTTGGAGGAATTACCATAGATTCAAGGAGGTAAATGAAGATATTGTAATCGAAGACGAAATCGAATTCGAAACTGTTCTTGATGGTTTAGGCGATAGGTTTGCTAGAAAATACGTTGAAGAGATCATAGAATATCGAAACCGTTCTCTCTTAAAGCTTTTCAATAACATAGGTGAGCCATCTTTCAAAGACCCATTTAAAATGCAGGTTAATAAAGGCACCTTGCTACTTTCTTTTTTAACTTTATTCGCTATTATTTTGCTACTTTTCATAACAGGGAATCCTGTTATAGATTTTCTCATAGGACTTGTATCTTGGATCTTATTGTGGTATTCTACACATGATCTGGCACATTTTTTATTAGGGCGTGCTTTAGGTATTAGATTCAAATACTATTATCTAGGTCTTTCTAATCTCTATTTGATTTCTTGGATACCGGAGAGGATAAGGATGCTCGCCTTTACCTTCGGTATCAAAATAGATAGGGAAAATACCAAGGCAACAAAAGAAAGATATGCATTAATGTTCCTAGCAGGGCCTTTGGCTAGCATGTTGACACCTTTTATTCCTTCAATATTCCTATATTTTGTCTCATCTAGTCTAATCGGACTAATACTAATTGTGTTCTCAATTGCTAACTTGATCTTTACCAGTTATTTCAGTCCAAGATATGGCTGCATAAATAAAGTATTGAGAAGCCTTAAAAAATGACTCAATACATTGTTGTGGCAGAAAAAGCAAGTGTAGCTCGTTCTTTAAGGGCTTTCTTCCAAAGCATAAAGGTGAGTGCAATTGTTACAAGTGTAAGAGGACACGTATTTGAAGCTGATTTACCATTGAGTTTTAAGAATTGGAGTAGAAGTGATCCTGCCGAAATATTCAAAGTGAATAAAGTAGTCACAGTCATAAAAGATAGGGCGGCATATGCAAACTTAGTAAAGGTATTTAAGAATTACCCTGGCGAACTTGTTATCGCTACAGATAATGATCATGAAGGCGAGTTGATAGGATATGAGATTTTATCTATCTACCGTTCAATTCGTGGGGTCTACGCCAAATATTATAGGATGCGATTCAATTCGACTAGCAGAGTCGAACTTCAAAAAGCATGGAGCAGGCTTGAAAACGATCTCAATTGGAGATGGGTAGATAAAGCGACATTCAGAAGGGACTTCGATCTCATAACTGGCGCTTCATTTACTAGACTTTTAACTCTTGGGTCAAGTAGAAAAGGATACAAAGGTCTCATAAGTTGGGGGTCATGCCAAACTTGCACGCTTTATTTCATCGTTGAAAGGGAAAAAGAAATCCAGAATTTCAAACCTACAAAGTATTGGTACTTTAAGCTTACGCTTGAAAAAAATGGCATTAAGTTCAAAGCACTAAGTGAGCACTTCGATGACAAACAAAAGGCAATGAAGAAATATGAGGATCTAAAAAAGCTCGACAATGCAATAGTTAAAGAGTATCATGAGGAGTCCAAAGAAGTAAGGCGGCCCCTCCCTCTTAGAACAGACGATGCACTCAAAGATTTGACCAAGCTAACTAAGCTTTCTGCTTCAAAAATTCTTTCAATCATGGAGAAGCTCTATTCAGAAGGTTATATATCATATCCTAGAACTGATACCAATAGGTACAGGCAAGGTTTCGATTTCCTATCACCGCTTAGAGCTGTGCAAAAGAGCGGTTTATTGCAAAACATAGACTTTTCAAGTTATGCGAATCCTAGAAACGGTGATCTCGATGATGGGGCACATCCGCCTATCTATCCAATATCGCCATATTTCGCAAAGGATGTTAGTAAATATATCTGGGATTACATAGCCAAGCGTTATGTTGCAAATGCATTTATGAAAGATGCCGTTTTAACTTATCAAAAGGCGAGCATCCTTCTCGGTGATTTGATTTTTCATTCAGAAGGAAAGTTCATTAGAGAAATGGGTTTTTATTCCTTATTCAATTACTTCAAGCCTAAAGAAGAAAGGATTCCAACCTTAGTTCAAAATGAAAGGATTAAAGTCATAAAGCTCGAACTCATAGAAGAAGAGACAAAACCTCCTCCAAGGCTGAGCGAATCTGATCTTCTTGATTTGATGGAGAAGAACGGAATTGGTACTGATGCTACTAGAGCAATCTTTCCTACTCTTATCGTGAATAGGGGCTATGCTGAAAAAAAGAAAGGTACTTTCAGACCTACTCCTTTGGGGATGTCGTTTATTGAGTCGTTGAAAAAAGTTGATGAACAATTAGTGACCCCTGCTACTAGGAAAATGGTTGAGGATAAGATGCAACTAATAGAGAAGGAGAAATTAGAAAAAAGCCAGGCACTTCAAGAATCATTGGCATTGTATTATAACCTATTTGAAAAATGCAAACAAAAGATAGATGATATTTCTACAGTGCTGGCCTCTTCAGCTAAGTAGTTCAGCAATACCAGCGTTCATCATCTTTTCATCAGACATTCAGGACGTTCATCCTCAAATTCATATAAAGCACCTCTTATTTCAGTTTTTTTGGGTATTCACAAAGATCATAGAGTGCGCATTTAGAACATAACGGGGTTTTTGCCTTGCATATAGCTCTTCCATGTGCAATAAGCAAGAGGTGAATTTTATGTCTGTATTGATCAGGTATTATCTCCTCAAGTTTCATCCTTATTTCTTCATATTTTGCTTCACTTCTTACAATACCTAAACGCTTGACAACTCTTTCAACATGTGTGTCTATGGGTATAACTGGCATTCCAAAAGTAGCTAGTAATACATCAGCGGTTTTATATCCAACTTTTGGAAGTTCGATGAGTTTTTTTCTTGCAGAATCGATACCTTCCTTTAAAATTTTTTCTAAATCGATTTCCTTTGCTATTTCAGCGAGTTTTTTTATTGCACGTGCTTTTTGGTTTTGTAATCCTGATTCTTCGATCGCTTTAATTATATCTTCTAATTTTGCTTTGCTTAGTTTAGAGGGTTCGATTCCTAGACTTTCATCGAGTTTCCTAAATGATTTAAGAGCTGCCTTATCTGTTGAACTCTGAGAAAGAATTGTAGCTACAAGAACCTTAAATGGGTCTTTGTAGGTTAAATAAGCCCAAAGCGAGACATATTCCTCAGGTATGATATCATAACTCTTCGAGAGAATCTCGAACATTAGTTTTACTTTCTCTCTATCCCAAACCATTATTTTAGTAAAGTTCGCATATTATATGATGATAACTCTTGGCATAGATGAGGCTGGAAGAGGCCCTCTTATAGGTCCTATGGTTATCGCTGGTTGTTCTTTTGAGGAAAAAGATCTTTTAAAGTTGAAGGAGTTGGGCGTCAAGGATTCAAAGCAACTTTCAGTACGTTCAAGAGAAAAGTTATATCATGCAATTCTGAATTTGGCAAAAGGCTACAGAATATATATTGTGAGTCCAAAAGAAATTGATGATGCTGTTTCATCTAAACTTAAGATAACTGGTCTTGAAGCTCAATACATGGCAAAGATTATCTCTGAGATTTATGCTGATGAAATTTACATTGATTCTCCAATGCGCGATGCAGCGCGCTTTTTAAATATGCTTAAGAAATATCTCGGAAAAGAATATAACATAATATGCGAGATCAAAGCAGATGAGACATATATTCAAGTATCCGCGGCCTCAATCCTTGCGAAGGTAACAAGAGATAAAGAGATAAAATTTCTTCAAGAAAAGTATGGTGACTTTGGTTCAGGCTATCCAAGCGATCCCAGAACTGTGGAATTCATCAAACACTGTATTGAAAAAAATGAGTTGCCTATGGAAGTACGGAGGACTTGGAAGAGTTTAAAAAGAATATCGGAAACGAGACTTACAGATTTTTAAGTACCTAAAGTCCAACTTCTTAAATATTGTTCTTGTTCTTCTGTCAACTTATCTATCTCGATACCTAGGCTCTTTAGTTTAAGCTCTGCAACTCTTTTATCAATCTCGTATGGCACTTTATGGACCTTTATATCAAGCTTCTCACTTTGCTCGACTAAATATCTTGCAGAAAGTGCCTGTAAGGAAAATGAGAGATCCATGACTTCGCTAGGATGGCCTTCAGCGCAGGCTAAGTTTACCAATCTTCCTTCTCCAAGAAGATAAAGCCTATTACCATTCTTAAGGGTGTATTCTTGTACGTTCTCCCTTATTTCTCTCTTATTTACACTCAAATTTTCAAGATCTTTAATTGAAATTTCCACATTGAAATGACCTGAATTGGCAAGTATCGCTCCATCTTTCATAAGTTCAAAGTGTTCTCTTCTTATTACATTAATATCTCCTGTGGCTGTCACAAATATATCTCCAATCCTTGCCGCTTCCCTCAAACTCATCACTCTGTAACCATCCATTGCAGCTTCAAGAGCCTTTATAGGATCAACCTCTGTAACGATTACATCAGCACCCATCCCCTTTGCTCTCATAGCTATTCCTCTTCCAACCCAACCATAGCCACATACGACGAATTTCTTTCCTGTTATTAGCACCGATGTAGCCCTCAATATGCCATCAATTGTACTCTGTCCAGTTCCATATCTGTTATCAAACATAAACTTCGTATATGCATCGTTAACGCTTATTATTGGATACTTCAGTTCGCCGTTTCTCTCAAGAGCTCTTAGTCTTATAACTCCAGTAGTAGTTTCTTCCGTGCCTCCTTTGACTTTTAAACCTTTTTTATGGATTTCTGCAGTTAGATCTGCTCCGTCATCCAATGTTATATCCGGTCTAGCTTCAATTACTTTATCTATACACCAATAATATTCCTCTTCTGTTTCTTTACGCCATGCGAATACGTTTATGCCGTTTTTTACGAGTGCGGCTGCTACATGATCCTGTGTAGAAAGCGGGTTTGAGCCAGCTAAGTATATCTCAGCGCCTCCGGCCTTCAAGGTAAGCATTAAAACTGCTGTTTCTTTTGTAACGTGAAGACATGCCCCAATTACAATTGACCTAAAAGGTTTTTCTTTTTCAAATTCTTTCCTTATTAAATTCAATACTGGCATTCTTGAAGAAGCCCACGATATATCCAATTCTCCTTTATCGCTTAAGTTAGGATCCTTTATTTTGTAAGGCATAAAAAGGTATAAAGAATAAAGTAAAAAAAGATTGTTTTATCTACCTTATAGTGCTCTTGTAAAACTCTCTTTCGATGAAAAATGTAGACAGAAAGCTCACTATAGCGAAGAGTGCGGTTATTAAACTCGGTGTTGCTATGGCCATGGGTACAGTGTATGCATTCAATGGAAAGTACGCTAGAAAAGTAGGACCTAGATTATAGGCATCTTGGAGCACAGAGAACAATATCATCAATGCACCGCCCACACCTATGGTAAAACCTAAAACCCCTACTTTTTTCTGTACTACAATAGCTACAATTGCAAATATCAGTATCCATGTAACTACGTTGGCTAGGTAGATGCTAGTTATCATCTTCATCGAGTACTCCCATTTTTTTAATATAAAATATGTTATCTGATGGAAAAATCCAAAAAATAACGGCTTAAATCTTAATTTTTTATGATCTTTTCTGCCAGATTGACGAGCTTTTCCGCAGGATTTATCCTAGTAACTTTTTGGAATTCGAGCCAAATGGGCGAAGCATTTACTTCTAGGACGTAATACTTCCCGTTTTCTTCTGCAATATCGATCCCGCTGTAAAGTAAGCCTAATTCTTGGTTCACCCTTATAGCTAATTCCTTCAATTCTTCATCAGCTTCAATAGCTATACCTTTGGCTCCTTGATAAATGTTGGTTTTCCATCCGTTAGATTCACGAGCCATAACGCCAATGACCTCTCCATCTACAACGAATACTCGTAAATCTCTGCCAGGCTTGTTAACGTATCTTTGTATGTATAATGCATATCCTTTTTCTTTGAGTTCTTGTAATCTTCTAAAAGCCAAGTCGGGATCCTCTACTAAAAAACTTCCTATTCCTCTAGATCCCATCATAGGCTTAACTACGCATTTCCCCATCTTTTTTATGAAATCATATGCCATGAACTCGCTCTCGGTTATTAATGTCTCAGGCACATTGATGTTTTTAGCTGCAAGCATACTTAAACAGGTGAACTTATTCCTTGCATTCAAATATCCTTCGATGGGATTTATTATGACCTTATTCATGCTTTCTAAACTTTTAAGGAGATTTACTCTGTACTCGAATCGTTCTGAATTTAAGATATTCCCCATAGCTCTAAGAAAGAAGACATCGATTATCTTGATGGATTTATCTTGAAACTTAACTTCCACTCCTTCTTTGGATATTGTGCATGATAGTTTATCTATAGGCAAATAATAAGCATGGTGGGATCGCTGCTTTAGCGATCTAAGTATACTCAGGCTTGTAAAAGTTGGTGTTGTATTGTGGTCTATTACTGCTGCATGCATATAGCACGCATCTTTACTCCTTCATTTACTTAAACTTTTCATCTTGAGATCGCTATGGAATAAATTTCTTCATCAATTTCCCAATCTCTAACTAATATACCGCTCAACTCTGCTTCCTTGGTGAGTATTTCTATCTCATCGCTTAAAGTTTCGTTCTTAAGATATTCCAACTTGCTTTTTAAGAGACGTGCTTCTTCATCGCTTGGAGTTTTTATCTTTACTTTTATCTTTTCAGTTACATTAAGGTTAGCCATTTTCCTCATCATCTGTATACGCCTAACGACCTCCTTGGTAAGACTCTCTGCTATTATTTCTTCATCAATGGCAAAGTCTATGAATATCTTTCCGTATTGAGATTCAATGCCTCCAAAACCTTCTTTGAGTTCTTCTGTGAAACTGAGCATATCTTTTCTTAAGTTTATCGTTTTATCCTTGATCCGTATTTCTATCTCCCCTTTAGATTCCAATTCTTGTTTGAGCTCCTTTATTCTTGATGTTTTCAAATAATTTTCCAAATCTTTTAGGCTACCTTTAAGCAACGGCCCAGCGATCTCGTAGTTTATTTTCACTTTTTGTTCCTTTAATTCATCTAGCTTCTCATCACCCTCTTCGATTATTATTTCTTTAGTGTTTACTTGATCCTTTATCAGTTTAGCATATTTTTGAATTACTTTCTTTGTTTCCCCATCTTTAGGTAGGATTATAACTCTTTTAACAGGTCTTCTTAACTTTATCCCTCTTTTCATCCTTAGTGCTGCAGCCTTGGAAACTATTTCCTTAGCTATTTCCATTTCTTTAAGTTGTTCAGCATCATAGTCTTCTGCCACAGGCCAATCTAAAAGATGAACGCTTTCCTTTTTCTCTATTTCCCTAAACATCTTTTGATAAATAGCTTCAGTGATATATGGTGCGAAAGGAGCAAACATGATGAGCCATTCTTTCAGAGCTTTGTAAAGGGTATAGTACGCTGCTTCTTTTGAGGGATCGCTTTCTTCTATCCATACTCTCCTTCTTATCAACCTAATGTACCATCTGCTGACATCATCGACAATGAAGTTGAGTAAAATTCTGAGACTTTCGAAGTTCTCAAATTTTAGGAAATGCTCTTCAACCTTTTTCTTCACTTCATTTATCTTGTTTAGTAGCCAAACATCTTCAGGCTCTAAATTTTCTTTATTTTGGAATTTTGTAGGATCATAATTATCTATATTCATGTAAAGTGAAGCGAAATAAAATGTGTTCCAGATAATGTTAGTGGTTTTGAAGAATTCCTGCAATTTTGCCATAGAAAATTTTAAGTCTTCCCATGTGGTGTTAGATAATTCGTAAATTCTCAGCGTATCTCTGCCGAATTTCGGTATGACCTCATCGGGATTAATAACATTACCTAAACTCTTGTGCATTGCTCTTCCAGTTTCATCTAGTGACCATCCATGAATTAGCACGTTTTTCATAGGTGCGCTATCTAGTGTAACAGTGCCTGCTACAAGAAGGCTATAGAACCAGCCTCTTATCTGATCAGGCCCTTCAACTATGAAGTCTGCTGGAAATAGTCTTTCAAAATTATCATTTTTTGAAGGATAGCTTAGACTTGCCCATGAGGCAGAGCCAGAATCCACCCATACATCGAGGACATCTTGTATTCTTTTTGCTGTTGAACCACATTTTTCACATTTTATCTCAACACCATCAACCCAAGGTTTGTGGAGATCTATTTGAGAAGAAGGCAATTTTATGGCCTTACTCAATAGTTCTTGAAGACTTCCTATAACGTGTAAGTGGTCACATTTTTCACATACCCATATCGGTAAGGGTATCCCCCAGTATCTCTGCCTGCTCAGTGCCCATTCATGTGCGTTAGATAACCAAGGAATCACTCTGTTTTCAAGTGATCCATTCGGTACCCAGTTTATCTTCTTTGCTTCTTCAATCAATCTATCTTTTATTTTAGGCACATCGAGGAACCATTGGTCAGACATTCTAAGGATTAAGGGAGTTTTGCATCTCCAGCAATGCGGGTACCTGTGATCGATTGTTCCTGCATAAAGCAAAGCATTAAGTGCTTTGAGGTCTTCTATTATCACTTTATTTGCTTCAAATACATATTGGCCCTTGTAATTTTCAACCTCCTCTGTAAACCTTCCCGCAGAATCTACAGGTGAAAATGCAGGAAGATTGTAACGCTTACCCAATTCGAAATCCTCGATACCATGTCCAGGCGCCATATGGACGCAACCTGTTCCTTCTAGCATAGTGACAAATTCTTCGCTCAAAATTACTCTGTGGTCTATCTTTTTCTGAAGGTCTAGAATCGCAGCAAGAGGCATTATATAGCGCTTTCCTTCCAGTTCTTTACCTTTAATCTTTTTAAGGATCTTGAACTTGTGACCTGTTTCCTTCTCTATTTCAATTAGCCTTTTTTCTGCAAAAATCATGACTTCACCATTCGTATCTTCGGCATATACGTAATCTTCATTTGGGTGCACTGCAACTGAAACGTTTGATGGAAGTGTCCAAGGCGTGGTCGTCCAGATAAGGAGATACGCATTTTCATCTTGTAATTTGAACTTCACGTATATTGAAGGATCTCTTCTATCTTTGTAGCCTTCCGCAACTTCATAACCTGAGAGCACAGTTTCGCATCTTGGGCACCAATGTACAACTCGACTGCCTTTATACAGTAGCCCTTTTTCATGTGCTTTTTTGATGAAATACCATACTGCTTCAATGTATTCGTTCTTTATAGTCATGTATGCATTTTCCCAATCCATCATAACACCCAGTTCTCTGAATTGGTTTTCCTGTATTTTCAAGTTCTTCAAAGCAAACTCTCTGCATTCTTGGATGAATTTATCAACTCCGAATCTTTCAAGATCTTTTTTGGTATTGATTTTCAACCTTTGTTCAACTTGAACCTCTATTGGTAAACCATGCATATCGAAGCCCGGTATATCCCAAACATCATAACCCTTCAGTCTATAGAACCTCAAATATGAATCTTTTATGATTTTGTTCCAAGCAGTCCCAACATGGATTGGGTTTGTAACATATGGAGGGCCATCAAGAAAGTAGAACTTCTTTTTACCCTTATTCTTTTCCTTTATCTTTCTATAAATGTCGTTGTCATTCCAAAATCTTATCACTTCTTCTTCCACTGTTAATGGGTCATATTTGTTGCTGAGTACCTTTATTTTCATATTATAATTTCATTATAGTAAGAAGGCATTTATATGTCAGCAAGAGAAAAAGGAAAGCGATACGAGAGAAAACTTGTAAAATTTTTAGAATCTAGAGGATGGAAAAGTAAGCGGGTTCCAGCTAGCGTTATTGATGTAATCGCAACAAAAGGCAATAGAATAGCAGTATTTGAGGTTAAGTTTGGGAAAAATAAGGTAAAAGGGATACAGGTTAAAAGGCTTTTCGAATGGCTTGATATGTTCGATGCCTATGAGAAAAAAGAAGCCGTTCTAGCAGTATATAATGGAGAGTGGATTTTTATGAAGGTTGATGAAGTTAAAGATTACGTGGTTAAAGAAAATAACTGGAAGCCATGAGATTGCAAATATATTTCGCAAATATGGATGCTATCGATTTAAGTAATATTATCAAAGAGGAGCTTGAATATTTACAAGTATCTCATAAAAATATAGAAATCGACCTTGCAAGTGCATTCAATAAAGAAAGGAATCAGTATAACGCATTGAAAATTTTCGACATGTTTGGAGACAAGGATGAGCTTCATCTTTTAATCGTTGAGCCTGATATATTCGTTCCAGCGTTCAATTATTGTTTCGGTGTAGCATATGGTAATAAAGCAATTGTTTCTTTAGCTAGATTGAAAACGAGTTTCTATGGGCTAGATGAAGACCGTTTCAAAATGTTGGAAAGGCTGGAAAAAGAGGTCATGCATGAACTAGGTCACATGCTAGGTCTTGGGCATTGCAAAAATCGATCTTGTGTAATGTATTTTAGTAACACGATTGAGGATACTGATAGAAAATCTCGAAGGTACTGTACTGATTGCAAAAAATTACTTAGTAAATACAGAAGTAAGAGCCAATAAAATATTTGATCGCTTTTCCCTAATCCTTCTATAAACATAATCCTTCCAAGAAGGGCCGTAAGGTATGTATTCGACGACACGCATTCCTTCTTTTACCAGCCATCTTTTCAAATCGTTTCTTATACCTCTTAAAAATGCAAACTCTATGTTGTGATTCGTCTTCAAGACTAGCTTAATCGCTTCATATACAAGTTTCTCGTCATGAGTAGCTAGCTCAAGCCTTACTTTTTTTTCAAAAAGATACTTCATTACTTTTTTGTAGTTTTCCCTTATCTCCTCCTTATCTGTGAAAACAATTTCAGGAGATTCTTTGTAAGCACCTTTAACAAGCCTTATAAATCCATCTTTTTCTGCGACCAGCTTAGCTAGCTCTATGGCATTTCTCATATAAGCTTGTATCGCTACGCCTAGTTCTCTATATTCTTTGAGAAAATCTAAATATGTTCTAATAGTGCTATCTAAGTATATTGATCTCTCCATATCTATCCAAACCATGATGTTCCTTTTTTTCGCATAATTGATGATCTCTGCTAAGTTTTCTATGTAGATTTCTTCGCCCATGCAAAGACCTAACTGTGTAGGCTTCAACGCAATTGCAGCATTAATTTTATCTCTTATTATTCTATCCATTATTCTCCTATATTCGAAAACTGTAAACTTAATTTCACTGGGGTCGGTTAATTCTTCTCCTAGATAATTAAGTACGACGAAATATCCATTGGAATTCGCATTTTTAGCAACGTTAATAGCTTCTTCCAGAGTTTTTCCTGCTACCCATCTTCTAACGAATGGTATTAAGTAGTCGTAATTCACTAAGAGTTTTCGAGTGGTAAATTTAAAAAAGTTGATTTATTCTATTGTCTAATGAGGATTGCTGTATTCGTTAGAAGAGCAGTTGAAAGCACTTTTAGGGATTCAAGCAACGAAGATATTGAACGTTCTGAGAAAGTAGCCCTCGCAGAAGCTTCCAAGATGATCAAACTTAGAGGAGGAGATGTAGAAGTTTTTGCAATAGGCGATAAGCAGATGGTGAGTCTTCTAGGCCAATTATATGGTGCAACTCATGCTACATTGCTAAGCGATGATATGTTCACAAATTTGGATGTATATTCTAAGGCCGACCTCTTGATTTCAGCCATAAGGAAATCTAGGCCTTTTGATTTGATAATGTTCGGTGAATATTTGCAAGATGACCCTGATTGGCTACTCCCGTATTTAGTGGCTGACAAATTGAATTTGCCCCACATACCTAGGGCAATCAGAGCATGGAGTGAAGATAGCAGAATAATATGTGAGTGTGTTTATTATGAAAGTATCTATCTCAAAGAATCTAGGGTTCCTGTGGTAGTAAGTATGCTCGATGCCCTTCATTCTTCAGTAGCAATACTTAGAGATGTAAAACCTAAAGAGGTTACTATTTGGGATTCCAAATTCCTTGGCATAAAGGAAATAGCGAAGAAGTTAAAGGTAAATGAGACGAAGAATAACTTATCCAAGAGGCCCACGCTTATAGAGTATAATTCCTACGACGATCTAGCTGATAAGATAGTAGATCTGATAAGGAAATGAAGTTTGCTTGTTTCTCAACCGATTTTGATTCTTTAGCTAGATTAGTTTCCAAATCAAATCACTATCTGAAAGAGGGTGATGAGCTACACGGATTAGCTTTTAGATACTATTTCGGAGATGATATTATTGAATCCTTGAGAAAGCTAAAACTAAATAAGCTTCTTATCGTTACGAACATCAATCTGATGAATTATGATATGGAAGGTTTTGCAAATGCCTTACTTGAATGTTTCAAAAAATATAAATACGACATAATTTTCCTCGGCGACAAGATCGAAGATAGAGAGATAGGTGCAAGACTTTCTTCAAAAATAGGAGCGCCCTTTATAGTTGGTTGCAGAGATTTCAGAGTTGAGGCTAATAAGTTATTGGCGGAAAAGTCTTCATATGGTGGTCTTCTCACATCTTCGCTCGAAGCAAATCTCCCCGCAATAATTTCCTTTGATGAGTTGAACTTTGAAGGGCAATTCTCTGATACCCAAGCGCAAGTAGAGGAAATCAAAGCACAGATCACACATTCAAGGATAATTGTTCGAGATAAAACTGTTCTTTCGATGCGTTACAGAGAACTTAGCGATAAAAATCGCTTAATATGCATAGGTGAAAACATCCATGAAGAGAAGGAACTAAAAGATATCAATGAACTTGCAACATTGATGAAAGCAGAAATCGTAGGGGACAAAACGATCTTTGCAAGGAACTGGCTCAAAGAATGGGTAGGATATTCAAATCTCAAAATAAAGCCTGAAGTCTTGCTTGAGTTAGGGGTGGTAGGAGACATTGACCATGTTAGCGGTATTCAAGGTTCCAAAATGATAGTAGCATTGAATGAAGATCCAGATTCTGTTCTCTTTAAGTTTTGTGATTATTATGCTATTACAGATATACACAAGTTCATTCCAAAACTTGTCAAAAAAATGAAGAAAATTAAGTAGCTATTCTTTATAGGGCACGAACTCGCTTCCTAGCAATTCTCTACCTACTATTATTCTCATGATGTTCGCTGCACCTTCAGCTCCTACGTAGTATGATAAGACTCCTCTAAGCGCCATTTCTATGCCAGCTTCTTTCGTATATCCATATCCTCCAAGCCAAGTCATGACTTCTTCCATTACTTCTATTGCAAGCTTCGGTGCAAGCAACTTGCTCATCGCGGAATACTTTGTTACCTCTCTGTAGCTTGCTCTGCCATTTCTCATCTCATCATAGAGCCATGCTGCTTTGAATACGAGCAATTTAATTGCTTCCAATTTAGAATACAAGTCCACAAGAGGGAATTGAATGCCCTCATATTTTGCTAAAGGCATTCCGAAAGCATTTCTATTCTTGATGTATTCCATGCCGCGCTCTAAGACTGATTCTGCTGCTCCTATGCATGATGCAGCTACGAGTATTCTAGCAGTTACAAAGCCCTCCATTGCGTAATAAAATCCTCTATTCTCTTCACCAATGAGATATCTTTCTTCTACTTCAGTACCTTTGAAGCGCAGAATAGAAGTAGATATCCCCATTCTGCCCATGTTATCTAGGTAAGAGACTTCGAAGTTCTTGACTTTCTTCAAAGGTAGGAAAATCATAGAAATTCCTTTATGTTTAAACTCAGGTCGTGTCTTGACGAGTGTTAATAATCCGCCATCATTATCCAAAATTTCCCTTACTTCACTTATGTAGATCTTTTCTCCTTCCAATACATATTTTGAGTCTATTTTTTTGGCTACTGTCTTTATGGAAGCAACATCAGAACCTCCTTGTGGTTCTGTAGAACAAATTCCAACGAAGGCATCCCCTCTAACGAGGCGGGGTATTATCTCTTCTACTACATCTGCTTTTCCGTACTTTTCCAAGATATAGCTCCACGCAGTATTCAGAAGATAGAAAACTGCAGTTGCAAGGCTTATATCATTTTTGCCAACTTCTTCAGCAAGAATGGCAGCCATTTTGAGTGTAGCACCTGCACCGCCTAGCTTCGGGGAGTTTAGTAAGCCAAGATATCCCTGTGAAGCAAACTTCTTTATGAAATCCATTGGGATTCTTTTTTCTTCATCGATCTTCCTAGCAATTGGTCTGAGCTCGCGCTTCAAGAATTCGCTAGCACTTTCTTGAAATATTCTCTCTTCTTCGTTGAATGAAAACTCCATAATCTACTAAGATTTCTGTAATATATTTGCAATGCTTCTTAAATGATATAAGATAATTAGATTGATGGGTAAGGAAACTATTGCAATCATAGGACGCGGAATAGTAGGCTTAACTACTGGCTATAGATTGTTAGAGAAAGGATATAATGTCATATTCATCGATGACAGCCCTTATCAGAGTGCAGCATCTTGGAACAATGCAGGATTAATATCACCTACATATAGCGCACTTTCTCCATCTATTGGAACCATCAAGGACATTTCTAAGTGGATGTTTTCTAAAAATTCAGGAATTAGAATATCTACTTCTTCTTTTTTTAAGAATCTGAATTGGATTTGGTCCTATGTTAGGAAAAGTTCGCTGGCCATGAGAGAAGAAATAATGAAACTTGTTTATGACATGATAAAGGAAGCTGTTGAATGGTATGATATGCTTTCTAAGAAGATCAATTTTGATTTTAAAAAAGATGGCCTAATAGAGGTATATCTAGCCAAGGAAAACTTTGATAAGAGAGTTGCTAGGCTTGAGAATTATCCTAAATTAGGAAGTTTTGAAATCATGGATGCGAAATCTGTTTTAGAATTGGAACCTAACCTAAACAAAGAAATCGTAGGAGGCATCTTTTATCCAGAGGAAGCCAGTCTAGATCCAAGGAAATTAATGCTTAAACTCATCTCTTATATGCGTGATTCAGGTGTAAATTTCTTTGAAGAAAGAGCACTGCGCTTCAAACTTCAAGGATCGAGGGTATCATCACTTTCAACAAATAAGAGTGAGGTGAAGGCAGACTTTTTTGTGATAGCTACTGGCGCTCACAAAGAAATATACAAATCCCTTAATCTGAGAGTACCCGTTATTGCAGGTAGAGGTTATGCAGTAATAACAGATGCAAAAGTAGAACTAGAACATCATATATCTGCTGGAGATTATAGGATCTCAATTGCCCAACTCGAAGAGGGCAATCTTAAAGCAACTGGTTTTTTAGAATTCGCAGGGGTAAGAGATGAACCAAGGAAGGAATGCTTTGATTTTCTTCATGAGAAGCTTATACAATACATTCCTAATGCTAAGAACTGTAAAGTCATTGAAACATGGCTGGGTTCTAGGCCGTGCACTCCTGATCTGATGCCTATAATAGATAGAATAAAAGACAATCTTTTCATAAATGTTGGCCATTGCAGAGTTGGTGTTTGCCTAGCACCCTTCTCTTCAAGGCTTCTTGTTGAACTCTTAGAAAAAGGAAGGCATGATTATGATTTGTTTTCAATGAGAAGGTTCGCATGATTTTTATGGATGCTGTCACAAAAAATATCAATGAGTAGGAAATTCTTCATAGCAACAGAAGAGGAAATTTTAGAAGGAAAAGTTACAGACATTTACTACATTAGAACTTATCAAGTCTTGGAGAAAAAAGGGAAGCTAGATATTGAGGTAACAATGGATGTTCATTCTTATAGTTTTCCTAAAAATTATGAATGGGCTGTTTTTTGTGGTCTTAATGAAGTTTTGAATTTATTCATTGGAAAAAATGTCGATGTCTATGCAATGGATGAGGGCACTATATTCAGGCTTTATGAACCAGTATTCAGCATAAAAGGGCCTTATAGGGAATTCGGTGTATATGAACCCATTATCGATGGTATATTAAGGCAATACGTAAGCATCGCTACACGGGCTGCTCGTATAAAACTCGCTGCAGGAGATAAAACAGTTATATTTTTCGGTATAAGATCGATCCATCCCGCATTAGCTCCTTTAGCTGATCGAGCTGCTTATATTGGAGGTTGTGATGCTGTATCTGGTGTATTGGGTTCTGAATTATTGAAGATACAGCCAGTCGGTACGATGCCCCATGAGCTTACTTTAATATTCGATAAAGTTGAGGAAGCATGGAAGTCTTTTGATGAGGTGATGCCTCAGGAAGTTCCAAGATATCTACTTTGTGATACGATGTATGATGAAAGGACCGAAGTTTGGCTTGCTGCAAAAACATTAGGAAAAAGATTGGCTGGAGTAAGGCTAGATACACCCAGTTCTAGAAGGGGTGATATCAGGAAATTACTACAAGAAATCAGATGGATTCTTGATATAAACGGCCTTAAAGATGCGAAAATAATTCTCAGTAGCGGAGTAGATGAAGACACGATTACTTTAACTAGGGACCTTGTAGATATATACGGCGTTGGTACAGCCATAGCTTTTCCTCCGTCTGTTGATTTAGCCTTTGATATTGTAGAGAAGGAAGGTGTGCCATATTCCAAAAGGTCTAAGCTACCTGGAAGAAAACAGGTTTACAGATGCTTGAGTTGTTTTAGAGACGAAATCAAATTATTTACCGATCCTGCACCTGAAAAGTGCAAATATTGTGGTGGCGAAGTAGAACCTCTTTTAAAGAAATTCATCGAGAAAGGTAAACTTATAAGAGAATTACAAGGCGAAAAGGAGGTCAAAAAATATGTCTTAGAACAATTAAACAGGATTGCTAAGAGTTAATTCTTCCTTTATTAACTCTTGGTATAGCTTCCAAACTTTTTTAACATTGATATGCCCAGTGTAGTACCCTTTTCTCTTAAGAATACTACTGACCTCTTCGCATAGTCGAAAGGGTAAGTAGTCACCCTTTGATAAGGCCTCCCTTATTGCATCTTTGATATCCTCGTGGAGAGGATAACCCCTCCGAGTCATCTTCCATTGAGGCATTGATTATTAAAAGAATTTTCATTTTTAAATTTTTCGTTAGTTTTGATATGTAGGATCCAACTCTTTTATAATTTTGGGTATAAATTCGACTAAATCAGAGGCTTTTATTTGATTACCATACTTTTCAGTAGCCCTTTCCCCAGCCTTTTTATTTATATAGGACGCAGCAATCGAACTTTCGAAGACTTTTTTCGTTCTCGCGATTAGACCTGAACATAATCCAGCTAGAACATCTCCAGTTCCCCCTACTGTCATAGCTTGCGTCCCACCTTTGCATATTTTTGTCTTCTTCCCATCACTTATTATATCGTAATGACCTTTGACTAGAAATATAGCGTTTAATTTATTACTTGCCTCCTCAACTTGTTTCATCCTTTCCTTTATTTCATCATAACTCTTCAATTCCACACCGGTCATGATCTTGAATTCTCCCACATGAGGAGTATAGACAATTTTCATCTTCCAATTCTTCTTTACAGCTCTCGTTTTTAAGGCGTCTGCATCAGCTACTATTATCTTATTGTTTTGTTCAGCTATTTCGAAAATTTTTTCTACAGCTTCATCATGCCCTAACCCAATACCATTACCTATTAAGATTGTATCAACTTTTTCAATAATCTGTGTTGCTTCTTCAGCTGCTTTTAAGGTAAGTTCTTCATCGTTATATGGAAAGACTATGAATTCCGGAGATATACTTCGCGCTATATCGGCAATTTTATATGGGAGATACATATATACAAGATCTACACCGCTTCTCAACGCTGCTAAGCCTGCAAGGATTGGTGCACCGTGATAAACCTTTGAGCCACCTATTATGAGTAATCTTCCAGCATCACCCTTCTTGGCATATTTGGGCTTCGAATCGAATAAGATCTTGGCATCACCTCTTCCTGCAATGTATTCAAGTTCGAGAGGTATGCCTATATTCGCTTCATGGATTTCAAGCTGCTCTTTATATTTTATAAGCCCTTTTTTCATCCTATGCATCGTAATAACCACGTTAGCTCTTACATAATCACCTGCATTCTCTCCGGTATCAGGATCTATGCCCGTAGGTATATCTATCGATAGTTTGAAGCAGTTAGCTTCATTGATGAGCCTTATAAGTCTTAGAATCCTGTAGGATAATTTCCCTCTTAGTCCTGTTCCTATAAGCCCATCTATTATAACATTAGCTTTTCTGAATAGACTTCTTATATCTTCGTCGCTTAGATCCTGAGCAATAAAAATTTTGAGACTTGGGATTTGCTTGAGAACATTAAAATTTTCTTTTGCCTCTTGCGTTCTAAGGTTTTCTTCGCGTTCTGCAAGCAAGACCTTACATGTTCCACCGAAAGCTAAGATATGTCTTAATGCGACGAAGCCATCCCCTGCCTTGTTTCCCGTTCCAGCTACAAGCATAACGTCATTGATTAAGCCTTTTGTTTTAAGATAAGAAGCGATTGCTGAGCCTGCATTTTCCATGAGCAGTTTCCTGCTCAATCCGATTTCCTCAGCATTCTCTTCAAGGGCTATCATCTCCTTTAGACTTATCATAACTGTAAAACCTTGTCCAGCGATTTAAGTACCATCAAATTTATATGAAGCGCATCGAATAACAATCCGATGGTGGCCTGTCCAAAATGCGGCAACAATGTAGAGACCCCAATAAAGACTTGGGTATTAGCACCAAAGGGCAAGAAATCTCAGACAATGGGCTTATTCAAATGCTCTAAGTGCGGCGCTTATTTCAGAAAAGGAATTAAATAAATCTCTCTTTAATCTTTTTCCCTACGTGAAGATCAATAAGAACGCAATGACCAGTCCGTATATTGCGAGTGCTTCTGAAAGACCCAATATTATAAAGCTCCAAGCTCTCATTCCAGGCTTTTCAGCGACAACAGCTATCGATGCTGCACCTGAATAGCCAATTGCCAGTCCGGCACCTATAGCAGCTAATCCGAATGCAAGGCCTGCTGCGACAAGTTTTAATCCTTCACCTGTGGTCAATCCTTGTGCACTTACAGCGCGTGTTGCAAGACTTAGGAGTATAATTCCAATCAATAAGTATGCATACTTGCTCGACATATTAAGATAAGGTTTTCTCTAGTTCTTTAAAAACCTTTGCCTTCAAATCTTCTATTTTCTTCTCAATTTCCTTCTTATATTCTACTTTGTACTGTTCGAATCTCTGCTTTATCAATTCGAACTCTTGCTTAACTTTTTCCTCCATATTTACTCTTCCTTTCTAATACAGCTTTAATCTTTTTCAATCTTACGAATTCTTCTCTTTCTCTTTCTTCAATCGAGTTCATAATGTTATAGATCATTTTTTCATAGTTTGGAATGATCACGTATTTCAATGCATTTACTTGTCTTTGAGTTTTTCTTAGTTCTTCAGCAAGTCTGTATATTGCATTCTCTTTTTCAGCGCTACTTATTAGTAATGGAAGGGTTTCTTGGAATTTTTTTATAGCTTTATCAAGTGCACTGGAAGAATCTAAAAACCCATATTGTGGCGTACTTTCTAAATTCGTTAATTTCAATCTTGAAACTTTTACACCCATCAAATTTTCTTCCTTGATTTCTACACCCAACCTTTGAGGCGTAGTGATTGCTAGTGAGTTGATGTTAAGTGGACCCATACTCATGTAGGCTGAGTACATTGAATCATAAGCCTCAAATAGTTGATCCCAAACTTTCTTGCTTTCTTCAGAAATCTCATCTGTTAGCTTTTCTAGCTCATGTAAAATTACTTCTCTCTTATCTTCTAAAATTTTCTTTACTCTTTTAGCGAAAGCTAAGCTTCTTTTAAGCCTTATTAAATTTATCTTAGTTGGGAGTACCTTTCCTCCAAATCCCTGTGACATTTTATTCTGCAGTTTTCTTGTAGTATTGTTTAATGTATTTTTCTTTGACCCTCGTAAGTTCTTGTTCAGGAAGCATAGATAGAATTTCCCAAGCTATGTCCAAAGTTTTGAATATATCCCTATTTTCATAGTAACCTTGTGCAAGGAACTTCTTTTCAAATGCCTCTGCATATCTTAAGTATTTTAAATCGACAGGTGTAAGGCTTGATTCTCCTACTATCAGTGCAAGCGATCTAAGTTCTTGTGCTCTTGCATATGATGCATAAAGTTGGCTTGAGACATCTGGATGGTCTGCCCTTGTCTTTCCTTCACCTATTCCATCCCTCATCAGTCGACTGAGGCTCATAAGCACGTTTATTGGTGGATAAATACCGATTCTATGCAATTCTCTCCCTAATACAATTTGACCCTCAGTTATATAGGCAGTTAAGTCAGGTATAGGATGGCTTATATCGTCATTAGGCATTGTAAGAATTGGCATTTGGGTTATGCTCCCCTTCTTTTCCTTTATCCTACCTGCTCTTTCATATATCGTCGCAAGATCGGTGTAGAGATATCCTGGGTATCCTTTCCTACCTGGCACTTCCTCTCTCGCAGCACTTATTTCTCTCAATGCCTCGCCGTAGTTGGTCATATCTGTAATGATCACTAAAACATGCATGTCTTTTTCAAAAGCTAAGTATTCGGCTAAAGTAAGTGCAATCCTAGGTGTAATAATTCTTTCAAAAGCAGGATCATCTGCAAGGTTTAAGAATAACGCGCTCCTTTTTATGGCCCCTGTTTCTTCTAAACTTTTCTTGAAGAAAGAAGCTTCATCATTTTGAACTCCAATGGCCGCGAAAATAACTGCGAATTCTTCTTCTTGGCCTAGTACAGTTGCTTGTCTAGCAATTTGCGCAGCTATCATGTTGTGAGGTAGCCCAGCTCCTGAAAATATAGGTAGCTTTTGACCTCTGATCAATGTGTTCATGCCGTCGATAGCAGATATGCCTGTTTGGATGAAGTTTGTAGGATAGTCTCTTCTTTCTGGATTGATAGGGGATCCGTTTACGTCGAGTCTATCTCTAGGTATTATGGGCGGCAAGCCGTCTATAGGTCTTCCCAGCCCATCAAATATTCTTCCAAGCATATCCTCACTGACCGGTGTCTCCATTGTTCTTCCCAAGAATTTTGCCTTTGTACCCTTCACAGCAAGGCCAGTAGTACCTTCAAAAACTTGTACGATTGCAAGGCCATATCCTACTTCGAGGACTTTTCCAAGTCTTTTTTCACCAGTAGAGGTTTCGATTTCTAAAAGCTCATCGTATGAAACATTCTTTACACCTTCTACAACTAACAGAGGCCCCTTTATTTCTTTTACTGAATAGTATTCAAGACCACCGCTAGCCACTTTTCATCCCCTCTAAAAGTTTATTGATTGAATCATTTATTTCTTGTGAAATGCTATCTACTTCTATGAATTTTTCGTTTGGAACCGTATACCTTACACGCATCATTTTAGCGATTATTGGAAGTGCTCGAATAGAAGATAGAGGAACGCCCTTTTCTAGAGCAATCCTTGCTTTCTCATAAAACTCCATAAACATCTTGAGCATCTTGTATTGCTTTTGAACTGAACAATAACTATCTATAGGATCGAACGCATTTTGTTGTAAGAATCCTTCTCTTATAATCCTCGCTACATCCAATACTAATTTTTCGCTATCGGGCAATGCCTCAGGACCTAAGAGCTTAACTATTTCTTTTAATTCATCTTCTTTTTGTAAGATCTCTAGCATCTTTCTTCTTAGTTCAGGCCATCCTTTTTCTACTTCCTTTTCCCACCATCTTGCTACTGCATCTACATAGAGCGAGTAGCTGATTATCCAGTTTATTGCTGGGTAATGTCTTGAATATGCTAACGCACTATCTAAACCCCAAAATGTCCTTACAAACCTCAAAGTGTGCACTGTTACTGGTTCAGAGAAATCCCCGCCTGGAGGTGAAACTGCGCCTACGACGGTTACAGAACCGATTGAATTATTCTGTGTGAATGTGACCACTCGACCTGCTCTCTCATAGAACTCAGCAAGCCTTGATGCTAGATACGGTGGAAATCCTTCTTCCGCTGGCATCTCTTCCAGCCTACCACTTATTTCTCTAAGTGCTTCAGCCCACCTGCTGGTTGAATCAGCAACAAGCACAACATCATAACCCATGTCTCTATAATATTCTGCAAGAGTAATACCAGTGTAAATACTCGCCTCTCTTGCAGAAATCGGCATATTGCTAGTATTTGCTATCAAAATTGTTCGTTCCATCAATGGCCTACCGCTATAAGGATCGGTTAGTTCAGGGAATTTAACTAAAACTTCAGCCATTTCATTCCCTCTTTCACCGCATCCTATGTATATTACAACTCTTGCATCGCACCAAGCAGCGATTTGATGAAGTGTAACTGTTTTTCCTGTACCGAAGCCACCAGGGATTGCTGCCGTCCCTCCTTTTGCTACAGGAAAGAGCGTATCTATTATTCGCATCCCTGTGATTAGAGGCACTTCAGGTTCGAGCCTTTGTACGTAAGGCCTAGGCTTTCTTACAGGCCACCTGTGATAGAGCTTAACTTTATAAACCTCAGAATCTTTCTCAATTTCTGCTATTACATCATTAGCGGTATATTCACCTTCTTTAACAATGCTTTTAACTTTGCCACTTACTTCTGGGTGAATTAAAATTGAATGCTTTATTAGAGGGGTCTCTTGCACATATCCGACAACATATCCTCCTCTGACCTTATCTCCAATCTTAAGAACAGGTTCAAAATACCATTTTTTATCAAGTGGTATAGGATCTACCTGAATTCCTCGTTTTACAAAAGGCCCAATCTTAGTGGCAATGACATCCAGTGGTCTCTGGACACCATCATACGTTCTACCAATGATACCTGGGCCTAACATAACAGAAAGAGGTTCCCCGGATCTGTATACAGGTTCACCAGGCTTCAAACCACTAGTAGTTTCATAAACCTGAATTACAGCTTTATCACCAGATACTGCAATCACTTCACCGATTAGCCTTTCTTCGCCTACAAACACTACTTCGAACATTTTTACTCCTTCTAGACCTTCGGCCCTTACTGTAGGACCGCTAATCCAAGTTATCCTACCTTTTTCTTGGCTCATTCTAATCCCTCAAGATATCACCAAGGACTTTCCTTATATCCTCTTTCATCCTCTCAAGTCTTGCTTCCACGGTATTATTATAAAAAACTGTTTCGTCAGAATTAGCTGCTATTACACCGCCGTATTTGCTTACTTCTTTACTTATAACCTCAACTTCTATACCTCTTTCTTTCTGAATTTTGCTTGCAATTTTCTTAATTTCTTTTTCATCTGAACCATTGCAAAAGATTTTTACCTTCTTTTCCCCTACATTTTCAATAGCCTCTGATACGAGTTTTTCCAGGCTCTGGAGATATCTTTTTCTATCCTTACCTATATCCTCAAGTGCTGAATTCAATGCTTTATCTACATATTCGCTGTAGAGCTTAAGTAAAGAATTTCTGACATTGATCTCTGCATTGCTTACGATCATTTTTTTCATCGAATCTATCTTGCGTGAATAGTCTTCTTCTATTTCTTTCAACTTGCTTAGCGTACTTTGAATATATTTCTCTAGTATTTTGTTTATTTGGACAGTTAATTTATCTATTTCAGCAAGGTTTTTATTCTTCGTAACTTCGCTATTCTCTTCAATCATTCTTTTAAGAGCTTCCATAGCTTAGAATCCAAGTATTTGTCTTATTAGTTTTCTATAATCCTCTGTCTTTTTTGCACTTCCCGGCCCTGGGACTTCATAGATAATAGTGGATGTACTCTTCATCTTTAATTCCTGAATTTCCTTTTTCTTTTCTCCAATCACTCTTTCATCGAGTAATATTAATCCCACATCTCCCTTCTCGATAAGCTCCTTTACTAATCGAAGAACTCTTTCAGACTTGTTTTCAATATATCCCTCACAACCTGCAAGAGAGAAGCCTACTACAAACTCCTCGTCTCCTATTACAACGATCCTTTTCATAGGTCTTTTTAGCGTTAATTTTTAATAACTTTAAGCCACAAATAGGATCGTGCCGGTTGAAAAACTGGTAAAAGCTACACTATTAACTGATGTTCAGCGAATAGACAATGTAATCTCTAAACTCATAGAATTTAAGTTGTTTCACACCATTGAAGCAGGGCAAGATAGAGTGCAAAATACAGAGGAGTATATGCAAATTCTCAGTAGAATCTCGGCTCAACTAGATAATTACGCCAATGAATTGGGAATAAAGAGGGAATTCGGCGTCATGGATTATTTAATGAATAGAGTCCATCTAAAGAGATATGACTATGAATTCACCGACTTCAAGGAACTTGTGAACGAGATAAGGAAAAAGATGTCCGAACTCGATTCTGTAATTTATCCTCTCATAGAAGATAAGAGGAAGTATACCAAAGAACTATCTGAACTTTCTAACTATAGACGCAATTTGGAATACCTACGTTCGTTAGGTGTAGATTTTGAAGAGGTGAGGAGGATAAAAAGATTTTTCATGATATTCATAGCTACAAACTCTAAGACTTTAAATGAGCTTAAGAAAAGTCTCTCTGAAAACGCAATTCTGGTAAGTGAACAGGTTAAGAGTGATGTGTTTGTTGTTCTAATTATTTCAAGGAACGAACAAGCTGAAAAGATAAACAGGATTTTGAGCGGTTTGGAGATCGTGCAGATAAAGATACCATATGAGCATGTCTCAATAGGCGATGAGCTGAAAAAGGTCGATGAAAAAATAAAAGAATTACAAGCAAAGGTAAGCGAGCTAGAATTGAAGCTTGCTTATGAGAGCAAAATGAAATACTACGAAATAATATCTTTATACGAGCTGGCCAATCTTCAATATCTTAATATTGTCAATGTAAAGCTCTCCAGACCGCTTAAGAATTTTGTTATTATTGAAGGATATATACCTCTGAGGTCTAAAAGCGAATTCGTTAAGTTGATCTCAGATGATAGCTTTATTGAATTCGAAGAAATCAATGAAAAGGAAGCTCCTTCCTTGATCGTGAATAGAGGTATAATTAAATCCTTTGAAAACATAACCTTCATGCAAGGTCCTGCTAATTATAACGAATTGGATCCAACTCCATTTGTTTTCATTTTCTTTACTTTCTTCTATGGATTCATGTATGCAGATCTCGGAGGCGGACTGTTGGTAATGGCCTTAGGTTTGTTCTTTTATTTCAGAAGTGTTGGTAACTTGAGGCAGTGGGGGATACTTTTAACTTGTATAGGTATTTCTAGCGCTTTTTTTGGAATTCTTCATAACGAATTTTTTGGCTTCCCAATACCTTTTCTACATTATCAGCCAGTAATTGAATTGGTCAAACATGGGCAGGGAATAAATTCAGAAGGCATAACATTTGTTCTGGCTATAAGTATCATTATTGGAATAGTCCATCTAATTTTGGGCATGGGAATAAGATTATTCAATGGTTTAAGGGCGAGCAATATGGAAGATCTAGTCATGGCGATTTCGTACTTGATCTTTTACATTTCAGGTGTTTTTCTTCTATATGGACTCTGGGTATTCCAAATGAATATAGCTGCTTACAGCTCTAGTGCAGAAACCATTTTCGGAATACCTGCCTATATTTATTCTAAAGTTTTCTCAGTCACTGCATTGATAGGTCTTATCTTGATTCTTACAGCAAGATATATCGCTCATAAGTTAGAAGGCCATGAACATATCGATACTAAGGCTTTACTAGGCGAGGGAGCAATGGAGGTATTTGATTCAATCACGAGGCTCCTATCAAATACCATAAGCTATTTAAGGCTTGCAATACTCGTAATCGTTCACTCTGTCTTCTTACTTTATTTGAGCTCTGTAGTTAACCTATACTTGGGTAATCCTATTGTAACCACGATCGTAGTTGGAGTAGCGTTGGTATTAGGGAATTTAGGAATAGCTGCACTCGAAGGTTTTGTGGTGTTCATTCAAGCGCTCAGGCTTCATCTATATGAGTGGTTCACGAAATTCTACTACGGAGAAGGTAAACCTTTTAGACCTTTCAATACAGAAGGGCTGGTGACGAAAGTAAAATTCAGATTAAATAAGTAGTTTTTCCCTTATCCTCTTAGCTTCCAAGCCATTTTCTATTCCAAACAGTATTGTCATAACATTGTGTATTTCAAATTCTTTAAGTTTGACGAATGCCAAAACTTCTCCCAAGCTAAGAGGATTTTTCACGAACTTGGACTTAGCCGTCTGGAAAATTAACTTTCTAAATCCCTCTTCTAACTTTTCAATATCCTCTTTTTCTTTTATCTCTTCACCAATGAGTTGCCTATAATAAGAGCCCTTGAGGATTTGATAGCATGATTCTAGTGATTCTGTTATTATTATGTTGGAAAGTAGGTCCTGATCCACATAATAGCTTTTCTTTGCTAGTATTTCTTTTTGGAAGCTAGCACTTAAGCCCAAGAATTTGGCTCTGAGCAAACCAAGAATGTTGTAGCTATCTACTTCAAAACCTACCAAATCTTTAGTATCTTCTCTATCTTTAATTCCACTCGATATATGGGCATCTATAAGCATGTTCACCCAAGCTCTGTCAAGAATTATATCAAATACGGATAAACTCTTGCTTTCTTTATATGCGTTATAAGCAAGGTTAACCTCTTTTCCAAAAGAATATCTGCTAAGTACTTGAACTGCTTCTTCTAAAGATGGTGCTTCGAGCGTCTTAACCACAAGATCTCTTCTTCCAAGATAGGCTTCAGCATCAAGGACTATGCTTTTGTAAAGTTCTTCATATTTCCTATTCAACGCTTTACCCTTGAGCACTATTTTCAGATTCCTAGCTACAAATTTGTGAAAGTAAGCTAGAAGTATATTGGAATATGCGCTAGTGGTGATTAATTCAAAGAAATGTCTTATAAGATTTTTTTGAAGGGCTTGTTCGATTTCAGCAAGTTTATAAGGTTGTGAAATCTCAAGGATTTCTTTTTTATAATCGGTTGATTTCAAAATCTCGATGGCATCGTCAATGGTCTTTTGCTCTATAAGTCCTTCGATCATCTCTTCACTTATCAAATATCCTTTCTTTGCTCTAGCTCTTCCCGCCCTGTAAAAATTGCTCATAATAGTAGTTCTATTGCCTTATTTTTTGCCAATTCCAATTTCTTTTCCAGTTCTTTTCTTTTAGCCTCTAATGTTTTTTCTCCTTCTTTCATAATTTTTTCAGCATCTCTCTTTGCCTTCTCTTCTTCTTCCTTGAATTGTTTCTCTTTCTCTTTTTTGAATTCTTCGATTATTTCTTGTGATTTACTATTCGCTTGGATTTCTATGTCGTTCAAGATCTTAAGCTTTAATTCCTCGGATAACTTATCAACCTCGTCTAGGCCCTTTTCAAATTCAGCAAGGATATCTACGATGCTTTTGATCTTGCTCATTTATTCTCAGTTCTTCGCAGAAGTTTATTAATATTTCTAGCATATTGTAATAGTATGGGTGGAAAAGGCAAGAAGGGTATTGCTCAATTAGCAAAGCGTCAAGAAAAGGCTCTAAAAGAATCTGCCCAGAAACAGAAAAAAGAACAGCAACGTATAGCAGAGAAAAAGGAAAGGCAAAGTCAAGCTGTAATAAATGAACAAATACTGGAATCTGTTAAATCTGAAGTGAAGGAAACTCCATATTTATCTCCATGGGTAATTGCATCTAAATATGGGATAAAAATGGGTGAAGCAAAACGCATACTTCAGTCTTTGGAGAAGGAAGGGGTTATCAAATACGCTTATAAATCTTCTAGGAACCCAATATTTGTAGCTGCTTAAAGCACATCAAGAATATTCTTTGTCCTCTTGTAGTTACTCATTAGTTTTTCGCTCGCGGTAATAACACCTAATTCTCTATCCCAGATAATCAATCCTCTTTCCTCTAAACTTCTTAAGATTGGATCTATTTCTTTTATTTTATTTCCCATCTCAAGTCTTAGCCTAAGTTCGCCTACGCTGTAATAGCGTGCTAGATAATCCAGTATTCTTTCTTCTGCATCATTTCTGGGTTTAATTTCAACCTTTTGTTCTTGGATAGGTTGCTGTTTTATAATGCTCTCTTCTTTCTTTAGCAACTCTATTTGCTTAGGTAAAGGAAAAAGAGGTTCAGAATTTTCCCAATAACCACTTTTTTTTATTAAATTTTTGCTCTCCAGTTCTGAAATAAGAGCACTCAATACTAACGTACTGCCTTTTTTCGATTTAATCCAGTCCAGCATTTCTTGGATAGATAAGTAACCTTTCTTTTTGAGTATATCTAATAATTCTCTTGAAAGTTCATCCAGTTGGTCTTCGCCCATAAACTCGTCTATAAATACCGTTCTTGAAATAAATCTTTGTGAAAAAAGAAAACGATCCTAACTTAAGAAGAAAACTCATCTCGCTTTTGGAAGAAAGTAAAAGGAACTTTTCTTACTATATTTCAGACGGAAGACTTAATAGTGAAGGTAAAAAAATCCAACTTCAAATGATAAAGGTATTCGTTCAATATACTAACGATAAGCATGTCTTAGTATTTTTGAAGAAAAATGACGAATTCAATTTCATAAAAATGCTGAATTATCTACAAAAAGCTATTGAAAATTCTACCTATTTGTAGAAAAGGCTCTTTTTTGTGGGAGGCATTTTGTAAACATAGATTTTATGCGTCCTCCCCGAATCATAAATTTCTTCTACCTTATAAGGCATCCATCCTGGCATTTCAAAGTCATGCGTTACTACTCTTGCCCCCGCTTTCAATTCTCTTTCCAATTTGGGCTTTAGTTTTTCATTAACGCTTGTCAATAAGTATAGAGTAACAACATCGGCATCTGTCAATGGGTATTCGTACATATTACCTTGAATTATTTCAACATAGCCGTCAAGATTCATCTTTTTAATTTTCTCCTTTATCGTCTTAACAAGCTCAGATCTTATCTCAACTCCAATGCATGGCATCGCTTTAAACTCTGTAGCGCCAATTATAAGCACTCTTCCATCTCCTGCACCTAAATCAACGAGTTTTTCCTTAGGCTTGAGTTCAGCGAGTTGGAGCATTTTCCTAACAACATTTTCAGGCGTTGGAACAAATGGTACTTCAGGAATGTAGTTGTCTGTCATTTCTACTAAACTTTTTATTCAAGACTCTTAAAAAACTTTGCCTTGTTAAGTTTAAATACGCTACAGCAGAATAAGATGTTATACATGGCCTTTAACGAGACCTTCGTAAGAAGTATGCAAGATTGGGTGAATGAGCAGAAGAAGATTCTTGAAATTGCTGTTAAGAGTTACGAATCGAAGAATTATAAGGATGCTGACAGGCTTAATTTATTGCTAGCTTCTAGAACTGCATGCCAGCATATTAGTCGCACGATTAAAGGATTTGAGAATTGGTTACAAAACCCAGCCATAATATCTGTTATGCCTAAAGAGATGTTAGAAGAGATTTATTCGAAGATATGGAAGCTTATGATAGATTTGATCGAGTTCGATATAAAGCACACGAGCGATTTCCTCAATCATGTTAAGGATAAACAAAAGCTAGATATTTCATCCCTTTTGATTAGAGAGGAAAGATCTGATAGAAGCCAGATCTATTCTCTCTAGCTTTTTCTTCTAAAGAGTAATATTATAGCTATGATAAGAATAAGTACTCCTATTATTAACGCAATTTCTCTTCCAAGATTGAGGTTAGGCTCTGTATAAGTTGTGCTGTTAACGTAAATTTCGTTTTCTTTGCTCCATCCTGTTATTGAGTAATATGCCCTTACCGACAATGAAGTAAAACCTGTTATTGTCATGTTTATGTAGATGTATTTCGGGAAACTCTCGTTGTCGCTGAAGTAATATACCCTATAAAGTGTGTGGTTGACATAGACTTCTAGGATTTTAGGTTTGTCCTGTTCATTTATACCGTAATTAACTGTAATTATGATTCTTTTTTGATCAAAGCTGTAATCGATGAAAGCATCCGCCTTTACATTGGCTATCATGCCTAGTAGAATGATCAGTAGCAGCGGTACCATTAACCATTTTAAACGCATAGTAATTACCATTTTTTTATGCTTATAAGTACTTTAAAGAATGTGGAGTTCACATTCGATGAAGGAGAAGCATATAAAAGATTTTTCCCTTTGACGCTTTCAAGACCTTCTTTCAAACTCATCATTGGGGCCATGTCAAACATAGACAGATTTAAAATTCTAACAAATTCGGTTCCAAAGCTTGTGGTAAGGAATCCAATCTTGGATGGAAATGTAAACGAAATGCATGAAGGCATAATAGTTTTACAAAACTTCGTCGTAGAAAAATCCTTCATTGAAAAGCTGCTAAATATTGGCACTGAAGATTTTGTCATAAAATGCGGCGAAGAAATACTAGCTTATTCAGGTGATAAAGAGCTTGCATTAAAGAAAGGTTCGGTGCTCAATTATGAGGCAAAATTACTTAACGGAGTTTATGACCTAATAAAGCACAATAAAGCGATGCTTTTCGAAGACCTTCTTTTATTATCAAACATCTACGAAAAAGTTGAGTTATCCAGCAATAGGATTGGAAAATATCCTATTATTTCCAATGGTTCATTTTATCTTGAACCTGATGTTGTCATTGATACTCGCGAAGGACCTGTTTTCATAGGCGATGGGGCTTATATTCAAGCTTTCTCTAGGATAGAAGGACCAAGCTATATAGGGTCTCACACAACACTAGTAACGGGTTCGAACATAAGGCGATCTTACATAGGAAAGCATTGTACAATAGGAGGAGAAGTTACGAATTCAATAATTTTAGATTATACTTCAAGCAGACACCAAAGCTATATCGGTGATTCCTATATAGGTGAGTGGGTGAATGTAGGTGCGCATACAGTGGTATCGAATTTAAAGAATACATACGGTGAAATCAAGTTCGATGACATGCATAGCTTGGTTAAAACTGGTATGCGCAAATTGGGAGTCATAGTTGGGGATCATGTTAAAACATCGATATCAGCTATGATCTTTAGTGGTTTAAGTGTAGGATTCTCTTCAAATATTCTTTATTTCTTGGATCGCTCTGTGCCAAGCTTCACTTTGTGGTCAGGGTTTGAGAAAAAAGGTTATGAAATTTTTTTGGAATCAGCTATCGAGACAGCTAAAAGGTTTATGGAAAGCAAGAAGGTAACTTTAGGTCAAGACGAGCTTAATTTATTTAAAAAAGTATTTGAATTCACTGAAAAAGATAGAAAAGAAGCTGGAATTCAGAAAGCTATATTTAAGAGAAGGTGATATCATAGGTAACTCCTTTTAACGCTTCGCTCTCAATATTACCTCTTCCCTCAGAAGTAATGTTTAACTCTTCTATTCTTAATACATTCTTTATGTCTTCATATCCCTCTTTCAGTAATTCAGCGAATTCTTTTGAAAAAATCGTGACTTTTTTAATTGGGCTGGCTAGCGATACTCTAGAAGCAACTTTCTTTCTTCTTAGTTCAGAAATGATCCCAACAATTATACCGCCTTTTTGTATTGCTTCCTCATCTATAGGTTTACTCTCTGGATATCTAGCTTGATGGACACTCTTCCCTTTTTCTAAATATTCGAATATTTCTTCTGTAATGAATGGAGCAAAAGGAGCTAAGAGAATGATGATATTGAATAATACGTATCTAGCTACAAAATACGCAGCCTTGTCTTCTTTTGCGGTTCTATATTTAATAGCCTCTAAATACTCGTCGCAGAATTTATCCCATACGAAACTTCTCAATTCATTTAATGCCTCGAAAAACTGAAACTCTTCCATGGCATTATTGATCTTATTTATTGTTTTGTGCAATTCATTAAGGATCCATTTATCAATGAGCTTCTCAACTTTAATTTCCTCGTTTACTGGCTTCGTATAGGTTAGCACGTATTTTGCAGCGTTCCAGAGCTTTATAAGGAAACGCTTGTTGAAGTCCAAATCCTCAAATCGAACAGTAACATCGGAGCCTGTTTTTACAGAACCTGAAGCCCAGAGTCTAAATGCATCAACGCCATATCTATCCAAAAGCTCCGCTAAAGGTATTACGTTGCCATAGCTCTTATGCATCATCCTGCCATCTGTACCTCTTACCATTCCATTTATTAATGCGAGCTTGAAAGCTGGTTTGTTGAAAAGTGCGAGATGCCTAGCAAGTAGGTAATAATCCCAAGTTCTTATTATATCGTAACCATTAGGTTGCAGGTCTGCAGGTAAAAGTCGTTCATCGAAGTTGTCAGGCCATCCCGCATGCACAGCACAGGTTATACTTGAATCCATCCAAGTATCCATAACGTCTTTCTCTCCTTCGAACTCTTTAGCTCCACATCTGGGACATTTTTCAATCTTAGGAGGCTCCAGTCTTGGATCTATCGGTATCCAAGATTCATCCGCAACTATCGTCTCTCCGCATGATTTGCAATACCATATAGGTATAGGTGTTGCAAAAACTCTCTGTCTAGAAATCACCCAGTCCCAGTCAAGTGAATTTACCCAATCCTCCAATCTTTTGTATTGGTATTCAGGAATCCACCTTATTTCCTTGTTTGCTATTTCTAGTATCTTACTTGCAAGTTTAGTTGTAGCAACGAACCATTGCTTTTCTGCAATTATTTCTACAGGCGTATGACATCTCCAGCAAGTACCTTGCTCACTCATTATCATTTCCTGTTTAATTAGAAGATTTTGCTCTCTCAACATCTCAACAATTTTCTTTCTAGCTTCTTCTATTCTAAGCCCTGATATCCACCTCCCTTCTTCGCTTATTGTTCCATTTTTGTTTACGAGTTTGATAAAAGGTAATTTGTACCTCTTTTGTAGCCTGAAATCTCTCTTATCTCCATATGTACAGATCATCATCGCTCCGGTCCCGAAGTTTGGATCGACTTCTGGGGTTGCTATAATTGGTACCTCTCTTTCATAGAGAGGAGCTTTAGCAATTTTTCCTATAATAGCTTGGTATCTTTCATCTTCAGGATGTACTGCTACAGCCACAATAGCTGCGAGCAATTCTGGTCTTGTTGTTGCAATGATTAGATCCCTATCAGCGACTGTAAATTTGATATAGTATAGTTCTCTTTGGGCTTGGTTATATTCTACCTCAGCCTCAGCGATTGCTGTTTCGCATCTAGGACACCAGTATACAGGATGCTCTGCTCTGTATATCAATCCCTTTCTGTACATTAGGATGAATGAGAGCTGTACCTTTCTCCAGTAACTTGGGTCTTTGGTAACATATTTAAGTTTCCAATCGAAAGATATTCCAAGTCTTTTGTAATCTTTAACCATTGCTTCAATCCATATATCAGTGTACTTTGAGCAAAGCTCCTTAAACTCTCTCCAGTCTACTTCATTGCGTTTTTTCTTAATGATGTTCTCGACTCTCACTTCAGTGGGCAAACCATGACAATCGAATCCTATTGGAAACAATACAGAATATCCTTTCATTCGCTTATATCTCGCTACTATGTCGCAATAAATATAATTCAAAGCATTTCCAGGCGTTAATTCGCCAGTCGGATAAGGTGGCGGCGTGTCTATAGCGTATACCTTGTTATGACTAGGGTCGAATCTATAAATTCCCCCATTCTCCCATATCTTTTGCCATTTTTGTTCTATGAATTTATAATCGTAATTACGTAGCATTATGGGAAAGAAATAGACATTGGAAGATAAAAGTTTGTAGGAAATTCTTTTATAGTTAGACTCATTTTTTAAATAGGCGTGAACGACGATCTTCTATCTAAGTATTATAAGATAGCCTCAAGTTCAACCTCTAGAAGGATCATCTTCTTACTCGGCGAAAATGGTACATATAAGGCTACAGAGCTGATAGAGAAGTTGGATGTCTCACCTGGTACTTTTTATGATGCACTTAAAAAGCTTCAAGGAATTGTAGAAAAATCCGATGATGGCAAATATAAGTTAACTCAGGTTGGGAAAAAAATTTACTTTCTTTTGCTAGAGGAAAGTAAGGGAATACAGTCAATCCCATCTTCACTCGCCTCGCTGGTATTTTCAGTCCCAATTGTTTTCCCGATCCCTCTTATGAGAATTATAGAAAAACTCAACAAGCCTTCCACGATATCTGTAATCTTATTATTCTTACTATTAAGTTTGCCATCTTTAGCAGTAAGCAGGCTCATTCCTGTAGCTTTATTCATGATGCCTCCTTATGTAAGCATTGATCTATCCCAACAATTATTATTTGTATCAATCAATCTATTCTTTGTAGTATCTATTTCATATTTTCTAGGTAATATATTTGGATTTATTAAAGATACCGAAAAATTTTGTTTAGCTGTATTATTTTCATTTTTACCCGTAGTGCTATTTTCATTAATTTATTTTGCTTTATATAATACTTTTTTCATTACTATAGGTTTCCTTACATATTTTATAATATATCTGTTTCCTATGTTTTTTTCTTTTACAATGCTTACAACAGGAATTTTTTACTTTGGTAATATAAGAATCGAGTCTGCTTTTATGATTTCACTTATAATATTACTTCTATCTTTTGTGGGCACACAAATTCTATATAACGTCTTATTTATCATGTAATGTTGCAAGCTTATGAATTTGAGAAGGAACTAGGCATTGAATTTTTCGCATCCCATTCTTATCCTCTACTTGGCGTAATAAAGCAAAGTGCTGAGGATTTCATAGTTGAAGAAATTCTTAGAGATGGAACGATACTGGATGTAAATGGAAATTTCAAGTTTAGGTTGCCTAATAAAGGGAAGTATCTTTACGTAGCAATAAAAAAGAGGAACATAACTACTAGCGACGTAATGATTGCATTGATGCAGAAATTTAAGCTAAAATTCTCTGATATTGGGGTTTACGGTATTAAGGACAGAAGAGCCATAGCTGTGCAGTGCTTTACCTTGAAAAATGTAGTAGAAAAAGATGTAAAAGACCTAAAACTGAGAAAAGTTGAACCGCTGGCCTGTTCTTTAGGTTATGGACCTGCAAGATTGGGTCAACACCTTGGAAATAATTTTAAAGTAGTCATTAGAAACGTACCTTTGCAAAAGGATAAGGTCGTGGAAGTACTCGAGGAATTTAAGAAAGTTTCATTTATACCTAACTATTTCGGTTATCAACGCTTTGGAATGCCAAGACCTGTCACGCATAAAATAGGCGAATCAATAATAAAAGGGGATTACGAAAAAGCTATAAATTATCTTGTTGGTTTTATAGACCCGCTTGAGCCTGAAGATCATATTTTTGCGAGAAAAATATTCATGGATACAAATGACCCGGCTGAAACACTAAAATATCTTCCTGAGTCGCTTCTCTATGAAAGAATGGTACTCGAATACTTACTGCATCACCCTAAAGATTATTCAGGAGCAATTAGCAAATTACCTGCTGGTGCTCTGAGATTATTCATCGAAGCTTACTCTTCTTATCTTTTTAATCGCTTTCTTTCTTCTCGCTTGAGAGCGAAGTTGCTGAGCTTGGAAGAAGGTGATTTGGTTTCTCCTTTGGATTACGGTCTTCCAGTTTTTTATGCCTTCAGAGTTGGTACTGATATTGATAAGCAGAGAGCAAGGGAATTAGTAGAAAAAAATAAACTAGCGCTCGTCTTGCCTGTTATGGGCTATAGAGCAAAGTTAAGCGGGGGTGTAATGGGCGATATGGAAAGAGAAGAGCTAGTTAAGGATGGTATTCGTCCTTCAGATTTCAAACTATGGCTGGGAGATAAATTTGTGGGGCTTAAGGGCTCATATAGACGTTTGGATCTTAAGCTGCTTGATGAGTTAAAGTATGATCTGCTTGAAGATCAAATCACAGGCTCTTATATTCTTTCCGTTAAGTTTGCTCTTTATCGTGGATCCTATGCCACAACCTACCTTCGAGAGATCATGAAGCAGCCGTTTGCTGGTTCTTATTTTGGTAAATCTTTCAGAGGTTCTTAATTAGATAGTCGTATAATCTTTGGAGGTAGCTGTAAATTTCGTCGAGATTCTTTTCTAATTTATCAACTCTCTTGTTAAGCTCCTCTACTTTTGAATTTGTTTCCTCGAATTTTTTCGATTCGTCCTTTACTTGGGCAAGTTCAAGATTTAGTTTATTTACCTCTGCATTTATTCCTTGCATCTTTTCATCCAAATCTTTTATAGTCAACCTCTTAACCGACACGAAAATAGTCCGTCATATCGATATTAATTTAATTATCTTATGGAAAATTAATTTTCGGTCTGATAATTTCCATCAGGATATTTTGAAAAGTCCAAATGTGTTCAGTATGTAAATTATGATCTGGACGGCAGCGAAGACTGTAATCCATGAAAGCATTATCATAAATAGTAGCGTAAACGATCTTATACCTTTATCCGCTCTTAAGTAGTAGAATTGCAGCGTCAATGACCATGTAGTGGAAATTATGAAAAATATCTGAATTGCCGCACCAATAATAGAGTTTTGATAGAAATATAAAAAAATATATAAAAGTATTGTATTAAGAATATAAAAAATTATTCTTATAGAGAAACTATAACTTATCAATGCAAAATCTCTTTTAAAATTAATTTTTACTTTGTAGAATGATATAAAAGCCATAACAATTAGC
Organism: Thermoproteota archaeon; assembly: GCA_021324265.1. Classification (GTDB taxonomy): domain Archaea; phylum Thermoproteota; class Thermoprotei; order Gearchaeales; family Gearchaeaceae; genus DSFO01. Next base: position 2,554 of record JAJPJK010000014.1, on the reverse strand, counting down.
GGAGTCAATATGAACTCGGTTAAGTTGAGGAAACCGTTAATTAGAATATTTAGCAGATTCTCCTCGCCAAGGCTTTGCCTTATTGTCATGAAAATGAAGCCACATAATGCATAAAGAATTAGAAGAGCTATAGGCCCTGCATAGTCATATTCAATGTTGAATTCTATTATAAAAGAGCTTGGGTTAAGCCATGATCTATTAATTCTTCTAAAGGCTCTTTTCACTTGAAAGCTCATTTTGTTTTAGCTCTCCCTAATTTTTCATGAGCCTTTGCAAGTTCATTTTTTGCTAGTGCTGATAGGAGTGATAATTCGCCAGCGAGACAGGTGCTAGCAATTACTTCAGCAAGCTTTTTTGCATTGTTTCCAGGTTTCTCACCGCCTCCTTCACATCCTATCAAGCGTAAAGCCTCTCTCTGAGTTGGTAGATGTGTACCGCCACCTACAGTACCTACTTCTAAGGAGGGTAAATAGACAGATAGATAGAGACCCTCTCCCGTTTCTTCAGCATAGGTAATACCCATTGAAGATTCTGTCAATTGCCCTGCGTCTTGACCAGTTGCTAAAAAGATCGCAGCTACTATATTAGCTATCTGTGCGTTTAATCCATATGCATGGGCAAAAGCGCTTGCCAAGATGTTCTTTCTATTATTCACATCTACTATTTCTCTCGGGGTAACCTTGAGCCTGTTTTCAAGTATCTTTCTTTCGATGAAGGCTTCAGCTATTACACTTTTTCCTCTTCCTAAGAGCCAGTTTATTGAGCCTGGTTTCTTATCAGTGCATAGATTCCCACTCAATGCCACCAAAGAAAGATCTGAATTATGCTCGATTATGTACCTAGCCATCCTTTCTGAGGCTATGGTAACCATGTTCATCCCCATTGCATCTCCGGTTTCTGCTTCAATCCTTAGCCATAAATTCGTTCCTATCAGCCAAGGTTTTATGGATTTCAATTGTAAATGTCTTGATCCTTCTTGAAATTTTTCTTTTAAGTCTTCGTAGTGCTCTTTAATCCAACCTATAATCTCCAATCCCCTCTTCATTCCACTAACTTTGAAAAGTGGTGCTCTTGTCATTTTATCATCGATCACCTTAGCTTGTACCCCACCTGAAGAAGTCAATATAGAACATCCTCTGTTTACGCTAGCAACTAATGCGCCTTCAGTCGTAGCCAGCGGTACAAAAAAGTTGCCCTTTGCGAATTCTCCATTTATAAGCAAAGGTCCTGCGATGCCTAGAGGTATTTGAACGCAGCCGATTGCGTTTTCAATATTCTTCTTGTAGGTTAAATTGAGATCTATACTGTACTCACCTATCTTACTAAGCTCTATATTGAAAATCTCCATGAGGTATTTCCTTCTAATTTCAGCAGCCTTATTGACATCCTTGGTGAAGTCATCGAGTTCATACATCTTCAATTCTCCTTTCTTTATTTTCTCGATTAATTCATCCATCTAGCTATAATGGAATATCAAGAAATATTCTTAAAGTATTTTTAAATAATGCACATATACATTGTGGGCGCAGGAATAGCTGGCCTTGAGGCTGCCATCACATCTGCTTCAATGGGTATCAATACAACATTATTTGATAATCAATTGGGAGGCAATTTTGTTAATAAAACATGTATACCCACGAAAATCTTGCTTGAAATAACGAAAAGAAGAGTTGAGTATCGTCAACTAGTCAAAGAAGCCAAGTTCAAAATTACTTCAATCAAATCTAAATATGAAAAGTTACTTGCTGCCAATGGTATCGACTTCGTGAATGAAAAATGCTTAGTTTCGGATAAGGAGATTAGGCTGAAAGATAGAAAGATAGAACTGGGGCAAAATAAGCTTATATTATGTACTGGATCCAAGCCTCTTAAGCCTTCTTTTATTGGGTCCGAATATCTAAGATATAGCGATGAACTTCTCAACCTTGAAGAACTACCTGAAAAAATATTAATAATAGGAGGAGGTCCAGAAGGGTTAGAGTTAGCTGAAATCTTCTATAATCTGGGCTGTAAAGTCACGATAATTGAGAAAAAAGAAAAAATATTGTACTTGGAGGATGAAGACATATCAGAAATTGTATTAAGGAGTCTCAGAGATAGAGGCATACACGTATTTTTGAATACGGAGGTCAAAGGGATAGAAAAAGATAAAGATTTTCGCGTCATTTGTGGTAAAGAAGAAGTGAGAGCTGATCTTGTTATATCGTGCATAGGCTGGATCCCAAATAAGGACAGCCTTTTTTTAGATAATCTTAATGTCAACGCATATCTTATGGTTAAAAAGAATATCTTCGGCGCAGGAGATCTAGTAGGGGCGGGCATTGCGAATGTTGCGAAATCACAAGGGAGAATTGCAGCACTTAATGCTTTGGGCAAACATATAAAGTTTAGGAAAAAAGCGTATCCGTATGTAATCCATACCGAACATAAAGTTGCATCTTTTGGTCTAAAAGAGAAAGAAGCAAAAAATTTTAAAGTTGTTAAAGGTGAGCTAGATATTGGGATAAAAAGTCTCATCGAGGATTCCAAGTCTTATATTAAAATTATCTGTGAT
>JAJPJK010000015.1 GCA_021324265.1 Thermoproteota archaeon | reverse complement strand
TTGCTAAACAATGTAGAATATATCTCAATTGTTTTCCTAGATAAGGATTTGAAGCCCTTGGATCACGTTTATTACCAGCTCTTCGCCTTTTATCCCAGTCCTAGTGGGACTGTCTTCAAGGAAATTTCAAATGGCTTTATTAGAGCAAGCAATGGCCCTGCAATAGCAACGATCGATATTAGCGATCTAAAGCAAATAGCTCAACCATGGTTCGATAAATATGGAGATTACATCCATCCTTCTTTAATAGGCTTCGCTTCCTATGCTTATAATGAATCAGGCTCAATAATGTTGAGAACACAAAGCTTCACTATAAGCTATAGCCCTGCCCAAATCTTGAAGGGCATAGGCTTTACTGAGAATGTCGTATTCAATCAAAATAAAATAATTAATATTACAAAAATTAGCAAAAATTTTCATATTGCAGATTTAACTACAACTACAACGACGACAGTACCTTATGAATATTCAGAAAATCTTTATTTTTTATACGTACTAAATTGGGTAGCATATTGGCCTTCTAATAATTCAATGGCTCCCATTCCATTAATAGAGGTGGATTCTAGTGGGATATATGGCACAAGCCTTTATAATTATATATATGGGATAATTGCTGTCTTTATGGAACAATATACAACTGCCACTTTTTCAATGGACATTTCTGAGGGATTCGTTTCTGAGGGTGCGGGCATATCTTACGATATTCCTGGCTCGGGTATGATTTTATCATACAGCTCGATAAGTGAATCGATAAGTGAAACGATGACTGCAGAGTACGGTACATTCGGTATATCCCTTCCTCCTACACAGGATATTTATGTAATTGGTCAATTGGCCCTAGCAAATTATACAGCTTATATCGTAGACCCAAATACAGGCCATCTTTATTTTAATGGTTATTCCATACAATTGATCCCTACTGAAATGGAAATAATCCAGTCAGGTAACAATTATTTACCGGTTCTCTATAAAACAACTCAACTTTATCAACCTTTCAATTGGTCCTATGCTGCATATTATGGCAAAGAAAATCCCGGTGATCTTTTGGATATTTTTGTTCTTGATGTTAGCTCTGACAGACTACCAAATATAGTTGTTTCTATACCAATGGGAACCGTGTTTGCACCTATTAAGGGATTGATGGGTAGCTTAGGAGCAGCTATACTTCCCAATCTAACTTTCACGATTCAAACAACTAACGCGGTTTCTCAATTTTTTTTGGAAGTAGATCCTGATGCGCCCTATGGTGTTTATGTGTATTATGAAAGAATCCCTGTTCAATACGAGTATGCAGGCCAAAATTATTGGATTCCAAATTCAATATTTTATCTTGAAGCTGCAGATGTAGGTTGTAAGCTGAATGGTGGTATAAATCCAACGTATTGTTGAATTAGCAGCTTTGGGTATTTGGCTCAGTTCATTGAGCCATAGGATTTTGACTTTTTAGTTCAATGACCGCTCTTCCTAATTCTTGATATATGATTAAATACCCTAGTAGCAATAGGACTGCATCAACTATTCCGAGCACTATTCCAAAGATGAATCCTACTCTAGAGCCTACTAAAGAAATTATATAGCCTATTAGCACTAGTATTGCTCCTGTTCGGATTCCTGGCTTATTATAGATAGTTGCTAAAGAGAAAAATGTAACGACCAGTAAAATAATGCCTACTAATTCTATGACAAAGGCTATGAGACCTACAAAACTCACGGCTAGTATAGCACCAACCATGGGTTCCAATTCGTAAACAGACACATTTCCACCAGCTATTTTAGCAATTAAGGGGGTAAAGATGATATAAAAGAAAATTGTTGTGATTATTCCTATGGCCAATCCTACAGCTAACAATGTGACCGCTGTGTTTCCGTATTTTACATCTTTGCTTACCAACTTCAGGCCGGCGAATCCTCTGTTTAGATTCATATAGGCTAGAACGATTATGGGTATCGTTATTATCACGACAATCACTAACAGATACAGTACAATGTTGATGGTCCTTGCAAATTCTAATGCGATGTTAGGATTGTTTGGAGAATTGATAAGTCCTCCATAAATTATGCTGGCAAGAATTGGCAATACAGCAATTCCTAGTATGACCGTGATGAGCAGAAAGAATATGCCTGTTCTGAGATTTTCCAAAGATTTTATTTCTTGGCTAAAATCGCTCATATGATTGTGAGATATATGTTGTGGTATTAAAAGTTAATTTTAGAAACTTACGAATTAGCTATTATGCTTTTTTTAAAGGGTATCTGAACTTGTTTGAGAGCTCAAATATGTTTTCCGATCATTTATGATAACAATGCCTATGAGAAAATACAAATAACACAAATTAACAACTTAGAAATTTCGATTGCCCAGAGATTAACGGCAAAATTTAAGTCATTTCCCGTTAATAACAATGACATGGAGGCCAAAATAGATAAGCGTGGGCGAATTTACCTTCCTAAGCCTGTAAGGAAAAAACTAGGGGAAAGCGTATATTTAACGGAATTCAAAGACGGTATTTTAATAATACCTAAACCTAAAGACCCAGTTAGACAACTCGAGGAATTGGGTAAATTAATTACTGCAAAGACAATTACAGAGATCAAGAAGGATATTGAGGATGAGGCGATGAAAGAAACAAAATGATATACGCCGATACAGATTTCTTTCTTGCGCTTTTGAAAGGAGATGACAGATTGAAGAACAAGGCGCTAGGAATACTTGAAAAATATAAAGGAATGATTACCACATCTGTAATAACATTCATAGAGCTTGGGCTAGTCGCAAAGCGTTATGGCTTAGATGTGTTCAAGCTTTTTACAGCTGTTATGAGTATATGCAATATTGAAGATGAAAGGATAATCAAGGCTGCTCTTTATATGAGTGAAAACCTCAATGTTTTCGATGCTTTTCATGCTGCTTTCAGTGAAGGTTCGATCATAAGCTCTGATCATGTTTTTGATAAAGTAGGAATAAAAAGGATTCGATTGGATGATTAGCTGGGCATAACGACGATTTCTTAACGGTCTGAACGATACGTTAGAGTCTAGAGATAAAAATTTACCACAGAATTGTATGATATAAGCAACCTTTATATACTTAGTATACACAGTTTACCATATGGAGATCATAAAGGTCTCGGAGAAGAATAAGGCAAGATTGCTTCAATTAGCTGGAGAATTGCAGACTAAGGAAAGAAAGAGAATTACAATGGATAATGTGGTTTCATTTCTTCTTGATTATTATTTTAAAAATGAAAATAAAGCTAAAAAACTAAATCTTACTGAGATTATCAAAAAATATCAATTTAATGCGAAACCCATTCCTATTGGTAGTATTGATGAAGAAATTTATAAGTGAATTTATGTGGTTATCCTTCTAGACACCTCTTTTCTTTATATAATTTTTAATAAGAGTGACCCTCATAACGAAAGAGGAATTAAAATTCTTAATGAAATTGAAAAATTGAAATACGGGCAACCCATAATAACTGATTACATATTTGATGAATTACTAACACTAACTTTAAACAAGCTAGGAAAAAGTTTTGCGCTAAAAGTATTAAATGGTTTGATAGAATTGTTGAATAATGGTCTTGAATTGTTTTTTATAAATGAGGATTTGTTTGAAAAAGCTGTAGAATGTTTTATAAAGTATGAACTAAGTTTTACGGACTGCACATCTGTGGCTTTACTTCTAGCCGAAAAGGAAAGTTACATAGCTAGCCTCGACAAAGGATTTGATCGAGTAAAAGGAATTGTTAGGATCTATTAACTGACAAAATCCTCTCAAAGAATTAGCTGACTTATTCCCTGCAACGAGATTTAATAGCTCTTTATTGATTTAAGCCCCTAATCCGAGGATAATCTGGAATCCAGATTCAGAACCAGCCCTAATGGCTTCTGTTCGGTTCGCATAACTGGAGATTAAACGAATTTCCGTGCGTGGTAGTTGTTACAAATTTATTTGCAAATTTAGAATTTTAATTTATTTGATCATATAATTATATTCAAGAAAATTTCAAATTATAAAATAGGTAAACATTGTATTTGGATTTTTCCATTACCAGTGAGTATAAAGTCTCTTGCTCAATACCTAGAAATTACTAGCAAAAAATTACTAAAAAAGAATGGGTCGACCGAAAATGGTAATACAAGAAAGAATTATTACCTATAAATTACTATCTTAATTTCTTCAATAACGCTACCATTGCTGGAAAGTAAAAGTTCCTAATTATAAATGTATCTATAAATATAGATATAAGGAATACTATACCTAATTGTTGTAAAAACCCTATCGGTATAAGCATCAATACTCCTAAAGAGAGAGCAAGTATTATGCCTAGAGATGTAATTATTTTCCCTGTTCTAGATAATGACAGTGGTACACCTATTTCTATGCCTTTATCCATGTTCTCTTCAATTCTTGATATGATGAATACACTATAATCGTTCCCCAGAGACATAAGTATAACGAATATTATTATGGGTATAAGGTATATGAGCTGCTGCCCTAAAATGCTTTTCGAAATGAAATAAATTAATACGGTTGACCAGCTTATACTTATGAATACACCAGAGATCGAAATAATAGGATATTTTAAGGATCTAAAAGAAACGCCAATTATTAGCGCTACTGCGACTGTGATGATAACCTCAAGTTCCGTGTAATAAAGAGAATTTATTTCCATTGTATCAATCACGGTAGAAGTCAAACCCCCAGTAAGCAACAATTGGTTTTGCCTAATCGCCTTAACAGTATTCATCGCATCGCTTGAATATGGATCGCTATTTAAATAAATTAAATAGTAATAGTAATTTCCTACTTTAAATTGTGTTACATTATTATTTACAATTTGATTCCCATTTAGATAAGGCCCATAACCTTCTGATACTCCATTAACGTTGATCAAGTAGTTCGCAATATCTTTGAGTTGACTTTCGCTAACGTTTGCTTTCACAACCACATATACAGGATACAGAAAATTAGCCCCAAACTTCTGCTCTATCAAATTTATTCCTTTGACGCTATCTAGATAAGATGGTAAACCTGCATTGAAATTATAGGTAGTAGGAACCGTGAAAAAGAAATAGACAGACGGCAATGCTAAAATGATTATTACCGATGCTACGATGACTTTCCTCTTCACAGAGAAGTCTGCAGTTTTATAAAAGAAAGAAGACTGGTCTTTAAGTTCTTTTAGGCTCGATTTGCTCAAAAGTTTTTTGCCGAATTGCCCTATTAATGAGGGCAGAAAAGTTACCATAAGCGTTACGGTTATAAAGATAGAAATCGCCAATACTATACCCCATGAGAGAAATCCTGGGATGAATGAGAAAGTTAGCAAGCTAAATCCAACAGTCAAGCCACTTATTAAAACTGCTTTTGTAGCCTTGTTAACAGCGATTTTCTTTGCCTCTTCTTCGCTCTTACCTGTTCTCAATTCTTCTCTGAATCTTCCGAGGATGAAAACTAAATAATCCGTGGTTATTCCCAAGAGCACAGCAGTGAGAGTGTAATTAACTACGTAATCTACTGAGCCTAATAGTATTCCGGTTATAAATATACCGACAAAACCTATTAGCGTAGATAAAGATGCAAAGAACAAAGATAAAAACGATGCTTTATAAGTGTATAGCGTTATTGCTACAGTTATAGCTAATACTACGTATATAAGTCCAAAAGCAAATGCGCTACTTGATGATATTTGACTTATTTCATATGCAATAGGTCCTTGACCAGTTATGTAAAAGTTGCTTATGTATTTAGCAATAATGGTTTTTATTTCAGGGTATAAATGCTGAGAAATTAATTCTCCTTGTTGATTCCTATAGTTACTTGTAACATTAAAGAATATAAAAATTAAATATGTAGAATTATCTTTACTAATATATCTTTGTTTAAGAAAACTTGGTGCCCCTTCTATCCCATGAGCGATAATATATTCTTTAGCTAAAGTATCATTTTTAAAAGCTATTTCTAATATCTTTAAGTAATCAGTAAATATAGAATTTATAGAGCTTATGTTTGGAATGTTACTTAAATCTTTTGTCAAAGAAAAAATTTTTGTAATATTTTCTTTATATGGATTATTATTGACAACAACTATAACTGTGTCGTTATTCTGATTAGATAGTATTTTTTGCACTTGAGCACTCTGTGTATTTTCATAAAGGTTCTGTTGCTGTGAATAATTAATGTAATTACTGTATTTCATAGCCGGATATATAGACAGAATCAGAATGCCAATCCATACAATAATCACCAATTTTCTATGCTTTAAAATCCACTGACCTATTTGCATATGCACGTGTAAAAATAGATCTAAAAATTCTTGTTTTAGGGATTAACTAATAAAAATTTTTAAGTGGTTTTATCCGATATTCATAAACAAGCATAATCTGTGATCCAGAGTCAATTTTCTTAATTCTCTCAACCATATTTTTTGCGTTTCCAATACTATCGATAAAGCAGATCTCGACACCACTTTGAGGGCCTCTGATGGTTATTATTGATTTGTTGCTTGTAATTGTTTTAACTTGTTCTATTTTAGAGGTGAATATTCCTAATAAGATGATGTCAGCTTTCACTAAATCCACATCTGGAATTACAGCTATTTTCCCTTTAAGTAACTCTAGTATTTTATTTATCTTCGAAGCTTTAATTCCAGTCTTTTCTGCTAACTCTCCTATTGTAGCTCTTGGATATTCATTAAGTACACTCAAAAGTTTGAGATCTATCTTGTTAAGTTTCAAAGGATTTTGATATGGAGAATAAATCATGATTGGATTTCCTAATCGTGCGCTAAGTGTTTGCATGTAATCATCCAATTCCAAACTATTAGAGGCATAAATCCCGTAAACATCGAAGTTTTCTAGGCATTTAAAAATTACGAATACATAGTCTGCATCATAACTATTAATGTTTTGAAAAGCCGCATATGAGAATATATATCCTAATAGGTTAGGATTTATAAAAAGTCTAAATCCTCTTATAATATTGTCATCAACAAGTTTCTTGTATCGACTATTTAAGGAAGGTACTGATAAATTTAGTAATGCAGCTAACTTATTTTGAGATATCCTGCCATCTCTAAAAAGATGAAAAAGGATGAGTTTATCTAAATAATCCATAAATCGATTAATCTATAGTTTTGGCCACTTACGCCAGCTTCCAAATTTAAGGTCATATTCAGGGCATCCTCTTCTATAATAGAAAGCTGTATCTATTCGGTCAGTGTTGACAATAAATCTGTAAAAGATAGATTCAATATTATTAGGGTCCTTTAATACTTCTTTGCCCAGTTCTTTAAATTTAGAGATGAAAGTGAGCATGTCTTTTTCACTTTCGAAGTATAATATTATGACTCCATTTGTAAATGGCTTTATTACTCCTTGGAAGGTCATGTACTTATACGTCGTATTTGGGATTTCATCAAGTATCTTCTTCAAAATTTCCAAGGCCTTAGTCAGATCCTTAATTGCTGAATAGGGGATTCCCAGTTTATGGCAATGAAGTGAATTAGGATGTTGAATTCCTTTTAGGAAATTTGAATAGCAAATCTCACATTTCCCAGCCCATCCATCTTTTCCCTCTCCTTCCCATCTAGGTAATATAGCTTCCAATGATTCTAAATAAATCACGATAAATAAAAGCTTCTTTTAGTGATTTTTTATTAGAAAGATTTAAATACTACAATTTTCCATTAGGTTCAATTGAGGCGATGCAATTCCAATATCTTTAGAAGGTTGGTGTAACAAGGATTTAGAATCTATAGCTGAAAAGATAAGGAAGGACGTACTTCTGATGTATACATTTGATCAAAATATCCATCTTGGTTCTTCATTGAGTGCAGTAGAGATTGTAACTGCGGTGTTGTTTAAGCATATAAGGAGTTGTAACAGCAAAGACTGGTTCGTTCTAAGTAAGGGTCACGCCGCACCCGTGCTCTATGCAGCACTTATCGAATTGGGTATGATACCAAGAGAAGAAATGCGAAGAATACAAGCAATAGATGGCATTCTTCAGGGGCATCCAGAAATACATGTGGAAGGTGTAGATGTATCATCTGGCAGCCTAGGTCAAGCATTCAGTGTTGCTGTAGGAATAGCTATGGCTATTAAGCTGAAAAGGGAGGAAGGAAGAGTCTATGTGATAATGGGAGACGGTGAGCAAGATGAGGGAGAAGTATGGGAGGCTATGAACAACGCTGCAAAGCTCAATCTAAGCAATCTAATCGTTATTATAGACGAGAATGATTTCCAGCTCGATGGTCATGTAGAAGACATAAGACCTAAACACTATTTGCCATATGTATGGCATGCAGTGGGATGGGATGTGTTTATGTGCAATGGACATGACATAGCAAGTCTAGATCTAACACTTGAAAAAGCTGAGAACTCGAGGCATCCATCAGTTATATTTGCTCGAACTATTCGCGGAAAGGGCCTTAAGTCAATTGAAAATACGAAGATACAAAAACCTGATCTAAATTTGGTAAAGCCCATACTAGAAAATGCGTGAAACATTAGGTAAAATGTTACTAAGCTTAGGAGAACAAGATGAAAGTCTGGTGCTCGTTACAGCCGACGTCGGAGATTCTACAAGAGCGATGTATTTCAGAGAAAAGTTTACTTCAAGATATTTCAATGTAGGTATTTCAGAACAGCATATGGTGAATTTTGCTGCAGGGCTAGCTAGGGCAGGCTTTAAGCCTGTTGTGATTTGTTTTTCCATGTTCTTGATGCGTGCTTGGGAACAAATAAGGAACTCGGTATGTAGAATGGATTTAAACGTAAAATTTATTGCTACGCATTCAGGGCTAAGCGACTTTGCTGACGGTTCAAGTCATCAAGCTCTTGAAGATATCGCACTTATGCGTGTCATTCCAGGCATGAAGATATTTGTGCCTGCTGATAGCTTCGAAATCGAGAGGAGTTTGAGCAATTTGTTAATCGAGAATAGAGGGCCATTATTTTATAGGATTGGGAGGGACTTCAATGAGATCATAACGAAAGATTGTTACGGTGAGTTTGAGCTTGGTAAAGCTCTGGTTTTAGAAGAAGGTGATGATATCACGCTGATAGGTGCAGGAAGCATACTTAAAAATGTTCTGGAAGCGTGTAATGACCTTCGAAAGCTTGGTATAAAAGCCTCTGTGCTAGATATGTCGAGTATAAAGCCTATTGATGAAAACACTATAGAAAGGTTCGCAAGAAGAACAGGTTTGATCATGACCGTTGAAGAACATAGCATTTACGGAGGGCTAGGTTCTGCGGTTGCTGAAGTAATTATCAAAAAGTATCCTGTGCCAATGCGGATTGTTGGGATGAATGGTTTTGGAAGATCAGCAAGATCATATCAAGAATTGCTCGAATATTTTAAGCTGGATAAGAAATCCATCGTGAATTACGCTATAGAGCTTTTGAAAAATGCAAAGCATTGAAGAAATCAGAAAAGAGATCGAAGAACTAGATGATATGATCTTGAAGCTAGTTTCGAAAAGGTTAATGCTTGCTAAGGAAATTGGTCAACTCAAATCCAATCTCGGCTTTAAATTAAGAGATCATGAAAGAGAACTTGTTCTAAAGAGGAAATGGATCGAGAACGCTTCTAAACTTGGAATTTCTAACGAGCTCGCGCAAGAGTTATTTGAGCTTGTAATTCGTTATTCCTTGCGCGTTCAGCTAAGATATTTCACGAGAAAAAGAAGCGTTGTTATTGTTGGTTATGGTAGGATGGCAAAAAAGCTGGGCGAAATCATTAGTGGAGCTGGGCATCATTTGATCATCACAGGAAGAAATATAGAGAAAGCGAAACAGCTCGCATTAGAAATTAATGCTCAATTTTCGGATATAGCATCAGCGATAAGTCATGTTGATCTTGTAATTCTTGCATTGAATAGAAAAGGTGTTGAGCAATTTTTGAACGAGCACTCTTCGGCCCTATATTCCAAAATCGTAATGGATATACTCTCGACTAAAAATGGTATTTTCGATATCTTAGAACAGGCAGCTATAAAGTATGGTTTTCATTACGTGTCCACTCATCCACTTTTTGGGCCTTCTGCAAAAGATCTAGATGAGACGGTAACAATAATAACTTCTTCAACGAGTGAACCTGTGATTAAGGAGGTTGTTGAATTCTGGGAATCCCTGGGCTTAAAAACATTGAAGTGTAATTATGAAGAGCATGAAAAGGCAATGGCAATAGTGCAAGTTCTTCCTCATATATTCTTGCTTTCAATCAAGAGGGCAATGGACATGCTTAGTACGGAATATCGCGTAGATTACATGAAATTTTTTACACGTAATGTAAGAGAGTTATATCAAATAATAACAAGGCTTGAAGATAATTATTCAACAATAGAAGAGATTCAGCTGAATAACCCCTTTGCTGTCCATGCAAGAGCTATAGCTTTAGAAGCGCTTAAGCAAAGTATTGCTGTGTTCGAGAAGACATGATCGTATTTTTGTTAAAGAAGAATTGTGATTCATCTTTACTACACGAAAAACTTATCGAGTCTTCAGCATCGTTTAAGCGAATATCACTCTATGGAAGTGAGTTATACATTGCATGGCCTGATAACTTAGCTGAGCTTATCTCTGACCCATGTGTTGAGTTGAAGATCAAAAGCAAGGAGCCTTATATCCTAGTTTCGAAGGAATTTAAAGAAAGTGAGACTATCATAAATATCAAGGGCGTTCAAATTGGAGGTAATCAATTGCAAATAGCAGCAGGCCCATGCTCAGTCGAGGATGAAGAGCTTCTACTGAGTGAGGCAAAAGAGCTTAAAAGGATGGGAATATCGATTTTAAGAGGGGGTGCGTTTAAGCCAAGGACTAGCCCTTATACATTCCAAGGTCTTAAAGAAGAAGGTCTTAAAATCCTGAGAAGAATCTCTGAAGAAACTGGGATGTTGATTGCTTCAGAAATTATGGATCCTAGAGACATTAAGCTATTCAAGGATTCCGTAGACATTCTTCAAATCGGTGCCAGAAATTCACAGAATTTCCCATTATTAAAGGAAGTTGGACGCTCTGGAATGCCTTGTCTCTTAAAAAGAGGCTTTGGTAATACCTTTGATGAATGGCTTAGCAGTGCAGAATATGTTTTGCTAGAAGGAAATGGGTCGGTAATACTTTGTGAAAGGGGTATTAGGACCTTTGAACATGCTTCTCGATTCACTCTTGACCTCGCTGCTATAGCATTGGCTAAGGAAAAGAGTCACTTGCCAGTCTGTGCAGACCCAAGCCATCCAGCAGGAAGAAGAAATCTCGTTAGGCCTCTTGCTCTAGCTTCAGTTGCAG
>JAJPJK010000023.1 GCA_021324265.1 Thermoproteota archaeon | reverse complement strand
CTTGCTCAGCTCTTCCACAACACCTTCTTGCAATTTTCTCGATACTAAAACAACTACTTTTATTCCTATTTCGCTAAGCTTAGCTAGTGAGATTCCGAAATTGCCAGAAGTAGCTTCAAAGACAATACTACCTTCCTTTAGAATTCCACGCTCAATGGCATCCTTAATTATATAAAATGCTGCTCTACTTTTTACAGATCCTCCAGGTAACCTAGACTCGAATTTTCCAAATATTCTTATTTGCCTTGGATCTATGCTCATTTTTAGCTCTTCTCTTGCACATTCAGCTATGAATTCAGTCAAGTCTATCAAAGGAGTGGCGTTAATAATTGTGTTGCCATCAAATCTAGGCATTTCTCTAGCTAACCTATTTAGAAAGTTATCCAGCAATCCAGAACCCAAAATAGTTGAAGACATATTAGGTCAACAGCTTAGAGCTTTCAAATACACTTTATCTTATACTCAGCTGAATTGTATTTAAATTTTTTGGCTAAAGTGTTTAATGCTGATATAACTTTAGATTCGATTCACGATTTCAATTACGAATTTTTTTACAATTTCGAGATTATTTTCATTAATATGTTCATATGTATCGTTATACCAATGATAATTTACAGGTATCCCTTTTTCTCCAAGAGCAATAATAGTTATGCAATCTAAGCTTCTGCACATGGCAGGTGTGGCATCAGTTGGCAGTAGTGTATATGATATTTGGCCTATTCCATATTGACTGCTAATTTCGCTAGCGATTTTGTAAAGCTTTCCTTTAGGCCTATACTTGATAACAATTCCTTCTTCTTTTGTTACGTATATTTTTCCTGCGCCAACGTTATCGATGTTAATTATATGATAGTTTCTCAGCTTTCCTAAGATGTTATACATACCTATCATTCCAGCTTCCTCGCTACCTGTAGCTATGAACCATATTTCTTTGTTTTTGATATTTTTCAGTTCTTTAGTTAATGAAATCAAGACTGCAACGCCTGACGCATTATCATTTGCGCCAGGCACATAATCATGATAAAGCTCCCTGTGAATTAGGACGAGTAAGGAAACGATTAGAGGGATACAAGCCGTTAAGGCTAGGTATTCAACTATGTTTATGAAAAAACTTGCTGAAATTAATATGAGTATCGCCATTGAGGCAACGAAATTCAGCTTTATGGTTAGTGCTAAGCTACCAACCCTTCTAGGATTGAATATATATGAAGCCTTTGTTGAATCATAATGCGCTATTATCGCAATTTTCTTATCTTTCCCTATGTTAAATTTTCCAATTACATTTCTACTTTTAGGTCCAAAAATACATAGGAATTTTGTCAGAACGGGCCAATAGAGCTCTTCTTCAAGCAAATAAAATATAAAAGATATGATTGCCAGCGCAATCGAAATTAACATTTCTTGAAACAATCTAAGCAATACTGCAGCAGTAAGCAATGTGTATATGATAATATACGGATACGAGAAGGTTGGTATAGTATGGAACTCCTGTTCTTCAACCTTTAATCCTTCTTTATTAAACTGTTCTGCTATATATGCTGCTGATCTTTTTTCGTTTATAGTTCCTGCGCCACGAGGGCCAATCTCCAAAGATAAGTGTTTTATAATATCTAACATTTCTCTTATTTAAGATCCTTGAGATGTTTTCGGGTGAAAATCCTTATTACTCTCCATTCAGAAACAAAGGTAGGAAAATTTTTTGTCTTGCATGTAACCCATTCAAGTGCTTTTATTAGATGACTCATATAGCTATTGATTATTATAAAAAATGATATTAATTTCTAATTATAGGCTTTAGCTAAAAAATTACAACTATGACCTGTTACACACTTAAATATTATACTTAATATGGAATGTTGTGGAAAAAGAGGTAATAAAAAAGCAATTCATCGATCTCTTAGAGAAAGATCCTGAATTTAGGTATATGGCTCTCGGTCTTCTAGGAATAGGAGAAATTAATGAGCGGTTGGGTAGTGTTGTAAGAACTCAAACTCAAATTTTGGAAGAAATACGAAAGTTGTGGGAAGCTTTCAATACTCAAGGAAGGGAGTGGAGTACTAAGTTTGAGGGGTTACTATCTGTGCAAAATCAGTTACTGAAAAAACTAGAGGAGCACGCTGTAACTTTGCATGAGTTTGGAAATACATTACAAGAAGATACTAAGATACTCCGTGAGCATAGTGAGACTTTAGGGCTCCATACGGAAATATTGCAAGAACATAGTAAACAATTAAAACTTCATACCGAGATACTACAAGAGCAGAGTAAGCAATTGCAATTACACACCGAATTCCTTCAACAATATGGTAAACAACTTGAAGAAAATACTAGAGTGCTTCGAGAACATACTGAGATATTACATCTTCATTCAGAAATCCTTCAACGCCATACCGAAATATTACAATATCACAGCAAGCAACTGGAAGAACAAGGTAAACAACTGCAATTGCACACTGAAATATTGCAACAACATAGTAAACAACTAGAAGAGCAACGCAAACAACTGCAATTGCACACTGAAATATTACAAGAACATAGCAAGCAACTACAGTTACACACTGAAATATTGCAACAACATAGTAAACAACTAGAAGAGCAACGCAAACAACTGCAATTGCACACTGAAATATTGCAACAACATAGTAAACAACTAGAAGAACAAGGTAAGGTGCTACAGCTACATACCGAAATATTACAAGAACATAGCAAGCAACTACAGTTACACACTGAAATATTAGAAGCGCATAGTAAACAACTAGAAGAACACACAAAGTTGCTTATAGATCATGGAAAAAGATTATCTTCGTTAGAGACAACTCTAGGTACTTTAGTGGAGGGATATTTGGTTGATCGTTTTGTGCAAGATCTAAAAGACCAAGGAATCGATTTAAAACAAGTAAGAAGTGTTATTATAGACAACGAAGAAATAGATGCGATATTATATGATAGCGAAGTTGTATTACTCGAAGCTTCAGCGAAGATAAGTAATAAAGACATTAGTAAAGTTTTAAGGAAAATTAGCCTTGTAGAGAAATACTTTAAAAGAAAGGTTAAACCTGTGCTTTTATGTATTAAAATAGATTCGCACGCTTTTAATAGAGCTAAAAATAAAGGCATTCAAGTTTTTAAATTAATATAGTGAGCTTAAAATTTATTTATCTTAAAATTATATATATTCTTAATTTATATTGTTTTATATTTTTCTCTGCACATCAGATCTATAGCCGTAAGAGTGCGTTAATTAGAAGTTTTTTTAAGAATTAATATATGTTATTGTTTACATAATTTGTGGAATTTCACAGGAAAGTGTTCATCAGAATAAATGAAGATGTAGACGTTCCTCTGATAGGATGTCTTGCATTTGGTATTATCGATAGAGGCACGAATGTAATTGAAGCTAGAGCAAATAGCTATTGCCCACTGAATTGTATTTTTTGCTCAACAGATGCTGGGCCTTATTCATGCTATAGACAAAGTGAATATAGAGTGAATAGGGAACTACTAGTATCATATGTCAAAGATTTGGTTAAACTTAAAGGTGAAGACGTAGAGGTTCATCTCGATAGCGTAGGCGAACCTCTTTCTTATGATGAATTGCCGGAACTAATACAAGATTTGAAATCGATTAAAGGCGTGAAAGTCGTGAGCTTGCAAACCCACGGCGCTCCTTTGACTTACAGGCTTGCTGAAAGAATTACGTCTGCAGGTCTTGACAGGATAAATTTAAGTATCGATACGACATATCCTGAGAAAGCCAAACTTCTACAAGGCATGCCTTGGTATGATTTAAAAAAAGTTATGGAGATAGCTGAATGGATAATTAAGAACACTAACACAGATATTTTACTTGCCCCGCTCTTGCTACCAGGTGTAAATGAAAGCGATATTGAGGAAGTAATAGAGTGGGGTAAGAAAATCGGGGTAGGGAAACGTTTTCCAGGATTTGGTATCCAGCTCTTTTTAAGACATAAGCATGGTAGAAATCCTCAAGGCTTGAAAAAGATGACTTTCAATGAATTTATTGAACTTTTAAAATCATGGGAAATAAAGCATGGCGTAAGACTGATTTACGATGAGAAGGATTTTGGAATGCATTCAGCGCCTAGTCTGCCTATATTATTCCAGATTGGCGAACGAGTAAGAGTAAAAGTAGTAGCACCAGGTTGGCTTAGAAATGAATGGCTCGCTGTGCCTCTAGGAAGATACATGAATAGTAGGGTCATAACTGTTATTTCAGAAAAAATGGAAATCGGGGTTAAGATTCCAGTAAAAATCATTGAGAATAGAAACAACATTTATTTAGCTAAACCAATTTAATTATTCATAAAGCCGCTTATATTCGATCAACAAATTGCTGCAAATCTACCTTTGGAAGTGAATGAATTAATCGAAGCTTAAGTATATTTTCTTAATTATTATCTCTAGCTTTATTCGTTTATCCTAAGAACACCAAATCTCAATTTGGTTAGACCTAAGAGGGAAGTTTAAATATGGATAGATTAAAATATCAGAAAAATATTTTTTAAAATGATGAAAAAACTAAAGAATTATATTTATTTATTCATTTTGCTATTATTTAACTTTATGTTGATACCTGTTAAGATATATGCTCAGAGTGTTTATCCAAGCTATGATAACCTATATTTATATCATTATATTTATTATTATATCCATGATTACAGTAATCGTTATTTTAAGAAAATAGATTTTCTTCGATTATACTCATATATAAAAATTATAAAATTTGCTTTATATTTACAAAAGTTGAGATCTTTAGATAATATTAATTACTTTGGATTGTATCATGTTTGATGACCAAACCATGAAGAGTGCCTGCTAAAATTCATTGTGCAAAAAGCGTTCGTAAAAGTAAATCATTTTCTTATATTCCGAAAGGCTTATGCTTCCGGGCCTTATACTTCTGAAGTATCCTATAGCATCATCAGCACCGTAATTATACTTTCTCATGAGATAACAGCTGACTATCATTCCAGTTCTTCCCTTTCCTGAATGGCAGTGAACTAGAACCTTCTGTTTTTTATTAACTTGGGAAACAATCCATTCAACGCACTCAATAATGCCTCTTAAGTCTGTTGCACTATTCTTTTTGATAGGAAAGTGTTTTAACTGGATGCCTGATTTTTCAAGAATTTGCTTATATTCTTCGATACTTTTAAAAGTTAGCTCCTTTTCTTCCACTAATGATAAAACTGAATTAATGCCTTCCATTTTCAGTCTAGCGACATCGGATTCATTCTTTGGCATATCGCTTATGGCAACTTCGTTTCTTATAACCCACTCGAGTTTCACATGAATTCTTTCTAATTAAAAAAATATTATTTTTTGATCGAATGTAAGTCTAACAGAACCTCGGCTTAAGTTTTTTACTCCTAAAAGAAGAACCTTCAAAAGCTTGGCATCGAGGGGATATGGCCGCTCTGGAATTCAAATACCTACAATCTGGCTATGGAATTTATAAAACTAGGTTTCAAGTCTGTAGTTTGTTGCGCTGATGGGAAGATATTGGGAGAATATTTTGTAGGAAGAGGCACATAATATTTGATTTTATCGTTGCTGAATTTGACCACTGAATGTGCCCAATAAGATTTAAATATTTCAAAATTATAGAATAATTTCTCGTATCATCTTCACTTCTCTTTTTAGTGACACTTCCTAGTTACCGGAGGTTTATGTCTTTAGCCATTGATCTCGATGTCGTCTTGTTTGAAACAGAAATGTTTAAATACTATTACATTTAAAAATTTCAAAATTATAGAATAATCATGGCAAAACTTCCTTTAATTGTTACAGTTCTTTCAATACTGTTAGTTATTACACTTTCAGTTGCAACTTCCTTAAACTTGCTAAACAATGTAGAATATATCTCAATTGTTTTCCTAGATAAGGATTTGAAGCCCTTGGATCACGTTTATTACCAGCTCTTCGCCTTTTATCCCAGTCCTAGTGG
>JAJPJK010000009.1 GCA_021324265.1 Thermoproteota archaeon | reverse complement strand
TCATGGCTGAGATGTTCGGAAAGAAGACAGGGACATGCAAAGGTCTAGGAGGTTCGATGCACGCTGCAATAAGCGTTGAAAATGGAATCATCCTAGCTACAGCCATAGTCGGAAGCGGAATACCGATCGCTGCAGGCATTGCAATGGCGAACAAATACCTAGGCAAGGACATAATAACGACTTGCTTTTTCGGAGACGGTGCAGTGAATACTGGAGCCTTTCATGAAGGAATGAATGCTGCAGCATTATGGAAGTTGCCAATTCTCTTCGTTTGCGAGAACAATCTTTATGCCATGTCTACACATATAACGCGTAGCCTATCATCGAAGAGTATCGCTGATAGAGCACATGCTTATAACATGGAAGTATTGATCGCTGATGGTAATGATGTTTTGAGCGTCTATAATGCTACGAAGGAGGCAATAGATATGATAAGGAAGGGTAATTGTCCTGTATTCATAGAAGCGAGGACCTATAAAATGAAGGGTCATGGAGTATATGATGAGGGTAAATATAGAGATCCAAACGAGGTTGCGAAGTGGCTTGAAAGGGATCCTATAAAAATCTACAAGAATAAGCTTTTTGAAGCTAAGCTAATAGATGAAGAGACAATAAAGAAGATGGAACGAGATATCAGTGCTGAAATAGAAGATGCAGTACAGCAGGCAATGAAAGATGAAGTATTGGATTTCCAAGAATTATATAAACTAGTATTGGCATGAGAGAAATAACCTACGTAGAGGCTTTGAGAGAGGCTTTAAGGGAAGAAATGCTAAGGGATGAGAGGGTTATCATCCTAGGTGAGGAGGTTGGTGTTTTCGAAGGAGTTTATAAAGTCACACAAGGTTTACTGAAGGAATTCGGCCCTAAGAGGGTGATAGATACACCTATCTCGGAGATCGCAATCGTCGGGCTTGCAGCGGGTGCAGCGCTAGGAGGCTTGAAACCCGTTGCAGAAATAATGTATATGGATTTCTTGACCATCGCTGCAGATCAGCTGGTAACGCATATAAGCAAGATGAGATTCATGAGCGGAGGCCAGTTGAAAGTTCCCTTAGTTTTAAGAACACAATACAGCCTTGGTAGAGTACATGGATCGCAACATTCACAATTCTTTCCTTCATGGTTTTTGCAGTCACCAGGCATTAAGGTTGTATTACCATCTACGCCCTATGATGCCAAAGGACTTCTAAAGAGTTCCATAAGGGATGAGAATCCAATACTCTTCATAGAAAGCGGCGTACTTTACAGAACAAAGGGACAAGTGCCGGAAAATGAATATACAATACCCCTTGGAGTGGCAGATGTGAAGAAGAAGGGAGAAGATTTGACTATCGTTGCATTTTCAAGATGTGTCATCGAAGCTTTAAGTGCAGCAAAGGAGCTTGAAGAAAAGGGCATAAATGCAGAGGTCATAGATCCTAGAACGCTCGTGCCGCTAGATATCGAAACCATCGTATCTTCTGTTAAAAAAACCGGTAGATTGCTAATTGCTGCAGATGATGTGAAGAGTGGGAGTGTAGCGAATGAGGTTGCGATGCAGGTAATGGAGAGGGCTTTTGATTATCTCGATGCGCCAATAGTTAGGGTAACCTCTCCAGAGCTGCCTGTTCCCTTTAGCCCCAATTTAGAAAAGCAGTATATGGTAAGCAAAGAAAAGATTATAAATGCAGTGAAGGAAAATTTCGGACTTTAGAATTTTATTCCCACTTTCATATCCTTTCCCGAAGCCATATCCAGTAGCGCACTTTCTATTTCCTCAAGATTTCTTTCACTTGTTATCAGTATTTTAGTATCTACCTTGTTTTCTTTGATCAACTCAAATGCCCTCCTCACTGAAACAGGATCGTGATGGAAGGAACCATAAATCTGAAGTTCACCGTAGTGTATTTTATAAGCGTCGAAGCTTACCTGTGTTCCTGACTTAAGCCCTCCAAAATACAGTAGTGAACCACCCTTTCTCACTAAATCGAAGGCCATGCCCCATGCTTCAGGAGTACCTACAGCCTCGATGACTATATCGAAGCCTTCCTTGAGTTCATCAAGCCTTTGCTTATAGATTTCATAATCATAAACTTTTATGCCCAATCTCCTCGCTAGACTCAATCTATTATCATGTTTTCCTAGCAAGCTGACATTTTTCGAATAATTGAGCGCAAGCTGAGAATGAAGAATTGCAATAGGTCCGCTCCCTATTATCAAAATGTTATCATCGCCTTTTACATCAATGAACTTCCATGAATGAACAACACATGCTAGTGGTTCGATGCTTGCATATTTCTTGTAATCACGTTCCTCTATCTTATACAGATTTTTCTCGACAATTCTGCGCGGAACCTTCATATACTGAGCGAAAGCACCATCGAGCGTAAAGCCAAGCAATGTCTCATTCAATCTTTCACAGAGGTTATGATTCCCTTTTCTGCAATAAAAACACTCGCCACATGGTGCAGAATTAGCACCTGTAACTAGATCCCCTATTTCGAAGTTCTTAACTAAATCGCCTTTTGCTACAACCTCACCCACGTATTCATGACCTATGATCCTTGGGAATTTCAAAAAAGGATGGCCACGCTCATAGGATTTCAAATCTGTACCACATGTAAGAGCATAGAGTAATCTAATGACGAGCTCCCCCTTAGAAGGAACAGGGATTTCTTTTTCCTCGATCTTAAGCTCACGTATGTTTTTGAGTACAGCTGCTTTCATTTCTCAAAAACCCATGCTATTGAGCTATATTTTTCCTTAAGTCCACTGAGCAACTGTTCTTCTCTTTCATTGGGACTTGTATCAAAGTGTATCTTGAAGCTCGATTGAAAAGTTTCTTCTATGCTTCCTAATATAATATTTGCAACTTTTTCAGTATCTAGGGGCTTAATCGAAGATAAGTTAAGTACAGGAGGATATTTATAATGTTGTTTGCATACTCTTTCGAGCTTAGTCAAATCAGCGCTGATGAGTAATGTTCCATGAATTAGGATTGCATTGTTTTTGAGATATCCAGCCATGCCAGAAACTTTTTTCCCCTCATAGCCTAACCAATTTGGCTCATGGAAATTCAAGTCTATGCCTACTTGTGTTAGAGACTTGATAATGAAGCTTGAGAAATAACTGTATAAATCCTTGAGTGAATACTTTTCGAAGGGTTTCCTATTGAAAAAGAAACTCCAATTGAGATTGCCACAATCGTTATAGATTGCTCCTCCGCCTGTTATCCTCCTAGCAATGTTAATACCTTCATCTAAGCAAAACTCAACATCAATGAGATCAAAGATGCTTTCATGGAAAGGGGCTATGGCTGAACTGTCATTGAGCCAAAGCCTGAAGGTATTTGAAGAGTTACCTTCATTCAGCGAAAGCAATATCGCTTCTTCAAGAGCTAAATTCCTGAAAACATCTTTCTCATTTTTTTCATACAAAATCCTCAATTCACTCGAACTTTCCATTCTCTATCATATCCTTGATCTTATTGAGGAATAAGGCAGCCTGCATGCCATCTGCTACTCTGTGATCAAAGCTTAAACTAAGCACAATAGTAGGTTTTATTGAAAATGTATTGCCTTCATTGAAGAATTTATATTCAATGCTTCCTATGCCTAGGATTGCTGTATTGGGAGGATAGATGAGAGGATTGAAGTGTATCACATTATATGGCCCTAAATTCGTGATCGAAAAAGTATAATCCTGCAAATCCTTGAGCTCAAGTTTGGAATTTTTAGCTTTCTCCATGAGATCATGATGCTCTCGATCGATTTCTTCAAGGCTTTTCATATCTGCATTCCTTATCACTGGCATGTATAGTTCTTCTCCAACAGCGAAAGCGAAGGCTACGTTTATGTCTTTCTTTTTTATGAGAACACCATCCTTATATTCCGAGTTAAACGCAGGGAAGTCTTTAAGCACTCTGCTTACGCAATAAATGAAATATGAATCAAAGCTTATACCGTGTTCGGATCTATGTCTTAACAATTTATCTACAACTACGTTTACGTTCACTGTGAGTTGTGGTATTTCTCTATGGCTTTTCTCCACACGCTGAGCAATGATCTTCCTAATAGGTGAAAGTGCTAGTTCAGTAGTATCAGACTTGCTTTGAGAAATGTATTGGAGGACGTCTTCCTGCGTTATTCTTCCTTGTGGCCCTGTCCCTTTAATCTTACTTAAGTCTATTCCATGTTCCCTAGCCAAACGTCTAGCTGCAGGAGTTGCTAAAATTTCCTTCTCCTCTTCCTTCACAACTCCAATTTCTTGACTCGCTACAGGACTTTCGGATATTTCTAGAATAGGTTCTCCAACATTGAGCTCTTCTCCTTCATTATGGAATATCTTCACAACATAGCCTTCATAAGGTGAATTCACTTCGAAAGTTGCCTTTTCTGTCATGACCTTTAGTATGGGTTCATTTTTTGATACTTTTTCGCCTATTTTCTTAAGGATCTTAAGAACAGTACCTTTTTCCATTGCTGGATCCACCCTCGGCATAGCAATTATGTTAGCCATTTCTCACCAACTGTTCGACTAATTTCTTAATTTCATTCAATATAGTACTGGCCTTTTCAGGAGAGCTCGATTCAGCAAATATCCTTATAAGTGGTTCTGTACCACTAGGCCTGACCAAAAACCATTCATCCTCGTTGAGCCAAACCCTAATACCATCAATCCTATCATGCTTAAGATTTGCATATATCTCAGCAAGCTCCTCTATTATCTCATTCCTATCCTTATCTTTAACTTCGACCTTTGTCTTAAGCATCCACCTAGAAGGAAGTAATCTATCAAGCTCGCTGAGTTTCTTTTTATTTTTTGCTAAACATTCGAGCATTAATGCCAATGACATGCAGCCATCACGTGTAGGGTGCATTGGAGTATAGAAGAAGCCTCCGTTTTCCTCAAGACCAAAGGCAAATCTGCCTTTCTCAACTAACTCGTTTATTTTCTCCGTTATGATAACACTCCCAACTTTTGTCCAAACAACATCGCCACCCATTTCTTTGACGACAGTCTCAACAAGCGTAGATGCACTAACTCCAACCACTAATGTGCCTTTCCCATGCTTTGCTAAGACATGTTTAGCAAGTATAGCTCCGCTTCTATCTCCCCATATAACCTCCCCTTTTTCGTCTAAAAAAATAGATCTATCAGCATCACCATCAAAAGCAATGCCAAAATCAAGATTCAAACTTTTTATGAAACTTCCCAACTCTGTGAGATTTTCTCTTAAAGGCTCTGGATCCCTTGAAGGGAAGTGACCATCGGGTTGAGCATTAATTAAATATGCCTTAACGCCTAAGGTTTTAGCCAAAAGCGGAGCAGTATAACATGCAGCACCACATGCAGGATCTATGGCTATCTTAAAATCAGCTTGCCTAATTGAATCGACATCAACTAAATGTGTTATGGTAGATATATAAGGGGTTATAACATCCAATTTCCCTTTGCAAGTACTAGGGACTTCTGCAAACTTGAATTTTTCCTCAAAATATATCTCTTCAACCTTGTCTTCTTCACTATGTGGGATTTCATCTCCATTCTTTCCTAGTAACTTTATGCCGTTGTAAGGAGGTGGATTGTGACTAGCAGTAATTACTATGCCTCCATCTAATCCATAATGCCTTACAGCATACTGATGTGCAGGAGTGGGAGCAATGCCTGCATCATAAAATCTTGCACCTACTGAGCTAAGTCCAGAAAATACAGCATGCCTTAGCACATCTCTAGTATAGCGGGTATCAGTACCTACAAGTATTTCTTTTCCCGCAAAATAATGCGCTATTGAAGCTGAAAGTTTGAACACGAAATCAGGAGTTAAAAGTTCCCCAAATACGCCTCTAACTCCATTTGTACCGAACAACCTGCCCATTGGCTGAATAAATATCCTTTAATATTTATTTTAAACTAAACTTGCAGTTTCATTTAGAACCCTTGAAACACCAGTTTCAGTGTAATAAACAATTATGCTAGAGCCTGATACAACTTCGAAAGTGCCTATGTAGAATTGGAAAAGTTTAATATTTCCTTGCTCAAGAGTTGAATTGATGTTTAGCGAAATCATAGAAATGTTTGATTTAATTTCAATTGATTCTAGTACGATTGTGTTTTCTCCGATATTCTTCAGAACGAGATAAAGCATCTTGTTTATGATTTGTGCATGTACTATGAGCAAATCCTTGCTTTGAATCGATTCAAATCCCTGCATTACTGAGTTGAACTTCGAATATTCATTTGAAAAGTTTTCATAGGCATAAAGGAAGGAAATAAGGCTAAGTAATAAGACCAAAGATATGCTGATTAAATTTGAAATTATTTCGCTCACAGCTTTGGCATTCACGTATATGATTTTTATTTTGATATTTAGTGCAATAATGCCTTTAGAGCTTAGAAAACATTAGCCGATTTTTTCAATGCAATATTGTGCTATTAAAGGAAGCGCAATGCTCGCATCACAGAACAAAAAGGTCTGCTTAGAACTAGGCTTTAGCTTTTTCCATGATATCGCCTCTCTTGGCCTTGCGCCGGAAAGACTGCCATCATATTCAGTTGCAGTAGTAATATATACGCAGTAATCAAGGCCATCTTTGAATTGATTCCACCAAAGTAGATGATGCTTACTTATGCCCCCACCTATAATTAGCGCACCTGTCCTCTTGTATGAATACACGATATCGAGGAGTTCTTTCATATCGCTGAAAAGATCGAGTTGAAATTTTTCAGTTTGAGCAAGGAAGAAGAGTGCAGTGCCGAAAGATGAATCAACAATGCCTGGACAATAAATTGGGACAGATCTCAAATATGCTTGTCTAAGAATGGATTTATCATCATTAAGTAATCCACCAACAATGCTACACAGCCTGCTTGGGGAAACTGTTTTCTCTTTTTCTAGGAAACTCCTTAGATTTTGTCTGACAAATTTCTCTATTACCAGCCCATAGCTATCTAAAGGTATGAGCACATTACCTAGCCTATGTATATCCTTATCATGCAATTCTTTATCATCTAGATCGAAGTCTCCTGCGTAATATTTTCCTCCCAGAGAACGCGCTATATCATGGTCAATTGCACCGCCTGTAGTTATGATGGCATCTAGATATCCTCTTTCTATCATTTTGGATATTACACCCCTTATGCCAGTTGCAACTAGATTTGCTGTGAAAGACAGAAAAACAAAACAATCCTCATCGAGAATCATTTCCTCGAATATCTTACAAGCCTCAGCTAAATGTTTTGCCATGAAGGCTGAGGAGTTCCTGAGCTCTTCAATAAGCTCTACAATGCTCATATTCTTTCTAATCCTGATATCTAGGACTTCATCCATGAGAATAATGTAGGGAGTTTCGATATTAATTGATTAAAGGTGATAAAAAACATTGCCCCTCTCAGTTATTAGCTTAGCGTAGCCATAAGTAACGTTTGTGACTAAAATGATCCATGACATGCTAAGTGGCTGGATAGATGCATTAATACTGTAGAACTGAAAACTTCTATCATTGAACAAGATCAAAGATAGGATCTTAGATTCATAATTACCTGCGTTATACAGAACGAAGAAAGCGAAATGGGATGTTGAATCAAGTGACTTTAGACTAATCTGCTTTATTCCCAAGCCGAGGAAATCCTTTATGCCAGTATTCAAAGCAATTTCAATTTCTGCACTGTTCGAAATCAAATTCCCATCGAAAATTATTGAAAGACTTTCAATAGATGAAACATTAGAAACTACTATTGAAGCATTATAAATAGTGGAATTCTCGTTTCCATGCAAGGATATCATGAAAGTTGCGTTCAATCGATTGATGCTAAATGTATAGTATTCTAGATTTAACGACCATAATGATCCTGAAGGTATATGCAGGAAAACAAAAGTTATTGAAAGATTGCCAGAGTTAGAGTATGAAATGAAAGGATTACCGCTTAAGATATCATAAATGGATCCTGATGAGTTAGAGCTTGAGCTTTTGATGAATGATGGAAAAAGCCTATCAATGAATGAGGCTAGTAAAGTTATTCGCTCTGAATCTTTCTCCTCGAGTTTTTCCAACTTGTTCATATAAATCGTTAGAGAATCAAATGTCCTAGCTGCTACATAGATATAGAAGAAAGTGGAGAATGATATTAATATGACTAAAAAGAAAGAACCTAGCGCTGAAGATACTGCAGCCATCAACCTTTATTCTTATAAAAGGTATATGATCACGCAAAAAACAAATAAGACATCCAAAATTAAATACTACGGATGCCCTGGTAGCTCAGCTAGGATAGAGCGGCGGCCTCCTAAGCCGTAGGTCATGGGTTCGAATCCCATCCAGGGCGTAATGAGAATAAATAGAGAATATTTCTGCATTAGTATTATCTCTGAAAATTCCGCATATAAATATAATTTACTAATTAGTATTATAAACGAAATAAAAAACAAAAAAAGAATCAACTATTATTTTTCAAATTATTTTAATATAATTAACTTATTAGATATTAATAAAATTAATAAAGAAGTAAAATTTTTGCCTTATAATGGCTTAGAAGACATGATCTCACTAATAATGGGTTTTCCTTGGCTTAAGGATACAATACTTATTTTCGATAACGTATCAATGCTAAATCTAGAAGTTATTGACAACATAAATTATTTCGTTAGGCTAAATT
Source organism: Thermoproteota archaeon (assembly GCA_021324265.1). Classification (GTDB taxonomy): domain Archaea; phylum Thermoproteota; class Thermoprotei; order Gearchaeales; family Gearchaeaceae; genus DSFO01. The sequence continues at coordinate 213,254 of JAJPJK010000009.1, read as the reverse complement.
TATTTCTTTCATATATCCGCTTAATGACGGAGAGCAAAGATTCCATTGCCATATTTCTGGTCGATTCTATCAAAGACCCTGTTTTCAATCTAATAAAATATTGGTGCGACTTTGAAATATCGCTGAATATTGAAGGAAATAAACCTGAGATAAAAGTGAAGGATATGGATTCGAATCTTACAAAAATAATTGATATAGAGGATTTGAAACAATGGATAGCTTAGTTCCATACTTATTGCCATTGATCTATATTTCACCTTGTTATGCAACCAACTCTGCACCTCTATTCCTTGCAAATATCCTCGATGAAAGGATGCCACTTGACTTTGGGAAAAAATTTAGAGATGGAAAAAGGATTTTAGGAGATGGTAAGACAGTTGAAGGGACTATCTTCGGCTTTATTGTAGGTTATCTGTATTTCACAGTAATATACTACATGCAAATGCTTCTAGATATACCATTCATTTATGTGAATATGCTTGAAGGATTTTTGCTCGTAACTGGCTCATTGATTGGTGATATCATAGGTTCCTTCATAAAAAGGAGGCTTAACATTGAAAGAGGTGATACTTTACCAATCTTCGATCAGACTGGTTTCCTGATATTTGCTATATTGTTAAGGTCTATATTTCTTGGACCCATTTCATATGACTTGGTAATATATCTTTTTACAATAACCTTTCTTGTTCATGTGCTCACAAATGCAAGTGCCTTCAAGATGGGTATTAAGGATAAACCGCTTTAGCTAAGGTACCTTCTGTAAAAGCATTACCCACATGACGAAAAAGAGCACGAAGAATAGGAATATTGATAGTGCTAAAAGCGTTGTAGGTGGCTTTGCATGATATTTCCTACTTCCAACTGTATATATGCCTAGCAAACTAACGAATATGAATAAGAGAATGATGAAGACCAAAGTAGTTTCTAGAATCGTTTGTTGAGATGCAGAATTCGGATATATGATGATGGGAGGAGAATTAGGGCCTGTTTGAATATATGGAATCGTATTCTGAGTTATCACGAAGATTATTCCTGCCAAGTATGCTATTGTAACGATTGCCAAAAGATATGGAGCAATATTATTGAATAGATAATTTAGAACCCTTCTTATCTTCGGAGGAAGCTCTTCAAATCTTTCTACCATGCTACATATATTCATCTTTAACATTAATTTATTTTTGATGGAAGAGCAGTTAAAATGGCTTGCACAGCTTCGTAGACTTTTCATACTTGCGCTCATATATGATTTCGCATTCCTAGATCCATTCACAGTGATTAGGAAACCAAACCCAATTACTGGGATGTTCGGATTGCTAATAGGAGCTTTTATTTACTTATTAGGAATTTATCTAGGCCACTCTTGGTTGGTCATGGTATCATATTTCATAGCAGTTGTAAGTGCCATATGGATATTGTTTACCAGTTACAGGAGAAGACCACTCTATGTATTCGATCTCGAAAAATCTATGAAATTGGTAAGCGAGAAGGGCCTAAAACTAAAGGATTCTGAGGATTTAGAGCATGCTAGGGCGATCATTGAATATTCTCTTTACTTAAGCCAAAAGATGAAGGAGCCAGAGGAAATGAAGAAATATTTAGATATAGCTTATGATACTTGGCTTTCAGTTCTTAAATCTAAAGGAATTATTTTCACATTTAATACAAGAAAAAAAATTTAGGAAACAAATTTCTGGTATTCTTCAGCACTCAAAAGCTGTTTGGTCTCTTCTAAGTCAGTTATCTTTATCTTCGCAATCCATCCCTTATTGTAGGGATCTTTGTTCAATATCTCAGGATTCCTTTCAAGATCCTTATTGACTTCTATTACTTCACCGCTTACAGGAGAATATACATCAGAAGCAGTCTTTACAGATTCAATCACTGCTAAGACCTCACCTTTCTTTACTTTTTTTCCAAGCTTAGGTAACTCAATATAAACTATATCCTTCATCTTTGATTGTGCATACCAAGTTATGCCCACAATAGCTACATCCTTTTCCAAAAGGGCCCACTCATGTTCTTTTGTGTACTTTCTATCCTTTGGATAAAGATTTTCCATAACAAAGGTTAAATAAATAAAGGCTTTATATAAAGTTCAATGAGTTGGAGAAAAAGGGTAAAGAATTTCATCAAGTTAGTCTCCAAACCCTTTGGTGCTCTTCCTAAACCTTCAGCTGATACCGCAGTAATAGCAGTAGTGCTAGTATTCAACTTCATCATAACACTTGCAATTAGATTGCTACCCCTTCAATATGGGCCCTATTTAAATGAATTCGACCCTTACTTCCAATACTATGAAGCGCAATGGGTCGTTGATCGTGGTTGGTGGGGTTTCATTGCATGGTTCTTCCAACCTGTTAACACTCAAATGTGGTACCCAAGCGGAAGAGACATTGCTTCTGGAGCATATCCAGGTGTTCCCTTCCTTGGAGCCTTTGTTTATCTAATTGTAAGAAGTTTGGGCATAGATGTATCCCTCATGTATTTAGTTGGTTTCATTCCAGCTTTCTCCGCAGCAATAACGACAGTTTTGATATATTTCATTGGTAAAGAAGTTCATAGCAGAACTGCAGGCCTAATCGCTTCATTCTTCTTCGCAATATCAGCTGCCACACTCCCAAGAACAAGCTATGGGTTCTTCGATGATGATAGCATATCCCAAATTTACATAGCACTCTTCATTTTATCTTTTATAAAGACTGCAAAAGGTGGCAGAAAAATTTGGAGCATAGTAGGTGGCCTTTCGCTAGGATTGCTTGTGATGACATGGGGAGCTTTCATCTATGTCTTGAATCTACTAGCATTGACAATACTTGCATTAATAGTATTCAGGAGGATTAACAACGACTTCATTAGATATTACCTCATTTCTATGACGATAGCATTGATTTTCGGTCTAATAGTACCAAGAGCTAGGACATATTTGCCTACAGCTCAAATGATACTTGTATATTTAGCATATGCGGGCATATTCGCTGAGCTATACTTATTCAAGTATCTACGAGGTAGGAATCCTATTAGAATTGCAATTTATTCCCTCATCTTAGTAGCAGGTCTAATAGGCTTCTCTTATTTGATGGTTAGGTTAGGATATTTTACAGGAGTATTCGGAAAGTTCTTAATAGTAATAAATCCCTTCTATAAGGCAGAGAATCCTTGGCTTGAATCTGTAGCAGAGCACTTCGCGACCACATGGGCTCAATTCTTTTTAAACTTCAATCTTATGTTCATTTTACTACCTTTCGGTATTTATTTGATCACAAAACGCGCTACTAACATCGATATATTCTTGATCATAACAACAATTACTTCTTTGCACGCTACTGCTTCAACGAGCAGACTTTTCATGCTCTCTACGCAGCCTGTCATGCTAGTAGGATCGATAGGCATCGCTGCTTTGCTGAGTTCATATGCTACCATATTCAGACCAGTTAAGGAGTATAGTGAAAGGAGAAGAAGTAGGCTATTCAAGGGAATTCCCACAAGTTATGGAGCTGTATTGCTAATAGTATTGGTTTTGTTGACAATATTCACAGCAACAGCTACACAAACAAATCCTCTGAAAGCAGGTAGCTTACCGCAGAGCATAATATCAACAGAAACTGGAAGTGTTACCTATGATTGGATAGCTACATTCCAATGGATTAAAAATAACCTCCCAGAAAATGCAGTAATAGCAGCTTGGTGGGATTACGGATATTGGATCACTGTTAATACTGGAAGGATCACATTAGCAGATAACGCTAACTCCAACTATACTCAAATCTACATGCTCGCAAGAGCGCTAATAAGCGATGAAAATACCTCTTTGAAAATATTCCATCAATTCGGTGCATCCTATGTTTTGGTATATGAGGATATGTATAATTATTCAGGTTATCTCATACCTATTGGAGGTGATCTAGAAAAGAGTTATTGGATGCTAAGGATAGGTTACAACTATACAGACCAGCAAGTTAGACAATGGTATCTAAATCAAACAACAGTAACGATAGGTCAAAGCCAGATTTCGTTAACATTACCGATAGGACCAAAAGCTAAAGATGTTACGCTATATAAAATGCTTTTCATAAATATACCCAATGTTAGGCAAATTTATCCTACAATACTTAGCACAATCAACATTCCCGCACCTACATACTTTTCACTCGTTTATCAATCACCCCATGGCGCAGTGCTTATATTCAAGATCAACTATCCAAGCTACATCTTGAATGGCAATTCTTAGATGTGCTCGATGTAAAAGATATACTATAATGGATGAATGCCCAGTTTGCGGCTCAAAAGAACTATTAAACGTGCATCCTCCTAAGTTTTCTCCGGTCGATAAATATCTTGAAGTTAAATTCTTCTCTATACTCGAAAGGAAAGGGATTAAAGTCTCTTAAAAGAATAGCTGATTTCCAAGTTATTTGTTTTTTGAGCTAATAATTTATCTAATTTTTCTATTGCAAGCTCAGCTATCTTGAAATTCATAGCCTGAATCCTTATCAAAAATCTCGAAGAACCAACATAGCTAATATCTACGGATTTTATACCTTTTATATTGGTCAATTCATTTTCCACAACACTCAAAACTTCCTTAATTCGCTTTACGCCATCACCAGCGAGCGTAGATAATGTTATTTCAGCCTTAAGCTCCGGAAGTGGTATCTTTATATGCTCATTGGCCACATCTAAAATAGCTTTCTTAAGTGTTGTATCAAGAGCTGTTTGGTCAAGGATCTCTATACCTTCTTTTAAAGGCTTCTCGAATAAGGCAAGGTAGTCTTCAAAAATAGAACCTATATAAGGAGATAAAGCCTCAATAAGGGCTTTTTTATCCATTTTAGTCTTGAACGCTACAAGATCGAGTAGCTTCTCCGCTCTCTGATTCCTTTTCCACTCAATCAATTTGCTCTTTCTCTCCTGTTCTGTAACCCTTTTAAGAGAAATATCGATGTAATTCCTTGAAGGATCAACTCTTATAACTTTACATACATACTTCTTACCTTCTTTTATCGCATCGCGTATATCCACGATTCTACTACTAGATACTTCTCCAATGGGCATGTAAGCCTCGATTCCTTTGTGCTCATCCAAGCTGAAATAAGCGCCGTGTTCCAAAACTTTTTTTGCTGTAGCTATTACTATGGTATTAGGCTTTGGGAATTCAGCCATACTTAGCTACGATCTTGCCAAAAATTATGGCCTTGCCGCCAGTAGGTCTTGCAAGCTCTTGATTGCAGATTTTGCACGCTATAGGCGTTGTAGTGTGATCAAAGATAATCCTTTCTGCTCCACAGTTAGGACACTTAACCTTGTTGAAACAGCTCTTTGGCCTAGGTATGATTTCTTTATTCCTCTTTACCATACTATTTCTTTACTATCTCCAGCTTCTTTAATCTTATTCCCTTTCTATGCAACACATACCTGCACTTTAGACAGATAAGCTTAATGACCTGTTTTTTGGTTGTCTTTGCAAACCTTTTCTGCTCTGCAGTCCTCTTGCTTCCATATCCTAGATTCTTTCGTAAGTATCTTCTTTGCCCTTCAGCAAGATTCCTTCTTTTACCAGTTTTATAGAGCTCTACCCTATGCTCAGTATGAGCATTACATCTAGGACAATATGTAGTTATTCTATCAGGTACTTTCACCCATTATCAACCTCGCTAATTTCTTTTTGATTAATAAAGATGAAAAACTTTCTGATATAAAAACTATATCCCCTTTTTTAAAAGGGCCGTATCTCATACCGTCTTCACCTAAGACGATGGGTATGCCATCATCAGCCGTTATCTCTATCAATGAAAGCTTTTCTGCAAATCTCTTGTAAAGCCTTTGTTCAACTAGTGATAATATCTCTAGATATGATGGGTTGGAAATACTCAAGCTGAGGAATTTTGAAATCTTCTTAGTCTTATACTTAATCAAAGAACTTGCAAGCATTTTCGTGATTTTCAGCTCAAGCTCTGAGATCTTATCTTCTAACGTTTCAGAATTCTTCACCTCTCTCCTAGATAGCTCATTGAGAAGTTCGTAAAGATTTCTATTTGGATTAGTAATATAGGGATTTGACTTTTCCTCTATGAGTTTTTCATGAAACTTCTTGATGAAAGGATCCTTAAAGAAGCTCATATATGTCAGCATATTCATTCAAAGTAAGATATAAAGCTAAAGCGATCGGGACTTTAGCTTCATTTAAAGACCCTAGAAAGAATTCGTTGTCGCCGAAGAAAAATTTTATGGATGGAAGCTTTCTCTTAATCTTAATCCTAGCATAGCCCTCTTTGAAGACAACGCTATCTCTAAATGGATCAAAGTTATCGAGATCGTTATAACCCAGAGGGGTAACTCTAAGCCCGGTTTTGCCATGTATAGAATTCGGCATTCTTATTAACCTGTGGTTATCTACAGTAACACGCTCGTCTATCTCGACGCTTATATCGCTTATGGCCTTCGTTATTATTTCCTTAGATTTACTACCTATACTTCTTAGAAAGCCATAATCAGCAGAATATCCTTGCAAAGACTGAATAATCTTTTCCTTTATTGCCATTAAATCTTTAACCTTGATTTCACTGATGCCTATTTTAATCAAATCATGTTCATTAGCAGCGAGTAATTCTTCTAGTATCTTTTCAGCAAGCCTAGATGGATAGCCACTGGATGCTATTCCTTTGAACTTGTATTTTTGTTTTTTCAAAAAATCAAGGAAATAGTGCCTGGCAGTTATACCTTTTATGTAATCTATCATCATGTTCCTTGCTTTGGAATCTAAATTCGAAAACTCTTCGTTTTCTACATGTACATGGTAGCCTCTATTTCCTGAAAAAACGATCTTAACTTCATCTTCCTTAATGCCGAAATCAGCGAAAAGGAAATCCTCGATGAGCTTAAGGACTTCGCTTTTCGCAACCTCAAGGCATTCATTACATACGAAACTTAGCTTATCTAAAGATGGACTGCCGCAAAATTTGCAGGAATCTGTAAAACCTGAACCACTATTGCCGCAGTTTCTACATAACCAAGAATCATGTATTTCTTTGCATGGAGTATATACATGATCAATATCAATATCGAATACTAGATTTGTGCTTATCATTTTCTTCATCTCCATATCTGGCAAAAAAGGATACTCATATGTGCTCACCGAATAATAAACATGTCTAGGTGTTCTTTTTGAAAGACCTTCCTTAAGCTCAACACTGTTTTTGAAAGCTAAATGTCTGATCATATTATTAGATAAGAAGTCCCAGAGTGCGAATTCCCTCCTATCAAGCTGAGGTATTGATAAGTCTTCAGGATTTAGATTCTTATAGTATAACCTGAAGAAAGGGAGAACTTTACTTACGTCCATCTTTTACTTTCCTTAAATATTGTAGAGGATGCTTTATGTTGTCGCAGCCGGGAGATTCGGGAAAGCAAAGATTTGCTGCCTTAAGCGTTAGGCAGCTAGGTACAGAATATGCTTTTCTTGCACCCCTTAGTCCATATATATGTTCTATTTGATATCTTGCAACTGATTCCTTAAAATCAGGCAGATTTTTGAAAAGTTCAAGTGTTTCCTCTACACTATAGCCTATTGCCCTTAGATATGCTGCAAGGGAAAAATTGCCCATGTGCGAGAGCTTTTTTCCTTGCTTTAGATCAGAAATCAGAATCCTCATACACGGTGGATCTACACCTTTATAAACAACTTTTTCATCAAATTTTCTAGTCCTAAAGAGCGGTAGCTCCTTGGATAAATGCTCTACAAGTGGATCGATCTCAGGAGTATATATCTCACGCATTTCATTGCACTTTATTATTATCCATTGTCTATATGCTTCCTCGAGAATTCTAACAAGCTCTCTAGATGTTAGCAATATTTCACCGCCCTTTATCTCATGAAAAGCCAATGACCAGTTGTAATCGCCTAGGTATGCTGCATATTTTAGATAATCCTTTATGGGCATCGCATATGTCATCAAAGTAGGAAATTTTGGATCTTTAGTCCTCCTTTCTATTCTCCTTATCCTCGCAGATATTAGTGACCTAGCAATTTTGAAGATTTCTTCGCTATCCTCTTCTTTGAGCAGCTTGGATAATTTCTTAGACTCCCTTTCTGCGAATCTTTCAATGTAAAAGCTTCCTAAATGGGAAACGATATACATTGAAAGTACAAAGCGTTTTATCTCGATATCTGGCGGGTATACGGATTCGCTCTTTTTCTCGGCGAGAGACTTTATCTTTTCTATAGCTGCGTTCAAAACTTCATTGGGTTGCTTCAATAAATCCTCTATCTTGAAATCGTTCAGTCTAAGGAAATCCTTTAAAGAATCTAAGAAAGGGTATTTAGAAAGTTCATAGACATCAAAACTCATTCAATTTCGGTCCTTGGAGCGAGGTAATAGGCTACCTCGCCTCCGCCTGAGAGCATATAGGTTGCCTTTAAGGGCATCTTCGTTCCGAAATCCAAATCAGTGACCTCAGCAAGCTCGCTCTTGCCGAGGATGTTTAGCAAATATTCCGTTGAGTAGCTTGATACACATTCCCTCGTTACTTCCAAGCCTATGAGCTCATCCCTCAAAAACTCTGATGAAGCCTTGCCTTTCTCGCTCCTCCCAGTAAGAACGAACTTATCGTTTGAAGCTCTGAAAGTTATATAATCACTGAATTTCTCCAGATTATCTATTGCATTGGCCAAGATATCTGTCTCTATTCTCACACGAGCCTCAAAATTCAACTTCAATGATGGTATAGATTCGGGAGAAATATCCAGTAGCGGAAATTCAAAGGAATGCTTTCCCTTCCCGAGGAATTCAAGCCTAAGCGTGTTCTCTTCAGTTAACTCCATAACCAATCTATAGCCCTTCTTTATGCCTTTTAGCGACTTAACCATGTCTGCGACAGATATGGCGAAATTAACTTTCTCATTATCAACTTTGTATTCAGGGAAATAAACAACAGGTAGCTTGAGATCTATCATCGCAACTCTTGCACTGTCCATGGCTCTTAAGCTTAGACCCTCCTGCGTAGCGACGAATACGGCCTCTTCAACAATATCCCTAATAGCATCTAACAATCCGAGCCAATTCTTAGCATCTTCAAATTCTATTCTCAGCATAAGCTTCAAATTATTAAATATAAAATCTCATAAATACTTACCTATAATCCCTCCAAGTATGGCCACATTTTGTACAACGATAAAAAGTTGTGGGCGGCTCATCTGCTCTCCTAGTTTGTACAAGCCACCAGTATGCTAGCTCATTACCACATTTTGGACAAGGAACTTCTGCTGTAGGCATCCTGTGATCTTTCTCGCCTTCATCTATCATTATTTCCTTAGATTTCTTCTGCTTAGAAGTGGTTATTGCAAGACTTATTTTTGTGTCGGAAAACTCAAAATATCCGCATACTTTACAGACTAACTTATTGCTATTTTTTTCTGGCTTGAGCAGATTGCCGCACTTTGGGCAGAACTTTATCATAATGCTTGATTAGTTTAGAGATGATCTTGCAAATATTTAAACCATCCTTGATGTAACCCTTACTCTCTAGGAAATCATATTCATGCTTTTCTAATCTGTTGAGTAAAGGTTCTTCATCAAGCAAGATAACAGGTAAAGGAAAGGTTTCAATATAAGGCATGATTTCTCGAGCTTCGGCATTGAATACGACGTATCTGATTTGCTTTGAATGCCTAGAATTAATAATTATGTCTAAGCAATCCTTTTCTTCCTTGATTTCATGAAATTCAATATCCTCTATATAGCCAGCTCTGTAAATAATCATCGACATTACTCTTCTATTCCTAAGCCTAACGATTGAAATAAAGGCTATTCTTACTTCAGCTTTTACTTGCCTTACCAAGGCTGTTCATAAACTTTTTCCTGAACTCCTCATAGGAACTCTTGATAGCATTGACCTTTTCTTCAAGAAGAGCAATCATATCAGTACCATCTGTTACCAATAGGAAAAACTCAACTTCATCGAGCAATGGATGCGGTTTCCTAGGATATGCATTTAAAACTCTCTTATCCTTCAAAAGTTCTGCAGCAAGTAAATTTAGGAAACCTATGTCGAGATCTTTGAAAGACATAAGCACTGAATTTTTAGTCCTCTCTTTTATATTCAGCTCCATATGACTTTATTTCAGCCCTTATATTTATTTAGATAGAAAGAACTAACCTTGGTATTAACTTTGAAACCGCAATTTAAACACTTAAGTGTCCTGAATTCTTTCTCGTTAAAGTAAAGTGGATTCATGCAAAAAGGACATAATGCATAAAGAATACCAAAGCCTTTTCCCCTCATGCTGAGCATGATCTTTCCTTCAGAATCCAAGACGTATGCTCTAACAATATCGGTAGGTTTAATAGATCTAAGCGCAACCTCCTTTGAACGTTTTATTAGCATGAATGCAGCTATGTTAGCTTCCACTTTTTCTGTTTCGTTATAGAGAAGTGTGAGCTCAACGACATTTCTGCCTATATCCTTGACCTGAGCTATAACGATATCACCTTTCTTCACGAACGATTTAGGTTTCTTTACAGGTTCTATATCTATCCTCCTTTCTTTGAGATCTATTTTAGGCAAACCAGATGTACAGGAGTATATTTTTCCATTTTCTTCAAATAGACCGAGGCCTGCAAAGAATTCCTCTATCGTTGTTACGTAATCACCTGGCAAATATAGCTTCTTATCCATTTTTCTTGAAATATAACTGAGATACTTCGACGTAGTATTTAGGTTTTCTATGAAATGGCATAGTATGCTTTAGCAATATCTTGAATGTTGAGATGACTTTGAGAGAAAAACCTTCTTTCATAGCTAGATTTGAGAAAAAGTGCTCATTGCCTTTTTTATGCAATGAGAAAATATTATCACTAAGTTTGAATGCCGATAATAAGAAATCCCTATCATAGTGCCTCCTCTTCGTACCGAAGGGAGGATTCATCATAATGGCTTCAAACTTCCTGCTTAAGTTGAATCGAAGGAAATCTGCCTGCACTAGATCAATTTTCCACTTGCAACCAAGTTTATTTGCATTGGAATCCAGTTGCCTAAGCGCATCGAAATCGATATCCAATGCAAGTATTCTTTCAATACCTATGATAGCAGATGCAAGCGTTAACGAGCCAGAGCCAGCACCAGCATCTAGAAGTTCATCAGTTTTCAAATGCATTATTAAGTTATGTACAAACTTTGAAGCTGCCTCTGAATCAAGCTCATATTGCTCAAGTTTAGCTAATGGTCTTTCTTTTGTTCTCAATTCCTTCAAAGATATCGCTATGTTTTTCTTTATGTTGACCATGTCTTTGCAAGCTTCCTCATCCTAGAAAAAGTTCCAAGCAGAGCTTTAGCTTCTCTATCAGTTAGATAAGCTCTATCTAGGAGCCTTTTGAATATGAGCTTGCTATGTTTCAATTTAATGCCATGAAGCCCAGTCATGATCAGCAAATCTTCGACGAATTTCATTATCATCTCCTTATCTTCTTTACTAGCTATTCTATGACTAATCGTTCTCAGATTTTCATTCCTTCTTAGCTCATAAAGCACAACTGCAACAGCATGGGATAGGTTCATGGAAGGATACTCATCGGAAGTAGGTATGTAGGTCAATATGTCGCACATGTCTATTTGCTCATTTTTCAAGCCCGTCCTTTCGTTACCAAACAATATTGCAGCGTTGCTCTTAGCATCTAAGTCTCTTAGCTCTGTTATTGGTATCGCAGTTCTGCGAAGATTTCTTTCATTGCCTATATTGGATGTTGTTCCAATTACTAAATCAATACCTTTCAAGGCCTCCTGCAAAGAAGAACACAGAATAGCGGACTTTATGATGTCAGAAGCATGGGAAGAGAATTTCAATGCTAGATCCCCAAAGCTTTGAGGGTTGACGATATATAGCTCTTTGAAGCCGAAATTCTTCATACAACGTGCTGCGAATCCTATATTTATTTCATATTGAGGTTCTACCAAAACTATCCTCACAAAGGATCAATGAAATTTATATTCGAATTAGTATATATAGAAGAGTATGCCCTTAAGACCGGGAAGATGCTATAGCAAGCTAGATACAATGCCCTATACTAGGAAAGAGTACATAGCAGGATTTCCGCCTCCAAAGATTACTAAATATGATTATGGTAACGTCAGGAAGAAATTCCCTATTAGGCTTGAGCTATATGCTGAAGAGGATGGATTGATAAGGCATAATGCACTCGATGCTTCACGTATCATCGCTACAAAAACAATAGAAGAGCGTGTTGGTCTTGAGAATTACCATCTTAAAGTAGTGAAGTATCCATTTCATGTAATAAGAGAAAATAAAATGCTTGCAATGGCTGGGGCAGATAGGCTTCAGGAAGGGATGAGACTTTCTTTCGGAAAACCCATTGGAACCGCTGCAATAGTTAGGAAAGGAGATAAGATCCTTTATCTTGAATGTGGAAAGGAAGCTTTGGAGCTTGCAAAAACTGCATTGAAGAGAGCTGCCTCAAAGCTACCGATAAAAACTAGGATGAAGTTAGTCGAGCAATAACTTCTTAACCTTAGCCATAAGCTCATGAAAACTTTCTGAAAAAATCACTTCATCGGCGATTTCTATCAATTCAATTTGCTTAGGATTAAAGGCTATTTTGTAGCCACAAACCTTTAGCATTGGAATATCGAACTGGCTATCTCCAATTGCGATGCATGAGCTTTCGCTTATCCCAAAATCTTTCAGAAAACCTTGAAGAATCTCACCCTTATTCGTAGGAGTTACATTTATTTTGAATTTGCCATTAACAACACCATCCTCAAAGAATATATCATTGGCCATAAATCTGTCGAAATGGAATTTCTTTGAAATTATTTCCAAGAGTGGTGTGAGACCTCCGCTTATCGCAAATATCTTAACACCTCTACTCTTCAAAAATGAAAAGAATTCCTCACTCCCTTCTCTTATTGCCACGTTCTCTAATATTTTATAGAAAGATTCCTTCTTCAAACCTTTCCATAGCGCAACATCTAACTCAGCCCACTTCTCATAGGAAATCTTACCTGAATAGAAAAGATCGGCGTTATATTTAGCTATATCAATGAGATTCAGCTGTTCATGCAAATACCTCCACGCACTCTCAATCTTTGTTATGACACCGTCTACATCAATAGCTACTGCTTTTACTTCCATCAGAAAAGGTCTTCCTTCAGAACATTCTTCATAGTGATGTAGATTTCCCTATCTCTGTATTTATTGCCTACGAGTTCTAAATATCGCAATATCTCGTTACCGTTACTGAAGGATGATTGATTATAGAGCATGATTGTTTTGTCATTTTCCTTTTCCTCAATGACATATGCACTCGTTTTACCCGGCAAGGCTATAATATCGCTATATTCGCCCTCCTTCAGCTCAGCTTCGATGAGAAAAGAATAAGTTTTCTTGATGCCATTATCGAAGACGAGCCAAATTATAGCATGACACTTTCCTGTTTCTACGAAAGCTTTCTTGAGCAAATCTCTATATCTCATCTCCCCAACAGGCTCGGGAAATCTATTCATATATGCCAAATTTTCCTTTGAAAGATCATCGAGTAATTCAAAAAAGAGATCCCACGCTTCCTTTGATACTTTGACTATCTTCATCTCATTTAATACAAAAAGCATTGCTTAAATCTTTAGCTAGCGGGCCAGGTGGGATTTGAACCCACGAATTTAGGCTCCGCAGGCCTACGTCATAGTCCGCTAGACCACTGGCCCAATATAGAAATTTTTCATGAAAAAGATAAGTTTGAAAAAATATAAGTTATCATGTTATTATGCCAAAGGAAGTGGAGATAAGAGAGTACAAGAAGGTGAATCTAAGGGAGGGTATTTTGTTTGTAGGTATACCAATGACTGGTGTAATGAATTTGATGCTCGCCAATCATTATATAAGATCATTCAACCTCGATTCAATTGCATCGATATATTCAGAATATTTTCCTCCTGTTACATTCATATTTAAAGGTAAGCCTAAATTTCCAGCAAGGATACATGCTGATGAAAAACTCAAGCTAGCAGTAGTTACTGCAGAATTCTCTCCGAATCCAAGGCTTACGAGACTTCTTGGGAAATCGATTTGTGAATGGGCTGAAAAGAATGATATCCATAGCGTAATAACCGTCGATGAAGTCCTCGTTAATGATAGTTCACATGAAATGAATATATACGGCATAGGCAGCACTGACGATGCGAGAAAACTCCTTAGCGAGAAAGGTATAAACCAACTAGAATATGGGATGATCGTAGGTCTTTCAGCAGTGGTTTTAGATGAATGCAGATGGGCTAATATAGATGCCTATTGCCTACTTGCAGAGATAAGCCAGAATGAGCCTAGCTTTAAAATAGTAGTTAAAGTGCTTGAGAGTATAAACAAGTTATTCCCCAACATATCACTCGATTCTCAACCTTTGCTAAAAGAGGCTGAAATGCTGGAAAATCAAATAAAAGAGCTAAGAGAAAAAATTAAGCCAATTGAAACCCAGCCAAGTATGCTCTTTTACGGCTAAATTACTTTTTTTAGAAGTCTATTTAGCAAATACCTTCCATTCGGTAACATACCATGATTATTATTCAGATAAATATAACAGCTAGATGCTTTCATCTTGGATATCGTATCTATCATCTCATCAAGCTCCTTAGTGGAGTATTCATAGTTATACCAGTCCTCTCTACCATGCAGTCTAAGATAAATTTTACCATTCGTTTCTAAAATATCGCGAGGCAATTCAGGAGCATCAACTGAGCAAAAAATAACATCTAAATCCTTCAAGACTTCATAAACCTCATTCCTCCACCACGAAGGATCTCTGAATTCTATGACGGAGTTTTGATGTATATTCGAAAAAAAATTTTTTATCCTAGATAAGTTCTCTTCACTGAATTCGAAAGTTGGAGGCATTTGAAATAACCAGAATGCTATCTTTTCCTCCATTTCCTTGAATAGGGCAGAGAATTTTTTGAAAGTATCTATTGCCTTTTCGCTTAGTTTTGCATAATGAGTTATGACTCGATTGACCTTTATAGAAAAATCAAAGTAATCTGGTGCAGAAGCCCAGCTCTTTATCCAGCTCTTGTAAGGAAAAGAATAGAAGGTGGCGTTGATTTCAACAGTATTGAAACCTTGATTTAGATACCACTTGAATTGAGAAGGTTTGCCTTCATTCCAAAAATAGTTATACCCGCTTGTCCCTATTCTAAAAATGGTCATGATCTTCTCATAGACATTGCGAGCTCTCTTATCTTCATTTCCTGATCCTTTGCCTTTACTATACTTGAAGCAACTAGTATTCCTTCAGCGCCAAGCCTGAGCGCTTCTTTTACGTCATCGCCGTCAGTAATTCCTGCCCCACAAAGCACCTTTATGCTTTTATCTATTGACTTAACCTCCTTGACTGTTCGATAAACGCTTTCAGGCCTGTACTTAGATACTGATCTTCCAGTACCTATGAGCTCAGGTGGTTCTATGGCGATTATATCAGGTTTTAGGCTAGCAATCTTTACACATTCTTCTACGCTTGCTCCACAAACCAAAGATATGAGATTGAGCTTCCTACATTTATTTAAAAGAAAGCTAATGGCATCGATACTTAGTTTTTTTTCTGAATGATTAATTATTACGCCTATAGCACCTGCAATCTTTATTGCCTCGAGCGGAACATGGCCTGTATGACTGCCTGGATCTACAGGATCTGCAGCCTGAGCAAACGTTTTTATACCATATCTTGAGATAGAAGCAAGATCTGTATGAACAGGCGAAATGGCGATGTCTATGCCATATTCATGCGATACTTTTTTTGCCGATAAAGCTATTTTTATAGCACCTTCTCCCAGTGCCTCTTCATAACATTTCAGATTTATGAGAAAAAGAGGGAAATTCAGCAAAAGTGTCAAGCTTTAACTTCAGCGAAGCGTTTCTCGAGTTTCTTCAGTACTTGAGGTAGCGTCGTGTACTCCATCTCCTCAGGCCCAAGACGATGGGGCATGAAAGGACCATGCCTTCTTACATATTCAGCTATTTCCTGTGCCTTCTGCCTAACAGTATCGAATGCCACATCATCGAAAAGATCTGCAGGACCTAAAAGATTGCCATTATAGACTTGGAAGCCCAAGGCTACAACTCTTGGAGGACCATCGAATCTGCTAACCCTTGAATCCTTTAAAGAAACAGGCATCATGGGACCTATATGGCTCCCGCGCATCCATCCTGCAACGAGATAAGGATATGAAAATGCTTCTAGATATTCTCCGACAGCAGGTAAGCCTCTCTGAGCCCTAACAAGACATACAGGGTCATCCTTTCCTACATATCTTCCTGCGATTAATGATAATCTGCTCGTACTTGCAACTGCTGCTAGCAAACCATCCTTTCTCAATACGCGCGATATTACAAATCTCCCAGGAGTACCTATTAGAGCGAGTAGATCATAGGATTCTTCAGGAGTTCTAAGAGAAATTATTTTGTTTTCCATGAGATCCATCACTTCAAATATGAAACCTTCATGCATGGAAGGATCTATAACAAGGCCCGGTGTACAAAAAGGATCTGCGAAGACTCTATACAAAGGTAAGTTACATGCACCAGGCTCAGTCTTATCTGCAGCGAATGCTATTATGGGCTCACTAGGACGTTCATCTATTTCCATTTCAGCAGCCATAGGACCTAAGCCTTTTATGTTCCCTGAGAAAGCTTCTGAAAGCAAATCCTGTCCAGCAGCATATAGTTTATACTTATTTGAAACTTTTTCAGTCACCTCCTTAAATACATTCCAAGCTAAACCATGAATGTCAGGATTATCAACACCTCTATTATGAGTCATCAAAAGCTCTAGATCATCGCCTGCATTAAAGACGAAGAAGTCTATAATTTGGCCACTCTGCTTTGCCTTCGTTAATAGTTGCTTCGCTGTTTCAATTTGTTCAGGAATAACCTTATGATGGCCTGCAAGAGAACCGACATCTGCCTTAATTAAAGATACAGTTACTTTAGTCATAGGATTCTAAGGGAAACAATAGATTTAAGCCTATTCTAGATAGTAATACTCTCCAATTTCTTTTTGGTAGCGATCCAAGCTGGAGCCAGGCTTATTTATCCTAGGCCTATTGGTTCGCTTATCCCTTCTGAAGGTTATATCTACGTCCTTTAAGAAGGAATTGAAACCCTCTTTTAGAGGCATTGGTTTGAGCGCAATGCCCTTTTTGCCAGGCATGCCTTTGAAGACCATGATGGAATCTGCTGTGAAATCATGAATTAAAAGGTCGTGCTCTACAACGATTACAAGCTTCCTAAAGGTTTGAGCATATTTCTTCAAAAGCTTTGCAAGAGCTAACCTCTGCTCTACATCTAAGAAAGCGCTGGGTTCATCGAAAACATAAATATCAGCTTCCCTCAGCAAGCAAGATGCTACCATCAAAGCTTGCCTTTCGCCACCGCTCAGTTCATTTATTTTACGTTCATATATTTGATCAATCCTCAAAGGCTGGATTATCTCCTCATTTATCCATTCATTTTTTGAATACTCACTATTGATTAATTGAAGATATTCCTTCACGCTCAAATCTTCATTTTCGAAGCTAAAGACTTGCGGTTTGTAGCTCATCTTATTGCTTTGCTCAATTGCATAGATGTTACCACGATATTCCTTGATCTCACCCACAAGCGATTTTATGAAAGTCGTTTTACCTATTGCATTAGGACCTACAATCCCCAAAACCTCGCCTTTATTAGCACTTCCTTCTTGAACCTCAAGCTCAAAATCGCCTAATTTTATCATGAGATCAGTCCAAAATAGATATTTATAAGGGCTGAACTCCCCCCTTTCAAGGCTTTTCATGTAAAACTTTATTGGATTTTTCCTTATTCTTACATTTTCATGGGGTAAAAAGCCCTCGAAATAAGCGTTTATACCAGCATTCGTGGAGTATGGCAGAGAAACAATACCATAAACTTTAGGCTTACCATATATTAAGGAGACAGTGTCGCATAGATAATCTATGATGGAAAAGTCGTGCTCTACTAAAAGTATAGTTTTACCTTTATCCAAAAGGAAATCCAGAAGTTTAGCTAATCTCAATCTTTGATAAACATCTAAATAGCTGCATGGTTCGTCTAAGAAATAAACATCTGCATTCTTCGATATTGCAAAACCGATCGCAAATCTCTGCAGCTCACCTCCGCTGAGCTCTTCGATCTTTTTATCGATGAAGCTCTTAATTTCTAGCATTTCGCTTGCTACATCAAAAAGATCCTTGTCTTCAACGAATTTGATCAAATCCTTTACATATCCTTTAAGCACAAGAGGTATCTCATGGATATCCTGAGGTTTGAGGGATATCCTTATTTTCTTGTCATAAAGATCTTTTAGATAACGCTGCAACTCGCTACCCTTGAACTTTTTGATGATGTCTTCGGGCTCAGGCTTAGTATCGAGCTGACCTAGATTGGGGTAAATTTTACCAGATAAAATGTTAATTGCAGTGGATTTTCCTGCTCCATTCATGCCTACTATGCCAGATGCCTTACCATATCTTAAAATTGGAAGCCCGTAGAGCCTAAAGGTATTTACGCCATATTGGTGTATACATGGTACGTTAGGTTCGCTTGCAAGATTTATTATTTCTATCGCATGGAAGGGGCATTTCTCAACACAAATACCGCACCCAATACAGCCTTGCTCATCTATTACCGCTTTCCCTTCTTCATCAAGCCATACAATTTCCCTTCCAGCTCTTACTATTGGGCAAAAACGATTACATTCAAAGTTACATTTGTCTGATTTACAATAATCCCTATCAACTATAGCTATCCTTACCGACACTAATCAGTCTCGAAGTATTCCAGCGAATCTTTGTACAGTTCTTCAAGCATCAACTTCTCTTCTTCCCTTGCCTTTACCTCTTCTGGAGTAGTAATTGCTATCTCCTTACTCTTCTTATTAGTAGATTTCGTAATGAGCTTGATATCGACTTTCTTTGCAGTTTTCGAATAGCCACAATTCGTACAAACGAGCTTTATACCTTTCTTTGTCTTTTTAGGAACCATAAGGTTATTGCACTTAGGGCAAAACTCCATGCAAAAATTTAATACAATAACTTCCTTAAAAAGCCATCGAATTTAAAATTCCTCGAATTCCTCAAGCTCTTCGAACTCCTCGAATTCCTCGAATTCCTCAAGCTCCTCTTCTTCAGCCATAACTCTTATTCACACATCTTATTTAAAAATATTGTGTTATAAGATGCATGATCTTGATTTGGATCAACTATGTCGATGAGAAAAATCTTAAGGGAATCTTTAGAGCTATTGAGAATTGGGAAGAATTCAAGGCTATTATAGAGCATGAAAATTCTTATTATTTGATTTCTACGAAAAGGATTCACAGAAAGCTTAAAAGGATAGGATCGAGAAGTACAATCACAAAATCCCAAGTTATCAAGGTTTTAAAAAAAGTATATAGAGGAGAACTCTATTCAATGAAGACCAGATTCAGAAAGAAAGAGAACATCTTGAAAAAATATAAAGATGAACACTTAATCCTCTTCCTAAAACATGGATAAGGGAATTATTCTCACCACTTACAGATTTAGAGAAGATGATTGCATACAAGAAGCATGGACCATTCTCAACAGTTACGGCGATTTCGATGTTCTAGATACGAACATGCCAGGCATTGTGTTGATAAAGATCAACTTCAATCCTATAGATGCTGTGGAGAGTCTTATAGATTTTGCTAGAGAAAATCCATGGAGCATTAAGTATATTTTGAGAGCAATACCTTTAGAGGCAATTGTTGATGCCCATGAAGATTCTATCGTTAATGCTGCACTTTCACTTGTATATAAGATAAAAGAAGAAGATCGTTACAGGATAAGTGTGAGCAAAAGGAATTCTGATTTATCTAGCATGAAATTGATATCTCGAATAGCTGAGAAGGTGAGAGGCAAGGTAGATTTGAAAAATTACGACTATATGATACTAATAGAGGTGATAAAGGAGATTGCAGGAGTATCTGTTATAAAAAATGACCAAATATTCGCTTTACACAAAATAAAGAAGGAAGCGATCTCCAAGTTGCTGGGTAAAGAAGTAAATTTAGACTAGCTCAATATTTCTAAATAAGCGATCTTCATCAAGACTTCTTTGATGATATCTTGCGTTTTGAGATCGTAAGTTAGCTTTAGTACTTCTTCCTTTGATTTATCATATACTTCTATTAGAGTTTCATCTTCTCTGATTGCAAACTCGGATAATGTTTTCCTGATAAAGTCCTCTAGAGATCCCTGATCACTATCGGCACAAATTAGAGCTACATATTTAGAGCTTTCTTTTAAACCCAATAAGTTAAGAGCTTCATGGATTTGCCTCTTACCACTAAGCCTGAGCAAAAGCTCCATAGACATATTTTTGGCTATATTTCTTCCCATTTTAAAGGCTCTATAAGTCCTCATGACTGCAATTTCTATTTGCGTACTACAGCATATTTTAGTGGCATCCACGGCTTGGGCGAGTTGCATTTTTGAATTCATCACATGATCCAATAGCTGTTTAGATCTAGAGTAGCGTATCTCAAATCCTGAATAACCTATCCATGCATTGAAATCCTTTAGAGCCTTAAGTTTCACCCTTTTCTGGCCTTTATTAAAATTATAGCTGAAGCGATATCGCCATCAGTTTCTTTGAGTGCATTAATAGCTTCCTCCCTAGTAGCGTTGGCTTGTTGCATTACTATTGAGATGTCTTCCTCACCGGGGACATAGCTTGACTCAATCTTGGTCTCGGCTTTTTCCTCAACTTCCTGAGCTGATACGATTTGATAGAGCTTCTGGCCGCTTACATTCGCAACAACGACTTCAGGATTCTTCAATATAATTGATTTATCCTTCATTTTCAAAACAACCTCCTCTACACCCTCGAGATTTTCAAAACTTACGCCCATTCTTTGAAGCATCCTCATCGTCTCCCTATTCATCCCCCTTCTAAACATATCTGCTCACTTTACGTAATTTAATAACCGCGCCTCTTTTAATTTCTAACATTTCTCTTCCACTGAGTATAGCTCTCCCTACAGCGATGATTTTTCTATCCTCATCTATGACGATAACTTCGGAGCCAGCCTTCAAATTCTTGCTAACCTCCTTAACCTGTTTTGCCAATACTTCTTTTCTCTCCAGCATGCTCTTTACAGCATTTTTATCAACCACTACGAGGTTTTCAAATTTACTTAGAGAACTAAGTACCTCTCTTGCTGCTTTGATGCTAAGAGTTAAAAAGCCATCAGAAGTTCGGATCGATAAGTAAGGCGCATTATTTAAAAAAATATATCTAATCCTACCTGTTTTACCTGAGAATTTAGGCTTTAGAGAGTTCATGATCTCTTTCTTGAAGAGAGCCTCCGCTACCTCTATGCCGAATTGGTATGCTGCAAGTGCTTTGATCGCTAGTAAAGGATTGAGGCTCACAGCTAACAAAGATATATAGAGAGATATTGATTTAAGCTGTGTATTGCGAAATCTGCGGCAAACAGATTGAAAAACCTATAACTATAAGATTCAATAAAGCAATTCTGAAGGTCTGTGAAGAGTGCAAAGTAATAGGAGAAGAAGTTGTTGTAAAGCCTGTAGAGAGGAAACCCATAGTTAAACAGCAAGTAATTCTTAAGAAACCACAGGTCAGAAAAGAGCCTGAATATACAGTTAGGGAAGACTATGCTAGGGAGATAAAAAAAGCGAGGGAAAGCATGGGAATAACTCAAGATATGCTCGCTTCATTGATTGGTGAAAAACTATCGACCTTAAAGAAGGTTGAAGCTGGAAAACTCAAACCTACAATAGAGATGGCTAAAAAGCTTGAGAAGACTCTGAAGATAAGCTTGCTAGAAACAGAAAGCTTTGAAGAAACACTTGCTGAAAAGAAAGTTGATGCAAGTCTTACGCTAGGTGACGTTATAGAAGTTAAGGAAGATTGATTAGCAAGTTCAAATAGGAATATAGTAATGGTAACGAAAAAAGAAAAGGAATACATAACCAAAACGATATCTATGCTCCTAAGACCTGAGGCTGCACAAGTTGTGGCCTTAATGCTGAATAAATCTGAAGTTGGTGAGGAGTGGCTTGCTAAACAAAGTAATCTGAAAGTTACTGTCGTTAGAAAAATCCTCTATGATCTTTTCAATTTGGGTTTGGTCGATTTCAAAAAGGAAAGAGATGAGAAGTCTGGTTGGTATATTTATAATGCAACTTTCAAGGTTGATCAATTCGATAAAGTGGTGATTGATAAGCTCAAGGTAATTTTGAACAAATTCAAAATGAGATTAAAGTACGAAGAAGAGAATACATTTTACTACTGCCCAGAGCATCAAAGAACGATGACGGAGACCGAGGCCCTTAACAATAATTATGTTTGTGATGTCGAAGGATGTGGTAAGGTTTTGATAGTAAAGGATAAAGCCCATAGAATTGAAAAATTAAAAAAGAAAATTGATGAAATAGAAAAGTTGATTGAAATGGCTGAGTCAAAGCCTTAGGGCCGGTAGTCTAGCCTGGTAGGATGTCGCCCTTACGAGGCGAAGGTCCCCGGTTCAAATCCGGGCCGGCCCATAAGAGGGCAATTCTGTCAAGCTCAGTTCTTTAAATTTAAGATTCTGCTCCTTCATTCTTCTTTTAATTTTCACAGCATCTGCAATTGATGAGAAACCTAAATCCTCGATTACGAAAGATGAGGCACAAGAAGCAAAAAGCGCCGAGTAACCAAGATCATTTGTATTGAAGTAAGTGATTATGAAGCTAGATAAATAAACATCACCTGCACCAGTTGGGTCTACAACTCGGGAAGGTTTATAAGGCGGTACAAATAAGGCCTTTCGCTCTGTAATGACATAGCTTCCTTTATCTCCATTTGTGATTATTAATATGTTAGGTCCAGCATCAAATATTTTCATCACTACATCATCAAAAGAACTACCTACTTTAAGGGAAAGGAATTCATGCCAATCACACTTCAAAACATCAACAGATGAAAGAAAATATAGATCCGTGATGTTCTTCTTCATTATCTTGCCTTCTAATTCTTGTCTAATAAGACCTTGTAAATCAAGTGCTACAAGATTTGCAAATTCATGGAAATCGATATCCATTTTTATTTCGTCTAGCAATGGTCCTAAATGTAGAGATTTGGTCTTGAAATTCAATGAAGAAAGATTTATGTTTAAATTCGGCCTATTCTTAACTCTCTGAATCCTATAATCGTTTTCATATTCATTGATGAAAGAAAGTGTTTTTCCATCGTAGCTTTCTATTTTTATTGGTTCTATATTGTAGGTTTTCAAAAGAGAAACAAATTCCTTTTCCTCATTTTTGCCGATTGCAGTTATTAAAGAAACACCATCACATAGCTTCGAAGCCTGTATAGAGCCATAAATTACAGAGCCACCAAATATGCTATACGATCTTGAACCAAATACTAGCTCATCTAAAGAAGTATAGCCCGTTACTGTGTAATTATATATCACCATATCTTATAATTTATTGTTCAAATAAAAGCCGGGATAGCCTAGCCAGGTAAGGCGCAGGCTTGCTAAGCCTGTGGGCTTTTGCCCTCGTGGGTTCAAATCCCACTCCCGGCGTATACTCTTAACTTTCAAAGAATCTTTAGCTTTTATGATAGTTGTAAGAACACATATAAGGACCCAACTCCTTATGTTAATCATATTTAGAAGTTCTCGCTAACACTTACTTCATAAATCGCCAAGATGCTTTACTCTTTCCCATGGCTCTATTCCTCCCTCAATTGTGTAAAACAGCGGGTTTGGCTTTGGCTTTAAGATTTCCCTTAGCATCTCATAGCGCAAAAGATTCCGCTTCCTCAGCTTGAACCTAAGAAGCCCCAGTTCATAAACTAGCTGCCCCTCCTTAACAGGAATCTTGAGCCCCAAGTTAACTTTCGCATAATCTACCTTAGAAGGATTAAAAGAATACCCCCTGGCTCTTCCTTCCTCTAGCACGTAATGAAGATATGTGTTTATTCCTTCAAGAGGATCGTTTAGCTCCTTAAATCTTAGCAGCTGTGGGTGGTTTTTATAACCAACTGTCTTACCCTCTAGAACAGCCTTGGCAAGTAGTGCCTCTCTCCAAAGTGCAACTAGCCCTATTGGGTCAAGATATGAAAAGCTTATTGACCAGAGCCTCATTTCCTTAATTTTGTAAGACGATATTGATTTTAAACAATAATGTCTATCTGGAAGGAAAAACTAGATATTTACAACAGAAGCAAGCCAAAATACTGCATGCTTCCTACAAGCAACTCTCAAAGGTAGCATATTTCAAAGCAATTGATTGACGTTAAGAATAAATCTATTCTTTGATATAGTTAATCTGCGGCGGCGGTAGGGCTGAGGGGCTCGGCCTCCCTCTAAGTGCAAACGGTCGATATGGCACAGCCAGTAACGCATGTAAATGGATGCAGTAATATAGCTATCTCATGCATGGAAGTGATGATGGCCTGCCCTATGGGGCCGTCATAGCTTCGAAGTCCTCTCGGAGGAGAGGATGAAGAAGCTAATCCCCAGAACCGAGTTAGGCCCGGAAGGGAGCGGCTCTAATGGGGAGTGGCGGCGTTCATAGGATACAGGCCTGAATGGAAGTGCATGAGATAGCTATAATGCTGCATCTGTTTACATGCGAGCGCCGCCGCCTATTCTGCAGGTATGCCTATTTCTTCCAGCAACGAACATGCTCTGCAAATATCTTGAGAAGTCGGCTCTCCACAACTCCTGCAATAGTTGAGTTTAATGTCCTTTTTAAGCTCTGTGAAGTTTCTTGCAATCTTCTCTGCAGTGTTCATGATCATATATTTTGCACCTGGATTCTCGGCCTCTAGCTCATTAAGTATCCTTCTTATCGAGTCCCTCATGGATAGCTTCACGAATCTGCATTCAGTTTCGAAAAGTGGGAAATCATGGAGTGTTGCATATATCATTATTTCTTCCTCATAGATGTATTTCAAGGGCTTGATCCTAGGTATGAAACCCTCCTTTTGCGCTATTGGCCCAAAGCCTCTAATTATCCTTTCAAAATCGCCTCTTAGCATATTTATCATGAATGTTTGAACTTCATCATCTAGATTATGGCCTGTAACAACTTTTGTGGCGTTGAGTTTTTTAGCTGCAGTGTTTAATAGCTTCCTCCTTAAAACACCACAATATGAGCAAGGTTCGAGTTTACTCCCCTTTTCCTTTGCTATCTTTACGATTTCTTCTAGCCTATGACCATAAAAATCCTTGAAGCTATATACATGATAATCTATCCCCAACTTACTGCATAATTCCTGTGTATGCTTCACTCTTAACTCAGTATAGTTGCTAACACCTTCATCTATTGTTACAGCAAATAACCTTGTAGGATAGCCTTTTTCAATTATGCTCAAAACATGTAAGGCTGTAAGGCTGTCCTTGCCTCCTGATACAGCTACCATGATGGAATCATTCCAGCTGAGCAATTTATTCTCTGAAATGGTCCTTTCAACCTTATCTATGAATGTCTCTACGAAATGCTTTTTACAAACACGTTCGCCTGAATATCTTCTTACATAAAATACTTCATTATCGCAATATTTGCAGCTCATTAGACAAAACCGAAACTGGTTAAACTTAGATATATATTTAAAATAAGAAGCAGAATTGAAAGTAATCTCATAGCATTTAGTGCTACATTGCGAATGTTGATATTCTTTATTATGCTTAAAAGTTCAGTTAAGAACTTGTCTCCATCAAAAAGCGGAATAGGTAGCATATTGAATATGGCTAAGCTAAAGCATATCGTGAACCCCCATGCTAAAAAGAGATAAATCCAATATTGTAGCACCGAAGGAATGAAGCTGAGGAATGGTCTATGATAATCCATTGTTGAGACGCCTATGAAGCCTCGATTTTTATAATATGGATGTTGAGCCAGCTTTATTGTTATGTCGAAATCCTTCAAATCCCTCTCAACAGTAATAGTAAGCGTTTCATTAGGTTTCGTTTTTTCCAAATATGCGGAGAATTCCTGTTGATTGATAATGGGAGTATGATTAAGTGCTATGATGGCATCACCTACTAGCAAGCCTGCATTCGAAGCAGGAGAGTTATCTGTTATACCATATATCAAAACACCATTAGAGCTATAGCTAAATCCCCATGCTATAGCAAGGGGATAAGATAGTATAAGCGCCAAGAAAATCATGGCTTGTAGCAGATTAACAAAAGAACCTGCTCCTAGCATTCTAAGCTTCTTCCTAGCTGGGAAGTTCTTGAGCGATTCGTCATCAAGTTCAACAAAGGCTATAGGTATCATGAAAATCAAACCAGCACCCGTTGATTTTAGTTTCATCTCCTGTGAAGAAGCTATGAATCCATGGAAAAGTTCATGGAATATTGCAGCAAGCGCTATTACAATTAGGATTATTATAAGCTGATCCAATGGTGGAGTGAAAGTTACTCCAAATATTATTGGAATAATT
The DNA here is from genome assembly GCA_021324265.1 of Thermoproteota archaeon. Lineage (GTDB taxonomy): Archaea > Thermoproteota > Thermoprotei > Gearchaeales > Gearchaeaceae > DSFO01. Next base: position 186,772 of record JAJPJK010000009.1, on the reverse strand, counting down.
GGAGATGCCTGTCCTATTGCCGTACTCTGATTGGGGAATATGAGAAGTAACAAATTCTTAAGGAGGAAGAAAATAGCATATAACATGAGGGCAATTCCATAGATTATTGATAGCTCGCCTATTATCTTGAAGAGCTTAGTCCTCTTCTTCCCATAGTTCAAGATGTAATTGTTGAATCTATAGGTTTTCAACAATAATGCAAGTGGTTGGACTTCGATATTTCCAGAAATTTTTTTACCTATTCTAGAATTCTTGAGACCTAGGAAAATAGCATATAGCAGGAACCAGGCTAACAATAAAATTATGAGGAAATCGAGAGTAGACATCAGCTATAGAGATTAAATCTAAGCAAAGCAATTATGTTGCCCATTTTATCCAAGGTCTTTCCTGCCTCACTTTCTTCAGCGATGATCTTTATAGATCCTCCATATAATTTGACTTCTTCAGCTATCTTCCTTATTTCCTCTAGTTTCTCCTTTGTTACATTCTTAATTAGTTTAGTGGAGATGAATAGCTTATCAACTGCTCTTAAAGATGCTGCAGATTTCACCTCCTCAATTCCGAAAGCTATCTTTTCTGAGTTGCTCAAAACGCTCTCTAAAGTAAATGATTCTTCCTCATGACCGAATAAGCTTAGGATTTTCAGTACTTCCTCGTTTCTTAAAGCCTCATATATGCCCTCCACGCCTCCAATGGAACCATTGACTCTAAAGATGTTTTTCTCAGATCTTTTAACCTCCTCATATACCATATCCTTTATGCTTGAAGGCCCGTAAAAAATTACCAGTTCAGGATTGACCTTCATGATGGCCTCTCTAGTATTTTTGGTGCAATTTTTCAAGAATTCTTCGAGCATCTCATCCCTTTTTATTTTCTCCCTTTTACCTCCTACACTTTTTTCCTCGGAATAGATTATATCGAAACGCTGATTATAAAGTGCAGCGATTGCAAAGCTCCCATAATCCAGCGCTACTATGAGAGATTTGGGATAGGATTCCTTTATTTCCTTGAGCACAGATTGAACAAGCGCTGAATTCCAGTTTGACTTCTTCAAATTTATAGTATCTCCTATATTGATAAGAAATGAGTGATAACCGCTCGCTTCAAAATCTTCAGGTCTATAAATGAGAGAACCTATTATCTTCAAACCGCTTAGGCTTGGATGGAAATATGATTTCTCTACGCGTATGCCCAAATATACGCGCTCCTTTTCACCCCTTTCTGCTTTCCCTTCTCTTCCATAGATTTTCCTATTCCTATAAGTCCAGCCATAGATTTCATCTCCCTCTTCTATCAATAAATATAAATAGAATAGATCATCTTCACTTTGAACAGTTATCTTAGCCTCTTCTTCATTGAGGATTAACTTCATACTTTTTAATCGTGCCTTGCTCATCAAATAAATATATCGATATTTCCTGTGGAATGTTTGTGACGTTCCCTATCTTGTAGCCATATATTGCGCTTACCTTCTTTTCTTTGCAGAGATCTATTAGCCTTTGTGTTATTATACCATCTATCATTAGGGCATTGAAGGATTCAATCTGGGATATCTTATCTATTACGTCTTTTAAAGGAATTCTTTCAATGATCTTATAGTCAGCATCTAGGATCAAAGCTTCCATCGTTCCGACAAGTGATTTGACCAGCTCGCTTACTTGTTGTATCTTTGGTATCTTTTGCTCTTGCTTTAAACCTGTAAGATATTCGCTTAAAGGCCTTTTATCGCTAAGAGCAGCAGCGATTTCTTTTCCGCTGAGTTGCTCCACTTCCTTCCCATAAGGGGCTCGAGCTATGTAATCTATCTTCGCTACATTTATAAGCTCCTTCAAAATTAAGTCACCTGCTCTATCGCCATCTAGAAAGGCTATTGTTTTCTTGTTCTTGGATAAATTGACAATAGTAGGAGGGATCTTGGAGCCATCGAGCGCTATAACATTTCTATACCCATGCTTCAATAGATTCACCACATCAGCACGTCCTTCTACGATGATTATTTCCTGAGCATCGTCTATATCAGGGCCAGCAGGTAGCTTATCAGGACCGTAGCTTATTATTTGAGATACTTTCACAGCTTCCGTCAATGCTTTTATCAAATCCGATGACTCTACATTCTTACTTTCCCTCCACTTAGCTAAGATTTCCTTGGCCCTTTCGAGAATCCTTGCCCTTTTCTCTTCTCTAGCATCCCTTATCTCCTTGATTTCTATCTTTGAGCTATTTGGCCCTACTTTATCTACAGTTTCTATGGCTGCAGCTATTAAAGCAACTTCTGGTTTATCTAAATTCGTAGGTACAATTATTGTGCCAACAGTTTTTCCGCCCTTTATTTCATATTCTACGTCAATTCTTCCAACCTTACCGATTTTTTGCAACTCTCTGAGCTCTAGTTCATCTCCGAGCAAACCCTCTGTTTGTCCGAAAAGCGCACCTATTATGTCTGATTTCTCTACTACACCATCAACCTCAAATCTAGCGACCAATATGTATTTAGCATTAACTGGAGGACCACCCATTTGAGCATCACTCTTTCTAAAATAGATAAAGAAGCATATTAAATTAACCAGTGGGAGTGCATCCTGATCCTTATTAACAACACTATAACTCATCACGGGTAACTACCCATTCGTTATAGCTCTCTCAATAAGGATGCACTCCCAGTTTTATTTACCTTGAAGGAAACTTAAATTTAATTATTTCGCTGAGACTAAGCTCAAAGGCAACGATTGGCTGATATAATGAAAAGTATTCTGAAATATTTGGATTAAGCTCACCTATCCAGCCAATTTTTTCATTCTTGACTAGGATATCAGCCCTTCTACCCTTGAGTAAAAATGGAAGTTCATTTTCTTTGAGATTGAAATCTAGGCCAATTGCTTTGAAGAATGCATATATGCAACTATGCATATCCTCAAAGCTTGCGCTGTTGTAGATAATCGCACTAGCTAAGCGAAAGTCAGTGATGATCCTATTGCCTTGAAATCTCAATACATCACCTAATTCATAGATTTTTTGTGGATAAGCATTGCTGCGATTGTATTGCAAAAATTCCAGAATACCAGGAAAGAGATTGGCACGCATGCAATCATATTCCTTACTTATTGGGTTGGATATGTAAATAAGTCCTATTTCCTTTGGATCCAAACCAACACGCTCAGACTGTAGTATGCTATTCGTGACCATGTAATTGACTATTTCCTGAAAACCTAGACCATTGAATACCTCTCTAACAATGCTGCCAAGCAAGCTTTTCTCGCTTAATCTTGACTTCGTTTCCAATGGAGGCCTTCTAGGCTCAATGTTTTCATAACCCTTGATGATAGCGATATCTTCAACGATGTCAATTGGGCCTAATACATCAACTCTATAAAATGGAACTGTTATTTCATATTTTGAACCATAAACATTAAACCCATATCTGGCTCTAAGAAGAAAATCTTGAAATTCGTCCTCCAAAAGCTCGAAGCCCAAAATTTCTTCTGCATAACGCTTGCTGAGCTCAAAGGTTCTATTGTTGAAGCGCAGCAAAAAACTTGAGTTAGGATAGAAATGTTTAACTAGTCCTACCTTTCCTCCATAAAAGCTAAGCGCATATGCCATGAGCCCAACGATCGAAGTGATGAAATTCAAATCAAAGCCTGTAGAATCGATTAAAATATCTGTAGTTTTAGTTGTAACTTTTGCATCCTGAGAATTTATAATCGGGGCCATGCTCAAGAATGTTCCGTTATTATCAACTAAAACAGGTGCAGAGCTTTGGCCTACCAAATGCCTGTATTGCTTCCCTTTTTCAGTCTCTGAAAGAATTCTATAGCCATCCAAAATTTCATTTTTCTCCAAAGGAATGAACTTTATTTTCTCCAAATCCATGTTCTTGAAAAAGATCTTTTTATCCAGCTTAGAAAGATCGTAAAGACCTATCGAAGCCTTCCTCCTATTCCTTCCCAATGTTTCATGAAGAACTTCTTGGAATCGAATGATGCTCTCCAATGCCCTAGGATCCAACTTTAAACCCCTAACAGTAGCCATTGCTACATAAGGTCTAATATTTTTTACACTCTCATCTACATGGAGCTCAATATCATCTTCAAAAAAGTTCAAGTTTACTAGACCTTTCTCTATGCCAAGGACGCCTTTTAGCGCTCTTATTATGCCTTCAGTCGAGAAACAATCAGCTCTATCAGTCGTTATTTCACACAATAGCTCATCCTCGTTTTGCTCCTTTATTTCACACTTAATATATTCGAGAAGTTTCTCCAGCTCTTCTAAGCTGAGCTCCTTGTTCAATGCTTTATTAATTCTCTTCCTATCCAAGAGTATTGTCGGCATTATATCAGCCTCGCATTTCTAAGATAATTCAGGTCTTTGGAGAAAAGATCTCTAATATCATCTATTCCTAGATATGCCATTGCTAGTCTATCAATGCCTATCCCCCATGCAAGTACCTTAGATTCAACTCCCAAGGCTCTGAGCATCTCCGGCCTAAACATTCCTCCAGGTAAAGCTTCTACCCAGCCTAACTTGCTATGATAGACAGCCCCCTCAACACTTGGCTCAGTGAAAGGAAAGTAACTGGGCTTGAATTTGACTTTTTCCAATCCCAACCTATTAGCGAATTCTCTAAGGAAATAAAGGAGATTTGAAAAATTCAATTGTTTACCTACCATGATTCCCTCGCATTGATAGAATTCTATGAAGTGAGTCCTATCAGGAAGGTCTCTCCTGAAGTTTCTTGAAATACAGAAAACTTTGGCTTCCTTATCTTTATTAATATATACATATCTTATTGAAACAGGCGTAGTATGCGTTCTTAGCACAAGCCTCTTCGCAATTTCTGCGCTCCATTTGTAATCCCAGCCCAAGCTGGATTTGTATGCGCTCTCATGCATTTCCTTTACTTTAGCTGCGAAATCTTCCTCTATATTTAATGGATCTAGTGCAACTCTAAAAGTATCTTGTACATCCCTTGCAGGGTGATCCTGTGGAACGAAAAGTGCATCGAAATTCCATAGTTCAGGCATTATATAGTCCCAATCAGCCTCCTCGAAACCCATCTCTAGCAATATCTTCTTCACTTCTTCTAGGAAACGCATGTAAACCTGTGTTCTACCGAAATACTGTACTGGAGGCATCGCCTCCAAATTGTAGGCTTTTATTGGATATTGCAGCCAGCGCTTAGATATTATGTCTTCGCTTGTTAGCTTAGATATTTCTGGAATTATATCATATTTGCCTTCCTTAATCATTGCTGCGATTTGATCGGTAGCTTTAAAGCTCAAAACTTTTACCTCATCGATCTCAAGTAGACCTCTTCTCCTCAAAATCTTCATAGCTTGATTAAGATCCTTCAATATGAGCTCACCTTTTGAGGCAATTTCCTTTATGAGAGTTTCCTCTTCATCATGCTTCATTTCAAGAAATCTAAGTTTACCCTGAAAATACTCGAAGAAACGCTTTCTTAGCCCATGCATTATCGCGACATCTAACTCCTTCTCATTGAAACTGCTTTTAAGTTCTTCAAGACTTTTAGGACCTTCCTGTTTTAAAATCAAAGCAAGTATGAATTCAGGGAGACCACTTTTAGCATATTTTTTACCCTCCTCAGTCAATCTGGCTCTATTGTAGATTTCTTCACGAATTTGCACATACCCTTTGTACTTAAGCTCTTCAATCCAACTTGAAAGTGTTGTGTACGGAATTCCCAAATCCCTTGAAAGAGAACTAGCTTCAACATAGCCATCGAGTGCTCTTGACAATAACTTGAATTCCCTTTCGTATAGCTGGAGCTTATTCATCATAAATGACTTCTAAAGTTTTAGAAACCAACTTCCCATGCCTGTCTATTTCTCCAAGTCTTATCCTCGTACTTCTTATCGGCCTGCCATCCTCTGCAAGTTCAAGCTCGATGAAATGGATCTTTAGTGGCCTTAAACCTTTCTTCTTCCTTATCTCATTGATCTCAACAGCTCTGGGAAGAGTTTCTTCTGTGCATATTATATCTGTAAGATCGGCTTGCGCTATAGAAGGCCCATATGGATCGCTTATGGGGAAAATTTCTAATTCAGCATTTGGGGAAAGCTCTAGAATAGCATTTTTCAAATTTCTATACCTAGTTTCATAATCTTCGATCAATTCATTTAACACTTTACTACTAGGCTTAGAAACTAGGCCTATTCTTATTTTTTTAGAAATGTTCAAAGCTTCTTTCAACAATGCTAAATGACCTTTATGAAGCTGTGAAAAAGAACCTCCGAGTATAACTATCCTATACTCTCCTTCCCCTTCTTCCACCCGGTTTTCTTGTCGTGTCATGAGGTAAAGGTGTGACGTCTTCAATCCTTCCTATCATAAGTCCAGCCCTTGCTAGAGCCCTTATCGCTGCATTGGCACCAGAGCCAGGTGTTTTTTGACCATGTCCTCCAGGAGCACGAACTTTTATATGCACGCCTCCAATTCCTTTACTTATAGCTTCCTCTGCTGCCTTAAAGGCGGCCATCATTGCAGCATAAGGAGTTTTCTTTTCCCTATCAGCTTTCACAACTGTGCCAGCTGACTTCCAAGTAACGAGATGAGCACCTGATAAATCTGTAATATAAATCAGCGTATTGTTCCTTGAGGAATAAATATGTGCTATGCCCCAAAGCTTCTCTTTTTCGCTCATATTATCTTTATGTTCTCCTCTTCTTCCTTCTTAACGAGATAACTGGGGCTGGATACTATTAAATTACCCACCATGACCTTCTTATGTGTTATGAGTTGCCTTGCATGATATATGCTACTAGCCAACTTCTTTTCGTAGAGTATTGTCTGTAACCTCCTCTTAAGGATATCTTCAATCGTAAGCGATAAAATAGCGCTAACATCAGCATTCTCATCAATTAGCCCATATCTCACTAAGAGCTTCTTGAGCTTGGATTCTTCTTGCTCCCTTTCAGCCTGAGATAAAGCCAGCAAAGCCCTAGCCCTTTTCCTGATGTTTCTCAAAACAGTTCTCATCTTCCATAACTCCCGCTTGTTCTTTAAGCCATAGCGACCTATGAGATCTATCTCAGCTATTAAAGCTTCCTTCCTCCAAGGATGCCTTGGACCCTCCCAAGTCTTCCTAAAGCGCCTCATTTCACTCAGCCTTCTTAGTTACTCCAATAGTTAAACCAGTCCTACCTGTGGTCCTCGTTGACTGGCCTCTAACCTTTAAACCTGCTGCATGCCTCAAGCCCTTCCAGCTCTTCAAAGATTTCTGGAATTCAATATCTTCCCTAGCTTTCAAGACGAGATCAGATTCAATGACATGGAGATTCTTGCCTGTGAAGCGCTCTTTTTTATAGTTCGCAAACCAAGCAGGAACCTTCTCGTGGAGATTCTTAACTAAGTATTCTATTTTCTTAACATCTTCATTGCTCAATGAACCTAATTTCGTATAAGGATTGAAACCGGCTAGCCTGCAAATAGCAAGAGAAGTATTGATGCCTATTCCCTTGATTTTCTGCAATGCATAAAATAGCTGATCTTCACCATTTAAATCAGTATTCGATATCCTTACTACATATCTGAAATTTTGAGACATTATAGTAAATTTATTAGTCTGCTGCCTTTAAAATCTTTTAGCCATTGCCGGGATAGCCTAGCCAGGTAAGGCGCAGGCCTGGAGAGCCTGTGGGCTTTTGCCCTCGTGGGTTCAAATCCCACTCCCGGCGCTATTGTTCCTCTCTTTCATAAACACGAAGTACTTTGTCTATCTTTAAGACAATACCTTTTTCGCTTTCTATCGCAGTCTTTGCATCCATTTCAGCTCTTCCAAGAGCGATGATTTCGTTATTCAGATTATAGACGCCAACAAGCTGCTTAGGCTTCAAATCTGATGTAACACCAACAATTGCTGGAACTGCGACGAAAGAACCATGTGTAACTGAGAACAATGCGGTTTCCTTTATGAAAACTTTTGGGAGGAAGAAAAGGAGTTCTTCAATTGGTCTGAGATAAAATCGCAAATAACGCTCATCTCCATATTTCTTCCAATATCTATATGCACCGAAGAGTTCATGTAAGGTAGCGAGATATTCATAATCTTCTTTCAGAAAAGCGATTGCTGTCCTCCTTAGCTCTGTCATATGTGCACCAGAACCTAGAACTTCTCCAATATCAAAGCAAAGCTTCCTCACGTAAGTGCCAGCTTCACATCTAACTTCCATCAACACATTTCTCCCTTTTATATCGAGGATATCGATGGAATATATCTTCCTTATTCTCGGAGCTTTTTTCACCGCAGATCTTAGAGGAGGCTTTTGATATATTTTACCTACGAATAGCTTTATGGTCTCCTTTAGCCTTTCCTCGCTAACTTCTTCATGCAACTGCATTTCGCACACATAAGTCTTATCGAATCTAGCTAATGCGCTACCAAGCTTCCTAGATCTACCAAAGAGAATTAGTAATAGCCCTGAAACAGCGGGATCTCCCCGTCAATCTCTAGGGTCCCGCTGTGGGTTACAGGGATATTGAATTCTTTCTTTATCCAAGCTGCAACTTCATGACTCGTAGGACCTCTTGGCTTATCGAGCAAAGCGAAAGAATAGTTCATGTGTTCCTCAATCTTCCTATTCACAAAAGGAAATGGACTGAGTTTTAATCTAATCTTGCTATCTTTTTTGTAAAGTATTTGTCTTTGACTCATGAAAAACCTTCTTTCATGAAATCTAGAAGATTCGCTTCCTCAAGAGCCTTGATCACCTCATCGTCAGAAGCATTCTTTGAAATTTTTATCTGTTGTGGCAAAAGAAGTAAATGATCTATGTTTACTTTCCTCCTCCTTACGCCTGTAAGCCTTTTTGGTCCTGTTACGAGGACGAAATTCTTATCTATTATACCCACTAGTACACATTTTCTCCCTGCATCTCTTCCCCTCAATTTTACAGCCAATCTACCTATCGATATTATTGGAGGCATTTCTATTAGAAAGATAAGCTTCAACTATAGATATAAGTATTTCAGTTACCTTTTCTTTAGAGAACTTCGAAGTATTGATGATGATATCCATTATGGATAAATCCTCAATGTTAATACCATAGATTTGCTTATACCTCTTCTTATTACTCTCCTCTCTCTTCTTAACGTCTTCCAATGCCTTTTCAATGCTCATATTATCGCGTTCTGCTACCCTTCTAGCCCTCTCTTCTAAAGGAGCAGATAGGTATATCCTTAGATCAGCGATGTCCTTCAATATCCAGCATGCAAGATGACCCTCTACGAGCACATTGCCTTTTTTAGCTTCTTCGATCGCTCTTGAATCTACAAGTAAATCGTATTTATAATCCTTTTCAGCAAGTATATGAAATTCTCTAAGATCCATGTTGAGCTCTGAAGCAAGCTGTCTAAAAAGCGTACCTATAGATACGAATCTAAGATTGAAGTGTCCAGCAATCTCTTTTCCAATTGAAGTCTTTCCTGAGCCTGCAGGCCCGCTGAGCGCTAATACTATCAAAGCCTTAGCTGGGAAATAACCCTTTCTTCAATGATTTTTTGAAGACATTTATGACAAAGATAACCGCCATATGCTCTTTTTACTATCCTAGATGTCTTTGACATACTTCCAAAACCATGATATACGCCTCTCAGTTCACTCTTACATAAAGCGCATTTATCTCTGTTGCGTTTTTCCTTTTCATAATGTATTACAATCCTTCCTGAAGGAGCTTTCAATACATGTCTCTTCTCATTTCTAAGCGAAGGCCTCGGCATTTCAGTAGTATATTCCTAATTTCCTATTTATTAATAAACTTACAAAGAAGAGACAAATGATATACCAGTAATAAGGCGGTATAAAGAAATCAGCTGAGATGAGAGGGAAGTAAATAGGTATTGCTTCCGTAAGAAGCATTGTGAAGATGTAAATGAAAAACAGATAATAAAATAGAAGCATGACCATTGTAGAGATCATCGTAACTTTGAAGGTTTGCGAACGCATCTTATCTATATAAGGCCTTTTAGCTTGAAGTTTCTCTATTTTAGCATTATCTTTATTTCGCGTAGCCTGCAATAATTGTGAATCGAATTCCCTTATCTCGCGCATTATCCTCCTATATCTATCAATACCAAAGTATCTTGAAATGAGGAATCTATTGAGGCCTGCTGAGAGTAAAGCTGGAACGAGGGAAAGCGCTAAGAGAAGGCTCAAATGGTAAAGGACGATAAATAAGTCCATTATGTCACCTCCAATAATCTTGCTATTGATGGGAATTCTTCCTCTATTCTCTCTCTTGCTAATATCATGTAGAATTGATATACTATACCTACTGATAAAAGTATACCTATGCCTGTCCCTATTATCCCTACAGTATCAGAAACTGAAGCAATAAGGCCAACCAATAGGCCGCTGAACCATGTGAGAGTTTTCGTATATCTTTTCAAAAGTGTAGCAAGAACTACTTCGCTATTTCTAAAACCAGGGACTTGAATACCTGATCTAACCAACCTCTTCGCCTGCTCTTCAGCACTCATGCCAGAGGTTTCAACCCATGCAAGAGCAAATAAAACACACAGCAAGCAGAAAATTATGATGTATATCAGCGCATGCAAGGGATCATGTATTGCAGCATTTAGCCCTCGAGGAGCTGTGAGATAGTAAATTAAACCGCCGCTAGGTACTGCTTGATTGTTAATCACATTGAATTGAGCTATTGCATTCCATAATGGATCGCTGTTTGCTCTGTTGTAGTTATTCCAAGCTATTTGGGAAAAGAATTGAAGATTTGCAGCTAATGCTCCAGCAAGTATCACAGGTACGTTCGAGACGTAGATAAGTTGAAGGGGTATCTTTGCTCTTACTCCGCCATATTTAGGATAGGTAACTGGTATTTCAATCTTTACCTGTTGTAAATAAACTACAACTATTAACGTTATTATCATAGCTATTAAACCAATGAGTGAAGAAGATCTTGCCAAATTGGGATTTCCAAAAAGGAAATCGCTCATGCTCCCGCCTCCGCTTAAGACATAAATAGCCTCGGGAAGTATGCCTGCATAGCTACCATTGGCGAAGGCTGGGCTGAAAAGCTCTACGGAGATTTGCAATGTTATACCAGCCAATATGAAAAGACTTACTGCGCTACCGAAGCCCCAGCCCTTTTGGAGTATTTCATCAAAAAGTATTATGAGTATACCTACACCTAGAAGCTGGAGTACTATCAAGATCGCATTACCCAAACTTCCTGCAGGAAGTAGGCCGCTTGAAACAAAAACGCTTGCTTCTAGAATGGTAAATATTATTGCTAGAAATTTTTGTGTGCCTGTAAAGAGCGCTCTTTGACTTTTATCTGTTAAATCTAGGTTAATTATCTTCGAACCTACAAGCAATTGCATAATTAGCCCAGCAGTTACTATAGGCCCTACACCAAGTTGTGCAAGCGTGCCAAATCGTGTTGCAAAAATTATGGAGAAAAGCGCAGGTGTTTGAACAGATTGAGAAACGCTTGAAAGAGGGTATAGAGGGATTTGTGTGAATACGATATAGATCGTCAATACAACAATGGTCCATGCAGCCTTTTCTCTAAAGCTTACAGGCCTCCTAGCTTTGGGTATTTCAGGCAGATATCTTAAGATCGGTCTTAAAGAATTAAGTGCTGACATTTTGGGCTATTGCCATGCTACCGCTGGCCTTGATCTTCTCCATCGCTGCCTCGCTAAAAGATTCGGCCTTTATAATGAACTTACCTTTTAGAACGCCTCCAGCGACCACTTTATTATATCCTAATTTGCTTAGATCTATTTCGATGAAGCCGTCTTTATAGCTTGCTAGCCCTTCCTTAATCCACTTATCGGAAAGCTGAGAAATCTCTAGAAGACTTATCTCCCTGAATTCTTTCTTATTAGGCCTCCTAAAGCCATATTTACCGAAATAATCAGGTTCATATCTTAAAATCCAACTGAACTTATGCTTTCCAGACTTCCTACCAGCCTTTCCATAGCCTCCTTTTTGACCACTTCCTCTATGCTGACCTGTTCTGCCATAGCCATGAACTCGATATCCCCTCCTTTTCCTCGAAGATTTTTTTCTTCTTATGACCATGAGAGCTATACCTTTTATCTAACTTTCTAAATAAAATCTTATCGCTAAAGCATGCGAAGGATTAGATCGTTGATTGCTTTTCCTCTGTATCCCAGCTCTCCATGGCTCTCAAAAAATTTCTTTGTCGAATTCTTAAAGCCTTTTTTAGGTGGCTGAAGCCTAAAGAAAGGTTTAATAAAGGTAGGTATTTTAGCTGTTTTCAATATTTCCTCAGCAAGAGCCTCGAAGCTATCATATCCATATTTCTTAAGAATTGATTCATCAATTGGTTTATCACCTCGAACTCTAGCTCTTTTCTTGAGAAGTTCAACAAGAGTTTCTTTATCAATTTCTCCATACGTTATGACCTGTGAAGCAATCTTTAGCATGCCTTTAATATCTTCGCTATCAGGATATAGAACGCATACATTATTTTTCCTCAATCTCAATAAATCTACAACTTTTCTTACATCAGGATTTCTATCAATTAAACTCCTTATCCTTACGATTGCCAAAAGCGCCATGTTAAAAGATATTTAGCTTGTATATGTTTTTAAAGGCTTCATAAACTGCGAAAGCGAAATTAACCCTATTGCTTGTATTACCCCTAGAGAAAGACCAAACATCTGAAATGCCAGCAAGCGTGAATATGGGCTTCACAAATTCACCAACAACAAGACCAAGACCGTAAGGACCAGGCTTGAGTTCAACGGTCACGGAGCCACACTTACCTATAGCTCTATGTGGTATACTATGCGGCCTTCCACATGAACACTCCCAACTTCCACAACCCCTTGGAACAGGTATCAAATTCAGCTTAGCCTGAATTGTGGCTTTATCTATAGCTATACGAGTTTGCTTAGATTTTCCAACACCTATTCCTATGTGACCATTTCCATCACCTACAACGACTAACGATTTAAATCTAGTTAGCTCACCTGCTGCTGTTTGCTTCTGAACTATCATTGAATAAAGAACCTGAGCCTTGAGGTTGGGGATTAGCATGTCGACAATCTCAGGTTCCTGAATTTTATAATTGTTTTGGAAAATTTCATCGATAGAAGATATCTTTCCCTCGCTTACTAACATTCCAAGCTTAGTCCTTGGCTTCCAACTTTCAACCTGAGCCATGTTTAGCACCTACTTTTTCATTGATCAGGGATTTAACCTTTTCGAAATTAACTTCCAATTCTTCAATATTGACATTATTCTTCAAATAGCCACTGAATCTTTTTTCATGCTCACCGCTTTCCTTTAGCTTCTCGAAATACTCCTTAATATGCAATCCCTTTATCCTTTCTTCAGACGGTAATATTTCCTCGCTTACAGGTATTTTCATTCCTGCATCTAAAGCGCCCTTTAAGACAGCGAAGATTCTATTACCCTTAGTTGGAGTATACAAACCAAGATCGAGAACTGCTTCTTCTATGCCTTTCTTGATAGCCTTCAATCCTGCAAGATAGCCCAACAAATAGCTAGCAGGCAAGTTCTTGCAAGAAAAAGGCCAGCCGAATTTCTTAAGCTCCTTTGAGCTTATAGAGAGTAAGGTCAAATCGCCTTTTATGCTTGGCTTTATTAACTGAACTCTTAGATATTTGTTTGATTTCCTCACACAGAACCTTATTTTGCCAGATGTTATGAATACTTTCCTCTTATTATAATCAGTCTTGTTCTCTCTCCTGCGCCTGAACTTCAATCTATATGGCATATTAAGAAGACCTCTGCTTCAATTGCTCTAGATAGCTCTTTATCCTAGCTTTACTCCTTATTGTTCCTGACTTGATCAATAACCTTAGAGTTCTGTACGTCTGGGAATCCATAGCACCTTTATCATATAATTGCCTAAGAAAACGTCTTAGTCCTCTAACTCTGAGAACATATTCTTCCTTTCTAACTTTTGAGCGCTTGCCTTTTTTGCTCCCAGGACCTCTCCTCTGTCTTCTCTTCCTTATTTTTTCCTCCTTCCATACCTGGCCCTTCTTTGGCTTCACTTTTATTATTCCATCCTCAATCAATTTCTTGACCTCCTGTCTTGATATTACAGTTGAAAGTCTATCGTAATATTCTGGATCGATGTATATCCTAGATTCACCTGCACCAGTTATCTTAGATGCGAGTTCACGAATATATTTCAAGCTCATATCCTAGGATTGGCGATCTTCAATCCCATTTTAGTAGCTTCATCTATTATCTCAACCCGCTTCTTCCTACCAACTGTGGAGGCAATTCTTACAATATGTATTTCAGGATCCAAAGCTTGAAGCTCCTTTACATTATGAACTAAAACCTCTTTAAGTCCTGAAGGATGCAAATCCCTCGCAATTTTTATCTTTCTATAACCTATCTTAACAACTGGAGGCCATCCTTTTCGCTGAATGCGCATTTTTGTATCCAAACCCTTAGGACGCCTCCATCCTGAATTTTCAAGCCGCTTTACCTTCCAAGAATCGGCTCTCACGAAATCAGGCATTTTATGTTTCTGAACCTCTCTTATCTCTAAAGCCCTTTTTAAATTCTTTTTGTCCATTTCACTTACTCCTGTAATAGATATATATTCCGTCTAGAAATTTCCTAGGATCCCTCTTCTTTATTTTAGTAGCTTGCTGAATATTTGCTGCGGTTTGGCTTACATCATCTTTATCTATGCCAGTAACTTCGATATCTTCACCCTTGACCTCGACCTTTGTATATTCGCCTATTATGCGTGCCTTTCTCGGTGAACGTTCTCCGATGAAATTCTCTATATAAACCTCTTTTCCTTTTACTTTGACAGTCACTGGGAAATGTGAATAAATTATCTTCAGCTTGTAAGTATAGCCCTCATTCACGCCTTTTATCGCTGCCCTTATCTTTGAGACCAATGTATATAGCAACGCTACACCACGCTTTCCCTTGATCATCGTTTCTACAACGACTTTGTTCCCATCCTTATATATCCTATACTTGTTCTTGGATATCTTCAGTCTATGCGGACTTAGATCCTTCACTATCTTACCCAACTTACCCTTTATTTCTACGAAATAATCTGGGCTCACATTGACTTCAACATTTTCAGGAATCTCTATTTCCTCCTTATTCAAAACAACGGTCTCACTAATAGACATAGCAGAGCAACACCCCTCCAATTCTATTTTCCATACATTCCCGGCTTGTCATGATGCCCTTAGATGTGGAAAGAATTAAAATGCCCAGATCTCTGTTGGGAAGGAATTTGCTCTCATACTTTACAAGCTCTGTATAACTCACACCTAACCTAGGTCTTATAACACCGCAATTGTTAATCCTACCAAGTAGTTGAATCCTGAACTTTCCTCCCCTTCCATCATCTATGAGCTCAAACTCGCCTATATATGCGTGCTTTTGAATAGTTTTGAGCACTGATCCAACGAATTTCGACGCAGGAGCTACTATACACTCCTTCTTATTCCTCATCTCAGCATTTTTCATCGCACTTAAGGTATTAGCGAGCAAGTTCATGACGACCTTGAATGTAAGATAGTGTTATCTCAGAATATATAAGCTTTATTCATACTTCTTGAAGCCCATTAGAGGAGCTACCTCCCTAAAGCATCTCCTGCAGTACATTAAGCCATATTTCCTTATTACGCCATCTGTTGTACCACAACGCTTGCATCTATGAGTTATCTTTCCGAATTTCCTCTCTTTAGGTTTTGGATTCTTCATATGATTTCAACCTTGAATTTCTCCTTCATGAATTCAATAGCTTCCTGCTTTGTAACCCTTTGATCCTTTCCAACGCTAGATGCCTTAACCCTTCTATGCTGAACTCGCATTCCAGGCCTAGCTAAATTAACGCAAACATCCATTCCAAGAATTCCTATTGAAGGATCATAAGACATGCCAGGAATATCGATGTATTCCTTTATTCCAAAGCTGAAATTCCCCATATCTGTAAAGGAACTGGCTTTTATCTTTCTATTCACAGATTCCAGCAACCTGTCAAGTAATTCAACTGCTTTTTTACCACGTAGCGTAACCATGCATGCAATAGGTTCTCCCTTTCTTATTTTAAATTCCTTTATTGACTTCTTTGCTCTTCTAAGGCTTGGAGTTTGACCTGAGAGTTTCTCCAATACCTTTAATGCGCCCTCAAGCTTGGATTCAGATGAACCAACTGACATATTAAGCACTACAGAAGCAACCCTTATTTCCCTCATAGGATTAATCTTACTCTCCATGGTAACCCCTCATGTATATTTTCTTATAAATAGCAGGAATTACATAATCTTCATCATTTTGTATTAACTTGATCAAGGGCTTTTCATAACCTATAGGAATGGCATAATTTATATTCGTCCTAACGACATTCCCTTTATCATCTTCAATTTCTATGATACTATTCTTCTTAGGTACGACAAGGTTTATCTTCCTCAAGATTCCGTATGAGCCAGCATTCACACCTCTATAAATGAGACAGAAATTACCTTCCTGAAACTTCAAAACGTCTTTGATCTCTTGATCAGGAAGAGTTATCAGTAAACTGTCATTGATATGGACCTTATCTTTATCCTGTGCATCAAAGATAGTATTCCTTCCATCATGGAGATTTAACTGTATTTTCCCTCCATTTATCGTCCGCTTACCGATAACCTTACATATCTTCAATGATGCCTCTTCCTTTGGTATTTTTGCACATACTAGTGGCTTACCTTTATAAGGTAATAGTCGATAAGCAAACTGATCCTTGGCGAGCTCTAGTGTATCCATGAAACCTAAAGGAAACTTATAATCCGTTATGGTTTTTCCATCACGCTTCACATATTTTTTGCTCAGTATTATTTTCACTTCCTTTAGATTTGAAGCATAGCCTAGGATCTCTCTTAAAATCACAGCTAAGGGAATGCTGTATTCAATAGCGTGCGGACCTGGAGAAGGACTTACAGCCCATTTATTTTTCTTTTTCAATATAGGCCAGAAATCAGGAGCTGCGAGACGTTTAATATGTGGACTCATGCCTTAATCTTCTCTTCGAGTTTTTGAACCCTTAATTTATCACTCAAATCTAGCTTCACAAGCAAGAGCTTCGATGCATGGATGGGAATCATGACTGGCCTTCCGCGCATAGTTTTTCTGGTAAGCCCTTCAATGTATACATACCCTCTCTTAGGCTCAACTCTCGCAACCTTACCCTCGTAACCTTTATATGCACCCCTCAATACACGCACAACATCGCCCTTTCTAACCCTTAAAGATCTCCGCTTGTACTTCTCTCTAAGCTCCTTATCGAGATGGACTTTAAGTAATCTCGAGTAATCCTTTGTAGTAAAGGACTTATAAAGAAGTCTCCTCTGTGTTGAGGGTTTTGAGCTCATCTAAACCACTAAAGAAGCAAGACCTGCAATTTTTGGCCAGCGCTCTGCAGCTTCTTTTGCAACAGGGCCATAGATCTCAGTACCTTTAATATCACCTTCAGGCGTCAAGATCACAACAGCATTATCCTCAAAAGCAATCCAAGAACCATCCTGCCTCCTATAAGGCTTTTTCTGCCTTATAACAACTGCGTTCATGAGTTGATCCTTGAGCTCAGCTTTACCCTTGTATACAGAAATCTTTATCATATCTCCAACAGCAGCTGTTGGTATCCTCCTCTTCCTAGTTCTGAGACCAAAAACACCGATGACTTTTCCTTGTAAAACACCTGAGTTATCAGCACAATCAACGATGGCGCTAACAGGGATACCCCTGCTAAGACCAATCTTAAAGGTTGCAACTGTAGCTTTTCCTCCTCTCTTAGCCATGATGCGTATCTTTATAATATTTGCATTCTAGATATAAGCTTTTCATAATACCTTGAGGATTACAGATGAAACAGTCTTAGCCAATGGTCTACATTCACCGAAGATCACTTTGTCGCCCTCCTTAACTTTAATACAACTTGGAACATGCACATGATATTTGCTCCTACGCCTCTCATACCTCTGATACTTCCTTATGAAAACTAGGTATTCCTTTTCTACAACAGCAGTCTTCATTGCTTTTAGCTTGATCACTACACCGCTATCCAATCTTCCACGAACAGATAAATTGCCATGGAAAGGACAATTGATATCATCACAGGATTTTGCAGGAGCTTCTATGCCAAATATAACTCTTCCCTTTTCGCTCATATTTTCTTCACCCTTTCTTCAGGCCTAGCAACGAGATATTCGCCATTGATTTTGATCTTTTCGTCGTCGATCATAAAAATGAAATCATTGCTTCTCTTCAAGTATGTCCTTATTTTATCTGACTTGATCGATAAAGTTTCCTTCGTTTCATTGTAAACAATACCATGCTGAAGCTCAATTCCTTCTTTATTCATGACTATGACCTCTAGCCCCATGAGCTCATGAGCTATTAGATTTTCCTTTTTCAGCCTCATTCTTCCTCAGTTCTTCCTCTCTATTTAGTGTTAAAATCCTTGCTATTTCCTTCCTAATATTCCTTATTTGTTTCACATTCTTAGGAGGCTTGCCAGCAACGAACTGAGATCTAACGCGAATGAGCTCAAGCCGCAATTCAGCTAGCCTTTTTTCTCGCTCTTCCTTGCTAAGTTTCCTTAATTCCTTTAACTTCATTGCTTGACTTCCTCTGCTTTTCCTGTAAGTTTCTCCCTAGCGAGTTGCATGACTTTTCTCAATTTATCATCTGGAAGCTCTACTGGTGGAAGTATCTTAACTTTAACTCCGAATATACCCGGTTTCAAAAGTACATGCATCACAGCCTTCTTTACATATTCATGCGCAGGCTGGCCAGACTTTGGTATTATTCCGAATCTGAATTTCTCAAATCTTGATCGCTCGCTTACAAGCTTTCCACTTATCGTAATTTCTGCACCTAGTGCTCCTGCTTCCATTATTTGCTTGAGCGCCATGTTTGCTGCACGCCTGAAATGAATTCCTCTTTCCAATGCACTTGCTATCCTTGATGCAATTACACTAGGATAGAGTGCTGGGTTCTGTGCTTCATTGACGAAAAGTTCAACGTTCTTCACATTGAAATTTGCCTTTATTCCTTCTTCTATCTCTTTTATCTTAATTCCATGGGAACCCAATGCTAGCTTAGGCCTCTCGACATCGATGATCACTCTCAAACCTGTAGCTATCTGCTGCACGTCTATGTTCACAATCCCTGCCTCCTTAAGCTTATTTTGAATGTATTCTTTAACTTCAGCTTGCATTAAAGAGAAGCGAATGAATTGTTTAGCTGTTGTGGGCATTACTTTTCAACCCCAACTACTTCGATATGAACGAGTTCTCTAAAATAAGGCGTTGAACGGCCGAAGGCTCTTGGTATGTATTTCTTGATTTTGTAACCTTTATTCGCTGCGAGATGGACAAGCTTGATTCTACTAACATCTAATCCCTTAAACTCAGCATTTGCCTCAAGACTTTCAAGTATTTTCAGCAAATTCTTAGCGACTTTCCTCGGATACCTAGCTGGTCCACTTGAATTATCGAATCTATGATGCGGTACCTTCTTCTTGAAGGTTCTATAAGGAATTGCCCTTTTTAATTCTATTACCTCTTCGAGGATTTTCTTGGCTTCATCTAAACTTTTACCTTTCAAATACCTACATAATTCAACAGCCTCTTTATATGATATATTGAGATCTCTCCCGCTGGCTAGAACTGTCCTCTCAGGCTCAAGAACTTTATAAGAATATCCTAATTCTGGCATATCACTTCAATGGAACATACATTGAACCTCTTGTAGCTCTTAGGCCTGGCTCGCCATGAATGACCTTTTTTGTAGTGACTGAAAATTCTCCAAGCCTAAAGCCTATCATCTCTGGTTTAATCTCTACAGGAACAAACTCCTTACCATTATATACATGTATAGTTAGACCTACCATTTCTGGTAATATGATCATATCTCTAGCATGCGTTCTTATAGGCTTCGTGTATTTTCCTGATTTAGCTTCCCTTATTTTTTCCATCAAACGTTTATACTTTCTAAGCAGTCCTCTCTTCAAAGATCTACGTTCTCTTGAATTCAATAAGTTTATGAATTCGTCCATAGGCAATTTCCTCAATTCATCAAAGGTATAACCGCGAAATGTGAATTCTTTAGGCATGATTCTAAGTAATCTTTTTTCTATATTTTAACCTTTTCTTCTACCAGTCCTCCTTGAGCCATATAGCCCTACCTTCTTGCCAGGAGGAGATGATTTCTTAACTACCCTGCCACCTTTGGGATGAGCACCGCCGCCATGAGGATGAGAAGCTGCATACATTGCCTTACCTCTCACAGTAGGCCATTTTCTAGCCTTTGCCTTGTATTTATGATAATTTTTTCCAGCCTTAAGTAAAGGTTTCTCGACCTTACCTCCTGAAGCTACTATACCTATTGTTGCCAAGCAATCCTTGCTGACTTCTAAAAATTTCCCTGAAGGCAATAATATAACTGTGCCATTTGGTGTTTGTGAGGATATCGTAGAATACGTGCCCGCAGCTCTCCCGAATTTCCCTCCATCACCAGGCCTCCTTTCAATGTTGAAAACGATAGTTCCTTCAGGCAAATTACCTACCTTGCATATGTTGCCTATCTTTACTGGAACAGTTTCGCCGATTTCAACAACATCACCTACACTTATACCCTCTGCTGCTACAGAATAGAATTGTTTCCCATTTCCCAAACTTAACAAACATAACGGTGCATCTCTACCGCTCTCTGGTATCAAATCAACAACCTTTGCCTGTAACCTAGCTGAGCCTATCATGCTATGTAGCCAAGCAGGATATCTCGCTGGCGCTACCTTCTTCCAAGAAGGAGAAATGAAAGTAGGTGTAGCCTTTCCAGCCCGCTGCTGTCTTAATTTCTTGCCCATTATAACAAACCTATCTTCGCATAGAAATCTATGGCTGAAAAGCCTTGAGCAAGCTTTATTATCGCCTTCTTCTCAGTCTTTGTAGATATTAGCGTATTGACCTTCTCTACTTTCATCCCATAGGTCTTCTCTATTAATTCCTTTATCTTCCTTTTGTTCAAGCCTAGATCTACTATAGCGACTATTTTATTCTCGCTTTCAGCCATCTTCAGCGCTTTCTCATTCATAATGAATCTGATAATTTCACTCATTTCCTTTCACCCACAAAACCGAATTTATCTGCAAGATAGTTATAAGCGTTTAAGGTCCAAATAGTCAATCTGCCAGGAAGGCATCCTGGAGCTAATTGATGAACAGGAAGATTCCTAACATCAGCAACATCTGCACCAGCTAGATTCTTAAATGCTAAAGCAATAGGTTCATTGCCAAGCTTTACGAGAAGAGGCCCCTTCCTTTCTTGATACCTTCTTCCCCTTCTTTTGCCCTTACCTGCTCTGATCTTTATGCTTGACTTGACACGCTCGATATCTGCATATATTCCTAGCTTCTTTAGGAAATCGATGAGTTCTTTTGTTTTTGATATCTTGCTTACTTCTTCATCTACGACGATGGGCAAAGACAAATCAGGATTGGTTATTTGATGCCCTCTTCTTAGTACAAGATCCAATTTTGCTGTTGCAGCGATGGCGCTGAACAGTGCAAGTTTCTTTTCCTTCTTATTCATCTTCACTCTAACTTTCTTCTCAGATTTCGGAGCAGTGGGATGATATCCTCCCCTAGTGCTAGGAGCGAAAGCACCTTGATCTGCTCTAGGCGTACCTGAGGCCCTCACTCTTGGTATTCTCGCTATGCCATAGCCAACACCCCTGCTTTCAGCATTTGTTCGCTTTCCTGCCATTGGATCAACACCTTTAGGTTGTTTCTGATTTTGAAGCTCAGTTAGAACTGCTCTCTTGATCAAATCATATCTATATTCTACTGTGAATGGCAATGGCAAATAGTTCAGTGCCTTGCTTTCTTTGGCTTCTTTATCGAATAACTTAACTGCGAGCTTTTCTAGCATCATGCCAAAAGCTTAACTAATTGATACTTCCAAATTCTGGGTTGCGGCCTTATTGGATATCTCAAGAACAAGACACGTTTAGGTGGGCCCATAACGCTACCAAAAAGTAATACATAATCATTCTTGACTAAGCCATAATGCATGAACCCTCCTGAAGGATTTATTTGCTTTGGATCTTCTCCTAAGCTTATGATAAGCTTATTGTATTCTGTTCTTCTATGGAAGCCCATCTGACCTGGCCTAGGAACATATCTCATCATGCTAGGCTCTATGGGCCCTATCGATCCCACTTTCCTAGCCCCTTTCCTATGCTTATGCCATTTTGGCAAAATCTTGACTCCAAATCTCTTTACAACACCTTGAAAACCCTTACCCTTCGTTACGCCTATTACATCTACAAGGCTTAGCTCTTTGAAAATTTCCTTTATTCTTACTTCCTTACCAAGAACATTCTTAGCATATTCCAAAGCTGAATTCACATCGCCTCCAATTTTAACCTCGAAAATATCTGGCTTCTTTTTACCTATGCCAGTTAAGTATGGTTGAGTTGCAACAATGGCTCTTACATCAATAATTTTATCACTGAAGCTAGGAATTTCATCAAGATTACCTCCCTTTATGGGCCCTTCGATGTAGCGAGAAAGCTTATTGGGTATCTCCTTGGAAAAGACTGTAGTTATTGGCTTCAGCCCTTCAAATGTCTTCTTATAAAACTTTAAAGCTAAGACGAAGATAGGTGGTGCTTCCAATACAGTACAAGCCCTAACAACTTCTTTACCAAACATGTGGGATTTCTCATAAGAATCCAACAATATTGAACTTACCATACCTACCTTGTAAACTGGGAAACCTAAAAGAATGGGCTCATTGTGTTGAGGCCAAGACTTAATCCTAACTCTAATACTCGCTGCTCTAGCCCTTGGATAAACACCCATTGAACCTCTTCTAGGTGAGCTCATGAGATCGATTAGGATTATTATTCGTAAGACTGCTTATATACTTTTCAAGATGAAATGAGGTTTATTATTGAGAGCGTCCCCATGATTGCTTCGTCAGTTCTTATCGTTTTAACACCTTGATTTGGGAACATGTTGAATACATGATCAACATAATCGCTGAGTTCCCGATTCATAGATTTGAAGATCTCAAATAAACCTTCTTTAGGAGACCCAAATAGTAAGCAAATACCTTTCTCTATTCTCGAATCTCTTTTCAAATTCATCAAATCTTCAGTTCGAAAAGTTTTACCATATCTTGAAGTAGCGATGATAAGCTTCTTTTCTGTCTTCATTTTGAACAAAAAACCTATGAGATCATCTGTATAAAAGGTATTGAAGCCGAAATGATGATCTTCTTCCTTCGTTGCAAGTCTCCAACCGTTAGCGTCATTTACCAACTTCATTAATTGGCCCTCAGCAACGTTTACGCCACTTAAGACTATCAAATCCTTTAGACCTGAATTAATTAGGCAAAGTTTACCGTCATTTTTCAATACGATTCCATATCTGTACTTTTTGTCTTCTTCATAGAAAGCCCTTATTGGAGGAGCATTGCCAACGAATCTAAAGACTTTTTCCTTTTTGAAAGCATAGCGCCTAAGATAAGATGGGGTCCTGAAAAAATCCATAAGCTTAAGAAATTCATCGTCCCGCTCTTTATATTTGAAAATAACAACTTGCCTTACTCTGAATAAAATAAGCGTCCTGACAAGGTTAGCTACGCGAACAGTTTTCTCTCTCAAAGAAGGTATGTCGGAAAAAATGTTAGAAGGTATTATGATAAAAACATTCATTTAGTTTTTTTCTCTTCTTTCTTTTCAACCTTTGTTTCCTTAGGACGCTCTTCCTGCCTTCCCTTTTCGATGAATAAAGATGTTCTTTGTTTTCCGCCCATATTCAATTTTTCTGTGACCTAATTTATTTCTTTAAAGATAATACCCGCTTTATTTCCTTCTTATTCACAACCCTTGCTTTGAGTTCTCTGATAATATAATCGTATGCCTTCCAAGGATCAGCATCCTTACCGCATGTAAATATATCTACAGCTGCGAAAGAATATTCAGGCCAAGTATGGATAGAGACATGGGATTCTGAAATGAAGAGTAAAAGTGATACGCCGCCAGTGTTTTCGAAAATTGTGTAATTATCGCTTATTACGTTCAAATTCGCCAATTTGGCCGCGTTATATAATAAATTTCTTAAATAATTGACATCTTTGAGTACGCTACCGTCCTCTACAATTATGTCTGCGATTATATGTCTTCCGAGTTCCAAGGTGAATACTTGTTCTAATTGTTCCCTAGCCCCCATCTACTACTATGTTATGAGCTTATACTCACTTAAAAAATTTTTGTAATAAAATGTTGGGTTAATAAAAGAAATTCTTTCTTAGGTTGGATGAAAATGCATAAAAAAATCGAATATAAAAGAGAACTTATAGACAAATGTTCAAAAACGCCGGGAGTGGGATTTGAACCCACGAGGGCAAAAGCCCACAGGCTCTCAAGGCCTGCGCCTTTCCTGGCTAGGCTTTCGGGAAATTATTATCCCGGCTAATCCCGGCTAAATAGAATAAAGAAAGAAAGTTCTAATAAGCTTTATCTTATATTGATCGAAATCCTTACAGAAGGAGGCACCTTTATTCTTGCAAGCTGTCGCATTACGTTCTCTGAAGCGAGGATATCAATGATCCTTTTATGAATCCTTAGCTCCCAGCGATCAAATGTATGCGTGCCGTCTCCGCAAGGCGTCTTCCTTGTAACTACTCTCAAACGCTTTGTTGGCAAAGGAACAGGGCCAGCAACTCTTGCATTTTGCTCATCAGCTATCGTCTTTATTTCCTTAACTACACTTTCAAGTTCTCTTATATCAGTTGCTGAAAGATAAATCCTTGCTATCCTTGGCATTATGCCTTAATTACATCAAGAACTACGCCTGCAGCTACAGTCCTTCCCATATCTCTTATCGCAAATCTACCCAGTCCTGGAAAGTCTGAATATTTCTCTACTATTAGAGGCTTGATAGGTCTTAGCTTAACGATCGCTGCATCACCTTGCTTTATGAACTTAGGATTCTCTTCTATCGTTGCACCAGTTCTAGGATCTAACTTCTTCTGTATTTCTTCAAATTTTACAGGACCTGTAGCAGTATGTACGTGCATAACTGGAGTATAGCCTACTGCGATCGATGTAGGATGATAAATTACGAATATCCTAGCTACGAAGGCTTGCGCTACAGTTGGAGGATTGTCAGCAGGACCTACGACATCACCTCGCTTGATATCTGCTTTTTCAAGACCCTTAACGTTGAAACCTATATTATCGCCAGGGAGTGCTTCTTGAATAGGTGTGTGATGGGTTTCTATCGATCTCACTTCACCTTTCTTACCGCTTGGCATTACAATAACGACATCGCCAACCTTTAATCTACCTGTCTCAACCTTGCCTACAGGTACAGTACCTACACCTGTAATTGAATAAACCGCCTCAATGGGTATCCTAAGTGGTTTATCTACTGGCCTTGGAGGAACAACGAGTTCATCAAACGCCTCTGCCAGCGTAGGACCATTGTACCAAGGAGTATTCTTACTCCTCTCTACGAGATTGTCGCCATACCATGCAGATATTGGTATAACTCTGATTTTATCTACTGGATATCCTACTTGCCTTAAGAGATCTAATATACCCTTCCTAACTTCTTCAAATCTTTCCTTACTCCAGTTAACTGAAGGATCATCCATTTTGTTTACGCCTACGATTATTTGATTCACACCCATAGTCCTCAATAAGAATGCATGCTCTCTTGTTTGACCTGTAGCGCCTATTCCAGCCTCGAACTCACCTTTCTTAGCAGAGACAATCAAAAGCGCAGCATCAGCTTGTGAAGCACCTGTTACCATGTTCTTTACGAAGTCTCTATGGCCCGGTGAATCTATTATGGTGAAGAAATATTTTTTGGTCTCGAATTTTAGGAATGTAAGATCTATCGTCATATCTCTTTCCCTTTCCTCCTTGTATGTATCTAATATCCAAGCGTATTTGGCGAACTCTTTACCTCTCTTTTTAGCTTCCTCCTCAAGCTCCGATAATCGCTTTTTATCCACTACACCTAGCAATGTTAGAATATGGCCTGTAGTAGTAGATTTACCATGATCAACATGCCCTGCTACTATCAAATTCAAATGGGGTTTTTTCTCCGCCATGATGCGAACGTATTGATTATTTGTTTTATCTATTTATAAACTTTTAACGTGATGCAAGTGCAACACGCTCGACTTCTTCTTTTTTCCTAATTGCATAAGATTTTGAATCGTTGCTCGCAGCGAGGATAAGCTCCTCTGCAAGGGATTCTTCAATTGGTTTAGGATTGTTAAATGAAGCCATCCTTGCACCCTCGCAAATCCATCTTAGCGCTAGGTCAACTCTTCGCTGCGGAGCGCTATCTACTGCTACATGATAAACGATACCTCCTAACAATATCCTAGTAGTTTCTTCCCTAGGCGATGCGTTCTCTATTGCCCTAACTAAAATCTGAATGGGATTTTGCTTTGTCCTACTCTCAACGATGACGAATGCCTTTCTAACAATATTGAGAGCTTTTAGTTTTTTTCCTTGATTTCTACCCTTCTTCATGAGATGATTCGCAAGCCTTTCATATATGGGAACTTCACTTTTTGCAAATCTTTTCTTTGCATATCTTCCGCCCATATGAGGTGCATGAATAGGCTTGAGAGCGATGTATCTTTGTAAAGAAGGATCATTTACTGTTATGCCATCAGTACTCCATTTTCCAAATACAAGAATGTTAGGGCTTATCGTCTGGCTCATCTTTGTGGCTTTTGCTTCTTACCCTTAAGTACTTCACTCAATGCAACCCCATTTACCTTCACGACTTTGTATCTTACGCCAGGCAAGTCTCCATATGCCCTTCCTTGAGGGCCTCCTATGCCTTCCACTATTACTTCATCATGTTCACTAATTATGTTAAGCGCACCATCTTTAGGTACAAATGCAGTTATAACTTTGCCATTCTTCACAAGCTGAACACGAACACACTTCCTAACTGCTGAGTTAGGCTGCCTTGATTCAACTCCAACCTTCTCGATCACAATTCCTCTTGCCTGAGGCGCACCTTCAAGTGGATCGAATTTTTCCTTGAGTTTTAGTACTCTTCTTTTATAGGTTATTTTACTCCATCTAAACTTTTGCCTCTTCTTAATGAGCTTGCGAGCAGCATATAAGCCTGCAGGTGATTTACCCATATCTCTTACTCTATACGCCTTTTGTATATTAATTTTTCCTTAAACAACGACAACATTCTTTATACCATGATAGCGTGCAAGTATAAGTCTAGCTTTAACTACATTTCTCCCTGAAGCACCTATGACCTTTGCCTTAGATGCAGGATCAACGTATATGAGCACAAGTTTTTCTCCCTTATTATTTTGAGAAATCTTGACATCCTTTATCTCAAAGGGTAGAAAAACACCTCTAATAAGCCTATCTAGATCCTCATAGAAAGGCACTATTTCAGCGTCCATCGAAGAAAGCTTTTTAAAAGCATTTATTTTTTCTCCACCCCTTCCTATTGCTAGTCCGACTTGCGTCGGATCTACGAGAAATATCGCTCTATTGAAACGCTCGTCTATTATGCAATCCTTAACCCTTACTGAGGTGATGAGCTCAAAAAGGTTTATGAACTCAAGTTCGCGATTACTAAGTTTAATACCTTCACTCATTTTTGAAAAGTTCCAATATGTTAGATTCTCCTTGGTTTAGAATAGCGATAGAACTAATCATAAAGGGCTTGCCGCATAGCTTACCTAGTTCTGCACTCGTGCCATCGAATACATAATAAGGAATCCCAGATATCTTGCAGTAATAAGTGACCTTATCGAATATTTCTTTGGGTATTTTGGAAGCAACGATCACGCCCAATACTTTACCATGATAGAGAACATTTATCACTTCTTTATTCCCATATACCACTTTCCCTGTTTTGAAGAGAAGAGAGAGTTCTTTAAGTAGATCCACCATCCTCGGACTCACCTAATAGTTTCAAAAGGTCTAAATAAACCTTTACATGACCTGTCCCGCTTCTGATGGGCTGGCCAGCTATTATATTCTCTGCATTGCCTAAGAGATTATCAACAGCTGACCTTGCAGCGGCATCATAGAGATGCTTTGTCGTGAGCTCAAAGGCAGCCTTAGCCAAAACACTGGATTTATCTCCAACGATGCCATGCCTTCCTATTTGCTTTATCCTTCCAGTCCTAGTCATGGCATCAGCTATGAGCATTACATGCCTTATATTGACATCTAAGCCTTGGTCTTCGAGAACGCGGATCGCTTCCCTTATTATGACCTCTCTAGCAGCCTCTACGCCCAGCAATCTGTATACTTCAAATATATCATTCGTATATACGCGGCGCCTATCTATTCCCTCAACTTTCATCACCTCCTTCAAATTCGAACCTTCAGTAGCGATTACGTATTCATAATCGCCATTGCCCAGCTCGACTTTCCTTATCACAGTCCTCCTTATCTTAGGTATACCCTTAAGTCTAACTTTGAGAATCCTTTCCTTGAGCTTGTTCAACTGCTGAATGTTAAGCTCGCGCTTAGAAGATACTTCCATGTAAATAGGTTCATCCTTCTTCTTAAGGCTTCCTGTTATTTTTACCTCGATTGACTTGATCCTAGATTCCAATATCTCTTTAAGTTCCTCTAAAGATATGCCTCTATTCCTAAGAAGGTTTGGATTGAGTTCAAATATAATTCTATCGTTCACCATATCAATTGTTGAGGAATCGACAACATCATCGACAAGAAGCTCCTCTAGCTTTATAGCGATCTCGAACGCCTTATCCCTATCCTTGGAATACTTTTTATCTATTGGAATTATCATCGTAGGCGTAGTTGGCTTGCTTCTCGCATCGAAAATCTCTATCAGCCTCGGAAGGCCAAGAGTTACATTGAGCTCCTTAACTCCTACGAAGTGGAAAGTCCTCAACGTCATCTGCGTACCAGGTTCACCTACAGATTGCGCAGCTACGACGCCTACATTTTCACCTGGTTCTACGAGCGCTCTTTTGTAGCTCTTTATTACTCGGTCTACTATCTTCTCCATTTTATCTTCACTTATCTTACCATAGCTTGCAAGCTTTTCATTCAGTTGTTCAATTACGGCTTTTGAAACACCTTCTCTTTCAAGCTTAGCTACTAGCTCAGGCGTTAAGCTCATTCCTCAAGCACCTCTTTTATTATCCCATCTAAGTCAACAGGATCATGACCATAGCTCTTGCTAGGATCAACGCCATCTTCACCATATCTGAACTGGATAATATTCCCTTCGCTATCTCTAACTGTTCCATCGTATTCTGCATGGAGATCTAAAAGCGCATTTATCAATCTCCTCTGCATGTAACCGCTTTGGGATGTCCTCACAGCTGTATCTACAAGACCTTCTCTTCCAGAAACTGCATGGAAGAAGAATTCGATTGGAGAAAGCCCTTTTATGTAGTTGCTCTTTATGAAGCCTCTAGCAGCAGGCGATATATCTCCTTTCTTGAAGTGTGAAAGTGTCCTGTTCTCGTAGCCCCTGTTTATTCTTTTGCCTCTTAAAGCTTGCTGACCAATGCATGCAGTCATATGGAATAAGTTCAACATCTTACCTCTAGCTCCAGTTTTTGCAGTTATCAAAATAGAATTATCCTTCGAGAAATACTTTTCAACGAGTTTTCCTGCTTCATCCCTAGCTATGTTGAGCTCATCCATAATGCGTTGCTCCAACGTCTCCTCTATTGTTGCACCAGGTTCTCTTTCAAGTTCACCTCTGTTGTATTTTTCGATGTATTCGTTGACTTTTTCAAAATGCTTCGCAATTAGTGCATCGACTTCTTTGTAGACAGACTCATCGAGATGAAGATCATCCAATCCAATGCTGAAACCGTAATGATCGAGGAAGCCAAGCAACATCTTGCTAGTCTTATCCAAGAAAGCTGCTGCAGCGCTTGGACCATAATTGAAGTATATCTTTGAAATCAGCGTCTTATTCTTTTGATCACCTATAGCGTTATGATCTATAACACCTTTTATTATTTTGCCCTTCTTTATGATCAAGAGCTTGTCATCTTCATCGAAAACTGCCATGGGCTTGTTCTCGTAATCTATTTCTGGAAGGAAGCTTTCGAATATTTCTCGCCCTGAAGTCTTCAACTCACCTTTATATTCTCCCATTCCCATAACGAATGCAGCTACGAAACGATTGAGTTTCGTGCCCTTCCTAGTTAAAAGGAATGCTGAAGTTATGTAATCATGTAATGCTCCTATGATTGAACCACCATATCTAGGAGTCTGTATTTGTTTCTCAACAGTCATTATTTCTTCCAGCTCTGCTCTGGCTTCAGGTGATTGAGGGACAAATAAGTTCATCTCATCCCCATCGAAATCTGCATTATAAGGCGGACATACCATCGGATTTATTCTCAAAGTCTTACCTGGCAAGACCTTAATCCTATGGGCCATGACAGAGAGCCTATGAAGCGAGGGCTGTCTATTGAATATGACAAGCTCCCCATCGAGCAAATGCCTCTCAACTATCCAGCCTGGGCCTAGTTGCTGGGCTAGCTGGGTTCTGTCCTTGACAAATCTAAGATCTATTTGTCTACCATCAGGCCTGATCACATAATTAGCACCAGGATGAACCTCTGTTCCATTTATCACTGCCCTTCTTAGCCTTTCAATATTCCATGCTGTTACAGCTTCAGGTATCGTTAATTTAAGAGCAGCTTCATAAGGAATACCTACCTCGTTTATGCTTATGAATGGATCTGGAGAAACGACTGTCCTCGTAGAGAAATTGACTCTTTTCCCTGAGAGATTGTTTCTAAATCTACCCTCTTTGCCCTTTAATCTCTGAGCAAGCGTTTTAAGAGGCCTGCCAGATCTATGCACGCTTTGTGCCAAGCCTGCGATCTCATTATCTATATACGTTGCTACATGGAACTGGAGTAGATTCCAATGCTCATCAATGATCAATTGCGGAGAACCTGAATCAATACTTTGCTTCAATTTCTCATTGGTTCTCACGATATCTCCAAGCTTATGAGTTAAGTCATCTTCAGATCTCTCACCAGTTTCTAGCGTTATAGAGGGCCTAATGCTGATTGGCGGTACTGGTAAAACGAATAGTATTGTATATTCAGGCCTACTGGGAGGAATAAAACCTAGTAAGA
Organism: Thermoproteota archaeon; assembly: GCA_021324265.1. Classification (GTDB taxonomy): domain Archaea; phylum Thermoproteota; class Thermoprotei; order Gearchaeales; family Gearchaeaceae; genus DSFO01. Next base: position 155,605 of record JAJPJK010000009.1, on the reverse strand, counting down.
TAGCATCGCTTTCAGGTATTTGCTTGAAGCGTTCATAGATATCATAAGGCGAGAGAAGCTTTGAGCCCTTCTCTCCTTCCTCATAGAAATAAAACGGTCTTTCAAACTTTATCTTGGGCTGTTGTGTTTTGCAATGTGGGCATATATCTGTCTTAGAAGCCTTTTTACTCGCAAGGTTGATTAAGAGATTTGCGAAATAGGGTTGATTTCTATCAACATACTTCTTTATAAGTGCATGAAGTTTTTCAATCGTTTCTTTTTTCAGCAATATTCTCTTGCACTCTACACAAGTAGCTTGGAGCGCTTGATATATGTTCTTTATGAAACCTACATGTAGCACAGGTCTTATGAGTTCTATTCTTCCGAAATGTCCTGGACAGGATTCCATTCTCTCGCCGCATGTAGCACAGCTTTGAAGTGGTTCTATTGTTCCAAGCCTACTATCCATTAGACCGAAAGGAATAGGTGTCCACTCTTCATCATATGTATCCGGTACAGTTATTGCTACGACAGACATCTTCCTAATCTCGTCTGGCGATAGTATACTGAGCTTTATGCCCTTAATCGTATATTCAGTTTCTTCCCTTACGACCATCTCTCTATCTTCTCCTCTAATAATATTCTAGGATGGATGCACATGCTCATAAGCTCTTTCAGTAAAACAGTAAAGGCATAGGTGGTTTTAACTTTTGTTACTTCTCTATGCGGGCCACAGAAGTAACATACAGGTGTGTTTTTCTTGGCATCATAATAAGCCAGCGCATTGCATTTTTTACAAACATAAATGTAAGCTGAATCTGACATATCTAATAGGACATCTTGGAGAACAAAGGCAGTACCATAGCCAATCAAACAATCCCTTTCCATTTCTCCAAATCTTAAGCCTCCTTCCCTTGCCCTTCCTTCTGTTGGTTGCCTTGTAAGTATTTGAACAGGACCTCTTGCCCTTACATGGATCTTATCACTAACCATGTGATGCAACTTTTGATAGTAGGTAATGCCTATGAAAACTTCTGCAACCATTTTCTCGCCTGTAATGCCGTTATAGAGCACTTCCTTTCCAGTTGACTTAAAGCCATATCTTTCAAGCTCCTTTTTTATCGCTTCTAAGTCATCACCTTCGAAGGGAGTTGCATCTACAAACTTGCCCTTCAAGGCAGCATATTTACCTGCAATCGACTCAAGCAACTGACCTACAGTCATCCTCGAAGGAATTGCATGAGGATTGATGATGAGATCGGGAACAATGCCATCCTCTGTAAAAGGCATATCTTCATGTGGAAGTAAAATTCCAATGACACCTTTTTGACCATGTCTTGAAGCAAACTTATCGCCTATCTCTGCGATTCTATAATCCCTAACTTTTACTCTTACAAGTACGTTATCATCGATCGTGTTCGTTAAGAAGATACGGTCTACGATGCCTTTTTCTTCATGCCTGAGCATTACTGAGGTATCTCTCCTATTCCCTGCAGTCTCGACTGCTTTGAATTCCTCAGCGAACCTAGGCGGACTAGTCTTGCCTATCAAGATCTCACCGCCTTTAACTTCAACTTCAGGTATTATTACGCCGTCTTCTTCAAGCTTTGCATAAAACTCTGGTGCATAGTATCCTTTAACGCCTTGCTGAGGTATTTCTATCCTATCTTGGGCGCCACCAGGATATCTGCGCTCCTCGCTCTCATATAGCCTTACAAAAGTTGATCTCGCCAAGCCTCTATCTACGGATCCCTTGTTTATTATAACTGCATCTTGAATATTATAGCCTGTATAGGATAACACTGCAACTACCATGTTCTGGCCGAAAGGTCTTCTTAGAACACCGCTTATCTTCATAGGCTTGGTCATGACTAAAGGAGTTTGTGGATAATGCAAAAGCTGAGCCCTCGAGTCTGCCCTTAAGAAGAAATTCAAATATGGTATACCCAGTGCTTGCTTACCCATAGCAGCTTCGAAAGTGTTCCTAGGAGAGTGGTTATGCTCTGCATAAGGAATAACGGATGCAACGACACCGAACATCGTAGCGGCAGGGAATTCGAGATGTGTATGCTCTTCAGTTAGATCTTTAATATTTACGCAGACATAAGCATTCTCTTCTTCCTCTGCATCCAAGTATTCAATATACTCACCAACGAGATCGCTCCAAGTTAATATGCCATCCTTTACCTTATTGATGATATCTTTTGTGATCTTCAACTTGCCCTTTTCAACCAAAAGTAGCGGCCTTAATACCCTACCTGCATCTGTATTGATCCTAACTTCTTTGCCTGTCGCCTTCTCATATACCGCTACACCTAGTTCAGCAGGTAGAACACGCTTCCTCCTAAGCTTCCTTATTGATTCAGCCAATCTTTCAGCATCTTCATGATAGCCAATCAGTTCACCATCGAGATAAACAACGGCTGCCTTTTCTTTACTAAGCTTAGGAGAGACTTTCAAGCTCGTTAGTAAATAATTCCTTATCTCCTCCCTATAGCCTCCTACTGATATAGTAGCCATAAGCGCTAGATTCTTTACCAGACCACAATTAGGACCTTCAGGAGTTTCAGTAGGACATATCCGGCCCCATTGTGTAGGATGTAGATCCCTTGCTTCAAAGTTTGGCTGTGTTCTGCTCAGCGGAGATATTACTCTTCTCAGATGGCTGAGCGTAGAAAGGTAGTTCGTCCTATCCAAGAGCTGGCTCACTCCAGTCTTCCCACCGACCCAGTTACCAGTTGCTAATGCATAGATTATCTTTTCTGTAATTATATCAGATCTTATCAGCGATGTTATTTCGATTTCTCTCCTCTTCGTTATTGACTTATCTAGTTGATACGCTACATCAGTAACAAATGCCTTAAAAACACTTCTGAACAACGTAGCCATCATATCGCCAGCAAGCTTTAGGCGTTTGTTCATGTAATGATCCTTATCATCAAGTGACCTCTTGCCTAGATAGGCCTCTATTACTGCGCCTGCCATTTGAGCAAGATAATAGGCCTTCCTTATCCTTGCTTGAGGATTTATGCCCAAATGGGGCAAAAGATTCCTATCTAAGACTTGCATCGCCCTTTCCTTTCTCTTATCTAGAGGACTTCCTGGAGCGACTCTGTTACCTATATATTCTAGCGCTTCTTCCGTATTATGGACTTTTTCAGATTGTAATGACGATATATACAGCTCACGCCATACATCCTCATCTCTTGAAACAGCATTGAATATTTCCTGATCTGAAGAAACTCCAAGTGCACGCATCAAAATGAAAAGCGGTAATTTGCCTGGAATGGCTGAGAATGAAACCCAGAGCGAACCGTCTTTATATCTCTCAACCATCACTGAAGAACGCTGGCCAGGTATTGCTGAGATCACTTTTGCTGTATGAGTCGCTGCTGAACCTTTTTGGGCAACATCTACAAGTATTCTATTTTCAGCTAAATCCTCTTGAGCAACGATCACACGTTCTGAACCATTCACTATGAAATAGCCTCCTGGATCATCTGGATCTTCACCTGCCTTTATGAGCTCCTCTCTATTCATCTTAGATAAATAGCAGATATCAGACTTGACCATTACGGGAAGATCGCCTATCTCGACAGTTGCAGTGCTTTGAGGCTCGTTATCTACATAAAGCGTCATCTCTAGCATTAGAGGTGCAGAATATGTTAGGCCTCTGAGCCTACATTCGCTGGGCGTAACCTTGGTAGGATAACCTCTAGCTTCTTTTATTCTAGGCTCGCCTACTTTTATTGACCCTAACTGAATGTAATAGCCTTTAACGCTAGAAGGCGCCTCTATCACCTTGACTTCATCAACAATTTGCTGTAAACCACGCTTTACGAACTCATTATAAGAATCAAGATGTAATCTTGCAAGACCCCTTTCCTTTACAAAGCTTTCAACTAAAATCCAAAAATCTTCGGTTTTAATTTCGTGCTTGCTCATTTAACCCATCTTGGAACAACATACCTATAAAATACAGCCTCCTTTGCTGTATGACTTTTCCTTATTATCTTAATTATATCTCCTCTCTTAGCTCCGATTTTCCTACATACAGGATCGTTTTCTCTTATCCAAGGCAGCTGATGAGGCATTATATTTAGCGTTCTGAGAAGCTCCTTTGCTTCCTCTTTGCTTAAAACTACATGTTTAGGTACAAGCTCATGCTCTAAAATATTAAAGCTATCTTTCTTAGCCATCCTAAAATGTGTATTATACTATCTTATAACTCCCTTAAAAAATTATCTCTAAATTCCAAGAGAAAAATTCTTATAAATATCCTTTCCGATAAAGCATAATTGAGGGCGCTTAGCTCAGCCAGGAAGAGTATTGGGCTTTTAACCCAAGGGTCGCGGGTTCGAATCCCGCAGCGCCCGCATTTCAAATAAATCTTTGGATTCAAAGAAATAATTTGTTTCTAATAGAATTATTGCTTCAAAGGTTTGAATAGTTCTTCAGTACCGCGCTCATCTATTACAAGAATATCTACTCCGTCACCAGAAAGTACATCTCTGCCACAAGCTATCTTTACGGCTTTGAAAGCTAGTTCAATAGCCTGATCCTTTGATAGATTATCAGCATACTCAGCTTCTAGAATGCTCATAGAAAGCTCAGAACCTGTGCCAAGGGAAACATATTTGTCTTCGATGAGCGAACCTATAGGATCCAAGCTATATATATGCTTGCCCAGCTGATCAATACCTCCCATGATCACAGATGTCAAGAACGGAAAATACTTCCTGCTGTAAAGTAAATTAGACAAAAGCTTAGCAGCACTTCTAACAGTAGGCTGTCTTTTATTCTCTAGTTCATACATTTTCAAGTCGTAAGCGAAGAGCTTTGAAACTGCCTGCATATCTGCAAGGATACCAGCACTTGCTATACCAATAGTATCTGTTATCTTAAAGACCTTCTTGCCTCCCTTACTTAATAGATAATTGCCCAATGCTACACGTTTCTCGCCGGCAAGAATTACGCCTGTAGAATAGACAAAACCTACTACTGTAGCGCCGGCTAGCTCAAGAACATCTGCCATGGAGTTTAATCCCTATAGGTGCTATTAAAAGTTATTTCACTTCAATTCCTTTGATTTTTATCCTTGCAGGTTTATCTATTTCTCCTATAACTTCAAATTCTATTGCCAATAGCTTCTTCAAGAGATATAGCGTTGTATAAGCGTGCATGGTATACTTGTGAGTAAAAATCGATGATTCGCCCTTAGCCAAGGACATCCAAATGAGCAATTGATCTCCTGCATGCATATCTACTGCTGCATTCGTTGTGAATATATTTTCTAATAGCTCTCTTGTTGGCTCTTCAGCGACCTTTTCTGCTGGAAGCCCTTTCATGCCTACTTTATCGTAACCTATTACTGAAGCATTTGAGCCTTTCGCAGTTATTATAAAGAAATTCCCTATGTTATTGGATCTAGGTTCATTGCAACGCTTTTCGATGCTTATGAGATCTTCATTAATGCTCTTCCTTGATAATAAAGAAAGGCTTGAGCTCACCTCTCTATCAACAACATGGCAAGGTAAACCCTCGCTATATGAATATATGCTCAAATGCTCAAGCGCTCCGAATTTTTCAAGTATCAAAGGGCTTAGCTCATCTGTGCGCTCAACAAAAACATTGACTAAACCTCCACCTCTTGGATAAAATCCATGTCTTTGAATTTCCAAATTCACTTTAAGACCCATTTTGTTTAAATACTTGAACAAAACTTGCGAGAGATACTCAATTGTAGGAGCTTTAGGGACAGCTGTACCTCCTTTTATTGTTATTTTTGAATCAGAATCTGCGAAGGCCAATACAGGGAGGACTGCCTGGAGTACTAAGCTAATCGAACCTGCTGTGCCTACGTCAAAATAAAAATTGCCGCCTTTAATCCTTGAAGGAATGAATTTTAACTCCCTTGAACCTATGTATGCTCCTTCAAGCTGAGCATCGCAAAGCTCAGCTATAGCTTTAACAGCTAAAAGATGTTGTGGCCTTAAGCCAGGATTCTCCCTTTTTACCCTAATATTTTCTATCTTTATTGGCTTTCCAGTTAAGGCAGAAATAGCAATGGAATTCCTTAGTATTTGTCCTCCTCCCTCACCAAAACTCCCATCAATGAGCTCAAACACGGGAAATTGAAATAGTTTCTGCTTGGTTTAATGAAAAACGATCTTTAGCACTGCCCTTATTTATGGCAATTTCGAGCAAATCAAAGCTATCGATGAGTAACAATGGCTCGCCTTCTTTGACCTCGCCATATGTTGACTTGAATGGTAGAACCATTGAAACATCTTTTCCCAAGAATTTTACTTTTATAAAGGGGAGATTCAAAAATCCCAGGCTCTCAAGCTCTTTAGAGCTGATATTCGTGACCAAATTTCCGAAAGAATCACAATAAAGAATGATGCCTTCAATTTCATTATCTTTCAGTTTAGGCGTTGGCAAGCTTAGTTCAGTCATTTTTTCAACTTTCTTGGCAATGAAATAGGGCCTATAAGCAATACTAAGAATAGATGCTGCAACTGCGAATATATCTCTGCCATGGAAAGTTTTAGAAATTTTTCTTGCAGGAAGCTTTTCTATATCGATCTCGTATACAGAGATGACCCCTTCTTCACTTGCTACTGGATAAAACAGACCGTTATCAGGGCCGATGTAGATATGTTTCTTGGTCTCTACGATTATTGGCTTCCTCTCAGTACCTACACCTGGATCAACTACGACGAGAAATATTGTTCCATGAGGATATTCTTTTGAAATATGTTTGAGGAGAAAAGAACCTTGAAGTACGTTTTGCCTTTCTATGTTGTTCTCAAGCATTAGGACCTCTGCATATGGATTAATACTCTTGATTACTCCTAGCATTTCGGCAACGTATATACTTTCAGTACCAAAATCAGTGAGTATGCAGATCACTGATTAGAAAATATAGTAGCAAAACTATTTTTAGTCGATGGGGTACAACAAAACGCTCATTATGCTGCCTGGTCCAACGAATGTTGCAGATGAAGTATTGGAAGCTATGAAAGAATCTGTGATCAATCATAGAGGAGAAGATTTCCACAAGCTATACAATGAAATCCAAGACCTCCTAAAATACGTATACCAAACAGAAAATTTTATAGCGACTCTATCCTCTTCAGGAACAGGAGGAGTAGAATTCGCAGTAACTAACTTCATACGAAAAAATGACAAGGTCATAACATATACTGCAGGAGAATTCAGTGAAAGAATGTATGAAAAGATCAAAAGTGTTGGAGCAGAAGTGATTAGGATAAAGAAGGATTTGGGCGATACCATGAGTTTTGATGATTTCATGAATGTATTGGATGATAACAGAGATGCTACATGTCTTGCTATAGTATTCAATGAAACATCCACAGGCACAAGTGTTTGGGATCTCGAGAAAATACTAAAGGTTGCGAAAGAAAAGGGTATGTTGACTATTGTAGACTCAGTATCAGCTTTGGGAGGTGTTGATTTGCCTACTGATAGATTAGGCATCGATGTCCATATAACTGGAAGTCAGAAATGCCTTGCATGCCCACCTGGCCTTGCGTTTGTATCTGTATCTAAGGAAGCAATAAAGAAAAATGAAGGAATAAGCAATTATGGTTACTTCGATCTGAAAAGTTATCTTAAATTTCATGAAAAAAAGGAAACCCCATATACGCCAGCTTTGCCGCTATTCTTTGCATTAAGGGCCTCACTTAGAAAGATTAAGGAAGAGGGACTTGATAATGTATTCCAAAGACATAAGAGATGCTCAGATATGCTTTATTCCTTCGCAGCTAAGGAGAAATTGGAAATATTTCCAAAGGAATATGCAAGATCCTTGACTGTTGTAGCCATGAAAACACCTCAAGATAAAAAAGCCAGCGATATAGTCAATATCATGCGTAGAGAACATAATATAGAGATAGCGAAAGGATTTGGCGAGCTCAATGAGAAAGTAATAAGAGTTGGTTGTATGGGTATAATAAACGAAAAAATCGTAGAAAAAACTACTCAAGCACTGAAGATTACGATGGAAAAAATTAAGTCTATTCCTTCCTAACTGGTTCTATTTTTGCAACGCCTTCAAACTTCAAACTTCCTATTTTCGATTCGCCCATATATAGCGATACTGAAAGATTGAGGTTTGTTGACCAGCCCGTTTCGAGTAGCATCTTTGATGTTTCAAGCAGGAAGCTTAAGAAAGGACCTAAATCTAGCTTAGCGGAAACTTTTCTCTCTTCTTCCATATGATTAATTATTTTTTTGCACTTATACGCTTTCTAGAATAATAATAGTATGTTGGAGAAGGAATTCAAATTCAAAATAGAAAATAAGGATGAAATCATCCGCAAGCTCTTTAGTTTGAATTTCAATGACCTAGGAGAAAACAAACAGGAAGATATATACTTCGATACTGAGGATTTAAAGCTGTTCAATCAGGGAAAAGCGCTTAGGATTAGGAAGGAAGGAAAACACTTCTATCTTACATATAAGAACAAGGTGATTAGAAAAAGGCCTAAAATAAGAAAAGAACTCACGATAAGACTTAATGAAAGGCAATTAAGAGTGATGATTGAAATTCTAAATGAACTTGGATATAATGAGTCTTTGAAGATAATCAAAAAAAGGAGAGAATTTGAAAAAGGGAAAATAAAGGTTGCAATAGATGAAGTTGAAGGCCTTGGAAACTTCCTAGAGGTTGAATATGAATCAGAAAAGGATGCAAAAGAGTTATTGTCCAATCTTGGATTGAAAATCAAAAATGCAATAGGATTAACCTATGCAGAAATGCTAAAAATATAAAGGGAGTAATAAATTCCGATAGTATGAGCCAAGCAAAGCTAGAACTTAAAAAAGATGATTTCATCTTGGTGAATTACGAGGTCAGACTTAAGGACACAAACGAGCTTCTAGATACAAATATTGAGGAGGTAGCAAAGAAAGAAAAATTTGCAAAAGAGGACTTGGTATACGAAAGCGCGCTAGTTATTCTAGGGAGAGGGAAATTTCATAAGGGACTTGAAGAAGAGTTGTTGAAGTTGGGAGGGATTGAACAAGAAAAAAAGGAATTGGTAATCGAGCTTAGCCCTGAGAAAGCTTTCGGCAATAAAGATCCTTCTAAAATAAAAGTGATCAATACAAAGGAATTGGCAAGAGAAGGAATAATACCTAGAATAGGTCAGAGAGTTAAAGTAAGAGATAGCGAGGGTACTGTTATAAGCGTTAGCAGCGGAAGGGCGATAATAGACTTCAACCATCCACTCGCAGGAAAGACATTGATCTTTAAGCTACAAATTGTGAAAAAGTTAGAAGATATTAAGGAAAAAATTGTTGAACTAATGTATCAAAGGCTAAGACCAATAAATAGGGAAGAGATCCTCGTAAATGTTACCGATGAAGCACTGAACATAACACTGAAATCCAACGTGTTAGATAACCAGTATCTCCAACAAGCACTTAGACTAGCTCTTGATGATATTGAAGAGCTTTTCCCTCAGTATGGAAAAATATCCTTTATAATTGAAAGAGAAAAACCAAAGGAAGTCAAGGAGAGAATACTAAACCCATAACTAGATTTTTATAGTGGAAATAGTAGATAATAGTTAGCTTATTGAGGGTGAAGTTGTTGGACAATAAAGTCTCTCAAATTAGGTATGTTGGGACTACTACAGTAGGATTAGTATGCAAAGATGCAGTTATATTAGCTGCAGATAGGAGAGTTTCAGATGCATACAACATGAAGGTTGCGCATAAGGTTGGTAAGAAAATATTACAAATCGATGATCATCTCATAGCAGCTATAGCTGGTGCAGTAGCTGATGCTCAATATGTAATCGATCAATTAAGGGCTCATTCGAAATTGTACAAGCTAACTAATAATAGACCTATATCCACTGCAAGCATTGCCAACTTTGCAGCCTTACTCATGTTTAGCTCAAGGGCCTTTCCATACTATACTGAATTGATATTGGGAGGATATGATTCAAAGGGCCCATCTATATCTACAATAGATTTACTTGGTTCTCTTACTACAGAAAAATACATAAGCCGAGGCTCTGGATCTCCTTATGCATTAGGTGTTCTGGCCTCGAGATATAGCCCTGAATTAACATTGGAAGAAGGAATTAAGCTTGCGCTTGAAGCCATACAAAGCTCTCTGAAATGGGATCTATTCACTGGAGAAGGTATAGATGTTGCCTATGTTGATAAGAGCGGTGTAGTATTTTTGAAGCAAGAAGAATTGGCAAAATATTTACCTGAAGCTCGTTAATGGAGATAAAAGAGCGGCTGTATTCAGCCTTCGAAATTATACAGCCTGAGAAAATAAAGAAAATAGAATATGAAGGACCTTTTTTATGCATCTATACGGATGAAATTTCTTATATAACGGGAGAATCTGGAATAATTCCTAAGCTAGCTAAGGCTCTCAAGAAGAAAGTGATTATAAGGCCTGTTCCAGAAATTAGGATTGAAAAGGAAAAAGCAATTGAAATAATGAAGAAGATAATACCAGAGAATGCCGGTGTGGATTACAATGAGATATATTTTGATGAAAGAAAAGGTGAAGTTCATTTATATGCAGGGGAGCCCGCCTTTGTAAGGGGTAGAGGAGATTCAACGCTTTGGGAATTAATAAGTGCAATAAGGTGGAGGGTAATTATTCATAGGAAACCTGCAATAGAATCTAATATTATAAAAACTGTCGATTTACTCGAGAGAAACAATGCAGAGTCTAAGAATGAATTCCTTAGCTACGTAGGAATGAGGATAAACAGAGAGAAGATTAAGGACATTGAAAATATAAGGATCACGGCATTAGGTGCTGCAAACGAAGTAGGTAGGAGTTCTTTTTTGGTCTCAACAGATCAAGGAGATATCCTTCTTGATGCAGGCCTGAAACCTGGACCGAAGCTCATGCATGAAGAATACCCTGCACTTCATTTCATTGAAGATCTCGATAGAATTGAATGCATAGTGCTCACACATGCTCATTTCGATCACTGTGCAGCTCTTCCTTACCTATTCAAATACGGATATAGAGGCCCAGTTTACATGACTGAAGCTACGAAGTATCTCATGACACTGATAATCTCAGATTATCTCAACGTAAGACAGAAATCAGGTCTTCCTCTTCCGTATAGCTATGCAGACCTTACATCTCTGCTTGCTCATACTGTTGTTCTTGATTATGGAGAGGTTGCAGATATAGCACCAGATGCAAAACTTACACTCTATAATGCAGGTCATATACTAGGCTCAGCTATAGCACACTTGCATTTCGGTGAAGGTTACTACAATTTAGTTTATACTGGAGATTTCAAATACGACTTCAGGGAGAGAAATAGGCTCCTCGATCCTGCCTTCAATAACTTCAAGAGAAATGATACGATCATAATGGAAGGAACATATGGTGGAAATGAAGACATCATGCCCAGTAGAGCTGAAGCGGTGAATTCACTCATAGGGATAATTAAGAATACGCTTGAAAACAATGGGAAGGTGCTCATGCCAATGCTAGCCGTTGGTAGAGCGCAAGAAATTCTTCTAGTACTTTACGATGCCTTTGAGAATGGTCAACTACCGAAAGTTCCAGTATTCGTAGAAGGTATGATACATGAGACATCTGCAATTCATACTAAATTCGTAGATGAATTATCATTAGAGGTTAGGAGAAAACTCCTAGAAGGTAACCCGTTTACTTCAAGATATTTTGAACTCATAAAGGATACAAGTGTAAGAGAAGAAATCTTAGAGGCTGGTCCATGTATAATAATCGCTACATCAGGAATGCTAACAGGAGGCCCAATATTAGAATATTTCAGACTATTGGCTGAAGATGAGAAAAATTCCTTGATTTTTACAAGCTACCAATCACAAGGGACTTTGGGAAGGAAAGTGAGGGATGGAGAGAAAGAAGTTGTTGTGCCAACAGAAAAAGGAGAAGCAATTGTCAAAGTCAACATGAAGATCTTCTCTGCAGAAGGTTTTTCTGGACATTCTGATAGGAACCAGTTAATGGAATATATCAGAAGGCTTCCGAACAGACCAAGAAATATATTGCTTGTCCATGGGGAACCTACTAAATTGACTGCGTTACAACAGGCGATCAGGAATGAACTCCATATAGCTACTTACATTCCTGATATTGGAGAAACGATGAGGTTCAGATAAGCTCATTTTTTATAAAGTTTCTTCAATATTGAAATACAAAGTTCATAGTACTTGTCATTCTTATGATGAAGATTTTTTAAGAGTTTTCCTTTTTTCGCATTGATTTTTTCCATTGGCGACTCTAGAACTTTAGCGATCGCTAAAAAATCTTCTTTTATACTTTTCACTGTGGCTATCATACCTTCTTTAATTTCCTTAGGATACTCAATTATTCCAGGGACCATTATATCTGCACCATTCAATATATGAGGTATAGCGCCTTCATCGACTTTGAATGAAGGTAGCCCCTTTATGTTTGCATTCACTAAAGTAGGGATAAGAAGACTATTTATTTCGATCAGCAATGGCATACCTTCGAATAAAATTATTTTCTCGTTTTCCTTCAACTCCAAAACTTCTACCCTTTCATATTTTTGCTTCGAGAGAAAACCTTGCTTGTTTGCTTTCTGTATCAGCTCTCTAACATCGCTACTACTCAATGAATATTTCTTTTTTATCTGTTCCACTGTGAAATAACAACATGTTTATATATGAAAGTAAGTAGTAAATAGCGAAATGTCGTCATCCCAAGAATTCATGCAATCTGTAATGAAACAACCTGTACTAATAAAATTAAAAGGAGGTAGAGAAATTAGAGGTATACTCAAGAGCTTCGATGCCCATATGAATTTGATTCTTGAAGAATCTGAAGAAATAGGTAAAGATGGAAATTCAAAGAAGCTAGGAACAATTATAATTAGGGGCGATAATGTAGTAATGATATCTCCAATCGGGTGAGAAGCCATCACGAAAGGAACAACATCATTTGGTAAGAGAAACAAGAGGCCTACGCATATAAGATGCAGGCGTTGCGGTAAGCATTCCTATAATTGGGTCAAAGGATATTGCGCACATTGTGGATATGGAAAAAGAAAACGCATGTACAAATTCAAATATAAAATTAAAAGATAGTAGGTAATCTTATTCTATAGTGGGCCGGTAGTTCAGTGGTAGAATATCCGCTTGGCGTGCGGAAGGTCGAGGGTTCGAATCCCTCCCGGTCCACTTAAGTGAATCCTTAAAGGGAGTTCTTTCCATTTAGTTGATGGTTATGAAGGCTAAGTACGCGTATCTGCTTGATGATGAGGATGTTAGACTTGGTTTGAGAATCTGGCGGCTAAGTATTATTTGATGGTGACTGATTATCTTAGGAATCTTGGGTTTATTACCGGGTTATTGGGAATAATCTAAGGCTTTACTTAAGGTTGCGGGGACTAAGGCTTTTCAGGATGGTTTACTGATTTCGTTAGGAGGCTGGAGAGGGGGGGCTATTACATTGCCAGGTTTAAGAAGACCCCGCATTCTTGGTTCAACTATAATGGTTTGGGTGTGAGGCTTAAGGTTAATGTTAGGAGGAGCATGAAACACCAACCATAGCCAATGAAAGGGTTCCAAGCAAGGAGAAACGCTAAGTAAAGATTTCTCCGCTTCTAGACTTTGACCCTAAGGCGTTAAAAAGAACAGGTTTTTGAGGACAACTTTGGTTACAAATGAGACCATTTCAAGGGCTGGCTTCAATTGGAGGCCTTACGTGTTGAGGGCTTTCTGCGATACAAACATGATAATAGCCGAGTCTAAGGCAAGATAAGCCAACCATACCTCCAATTTATTATGGGGCATAAGGGCGACATAGAAGCCAGCTACAGCACAAACAAGGGGTATTGCAGCCCGACGTGATTGAGGACATGCGCAAATACTACAAAGAATGAGAACCTTTCCTTAGCATGGCGATGCCTTTACTTTTTATAAAGTGACAGGTCAAAGTTAAACACACGATAAGGCCCTAGTTAGCCTCATGAAATGCTTACAGCAGACGTCGTATCTAATTTCTTTAGAGTTTTTAGGAATAGTTTCGGTTTTTCTGTATGAGCTATTTTTATACTTTTTCGAGGTTTAACTTTTTCAAGTATTGTTTTGAGTTGGTATTGGTAATAGTGACCTGATACACGTATTCTGTATGATTCGATTCCAAGCATTGAGAACCAGTTGGCTATGACTTCATATTCTGAGCCTTCCTCGATTTGAGGTTCTGGTTCAGAGATTATTGCGAGACAGTCTTTTGAGAGGCTTCCGGCTAAATTAAGATCTTTTATCAAGTCTATGATTTCTCTGTAAGAAACTAGGATTAGCGTTTTTTCTTTTACGTTTTCGATGGATGTTCTTGGAAATGGAGTGAGGTAATCTACATATTCGATTATGGCTTGAGGCTTTGAAGGTAAGTTTGGAATTTTCTCCAAAAGCTTTGTCAAAGGGACAGAAGCTATAGCGACTTGCATTTTCATTTTTTCAGCCATTGACACCAGCATGTAAGCGTATTCAACATCCAGGGAATGCAAAGTGGCGAGAAGTTGTTTTCTTTGTCTGGCTAGTTTTTCTATTATTTTTGTCGCTTCACTTGGGGTTATTGGGATTCTATCTGATCCTATGTTTGTTCCCTCAATGATCGAAGTGTCTATTTTTACATCTTTGTTCTCCTCTAGAAAAGTCAGTAGATCATCGCCTTGGTTGAGTTTACGGAATACGTTTTCATTTAGAAAGCTTTCAATCCTAAAGTCCCCAGTATACAGCACAGTTTCGTCTTTCCCAAAGTATATAAAAGCGTATGCAGGATATGCGCTGTGAGAAACTGGTATTGCCATAACTCTGTTTTCGTCTGTTTGAAATGGTTGAAGCTCCTCTAATTCGACATAATATTTTCTAGGGATTAAAGAAAGCCATGTTGAGGATGCACCCCACTTTTCTTCCATGTCCTCGTAGACTGCCATGCTGGGAAGTTTAACTTTTAACTCATGCGGAATATTAGATAAGGCGCCTAGATGATCCAAGTGCATATGGGAGATGTAAATTGAGTTTGCCCCTTCATACCATTCCGGCTTCGGAATAGCTCCAATATCTCTAAGCTCTTTTACACCACGTGGGATGATAAAGCCAGAATAATATTTTTTCATGAGATCGAACCTTATCCCTTGGTCAAAAATGATTATTCTATCACCATCTTCTATTCTGATGAAGTTTCCTCCAATGCTTGTTGAACCGTTTAGAATTTTTATTTCCATCACTATTCTTCCTCAGTTTTCGGTCTCAAAATGTATCTTTTTTGCTTTCTCTCAAAAACTTGTAGATCCATAGTTTCTAAGGGATTATGAAATTTCAACACTTTCGGGTATCCGCTTCCTATATCGTAAACTATGTAAAGCCAATATCGCTCCTTACATTTTTCCGCAACTTCCGCTTCGTCCTCTGTTAGTTCCGCGTAGATTTCGAGACCTTTATGTCCCTTCACTTCTATCAGCCTAACCTCGCCCGTTGACGGGCTTACGCTTCTTATGTCATAATGTTCTGTTTCAGACACAACACAGGGTACACGTCCTTCAGCCCTCTCATCAGCTAGCACTTTTTCAATGGCTTGCTTTTCAATTTCCCTTTTAACTTCTTCTGGTATAGTTTCTGGAGGTTTTGATGATAATTTTACAAAATGTAAATATCCTACACTGTCTGAGAGGGTTACTTTAATATCTGAGTTTCTGATCCAAGTTCCATCAGGATCTCTTAGCCCATTATTCTCGAGTCGAGATTTGTATGCATCTGTAATATTGAGGATGTCACTTACGTTTTTTATTTCGTCGATAATGTTAGCATAAGTTTCCATAGATATTTTCTTGAGTCTATCGTCGAGTTTTTCAGCTCCTATGCAATTCATGATAGCTTGAGAGATCGTATTTATAAGTGAGGATCCTTTGAGAATTTTTCCTTGGGTTAAATCAACACCGATTAGATCTCGGTATAAAGTAGTGTTGTCTCTCTTATCTTGGATTGAAACTGGTATTAAACTTATTAATGTTTCATCTTTACCTTGGGCGACTATACAGATTGGTTCGCTTGTGTTGCTTTTTCCAGTTAAACTGACGAAAAAACCGTCTAATGTATTTATGTAAGTTGGCATCTCCGATTCTTTCCAAATCTTGATGGTTTCGCCCTCCTCAAGAATATTAAAGCCATATATTGCTGCTGATGCCCTGAGAAGTTTTTTCATTGCATCAAATATTTCGTTGTGATCTTTGAAGCCGACAAGTTTCATTGTTTCTTCCACCTCTTTTCTTGAGCGGGGCTTGTATAGAATCCCTTTTGATGAAATTTCCCTTTCTATTTCTCTCTTAGCTGCTATAATTGAACTAACAAGCTCTTTAAGGCCTGCTTCATCCCATTCTAGATATGTTTTTATGGACTTCGCTTCAGTTACTTTGACAAATTTCTTTTTCTTTTCTTCCTTAGCTAATGCTACTGAGGGGGGAAGCTCCGTTAAGTCCTTGGCTTCAGCATAAAAGAAGAGCACTTCTTGTCCTGTTATTGGTCTTGGTTGAAGCTCTGCCCTTTTCAGGTTTAACAGCTTCTGATACATGGAGTTTAAAGCTGCTTTATCCGCAATATTATCCATAAATAAGGTGTAGGCCTCGATGTCTCTTTTCTGCCCGAGCCTCCAAACTCTTCCAATTCTTTGTTCAAGCTTTATCAAGCTCCACGTAATTTCATAGTTTATCACTACATTTGCTACTTGCAGATTGACACCCTCGGCTATGACGTCTGTGGCTACAAGGATTCTTACTTTAGGATTCCTTTCAAAGTCGTTGCGAACTTTACTGAAAAGTTTTTCGTCTCGCGTTTCCTCTGAGCTTAAGCTCAATATACTTTGGCTCCATTCAGGATGCTTACTCTTCAAATTGTTGATGATATAGTCAAGCGTATCCTTATATTCGGTAAATATTATAACTTTCGAATCGGTTTTAGCTATTATATCTTCGAGAAGAGATATCGTGGCGTTAAGTTTTGTGTCCCCTTTTTGCATTATGGATTGAGCCATATCTTTGAGCTCTCTTATTTTCTCCATATCACTGTCGCTTAGCAAAGACGACGCTCTATCTAAGAAATCATTAAATAATTCTTCCGGATCCTTCTCATACTCGAAGTCTTCGTATCCAACTCCAAGAAAACTTTCAACACTCGCAACCAACTCTTTTGGAAAATCTGGCTCGACTCTTTTAAGCAATAGCCTTTGAAGTGTTGTCCATGCTGAATAGGGACTTGACGTCGCTCTTTTGAATATCAAAATTATTAAGAGGGGAATCACCTTCTCGCTTATCAATCCCTTTTCGTATGCAAACTCTATCAGTTTCGTTCTTAGGAATGATACGAGGTCTTTTACAAACTTTTTTTCATCTTCTCTTCCTGCTATAAGGCCAGCGTAAAACCTAGCATCTGTGAAAATTTTCTTCTCTTCATAGACGGTGTTAACATCCTCCTTAGTTCTCCTAAAAAGTATAGAGCCGTGGGTGACCTCATAAAATAGCCTTTTATCAAGATTTTTCCAATCTTCAACTAGGTAAGGATCAAGTAGCTGTAAGCGATGTATGTAATCTCTAGGGTCACCTCTGTGAGGGGTTGCAGATAGAAATATAACATTTCGCGAGGGCTTAGCCTCGATTAGCTTTTTCCCTATTTCCCGAAATCGTTTTGTTTTATAGCCAAACTTGTGAACTTCATCTACTATAATGAGATCCCATTCTACGTCAACTATCTGAGAAATTCGTTCCTCTCTTTTTAAAAGATCCATTGAGGCAATGTAGTAGCCCTCTGGGAAGCTTTGCATTTTGTAAAATTCGATATACTCACTTTCTAGATGTCTGATTTTTGATGTTGGGATGCCCATGCGTATGAGTTCTTTACGCCATTGTAAAACCAAGACTCTGGGAACGATTATTAGGGTTCTTTTTGCTCTTCCGGTGTTTTCTAGATATTTGGCTATCGCTAAGGCTGTTATGGTTTTTCCCAAGCCTATTTCGTCACCAATTAATACTCGTATGGGTTTTCTTAAAGCTAGTCTAGCTATGACCTCACACTGATGTAGGTAATATTGAGGCGGATTTTCATGTGAAGTTTTTAGATAAGGTGAAAATAACGGATGATAGTTTAACTGATTCAAAACATTTGTTAAGAGGGTACTTACAGCCGTCCTTAAGTCCATAACAATTCGCCCATTATATTTCAAAAAAGAGTCTAAACGCCTTGATAATGCTTTGAAGCTCTGCGCGTTTCCCGTGTTTCCACCATAATTCTCTGAAGGCAGACGCCCAATAGTGGGCGTCCCAGCTTGTCATGCCAAGTATTTGCTCTTCAAGTTTACGTATACTTTCAATATTTTTCCCTAGGGAGGGCCTGACACAAGCGTATATGAGTAGCCTATTATATACTTCGAGGTTTTGAACAAGTATTTTTTTCTTTTCAACTGGGATGTTGAATTCGTTAGCGAGTGAAAGGAGCTCTTTTGGGTTTATCCTTGTTTTCAGGTCGATTGAGCTTTTCAGCGGAGTCTGAGGAGTTGAGCCCCATATGAAGGTCGCTGTGTTTTTGGCGAGCTTTATTTGGTATTTTGTTTCTGATAATTCTTGTTTTAGGGTTTGGGTTTTCATTTTTTCATTACCCGAAGTTTGAACAGTACCTTTTCAGATAATGGTGTGAAGGCGGTTATTTTTGAGCTGTCAAGGGTTATTGGTTGCTTAAGTTTTAGTGTTCCTATTAATTGTGTTTCTTTTAGGTTTAGCGCCATTTGGATATCTCTGAATTTTTGGGCAAAGTAGCCTGCAAGCCTAGAATCTATCTCTTTGCATGTGAATGTTATGTTTTCTCCGAATGTTAAGGTTAGTTGTGGAACTGTGGCTTCTTGGTTTAGCCTAGAAAGTGTTTCGGTTGCCATTTGCAGTGCAGTAAGGTTTTTGGGAGTTATTTGGATTAGTTTTGCACCCACATATGTTAGGTCAAGCTTTTCAACTTCAATTTCTTCTTCTAAGCTTTCCACTATAACAGTTAGGGTTGCTGATGATTCTGTATTGTCTTCACCTATTGCTCTAATTCTGAATTTGTGTTCGCCTATCTCTTCGATGATTCCTAAATCCCATGTGATTTCGAATGGCGCTTTGCCTTTGTCTGGCGTTGCTTTTCCTTTTTCAGTTTCTATATTTATTGGGAAGTCATAGGAGTCTATGGGTGTGATGGAAGCTTTGACTTTTGCGTTCTGGCCTGTTTTTATTGTCAGCGAGCTTGGTTTTAGAGTTAGTATGAAGCCTGTTGCGATTATTCGTTCGTTTCTGAGTATCACTCCGGCTTTCAGTATTTTTTCCCAGTCTTTTTGGTGGATTAGGTCATCAAGTTTTATCCTTTTATTTTGGATTTCAACTTCATACCATATTTCGTGCACCTCTTTTCCTATCTTTTTGAGTCCGCTTTCGGCCAGCAAAGTGTCTTTTAGGATTGCTGCAGCTTCCTTGTATGGGAGGATTTCCGCATCGTCCTTGATTTTTGGTGGTGTCTCTGCACCGTTTTGGGGACCTATTTGTTTCCAGTAAAGTTTTCCATCCATAAATATTCCGATGTCGAAGGACTCTACCCCTCTTTTAATTGCGTATTCAATAGCATAGCGTGTGGTGAGCGGTGCGGATGTCACTGAGTAAAATGTGTCCAAGACGTTTCTGAACGTGTATCTTTTTGTTCCTTCGATTAAGTCCCAGTTTTGGTTCATTTTTAGGAATTCTGCTAGGTCTTTGAAGCTTATGTCTGTTCTTAGTTTTGGACCTGTGGCGGGGTTTTTTAGTCCTGCTTCGACTTGTGGGATTATGGCTGAGGCCGCAGATGTTGTCGTCCATTTTACTGTGTCTTTTCCAGCTTCCTTTGCTGGGTAGGCTATTCTTGTTAATGCTGAGAGGAGGTGCTCGCTTAGTAGTCTTGTGTTGTCTTGTATGTAGTCTTTGAGTTTCTTTTCTTGTAAGTTTCTTATGTCTTTGTCTGTATAGTATTCTGTTAATCTTTCCATGACTTCCTCTGCTGATTTTATTTTTGCGGCGAAGGATAGGAGGGTTTTGAAGTCTGCTTGTTGGTGTGGGCATGTTAGGATTATTGTGTTTCGGTAGGTTCTTCTGCCTTCTTTGCCTTTCATGAGGATTATATTTCTTACTTCGTCTTCGTTTATTTCGGGTTTCACCAAAACAACTAGTTGTGGGCGGGGTTCGTCGTCCATTGTGATTTCTTCAAGGAGGTCTCCGTAGCCTATTACCGTGGTGTTTTTCTCGTCGAAGACTTCGCCGCGTTCTTCTATGCCTTTTTTTACTTTTCTTATGAGTATTTTTTCTGCGCATTCTGTTATGGCTCTGTAAAGTTCTAGTCTTGGTTCGCGGAGTTTTTCTGCGGCCTTTTTTTCGACATATTCTATTACAGACGGGTAGGGTGTGAACCAGTAGCGTCCGCTTTCTGATGTGAAGTGAGGCAGTCTGCTTGCCATTTCCGCTAGTGTATCTTTTATGTCTAATGGTGTTAGGTCTTCGGTTGTGAAGACTTCTGGGTCGTAGACCATGAGGGCGGCTTCTTTTGTGTCTGGGAAGACTTTTAGGGGTTCTTTGAAGGTTTCATAGGTGTAGGTTTTGAGGAAGATTGCTGTCGCTATTTTGTATGCTAATTCGCTTTTTGAGCACTCTATTACTGATCCCAGGCGTCCTTCTTCTGTTACTATGTCTCTTGAGACGACGTCTCTGAATTCTCTGTAGCTTTCGGTCAGGATTCTTGTTCTTATATCGTTGTCTTTTAGGTCTATATGCCATGGCATTATGAAGGTTGTTTCTTCTTTTAGGCGTAGGAGCCTTCTGACAACTTTTCTTGTTATCCTTATAGCGTCTCTTGTTTTTTGGAGGTCTCTATTTCTTGTTACGAATTCTTGTAGGACTTCTATGTATTTTGGGTGGAATGGGTATGTGTCTATCGCTGTGGCTATTCTTCCTGTTTCTGTTGAGTATTGCCAGTCTGATTCTACACCGAAGAGTTCTGGATGTTCACGGTATTTTTTGTAGAGTTCGTCTCTTGCTTTCCGTGCTTGCTCTTCTGGGATTTTCTTGAAGATTCTTTTTTGGAGGACCTTAGCTACATCGTCTGGAGAGACTGGGACGAATATTTTTGTCGATTCTCTGGTCAGGTTTCTTAGAACTTTGCTTGCGTAGCCTGCGAATAGTTCCTCTTCTAGGAGTTGCAGCTGCCCTTCCATTTGCCGGTATTCGGCTTGTATGGATGCGACTAGAGCTGTTTTCGGTGTGTCTTCTATGGCTCTTGAGAGGTAGTCTAGGAATAGGAGGACTTTTTCTGCGTAGTCTTTCAGGTCTTCGGATTTGTCCATGTTGAAGACGTAGTGGACTATTTCGTCCATTAGGATTAGGACTGGTTCTTTTGATTCGGCTAGTATGCTTTTTATGAGGGTTACGTCGGGGGCTGGGGCTTTTTCAGTGTCGAGGTGTTTTACTTTGCTGTATGCGCCGAGCTTGTAGGCGAGCATGCCCCATATTGTTTTTATGTTGAAGTCTCCGACTTTGCATGGTTCTTTTGGGTGTGGGATGAGATCGGCTCTGCTTCCGTCCATTACTATTATTGTCGGTTTGCCTACCTCTGCTATCTTTGCAGCTAGTTGCTGGTTTATTTCTCCTAGGTTTTCGGGGCTTGTGAAGGCGTGGTAAAGCGTAATTTGGGTATGGGTTTTTCCTCCGCCGAAAAGAGAGGTTAGGAGGTATATGGCCCCGCCTTTTCCGTTTTTGAGGGTTTCGGCTATGTCTTCTATGAGGTTTTCTATGGATTTTGTTAGGTATGTTCTGTTGAAGAATTCTTTTGGGTTTGCGTATATGGGTTCTTCTTCGCTTTTCAAGAGGTCGCCTAGGTCTGGAGCTGCTTTATCGTCTAGTCTTGCGTCGTATATGTCGTTCCATACTTCCATCAAGCCGTTTTTTATGTGGTTCAGTATTCCCATTATTGTTCACCTTTTTCTGGAAATAGAAGTTTTTGTTCTGGTGATAAGTAGTCTAATATGCGTTTGCATAATGCCCATTCCGGATCTTCTTTTGGTATGGTTTTTGCTAAGATTTTTGCTAGGGTTAGGGCTTCTTCTATGTGTACGGGAAAGTCGTTTTTGAGTTGTTCGAGTTTGCGTTTGAAATCTACTCTTGAAAAGGTTATTGCGTAATATTCTAGGGTGTGGAGGGCGTCTACTGTGCATCTTATGTTGGGGTTTTCTGGGTTTATGCCTCTTATTTCTAGGATTTCTGCGAGGCTTGAGCGTTCTGTTGAAGGCGGTTCTATTAGGGTGTATGTTTTGGCTTTTGCAACTTTGGCGCCTGTTTCCGCTTCGCCCTTCAAGATTTTCCATGTTTTGATTGCTGTGTTGAGGTCTAGGGATGTGCCTATTGAGAATAGCCTTAGATCTGTGCTCTCTAAGGTTTTTTTCTTTGCTCCTGGTAGTATGGATTTCACTAGGAGGTAGAACATGGCGTCTGAGTATTTGACGCCTTCTTTAAGTTCGGCTTTTATTGCTAGAGCTTTTGCTAAGCCCAGATAAGTTGCTGGGTAAACGTAATTGTCGACCAACGTTTTTGTGTCTATTTTTCCTATGACTTTTATTTCGCGGTATTTTGTGGCTACTGCTAGAGAGGCTGCTAGCGTTCCAACAACTAGGTCTCTTCCTGTTGCACCAATATCCATGAGTTCTCTCGCTCTTTTGGCTGATTCTTCAACCATTTGGTTGTATAGTTCTGAGGCTTCAATTGAGCCTTGGCAGCCTTTCCGCCAAACAACAACTATACTAGTGTCCATAGAGAGCTTTCCTCTTTTGACTACGCTTTGAGCTGATTCTGTTGTGATTGAGAAGGCATTTGTGACCATTAGGCCAGCTGCCTCCCATCCAGCCTCTAAAAGGGCTTTCCAAGCATCAGGGTCTGTGTGAGCATAATATGTGACCAGTAAGCTATTATCCTTAAGCTTAGAAGCCATAGTAATAAACGAAGAGTTAAGAAGATTCTGGAAATGCCTGACGCCGACCTCATACTTCGCGTCTGCGCCGAGCCTAAGTGGATTAAGGCTTACTTCGCTTAGGGCATATTTCTCCCATTGCGTCGAAACTTCAACCCATTCATCTCCAACTTTCTCATAGAAAGCTTCGGGCAGAAAACGTGGAATAAGCCTGCCGCCCTCAACATCGCTTAGAGCCCTCTTAAGCCAAACATAGTAGAAGTCGCTAAGCTCGGCATAGGGGACGTCATCGTAATAAGGGGGGTCAGTTATTGTTAGGTCAAACTTATCTTCAGCATTTAACTTGCCCAATAGGGTAGCATCATCTAACATAATGTTTACCGTCATTATGCGATTCTTCAATGAAAGATTGAAATATGCTAAACCTTCAATTGTATGTTCAAGAGACTTAGCCCATGAGCCAATAATGTCAAAACTAGGGTCCACCTCTATCCAATTCCACGTCATTGCAATTCCCCTTGAAGCTAATGCAGGAGCAACTAGCTTTCTAGTTGGTTCAACTGAGGTTACTATCACATTATGTCTTTCGTAGTTTGCAAGACATATAGCAAGCATAGTTACAATCGCCTCCGTGTATTTGCGTGCATCTTCGGTAGTTAATCCTTCAGTTTGTTTTTCTTCTTCGATTTTCTTGCCTGCTTCGCGTACCAGCTTGACGAGTTTGACGAGTGTTAAGAGTTGGCGCGGATTAAACAGCTTATACCATTTATCAGCGCCAAGAATTGGTGTAATTCGTCTAACTTCATATATGGGGACAGGTTCTTTTGGTATGTCTGGGTCGCCTTCTCTGAGCATTTTTTCCACTTCTTTTCTCGCTAGTTCGAGTTTTTCTTGGTCTTTTTCTATGCATGGCTCGAACTCTAAGTCGCCGTCTTTCACTTTCACCTTGGCGAGTAATCTTTGTCTTGCAAGAGGCGTTATGGCTTCTCGCTCTAGGCATTGGTTGTATGTTTTTATGGCGTGTTTCACGTAGCCCTCTAGCCTCTCCTTAACCTCTTTAGGCAAACTCCTCGCCTCAGTGTAGTGCCTCCCCGTCTGCGGATCCACCTGCATTATCGGCTGATGGCAGAACAAACAAACGGCTTTTTCACGCCGCGCCTCAATATTGCTTTCCGGAACCCTAAACTCCTTACCACCGGCTTCAACCTTTAATCCAGAAACCCTTGCGCCTTTAACAGCTCTATTCCCCAAAACCTTGTTCAAATCCACAACTCTAATCTTAACCTCATCACCTTCTACAACGGGTTCCATCCAAGCCAGCCTCTCGTAGCCTTCGCCAGCCTTAACCCTCGCAAGCCACCAATTCCCAACAAGCAGAGTCCAACGCCCACAGTGGGGACACTTAACCTCCCAAGAACCGATATAGACTGCTACATCCTCATCATACAACTCCCTAATAAGCGGATCCTCCTTTAACCGCTCAGTAACCCAACGCCCCCAGCGCTCCACATCACGAACAAGCCTCTCGCCATACTTAGCCGGATACTCCAAAACAGCCTTCAAAAAAACATAAGCCACAGGCAAAAGCTCAACAGCTGTAACATCCAGACCGAGACGCAAACCCTCAAGTGGAATAGAACCAAAACCGGCAAAAGGATCCAAAAGCCTAACACCCTCAAAACGATAAAGAGGCTTAACCCTATGAGGCGCCTGCTCAAAAACAATCCGCCCATCAGCTTTACGATCCTTACGCCTAATCCCAATCTTATACAAAAACTCATTTACATTAGTATTCTCAGGCAGCAAACAACCGGCAATAATAGCCCTAGCAGAAATCAAAGGCTTACGAGTCCACCAAAAAACCATCTCCCAATGGGGAGGCCTCCCAGGACCCTTCTCAACAGCAGAAGCCTCACTAATCACACCAAAAGGAAAATTAACAGACTCAATAAAACGCCTATCCATCTACAACCACCCACCCCAAACACCAACGAAATTCACTTCCACAAATAACTACACAGAAATATTCATATAAGCCTTTTAAATGAACAGCGAGAACTCGACTCAACGTATCAACATGCGAATTCAACATTAGCACTAAACCATAAATATTCAACTCTGGCAAAAGATAAACTGTGACCCGTGATGGCTAAGTGTCCAAAATGAAAAACAGAAAACCCAAACCCGACAAAGACATGGAAATACTGCAACTTCACAGTAAAAGCCTACACATGCAAAAACTGCTATTATCATAATTACAACCTATATGTTTAGTTTCAGAATCCCCTTCCAAGACAGAATTAAATCCCCAAAACCTCATTTATAGGAAACCACTTTTGAAATTTATTTCCTGAGAATCTAAATTAAGAGTCTGTTAAAACTAAATGTTGTCATAAAGGATAACGAAAACCACGAATATAATACTAAAACTATAAAGTTATATGAGAAAATAAGTTTTCACAATCATTTTGACATATACACTTTTCTGTTAGGAGACACTAAAGGAAGTCAGAATATTGTATTTCATTAGGTATTCCTTTCATTTTTCACAAAAGCTCCCTTTCTCAAATGAAGGTTCATAGGACTAGGAAAGTTTTGTAAAAAGCATACGATATGTTTGATGATTGGCTAGCTTTTTTAGCATTTTCATATTTTCAGCGAAAAGTGTAAGACAGTGATGCACAGTCTAATAAGGTAAAAATTGAAGTGGAGTTAAAATTAACCGAAACAGCCCTAAAAGCGAAACTATAAGAACTTCACAGTTAAAATAAATCTGCCGAAAGGTCATCGCTTCCAAAGAAGACCAATAGAAAGACAGCAGTTGAAACAGCCATATACTCCCTAAAACAATAGTCCGAAATACACCTGCCGAAACTATGTGAAATATAAGAAAACTTTTAAAAGGATTCACTGAAATATTTAATCGCATATCGCCCGGTTCAATATGGGCCGGTCGTCTAGCTTGGTAGGATGTTACCCTGACGCGGTAAAGGTCCCCGGTTCAAATCCGGGCCGGCCCACTATTAGTAAAGTTTATATCACCAATTCCTTAAAGAGATAATTATGCCCTCTGAAGTCAAAAGCAAGGAAGAATTCATCAAGCTCCTTCCATTGGCGATTGAATGTAGAGTGAAGCAAAATAAAGATCACGTAAAGTTGAAGTTAAGAACTAAGAGAGCACTGTATACCTATAAGACATCGAACCAAGATGAAGTAAAAGAAATCCTAGATCAAGTTAAATGTCCAATAGTAAATATAACCTAAAACACCATAACTAAAAGAACTGTTAGGAAAACTGGGATAGGTAAGCCAGGAAATATTTTGAATTTCTGAGCAAGAATGATTGTTATTATGCCGCCTAATGTTATGCTTATGAAAGAATAAAGAAAACCGATTAATCCCAAAAGACCAAGGTTTGCAGCGATTGCTGAATAGAAAAGCAAATCACCGATTCCTATCTCAATATTGAAGATATTTATGAACATCCCTCTGGTGAAAGAATATCCGCCATCAGTGGAAAGTGCTGATTCTGCGTTCTCTATCTCCTTAGCAATCCTCTTTAAAGGCCCTACAAAAACAGCAACGAGATCATAGACAGCAAAAATCAAGATGAAGATGATGAGCTGTATTAGTTGGAGTATCTCTCCTAAAATCGAACCCATTATACAAGATAAAACGATCAGTGCATGATTTTGGAGAACTGTATTCTTCGCATAAAAGATTCCGTATATTAAAAAAACTGAAAGTGAAAAGTTAATGAATAAAGTCAATGCAAAGGAAAGGTTTTGGGAAAAATGAGCTGCATAATCATAGAATGGATTTAAGAAAAGGGCTAGGAATATAAATGATGCTAAGCTGAAAACTGAAATATATATCAGCCTTATCAGATAATACTGCTTCTTGATTATAATATAAAGAATTATTAAGGTGGAAATTAGCACAGCACCTAAAAATATCAATCCCTGATCAATTGCCTGAGGCACTTCGCCTGTAGAAATCTGGCTCTTAATAGGCTCTGTGACGTTAGAGTAATGAAGATATAATGAAAAAGCTGTTGAGAGTAATATCAATAAAAAAAGTGAGTATACATAATAAATGGCAAAGCGCTTTGGGCTAAACTTGTATTTCTTCTCCATTGTTCGGTAAAATACAATCCAAACCCAATTCCTGTTCAACAATTTTCGACATTTCTAGCATCCTGAAAGGCTCGCCATGTATCAAAACAAGTTTTTCTGGATTTATCGCTCTGATATAATCAATAAGTCCTTTCATATCTGCATGCGATGATATACCGAACCAATCTAAATCTGATTTGACTGGCTCTTGACCTTTTTCGCTTTGGAAAATACGCTTTTCTAGCATTTCTCTACCAGGTGTATCCTTAGCGAGATAGCCAACAAAGAATACCGCATTCTTAGGTTCCTTTATAATTCTAGATATGTAATATGTAGCTGCGCCTCCCTTAAGCATGCCTGCAGGAGAAATTATTACCGATGGTTCTTCGAGTGCTTCTTTCCTATCTTTTTTACCATTGATGATTTTCACTTTAGATAAAGATTCTTTAAGCAGAGAATAATCTCTTACGGATTCAGGGTGATTTAGTATTATTTCGCTTGCAGTCCTAGCCATGCCGTCCATATAAATCGGATAATCAACGTTATTCTTTGTAAACATACAAGCAATTTCTTGAGATCTGCCAACTGAAAATGAAGGTATCAACACATTACCTCCATTATCAAGGACTTCAAGAGAACGATTAACGAGTTCTTCGATCAATCTCGCTCTTGGGATGTGATTTAAGCATGCATAAGTAGATTCGCAGATCATTAAATCTACATCTTCATTTATTTTCTCCGCGCCTTTCAATAAGAAAGAATCGTAAACGTTTATGTCGCCTGTGTAGAGTATTTTCTTACCTCCTACTTCTATAAAAGTAACCCAACTACCAGGGATATGACCTGCACTTACAACTTTTACGAAGAAATCATCGATGTGAAACTCTGAATGGTCTTCGATAATCCTTGCTTTTTCATTTATCAATGGAAGTACTGTTGAGTCGAATTGGAGCTTGTTCTTTGAAATTTTTATAAAATCTTGAATTAGCAAGTTTGTTAGATCTAGAGTTGTTGAATTGATGAACAATGGAGGCGCGAGTGAAGAACTATATATCAAAGGAAAACCTGCAGTGTGATCAAGATGAGCATGCGAGCAAATTATACCCTTCAATTTCTTGATTTGTACAGGCATGGCAAAATCTACTGTTGAATTAAAACTAGCACCATAATCCAACAATAATGATGAATTATCATGATCTATTTCAATTGCATTTCTACCAATTTCTTGAGCACCTCCTAAAAATCGAATCTTAACTGACATACACTCGTGAAATCAATATATGTCCTACGTTATATATACTTTGTAAAGTGAGCATAATGAAGATAAATATAGAAAATTATAATGGGCAAGGTGTTTTTAAGAAAAGAATTGGGGAGGGTAAAATATTCATTACTGGCTTCTATGGGGTTGGCGCCGTAGGTTATTTAGTTTCGAAGTATCTCACAATGCAAAAAGAAGCAAAATATCTAGGATACATATCTACGAAAAGGCTACCGATGATAATAAGGATGGAGGACAACAGAATAGGTCTTCCTTTTGAATTGTACCAATGGAAAAACTATATAATCCTATTAAATGAAAGCATACCTGACGCCCGTGAAATCCATGCTTTTTCTGATATGATAGTAGATTGGGTAATTGAGAACAAATTTAAGCTTGCAGTATTGTTTGGAGGACTTGCGGAAAGAGTAGGGAGCCAAGATCCAATAAGGATTGCATATACGAGGACGTTTCCGAGTGTTATGAAGCCTTTCGCACCAGCACTCGAAAAGAGACTCTCGATTGTTGGGCCTTTAGCTTTATTGCTGAGCGGATTCGAAATGAAAGGATTTCCTTCAGTTTGCATACTTCCTTATGCTAAGGTCTATGAATATGACCTGAATGCTGCATATATGGCACTGAAAGTCTTAAAAGAAAAGTTTGCAGCGGAAATAGACCTTACACAATTAGAAAAGGATCTCTCTTATGAAAAAAAGATAGAATCTGACATTCTAAAAGAATTGGAAAAATCAAGACAGCCTCCTCCGCCAGATAGCAAAATACTATATATGTAACCTTCTTTTCAGAAAATCCATTATAGAAACCATATTTTCCAGATAAGCTGAGTTAAGATCCTTTTTGATATATATTTTTAGTATATCAGCAGTTCCTTTTGCCCTAATCAGGTCTTCAATTTTCTTTATTAGGTTTTTAGTTCTGCCATCTTCAAATAAAATGAAATTTTTAGTTTTTATCTTTGATAACAATCCTGAAAGGAATTTCGATAGATATTTTCTTTCTGGATAGTTTTTTATCCACCCTTCCCATTGCGAAGCTGGATAAATTTCGGAAAGTTCAAAGGGTATGAAGATGAAGGGATAGCCTATAAAAGCAATCCTTATTCTATCGATAGCTGCATGGCCTAACTCTTTTATTAAATCATCTTTGAATCTCTTCATGAAGTGACTTCTACTGAATGGCTTTTCCTCTAGAAATGGAAAAATTACAAGCGTCTCTTCATCATTGACAAAATAAGTTTCTAAGAGGCGTCTGTGATAACTTATTAGCGTAGGATGGATTGCAGAGTATGGGTCGAAGAAAAATATTCCTGCTATATTCACTTTGGTGAATGGCTCCCTTTCTGCAAAATACTCCAACTCGCCTTTCATTAACATAAAAGCCTCGTAAAGAGAAGGATGAGCGCGTGCCTTTTGTTCCAAGTAATTCCACAATGTTCCTTCTTTAATGTGTAATTTTACATGCTTGATTTCTTCGAGCGATACATTAAGGTTATGCTTCTCAAGTAATTCTATCCTTTTATTCAAATCCAAGGACAAAAAATCTTTTGGATCCATACGCCTGCATACTTCACAATTACATGGTAAATAGGATAGGTCTTCGAGCCTATATGTCCTATCCCTAGTTAGATATCTACCATCTTTTGCATACAAGCTGTAAGCTGCTGAATCAAAGGTATCAATGCCACATGCAACAATGAATGGGAATATCATCGGATGCCCGGCCCCGAAAAGATGAAGAGGTGCAGCATCACCAACAATACTCTTCACTGTCATGATCATTTTAAGCACATCTACATATCGGTATTTTTCCATAAGACCTGTAGGACTTCCCAAAGCAAACATTTCATAGCCCATTTCTTTCATCCTGCGTGCACAGTATTTTAGTAAGTTATAGTTCGTGCCCCCCTGAATAGGGGCTACAATAATTGTCTCGCTGTTATTAAGATAACGCCTCGCAAAGTTTGCTCTCCTCAAGGTTAGTGAGACGCTCTTCTTCACGAATTCTATATCCCTAGAAAGACCTGTAGGGTAATCAAGTATAACCCCTATATCACTCTTTATTTTTATTTGATATTCTAACGATTCCTTTGGTCTAATACTAACATCTCCATATTTCAAAACTTGATATCCTCCTGAATCTGTCATTATTATATTTTTAAAATTCAAATATTCGTGTATATCAACTATATCTCCTTTTAATTTTTTCCAAAGTAAATATGCATTAGTTATAACTGATTTAAAATTTAATTTTTTTATATGATTAATTATCTCAGGATTAAAATCTACCTTAATAACAGGAAAAAGAGCTGGAGTTTCTAAGTATCCACTTTTAGTATATATCTTACCTATTCTAGCGGCTAATGACTTATCTAAAATTTCAAAAAACATTATTCAATTATTTTTTAAAAAATTCACTGCAAATAGCCCTAACTTTATCTGCGATGGGCCCGCTGCCCTCTACAGTACCATCTGCTAATACCCTTACCTTATCTGCGACTATAATTACTTTAGATACACTATCATAATTAACGAGTCTAGGGAAATATTTTTCAAGCTTATCAGCTAGTTCTTTTAAATCATGATAGGGAGCTACTAGTTTGATTTCTCCAACTACGACCCCATTAAGAACCAATAAAGAGAAAAAATTTCCAGCATCGTCTTTGACATTACTCAATACTATACTCAATTTATCAGGTTCTATTGCCTGCACTTTCCCAGAATATTTTTTCCCATAGGTAGTATACACCTCAACCTCCTTATCGAGCAGATTGATAATTTCGTTTTGAACCCTCCTTATCGGTAGCGACATAATAATACTCATTATTCTCAAGTGCTATATTTATTTAATCATTTTCGGTCATCCCTATACTTATAAAAATATCATTATGGCTTATCAAAAATCAACTGAAAGCTAGTATTCTATACTCACCCCCTTTTCTATGCTTAGAAGATTTAACAGTGAAATGTCTTCATGCAGTGAATGTGGAGGTCTATTGATCAAGAGCGCTGATGGTAATCTGGTATGTAGTTCATGCGGATTAGTTCACACTCAAAACATTTTTGAAATCGAAGAACACAAGCAAAGCCCTAGCTTTCTTCCAACGATACCGTTAGGTAGCATATTATCGCCTTCAAATTATGGTATCTATAAAGATTACGAAAATGAACCGATTGATGCAGAGAAAC
Organism: Thermoproteota archaeon; assembly: GCA_021324265.1. GTDB lineage: Archaea > Thermoproteota > Thermoprotei > Gearchaeales > Gearchaeaceae > DSFO01. Next base: position 124,013 of record JAJPJK010000009.1, on the reverse strand, counting down.
AGTCTTCTATTCATCAACTCAAAAAACTAGATGACAGGCTAAAGGCATTCGAAGCTTCAACGCTAATAAGTCCCAATCTCTTGAACAACATGTCTCAAATTGCCAATGAATTGAACTTGAGCAGAATGGCATTTTATTTCGCGCTAAAGCTATATCTCAAATCCATAGGTTTCCTTAAGAAAAATGGGCTGCGATACACTACACCTACAGTTTCAGCCGCCACATTACTTGTTACATCAAGAATGTTTAGCTATGACAAAATACTCAGCCTAGATGAAGTAGCTGAACTTTACGCCAAACACGGGCACAGGATTAAAAAAGGAAAAATTGCTTGGTGTGCATCATTAATAAGTAAGAAAGTTGTCAATAAACAATTTACACAAAGGTATTTAATAAAAATGTATTTAAATAGAATTATAAAAATATTAAAAAACAATAGCGATATAGATAGCATTTTAAACAGTAGAAATATTGATAAAGTTACATATTTTATTTCTTTAAGTGATAAGGCAGCAGAGATCTTAGATAAGATTAGCGATATTAAGCTACAAGGAAAAAGCTCCTTAATATTCGCTGCAGCGATCATATATGCAGCAGATAAAGAAATAGCGAAAACCCAAGGTTTTAGACCCATCCTAACTCATGCAATACTTGAAAAGATAGCTGGTATCCCGGAATTCTCTCTAAGAGAGCATAAGGCGATCGTGAGAAAATATGGTTGCAAGAATTAAAATCAAGGAATTCATTGAAATTCTCAGGAAAAAAGGATTACGCAACGAGGATATTAGAGATATCCTCAAAACAATAGGTGTAAACGAAGAAGTTGTAAAAGGATTTATTCCTGACGAGGAAATGAATGAGCAAGATAAGAAAGCTGAACTTGAGAAAAAAGAAATAATCGAGGAGAAAGAAGAAGGAACGATGGATTTAGAGAGGGAAATAATAAGTTTAAACTTCGATCTTACAAATCTCAAAAATGTTTTCGACAGTTATAAGAAGAAGATTAATGACTTAGAAAAGAAATCAGTTGAACTAGAAGAAAAAATCTCAAATCTTTTCAGTATTCTTGAAGAGTATTTGCCCAACATAATAAAGAAACAAAATGATAAGAAGCTGTGAAAGCTGTAAACTAATAGCAAAAGGAAAAGATATAATATTTCTATGCCCATATAATGAAAATCATTTTGGATTAGACAGAAACCCAGAGTGCAGGAGAAAACTACTTAAGTTAAATGAAAATAATTTTAAAGATATAAATTTAATAATATTCACAAATACGAAAATAAAAAAAATTTTTGATAATGAAAAGATCCGTAAATTAATCGATGCATATAATTTTTTTATGAAACCCTATAATAAATTACTTTTTAAATTTAAATTTAGATGGAACAAAGAGGATATATATAATTTAATAATTAATCCAGATAAACAATTATCGACATTTACAAGATATAGCGATAAAATCATTCAAATACTTAGTAAAAATAAATTTTTTTCAGAAATATTTGAATATAGACTTATGGAATATGATTGGACAAATATTTTTATGAGAGTATTTGAAAACGATATAGACATAGACGAACGACTTTTAAACAACTATGAACTCATGCTACACATTAAACCCATGCCTACCTATACAATAAAGATCTTTAGGACAGGGACCAAGTTCTTGTATTTCGTTAAAATTGAAAAAGATAAGATCTGCGAACAAGGTTCAATTTTCAGTTTACTTGAAGACATGTCAAATGGATCGAATTCACTGAAGCGCCTTATAGCAGCGATGCTAGACCCCGAAGTTCAGGAAATATACTTAGATAGAGAAAATAGTTGGGCGTATTTAGATCATGCAAATTATGGGAGATGCGACACCAATATCTTCTTAAGCAGTGTTGACGTAGAGAAATTTAAGACATTTATAGGTATCGTTACAGGTGAAGAGATAAGCATTGGAGAACCTTCATTAAAGACAAGCTTAAAGACAGAGAACGTAAAACTTAGAATTTCAATAGATACTTATCCTGTTGTAGAAGACAGTAGTTTTGACATAAGAAAATTTGGAAGAAAGCTCCTAGATTTGTCTGAAATGATCAGAAAAGGAGGCATACCGTTAAGCGTTGCTTCATTTTTGGTCTTATCTCTAAGGAATCGACTATCCATCGTCATATGTGGCGAGCCAAACAGCGGCAAAACAACGCTGGCGCACGCATTAGCTATGCATCTTCCCCATGTATTCAGAAAAGTTTATCTCGAAGACGTTGACGAGGTTTATTCTTCTGTACAAGATCTTCCTCATAGCCTGTTCATCAAAACTAGCTCGATAGATGTTAGCGAGAAATATTCTAAAAAATCTGTAGAGATAATTAAGTTGCTCCATCGCTCACCAGATTGGATATTTTTGGGAGAACTACAAACTAAAGAACATTCAAAAGCTTTCTTTCATGCACTTTTAGCAGGATTGAGAGGAATGGTTACTTGCCATTCAAGTTCAGCAATGGATCTAATAAAAAGATGGATTACGCAACATGAGATACCTGTAGAAAACATTGCAGTTTTGGATATAATCGTTGAAATGAAAAGAGAAATCGAAGATAACAGTATAAAGCGATATGTCAATAGTGTTTATGAAGTAAGAGCGGAAAAAGGGTTGCCGGAACTTTTCAAAATTTACTCTATAGATATGGAAGAAAGTGAATTTTGGGAAAGACTCTATAGTTCAATCTCAATACAAAAAATAAAAGGGGGCTACGAGAATATAAGCAGTGCAATAAATAAAATCATGGAAGAAATAAGTAATGGAAAATTATAAAAAATTCTTGCTTCATATAACTATAATAAATTATATAATACTAAAATTTTTATTACTAAAAAGTACAGGAATGAATTTAAATAAATTTATTGAGATAATTTCTTTAAATAAAAATATAGCTTCTCTACCATTCATGAAAAAGATTGTAGAATATAAAGGCTATGGTATAGAAGATGCTCGCTTGCTAAAGTATTTAGCATCATTGACGAATACACCGCAACTTAAGCTACTTATAGATGAATACATCGTGAAGAGACGTGTTGAGGAATTACGAATAATAAATATGCTCGAAAGAAACAGATTGATAATACATATGCTTGAAGAGAAAATAAACTTGTATTTCATAATCTTTACTGCAGTATTATATCCATTACCTGTGGTGTTGATTGTCATCTCTTTCTTTGTAGGATTAAGCTCAATCATTTTCATGCCTCTTCCTGTTGCACTTGCTTATGTAGCATATAGAAAAATGAAGAAAGATATTGCCTATGAACATTCTTAAGGAAATAATCAATAGAGCAGTCCAGTTTCTGGAGATTCAAAGCCTAGAAAAATCGCTATTCTATTTCTTTGCAGAGTATGAGCAACGTAACTATTTAAGACTACTGAAAAAAGGCATACCGGCACGTAGAATATTAGAATTGATAAACAAGCGTGAAAACGTAGGAGAAATAGCTATTTTAGCATCTGAATTGACAGCAATGCCTAGGAATGAAAGACGTGGCATGCATAAACTTTTAATTTATACCAATATGGTTGATGAAGCCTTAGACTCTTTTATCCGATTCATCAACAGCCTCAAATTCAGACTTTTCTTAATGAATATGCTTCTAGCGATGACTTATTCTGTCTTCCCTTGGCTCTCTTCTTTTAAAAATATTCTAAGTATATCTGCTACGAATACAAGCTTCTCAATGATTTTGCCCGACTTTCTAACAGTTTTTACTTACGCGTTAATGTTAGAGCTAAATTCATTTTTCATGACAGCAGTATTTTTTGAAATCAAATCAGCAAAGAAATACCTCTTGATAAGCGTCTCAATATATTTAGCTATGCAACTACTGTTATATTTAGTGATTGGGAAGAATCTTGTGGGGTTTTATACTTTTTAACAAATCAATATTGATGAAAAAGCTATTAAAAAACAGGAAGGCATCCCCATTGCTTGAAGAAGGCCTATTATTAGGCATAGCCGCGGTAGCCTTCTCAGTGGTACTAAGCATAGTTGCAGGTGTGCTTTTAGGCATAAAGGGATACTATTCATCATTTGGCTCAAATATGGGGAACTCACTGAACGATATCTTGAAGCAAATCGGCGATATTTTGTATCAAATAGGAAAATGGCTTGGGATTGGCTAATTAATAAACCAAAAATTAATAGAAAAAGGATTGGAATAAAATATTTTTTTTATATAGTTCTAAAGTACGATATAGTCGATAAAATAGAATTTAAAGAAGATTTATTAATAAATCTAATAAGCGAGTTAAAAAAAGATGATATAAAGCTTTTATTTTTTTCAGTCGCAAATACAAATGGAAAAACTAGACAGTTGAACACACTTTATGTAATCGTATGGAAGGAAACAATTATGAGAAAGGATAAGAAGCTCGAAGAAATTTTTGAAAGGGCAAAAGCTCAGCTAAATATGGTTTTCAATTTGAAACTCATACAACTAGGAGAACGGGATATTAGATTACTTTTTGAAAAAACCTTCCCGTTCAATCTTCCATGAGTTCCCTATTATTGCTAACTAGGATAATTGAAAGCATACTAGGCATAAAAGAACATCTTTATTCTGAAGAAGGGATAACTTTAGGGATCGAAAAGTTTTCTAATCTTCCTTTTAAAATAAGTCTTTCAAATTATAAGCTCATTTGCATAATCTTGGAGGAAAAATCTAGAGATATGATTCTTAATGGAATTTTGGAAAATCTAAAGCAAGAAGAAAAAGTGTTTATAAAGTGGTCTAATAAAAATGTTTATCCTTTTAAATCAATAGAAAATAAAAATATATTAAAATTTCAAATAAATGAATTGAGTAATTTCTTTAGCTATTATAGTAATCTTTATGATTTCATGGTTTATTTTAGTGAATTACTAGGAGATTTATTTAATTTAAATTACGATGAAAGGCTTGTTCTAAAAAGGGTTTTAATAGACAGAATAGTACCGCAAAATCGTGCTATAATTACATTTAAGGATATTTTTAGAGAACTGCGAGAAGCTCAGTTCAGATCCGCTTATGAGAACGAGTATAGATATCTAATTGCTAAAAAACTCGAGGAACTGATCAATGACAAAATCTTAGAGGAAATTTCCATAGAGCTCGTAAAAAAAGAGAAAGCAAATAGAGATTACGAGTTAAATATTGGTCTGATACCTAATTTGAGGCTGAAATTATTGCTACTAAACCTCGTACTAAACTCGCTTCATTATAGGAGCGTCGCTGGCTTTAGGCCAATTTTGTTCATAGAATTACCTTCATCTATAATCAACTACCTATATAAAGCAACGAACATTCAAATTTGGGACCAATTTTATAATATAATAAGGACAAGTAGGATAGTTTTTTTGATTACCGACGAGCTACAGAGCTTACCAAAGGAAATAATTAATCGAATAGACTTTACCATAATGAATGATACAGGGCTGTTAAACAACGAGACAACTTCGCATATTAATCATGGAAAAAAAGCTAAAAATCCTGGCGAAAAAGAATTTTTCGTGCTGAAAAAAGACGGAAAGATTTACGAATTGAAACAGATTGAAGAAGAATATTTGTCGATCGAAGTAAATTAGCTATTAATAAAATAATACAGAGATTCTAGAGCATTCTTTTTTTCGTAAACATCAGCCCAGTCTATATGCCTTGTATATATTTTGGACCTTGGGTTCATGATCAAAGAGTAAAGACCTTTCTTAGCATCGATTATGTTTGTTGTCTTTACTTCCCTCACATCTCTGAATTTCTTCTTACATTCATGAGACAATATACCAAGAATTTCTGCTTCAATATTTTCCTTCATTTTCTTAGCCCCGTACTTCTTCATTAAACGCTTACGAAGTATTTCAGGATCACAACGCAAGACTACGATGAGATCGAATTTCTTTGGAAGCCCTGCAATTATATGTGAATCTAATACTACTTTATCTAATGATTTTAATATAGGGCCTAATTTCCTATATATTTTATTTGAATTAACTACATATGATTTCCTAACCTTATCATATTTCAAAATAGAACGTGAGAAAAAAGCAAAAGTGTTATAATTTATATAATGAAAGCCTTTTGAAGAAAGAAATAAACTTAAAGTTGTTTTGCCTGTGCCTGGGGTTCCACAAATAAGAATTTTCACTCAGAACTTGATTCTTCTTTTTCTCCCTCCTTTGGCTTCGGTGGAGCTTCTTTGGATATCTTTGATGCAGCAACTACTTCATCAATCCTCAGAATTGTGGTAGCAGCCTCGGTAGCTGCGGTCAAAACTTGCAACTTTACAGATGCAGGCTCTAGGACACCTAATTCAAAAAGATTTGCAGGCTTGCCTGTAAGCCCATCAATTCCATAGTACTTCCCTGTTTCCTTAGCATGAAATGCTCTCAACTCAGCAAGAGCATCTATTGGGTCCGCTCCTGCATTTTCAGCTATTACCCTAGGAATTACCTCTAAAGCATTGATGTAACTCTCGATAGCGAGTTGCTCTCTACCGCCGATCTTCTTAGCATATTCGCTTAGATCCTTTGCGATCTCCATTTCTATTGCTCCTCCGCCAACGCAAACATATGGATATTCAAGTACATCTGAAACGACGCTTAAGCCATCGATCAATGACCTCTCGGCCTCATCGACAAGCCTTTCAAGTCCTCCCCTGATCAAAATACTGACTGCTTTCGGATTCTTGCATCCTTCTACGAATACCATTTTATCTTCGCCGACTTTCCTCTCCTCCACTAACGCGGCCTCTCCTACATCAGAAGGAGATAGATCTTCTATATTCGTTACTATCTTTGCACCTGTAGCTAAGGCCAACTTTTCCATATCTGATTTCTTAACTCTTCTAACCGCAAGGATGCCATACTTAGCTAAGTAGTGCTGAGCAATATCATCTATACCTTTTTGGCAAATAACGACATTTGCATTGATTTCAGGAGACCTAATTTTATCGATCATATTCTTCAAGATTTTTTCTTCTTCGCCTAGGAATGCTCTAATCTGTGTAGGATCTGTGATCCTTATTTCTGCATCGATCTCAGGTTTCTCAATTTCCAGCGGAGTGTCTAAAAGTACTATTCTCGCATTATTTACCCGTTTTGGCATTCCTGGATGAACGACTTCTTTGTCTATGATTATTCCTTCAACTAGTTTGGTATCATAGAGGCTACCTCCTTGTTTCTTAACGATTTGTATCCTGTCCAGATCAACATACACCTTTCCATCCCTTTCCTCAGCTACTTTCTTTACAGCCTTTACACATATATCAGCTAAATAATCCCTTACCGCTCCAACTGCTTTCCCATGAATTGCAGTGAGACATACTTTTTTCAATAAATCATCGTTGTTAGTATCTACTTTTATTGCATATTTCTCTAAAAGTTCTTTGGCCTTGGCCAAAGCTTTTCTGTAACCGCTTGCTATTACAGTAGGATGGATATTCTTCTCTATCAATGCTTCTCCTCCTTTAAGAAGCTCACCTGCAATAACCACTGAGCTCGTTGTTCCATCACCAACTTCATCGTCTAAAGTCTTGGAAATCTGAACTAAGAGTTTTGCAGCAGGATGCTGAACCTCAATTTCCTTCAATATTGTTGCTCCATCGTTGGTGATCGTTATATCGCCTATGCTGTCGATTAACATCTTATCCATGCCTCTAGGGCCTAAGGAGGATTTTACGGTCTCCGCAATCGCTCTTGCAGCTGCAATATTTGAACGCAATGCTTCATAACCTACAGTCCTTTGAGTGCCTTCCTTCAATATCAATACAGGTACTACAGCAGAAGGTGTAGCCAGCGCCATAGCAGAACTAAAATTATAATGAGGCCATCACGTATTTAAAACTTTCTGGCTTAATGTATTTATATATTCTCCAAAGGATTAGAGAAACGTGGGAGGAGTAAAGACAAAGTCGGTTAAAAGAATTGCAAAGTATCTACTAGATATGTATCCAGATATGTTCAGCACAGATTTTGAACACAATAAACAAATTCTAAAGGAAAAATCACCAGTTCGACTTACCAAAAAAGAAAGGAACAAAATAGCCGGTTATTTAGTAAGGTTACTTAAGCTAAAGCAAAAAGAACAGGAAGTCGAAGTAAAAGAAGAAAGCTCGGAGGCCCAATGATATCAGATGAAGATTCTATAACGCTTAATTACTCAGGCTTCAGATCAGTGATTACATTGATGCCAATCCAAGAACTTGTACCGCATGAAGAAGTAAATGAGATTCATTTAAACGAACTCGTTTTTCTTCTTAAAAGTGACCCTTTCTTGAACGACCCAATAATAGTAGACGAAAGGAGTCATGTTGTTCTGGATGGCATGCATAGACTTGAAGCTTTAAAGAAGCTTGGTCTAAGATTTGCCCCTTGCATGCTTGTCAATTATAACGACGAAAGAATACAGGTTGATAAATGGGTAAGAGAGGCATATATTAAAAATGAAATTAATATCGGAGATTTATTCAATGATCTAATTAAAAATATAGAAGATGAAATGATACTTTCTATGAAAGTAGGAGAAGAAATATTTAGCGATTTAAAAATGAATGACTTGTTAAAAAGAAATTTTTTTATTATTTTGAATAATATACTGCTATATATTGAGAAAATTAATTTAGAAAAAAATATAAAATTGGTCAAATATCTTGATGATAAGTTAAATGTAACTCAGTTTATAGCCTTCGAAGATTTGAGCAGTGTTAAGAAAAGAAAATCAGAATCGATTTTCTTCAGCGGAAGAATAGTAGAGAAGAATGAGATCATCAACCAAGCAAAGGTGGGAAGATTATTCCCGCCTAAAACTACTAGACATATCCTGCCCTATAGAGTGAAAAATCTTAAAGTGCCTCTCTCATTTCTTCTTGAACGAGACTTAAGGAATGCGAGGAGTAAATTTATGGCTTGGCTTGATGGAAGAAAAATCGAAATAAAAGTTGGATGAGTAAAGAAGAATTAAAAACTAAAGGAGTAATAAAAGTAAAACTATTGGGAGTTCTAAAAGGACTTGCTAAAGTTGAGAGCATAGACTTGAATGTAGATGCTGAAGGAAAAAGACTGGATGAGATATTGCTTGAATTAACTCAGATTTTCGGAGAAGAATTTAAGAATAGAATATTCCAAGGAGGAAAAATATCGCCTGATGTTTTGGTGAACTACAAAGGTAAAGTATTTTCAATAAGGAACAATGAAGGAGTTATTATTGAAGAAGGAAGTACAATAACTATTTTCTCCTTTGTACATGGTGGCTAACCAACTAAGTAAAGCATTCTAGGCTCTTCTAAATCTTCTATTTTGAAATATTTTATACCGCCTTTCTTTTCACGTGTAACGAAACTCTTATCCGATGACCCGCACCTAGAACACTTTTGTTCATAGAGCAGACTATAACAGCGTGAGCATACTGGAACGACTGTTATTATGTCGAGTTTAAGAAGACTATATTTCAAAAAAGCCATATCAAGAATTTCTTTTACGACGCCTTCATTTATAGAGTTCACAGTTAAGTAGATTTCACTACTATACCCTCCATCAAGATTGACGAGCAAAGGATGCTCTAGCATAAAGCGATCCCTCAGCTTACTGAAAGCTAACCAGTAAGGAATGATGCCAGAAGAATATCCATAAGATCTTAGGACTGGTCTAAGCTTTTCAGGAAATACCTGCTTTTTGTTATTAAGATCGTTGTTGGCAAATAGAAAGCCTGATTCGAAGTCGTTTACTGAAGCAATCCTTATTTGAATTCCGAACTTCTCGCTAATTTCTTTTAAGGTCTTATTGCATTCCTCGAGTAACTTCCTAGCAAATCTATTGGATGAAGGTTCTTTTATCGTGTTTCTTGTATGAATATAGATGGATTCGAAGATGCCTATGAGGTTGACATAAAATCTAGCATCAATACCATGTTTATTTAATGCTTCTTTTTTCAAAATGAACATTTGTGAGGACATACTTAACAATGTTAGCAATCTATCAATAAACTTAGAATCATCAGACTTCGATTCTATGGATAAGCGAGGAAGATTTATTGATATTATAGAGCCTACAGACCATTCATGAGATTCATCAAAGAAACCGAATGAAGAAGTTGAAATTGAAGACTGTTTATTATTCACGAAATGAACATAGGGCAATGCCTTCAGAACATTCTCTACATCTTCATTCGTAACATTACTATCTTTCCCTATTTCAAGATAAAGATCTCCATTGGGCAACAATTTACCTTCAAAATCCTTGAGAATGTCATGCTTCAACAATATCGCTAGATTAGAACTTTCATCTATATGGTATACTAAAGAGAGACGATTAATATGAGTATGGGAAAGAAGGAATAGCAAAGCCCTCAGCATTACAAGATCTAACTTTGGAAAAGAAGTTTGAGCAGGGCTAGCTAGAGCAATACCATCGCTATAGTTGTTTAAAACATGTAATAATTTCTGGTAAAGCTGAAATAACATTTCGATAGAATCTATGCTAGTCATTTTTGAATAATTACTTATCCTCCTTTCAAATGCCTTCTCAAAGTAAGTGTCCAAAGAAGGGATATTAATGAAAGCCAAATTGCCTTTCAAAAGTTGGACTTCTTCAGTAAGTCTCCTTAAATTGGTCAATGCCGAATTTTGCTGAGGAGTTAAGATCTCAGATATGTTTGAGGAGGTATTCGTTTGTTTCCTTTCTAAATATATAGATCTGAGTAAAATGAGGAGTTCATCTAAGAAGAGAAAATTCGTGCCCAAGTTTTTGATCTTTTCCATTGCTATGTTCAGAATAACAACTCTTTCTGAAGAATTCGTTGGGAGTAACTCCTTTAAAAACTTTGCTAGGTTAACAGAAGAGAGATCTTCTATGAAAGGATATTCAGGTATCAGGATCTCCTTCTTTTCTGCTGACATGTTCAAATTATCCAAAGAGAGAATAATTTCAGCTAATACTCGACCCAATTCGCTCAAAAAGTATTCTTTTTTTTCATCTTTGTATATTAACTTGCTAGATTCAAGAATTTTCAAATGATAAAGCAAATTCGGAATATTTAACTCTTCTTTATTCAACAAACCTAAAATCTCTCGAGCCTTTAGTCCATCTTTTTTATACAAAATGAGCAGAATGGCCAGCCTTATTTCATCCATTACCCCCCTTAGGATATCAATAGAACCGCTCATGCACTGATATGATTATAAAGTATATAGTTAAGTTTTTGTAGAATAATAAAACAGGGACCGTAGGATAGTTTGGTAGACTGCCAGGCTCGGGCCCTGGTGGCCCAGGTTCAAATCCTGGCGGTCCCACTGAATGCGAAGAAAGCTCGCTAGAAAAATCAGATTGTATATAAGGAGATATAATAGAGATAGCTATAGGTCTAATAAAATAATAGAGGCATTAAATTTAATCGAGAAAAAAAAGATCATATTGGTTTATCCTAAAATAAAGAGATACAAAATATTTTTGATCGAAGGCAATAGAGGCACATATCTCACGGTAAAAAACACCTATTGTAGTTGCATAGGTTTCACTGCCGGATTGATGAAAGATAAAATCAAACCATGCTATCATTTGCTAGCAGCTGATATGATCAAAGAAGATCAAGCGAAAAAGTTATACATTGAACCTGAGAAACTTTACGAAGCCATTATAAAACACGGTTTAGAATCTATCATTCAAAGTTAAGCTTTTAAATTTCCATATCGATAAGTAGTAAGATGAGTTTGGATTTCATACTCACATTGTTGTATTATGTTCTCACTCCGCTTACTGTACTTTTGATCGTAGCTTACGCAATATATAAGAGGGGTGAATAGTGGGGAGGAGGAAGAGAAAGAAGATAGTAAAGAAAGTAGTTAAAAGGATACCCAAAGTATTCTTATGCCCAAATTGCGGTAAGAATGCTGTCTTCGTCAAAATAGATAAAAAAGAAAACAAAGCTTCTGTGAAGTGTTCTTCTTGCAATATAGCCTTAGATGTAGAGTTGAGATTAAGTGAGGAACCCATAGACGCATATAACTCTTTCGTTGATGCATATTACAGCGGTAAAGTATGAATATTGGCAAAGTAGAAAATTATCTTTATAATAGAATAAAGGAAAGAGGCTGTATACATGTTATCCTCATCGATCCGGATAAGTTTTATAAAATAAATTTCGAAAAGTTATGTACTGCTATTGAAAAAGCAGGCACTTCAGCAATACTAGTTGGTGGCTCAACAGGTATAACAGAATCAATAATGATGAATACAATAGCAGAAATTAAGAAATTCTCAAGCTTACCAGTAATAATATTCCCGAGTGGGCTAAGCTCAATAGCAAAAAATGCAGATGCAATCTTTTATATGAGTTTACTGAATTCTCTAAACCCATACTACCTAATAGATGCGCAGATGCTTGCTGCTCCCATAATTAAGAAGTATGGATTAGAGGCAATTCCTATGGGATATCTTATAATAGGCGAAGGAGAAGCTGTTAGTTACGTAGGCTGGGCTAGGCCTATACCTCATAGACATAATAGTATTGCGGCAGCCTATGCCATGGCAGCTGAAATGTTAGGGATGAGGATGATATATTTAGAGGCTGGATCAGGCTCTAAGGAGAGTGTATACCCAGAAATGATAGAGTCCGTAAGAAATGCTGTTAATATAAAGATCATTGTTGGTGGAGGGATAAGGGAGGAAGAAACGGCCGGCAGAATTGCAAGAGCAGGAGCTGATATGATTGTAACCGGCACACTTATAGAGAATCTATCCGAATACGATAAACTTTATTCTAAACTAAAGGCCATAAATGATAGAATATCCTCAAAGGTCTAAATTTCGTGATAGAAATTTCATCAGTGAAGTATATAGGAAAGCATTTCACGTTGGACTCGGGATTTTCTTAATCTTAGCATATGTATATCTCGGTAAATATTATTCGATTTTAATTTATTCAATTCTGTTAGTTCTAGCAATCGCTTCAGATATAATAAGATTGAGAATATACATACAATATCCTTTAAAACGAATTGCAGAAACGATAAGCAGAAGCTATGAACGAACATTCCTTGGAGCCCATACTTATTTCTTGGCTGGCATTCTATTGGCGGCCTTATTCTTTGATGAAACCTCATTTATAACGGCTGCCTTTGTAGTTACAATTATTGACCCTATCATAAGCATTACTGGACTTTCATTGGATAGAATCAAACATCCATACAACAAGGAAAAGAGTATTATTGGTTCATTAATTGGTGCCTCAATTGCATTTATAGTATTCTTTGAATACATGCCAGTTGTTAAAGCCCTTATAATTTCAATAGCTATCTACATTATAGATAGCGTTCCTTTGTCTATAAGCGACAACATTATATTTCCTCTCGTTATAGGTTTACTGGCATACCTATTATGAATTTAAATGAAATTTTAGACCGGATTAAAAATTTAGGCAAAGATTTCCGCTTTCATAAGATTTTCTTTCCTGAAAAAATAAACAGAGCCTTTGCTTTAGGTTATATATTTGACAACCCTAAGGTTTCTGAACTCATAACTAGGACAGAAATCAGTGAAAATATTAAGAGTAAGCTTGATTTATGTGTTGAACTTGTTAGAAATGTAGCTTTAAAGAGGTTAGTTCTTTCAAATAACTATTTTGAAGACATAAAGACAGCTATCCAATGCGGGCTCATGGTTTACTTCGATATGGTTGACGCCTCTCCCTTGAAAGGTATCTTAAGTGTGCGCCAAGAAGAAATTGGCAAAGGAAATTACCTCATATTAGAAATTGATTATGAAGTATTGAAGGAGCCTATAGTTGCATTACTTGCAATATTGCTTGCAGAAAAGTTGAGGGAGATTATTAATGCTTCGCCTTATTCTGTGGCTGATAAAAAACAAATAAAAGAAATTTTGCTAAGAAAATTTCCTTCATTAGAACCTACTATTCAGTACCTTATGACTGACTTTTCAAGATATTTGCTGGATAAGATATTCATAAAAGTCATGGATGAAAAGAGGGTTGATATCACAGTTCTCGATATTTTCCTTGACTCCTTATTCCTTTACTATAATGAAACTTTTAAAATTCTTGATATAATAGATCAAGATAGATTTCTTAGAAAAATAATATCAAAGCATTATATGTTATTAAAAAAGGTCGCTATTAAGAATGTCGGTAAGAACTCAATCTTGTTGTTAAGCAACTCTTCAGCTTCCTTTGGGAATATCGAACAACTATCCAACTGTACAGCTTATGAGGCTATACCTAAGATTTTAGAGATTGAAAGCTTGAGAGTAAAAATCCCTACTTTAAGCAAAGTTGAGAATAATGAGATAAAAGAGAAATTGGGGATAATACTAAAAGAAGAATCTACGGAAGAAGAAAATCAGATTATACTACCTAAAGCCTTTAAAGATAAATTTGCCCAAACTACGAATATCGAAATTTATTCTTTTGTCTGTGAAGATTGTCTGAAGACTGGCTATAGCGATTATTGCGCTGATTGCAGAAGATTTATGAGGCTATCATATTATTGCGAAAAATGTGGGATATCAAACCAAGAGCGCATATGCATTTCTTGCAACTCAGTTTTAAGCCCAATAGGCAAATTTTCAATAAACATATCGAATGAAATCGCTAAGAAGTTATTTGAAATAAGCTTAGGGCCTGAATACATTCAGAGGATAAATTATGTAGACACCAAATATATCGAGCCTTTGGAAAAGAGCGCTATTAAAGTAAAACATAGAGTGAAAATTTCAGAAAATGGTATAGCTGAAGTTCGCGTTAGAGTGATACCTGCTGATGAGTTTGATATTGGCGATTCAAGAATTGAGTTGAATGAAGATGAAATTATTCTCCCTTTTTCCATTTTAGAAATAATAGACAAAATTATTCCATATCTTGAAGACATCGTAGCACAATATGACTTGGCCGACATTGAGAGAAAGTCGATAGAAGAAGGCGACTTGCTTTTTATAAGAAATTCTAGAGGACTTATTTATTATCCTGTTAGAATAAAGAAAGTAGTCGATACAAATTATGCGTTTATCTCCTCAAAGCTCTTTAATAGAATTTTTGGGAACATTTTAGTTAATAATGAAGCAAAGATCTGCTTACCTTTGGATTTTCTCCTTAATGCCTCTGCTAGATTAATAGACGGCGAGAAAGCCGCATATTTTTTGATTATGGCGCCTGAAATGAAAGAGGACGAAGAAAAGCCAAAGAAAATCATAATAACAAGAGAGACCGAAGAAAACGATAAGATACTAGCGTTTAACTTCAAAAACAATTTCATGAATGAATATGCAAGATTGATAGAGACGAACATAGGGCTACAGATTAGGTGCCCTAAATGTGACAATTTAATGCAAAGGCCAAAGATTCATTTGTTCTGCAATAAGTGCGGAGCAAGATTAACTTACAGGTGGATAAAAAAGGAAGTGAATGATGCAAGTAAGGAATATAACGAATACTTAAAGAACAGTACATTGCAGCCGATATACAAATTTAATAGCAGAAAGTTGAAGAAATTGGTTTATAGGTTCTTCAAAGAAGAAGAGAAATTCGAAAGGCTCGATAAGTTTTTTAACGTATAATGCAATAGAACTTATCAATGTCTAGGCAAAGAAAGAAGAAGGAGGTTACACCAATAAGTTCAGCAGGATTGATCACTTACTATGAAGAGGATATATCAAATGTCAAGGTCAGTCCTGGCTTAGCAGTATTCCTGAGTATTCTTTTGACTAGTATTGTCATTTTGTTAAATGTAGGAATTATAAGGATCTAGTTTTATGAAGAAAACGCTAGATAAATTCTACAAAGAGCTCTGGTCTCTTCCTAATTCCAAAATACTGTTAATTTACTCAGCATTAGTATCTGCATTACTAATTTTGTTAGTATATATTTTCTCAACAGCTAAAATGGCATACTTAGCTATACTTTTTGGCTTGCCATTGATTCAAATATTATTTTCTAAAATGGATAGATTTACTACTACAAAGAGAGTATATGGTTATTTCTTATTTTACTCAATAGGTCTTATAATTTCTCTGTTGATCTATTATTTGACAACGCTAATCTTCTTAAGTCTAGCTGTTATCATCAGTTTTATTATTCTAGGATCGATAGCTTTTGAATTTACATCGCCTATAAATAAGATAATAAAAACATTTTATGCATTTATTGTATCTTTCCCTCTTTTATTATTTCATAGCTCAATTATTAGTAAGAATTCATATAATATTCTAGATCTTCTTTTAAGAAGTTACTTTATTTTTGGGGTCGCTTTATTCTTTAGTGAGCTCTATTTATTTCTAATACGTAAAGTGATTTCATCTAAGTATAAAGTAGATCTCTTCGAGCACCTCAAAGCGTTCTTATTGAGCTGGATCAGTAAGAATCATGATTATTTCCAAGATATTATAAAGAAAACGGCAACCGAAAAGAGAAAATTCCAGTTAGAAATAATGTCTATTAAATTCAAATCTGGCAAGATTCTAGGCTTGTTATCTTTGCCCATCCACCCTGGACCTTTTTCCAAGGTCGGCAGCTCTGATTTGCCTACACTACTAATGACCAAAAACCCTCATTTTTTTGCCCCTTTTCATGGTTTTACCACACATGAGATGGATTTGGTAAACAAGGAGGATGGTGAAAGAGTAGTCGATATGCTTGAAAAAGAAGTATTCAAAGCTGATGCACAAACCGAAATAAAAGCTACAAAAATGGTCGAAAGACAGACTAAAAATTTTGATATTAAAGGATTCGTTTTAGGGAATACTCCTGTCTTAATAGTTAGCGCAAATAAGGCTGACATTATCGACGATATTGGGATAAGTTTACATGAAAAAGCTAAAGAAATAGCCAGAACTATTGGATTCGAATCTATAATAGCTATAGATGCACATAACTCATACATCGAGGGCCTAAAAAAAGTTGAACGGTACGATGAAGAAATTTTAGAAGGTATTTCGCTCGTTCTAAAAGAGCTCAAAAATGAAAGCAAGGAAACAGTTAAGGTCGGCTTCAAAAAAATTAGGCTTAATGACATACCTAAGTTGAAAGATGAGATATCTTCAGGTGAGGGTTACGTAATAAGTTTTGTGGGTAAAGAGTTCAAGAATGTTCTCATTCTCATCGATTCCAACAATATTAACTTCGATCTAAGAAATAAGTTGCTTGAGAGATTGGAAAAACTTGGAATAAAGTCAGAAATCTGTTCCACAGATACGCATGTTATGACAGGGAGTATAATGGGGCATAATGGATACCTACCCTTTGGCTATAATACAGAATTGCATGACGAGATAATCGAACGAATTTTGGAAGCTACTGAAGGCGCTCTTAAGATACAGGAAGATGCAATGTTGGCGATATCGAGGATAGAAACGCCGGATCTGAAAATTTTAGGTGGTTTAATGAAGGCGTATGAAAACGGCACTAATAAGTTTGTAAAATATGGTAAAATACTGCCTTATGTAGTATTTACTTTCTCAGTTCTAATATCTTTTCTAGCTTATCCTCTTTTATAACCAATCCTCCTAAGGAAAGCAATTCTATCCTTAACTTTCGTTTCATCTTCTATACCTAAAGGTTTAAGGCCGTCACTAACACCTAATAACGCCCTTCTTTCTCCTTCTTCGTAAACCACGAACAATAGAGGATTCGCAGACGCACAATAAATGCTTACAACCTCAGGGACTGATTTTATTGAATTTAGAATATTAATGGGATATCCTTTTCTTAGGCATATAACGAACACATGTCCACAAGCGATCCTACTAGCATACTCTACAGCCAAATCGATCATTTCTTTATTATTTCCATCTTTCCTGATCAACCTAGGCCCTGAAGATTCGCAAAATGCGACACCGAACTCAATATTGGGGGCAGTATTCATAATTGCTTCATAGATATCTTCAACGCTTTTTATGAAATGAGATTGCCCAACTATCAAGTTTACGCCCTCAGGAGGAACTATCTCTACTGTCCTAATATCTCCCATGAGAAAATTTGCTGGCTAAAAGGATTTATTCTTTAATTACGAAGAAGAAGTATGAGTGAAGAACTTCCAAAAATTGTAGTTACTCCGCCAGGCCCTAAGGCTAATGAGCTTCTAAAAGAGGACGAGATGTATGTATCTCCTTCTTATGCAAGGTTCTACCCTCTATTTGTAGAACGAATTGAAGGAACTAAAGTAATCGATGTTGACGGCAATGAATACATAGACTTCAATTCAGGCCTATTATGTTTGAATGTCGGCCGCCATCCTGCAGTAGTCAACGCAATAAAAAAACAAGCAGATAGATTAATTCACTACAGTATTACTGACTTTTATTATAGAGAAGTAATAGACCTCGCTAGGAGCATAACAGAAATCCTGCCTTTCAAAAATGCACGATTCCATTACGGAAACAGCGGTACTGAAGCAAATGAGGCTGCATTAAAACTAGCAAGATACTATAGCCGTCGGCCTTATATCATAGGGTTTATTGGCGCTTTTCATGGCAGAACTTATGGGTCTATGAGTTTAACTGCCTCTAAACCAGTACAGAGAAAGAGGTTTGGTCCTTTAGTCCCTGATATCGTTCATGTGCCATACCCTTACTGCTATAGATGCCCTTTTAACAAAACTTATCCTGAATGTGGCTTAGCTTGCGTGGATTACATCAAGGAATGGGTATTAGAAAGATATGTCCCAGCGGATGAAGTGGCGGCCTTCTTTTTCGAACCTGTTCAAGGAGAAGGAGGTTTTGTATGGCCGCCATTCGATTACTTCAAGAAACTAAAGAAACTTGCAGATGAACACGGCATTTTAATGATAGATGACGAAGTACAGGCTGGAATGGGCAGAACAGGAAAATGGTTAGCAATAGAGCATTTCGGTATAGTACCAGATATCATTACACTTGCAAAGGCTATAGCGAGCGGCCTCCCATTAAGCTTAACGATAGCAAAATCAGAAATTATGAGTTGGGAGAAGGGTGCTCATGCAACAACATTCGGAGGGAATCCAGTAGCCTGTGCGGCCGCCATTGAAACCATTAATGTAATTAAACGTGAAAATTTGTTAGAGCGTGTAAGTAAAATAGGTGAAAGGTTAGTAAAGCGGTTCGAAGAAATGAAAGAGGAATATGAAATTGTAGGTGACGTTAGAGGGAAAGGTTTTATGATAGGAATAGAGTTGGTCAAGAATAAAAAGACAAAAGAATATGCCTCGAAGGAAGCCAATGAGCTCATCATTCGTTGCTGGAAGAGAGGATTGTTAATAATAACGGCCGGACGAAACGTACTAAGAATAGCCCCTCCGTTAAATCTAGAAGAAAAATACATTGAAAAGGGAGTAGAAATACTAGAAGAAGAAATACGTAAGCTTAATGCTGAAGTAAAAGGCCCTACCCCTTGATTTCAACTGGAATAGAAAAACAATTTTTCAAACACTTTCGGTCACCTACTTTATTATTGTAAATTCATTCAGAATTTTTAAACAGTACTTTTCCACTTGAAATGAAGGGGTATGAATAACTTTAAGCTTTATTTATAAGACTTCTTGAATTATATAATGGTCACAGCGGGGTGGGAAAGCCAGGCATTCCGCCGGGCTCATAACCCGGAGGTCGGTGGTTCAAATCCACCCCCCGCTATAGATCGATATGCCAACTCTTAAGGAAATTCTTAGAAATATAGTTCCTGAGCAATACATTGATTTAGTACCATCAAGCTTCGATCTTATAGGTTCTAAGGCCGGCCAAGTTGCAATTTTGGCATTGGATGAGAGATTAACAGATTACGAATTAGAAATAGCTAAAGCAATCCAAAAAATACATAAGAATGTAAAAGCTGTTGTAAAAAGGTCAGAGTCTAGAAAAGGTGAATTCAGGCTTTATGATTATAGGTTGATTTTAGGCAATGATACAGAGGTTTTGCATAAAGAATATGGATATTATCTCAAGTTGGATCCTCTTAAAGTTTATTTCTCTCCAAGAGATGCTGAAGACAGGATAGATATCGCTAAGTCAACGAAGCCATTAGAAAGAATATTGTATTTATTTTCTGGCATAGCCCCCTACGCTGTTGCTATAGCTAAAATCAATCACGCGATTAGTAAGATCGTCTGTATTGAGAAAAATGAAGTCGCTCATAAATATGCTGTTGAAAATGTTAGGCTTAACAAACTTGAAGATAAAATTGTATGCATAAATGCAGACGTTAAAGATGTGATCCATGAATATCTAAATTTCGCAGACAGGGTTTTGATGACGCTTCCCATAGGTGCTTGGGAGTATTTAGAGCTGGCATTGGCGGCCTTAAAAAAAGAAGGCGGTATTGTTCATTTTTATCATATTGGTCATGAGGAGAATCTTTTCGAGGACGCACTGAAAATAATTAAAAATGTATGCGAAGCAAATTCTTATTCCTATCAAATATTAAAGCAAAAGGTTGTTAGTGATTATTCACCCAGGAAGTACAAGGTAAGAATTGATTTCTTCTCAAAAAGGCTCAAATAAGATGGAATTGTTAGCATATTATGGATTTGAGTACGTATCATAACAGGCCAATTTATGGTTTGATCCAAAAAGGTTATTATGATCCCATTAGCAAGAAAATAAAAGCGATTAAGGGTTTTGATTTCAATGTAAAGAGCAAGGATTGGTTTATTGAGGCCCCGTTAAGGATGCTCTTCAATGTACTTGATGAAGAAGTAGCCAAGGATGCTAAAAATCTAATCGTATACGGAGGAACAGGTAAGGCCGCCAGGAATTGGGAATGTTTCGAAGTAATAGTAGATACATTAATGGAATTAAAAAGTGATGAAACTCTGCTTATACAGAGTGGAAAGCCTGTCGCAGTATTCAAAACATTCAAACATGCTCCAAGGGTCTTAATCTCTAATGCAATGCTTGTCCCAAAGTGGGCTGAATGGAGTTATTTCAATGAACTTGAAAGAAAAGGGCTAACGATGTTTGGCCAGATGACTGCAGGAAGTTGGATGTATATTGGTACGCAGGGAATATTGCAAGGCACATATGAAACCTTTGCAGCTATTGCTCAGAAGTATTTTTCAGGGAGTTTAGAAGGCAAATTGGTCTTAACCGCCGGCCTAGGAGAAATGGGCGGTGCACAACCTTTAGCGGTAACGTTGAACGGCGGCGTCGCTCTTATTGTAGAAGTAGATAAGCGCATGATAGAAAAAAGGATTTCACAGGGGCTGTTGGATACATGGACTGACAATATCGAAAAAGCGTTGGATATCGCTATCTCTAATATTCAGAAAAGAAAGGCAATATCTATAGGCGTTTTAGGAAACGCTGCAGAAATTTACGAGGTAATTTACAGAAGCGGTTTAGTTCCTGATATAGTCACTGATCAAACGCCAGCACATGATGCGCTAAGCTATATTCCTGCAGGCCTGAGTCTAGAACAAGCAGATGAGCTCAGAAGTAAAGCCCCCGAGGAATATAGAAAGCTTGCGCTTCAGAGCATGAAGAAACAAGTAGAGGCCATGGTAGGATTTAAAGAAAGAGGTTCAATTGTGTTTGAGTATGGGAACAATATAAGGAAGATGGCTCATGAAGCAGGCTTTGAAAGGGCCTTTTCTTTTCCAGGATTCATACATGCATTTATTCGACCTTTATTCTGCGAAGGCAGAGGCCCATTTAGATGGGTCTCGCTTGTAGGAGACCCTAGAGACATTTACAAATTGGATGAAATGGTACTTTCTGAATTCGGTAGTGATTTAAGGATCACGAGATGGATAGAACAAGCAAGATTCAAGGTAAAGTTTCAAGGTCTTCCTGCGCGTGTATGTTGGCTTGCTTTAGGGGAGAGGGCAAGATTTGCTGAAAAAGCCAATGAGTTGATTAAGAAAGGCGAGATAGGCCCAATATGGATTGGAAGAGATCATCTTGATACCGGCAGTGTTGCTTCACCTTATAGGGAAACTGAAGGGATGTTAGACGGGAGTGATGCAATTGCTGATTGGCCCATTCTCAATGCGCTTCTCAACGCTGTTGCAGGCGCAGCTTGGGTAGCGGTGCATCATGGAGGTGGTGTTGGAATAGGCTATAGCATTCACGCTGGTGTGAACGTTGTACTTGATGGTTCTGAAGAAGCGAGAGAGAGGGCCATCAGGGTACTAACCACTGATCCTGGCATCGGTGTAGTGAGACATGCAGATGCAGGTTACAAAAGCGCTATAGATACAGCGAAGAAACATGGCCTGAAGATGCCTATGTTAAGGGGCTGATTTTTTTGAAGATATATAAGTTTAGACCAAAAAACTTTCCAGTAATTACGCTTAGAATAGCTGATTACATTTACAAAGAGATTAAGAGAGGTAAGAAGGAGATACAAGTGACACTTGATCTTGGGCGTTCAATTTCAAAACTCAGAGTAGAAGGCGATTCACTCTTCAATAATGGCCAGCGTTGCGATATCGAGGATATTAGAAGTATATATTTAGGCGTCGATGACACAGAACTCTATGCTTGGATAAACGATTTCTTTTTCGTCCTAAAGTTTTACAGCGACAAATATTACAAACTAAGGAATGTAAAAGATCTAGCCCCAACATTAGAAATAAACGGTATACATATGCACCGAATAAAAGGCATAAGCCCTTGGGATGATGCCAATTTCAAAGTAAATGCTCTAAATATTACGAGAAAAGACAAAGTTTTAGATATCTGTACAGGCCTAGGGTATACTGCCATTCATGCTTACTACAGGAGCCCAGCTAAGCTTGTAACTATCGAAAAAGACATCTCTGTGCTGAGGGCTGCTGAATTCAATCCGTGGTCTAGAGATCTTGAAAAAATCAATATAGTGCTAGGTGATGCAAGGGAAGTTCTTGAAGAATTGGAAAAAGGATACTTTAATAAGGTAATCCACGACCCTCCTACTTATTCGATCAGTGAAGAATTATACTCTTTGGACTTTTACAAAAAGCTCTACGATATCCTACCAAGGTCGGCGTTACTTTATCATTATGTTGGTTATCCTTACGAAGTAAGAGGCATAAGGAGAATTCGCGGCAATGTCTTATCAAGATTGAAGCAAGTGGGCTTTGAATTTTTAAGAGAGGTTAACTACGGATTCCTTTTGAGGAAATAAAAATTTGCTATAGAAATAGTCCAAACTGAATTCTTTTCTGATGCCTTGATAATTTCCTTCAATAGGTTTTGTTAGATGTCTCCTCGATCTCGGTGGTGGGAGCAATACTTGCCCTTCCATCAAAGGTCTTTCAATTTTAGTTAAAATATGGAATTCAAAGGGTATCTCAATTTTGCAATTTTTGCAAATTAGACCTTTTCCCGAACCTGCACTCTTTAGCCTTGAGCCGCACCTTGCGCAAACAGGCCTTTTTCTTAAATATACATCGCTCAAAGATAGTATCTCAATCCTTTCTACATTTATTGTCATTTTAGAAGCTCCAATTTCTTTAATGCCTCCTCCTATCCTGACCAAATCTCCTTCATGCAAATATCTAGCAAGCTTGTTCATGGCCCCACTTTCACTATATACTAAAGCCTCAGCATGCTTTCCTTTAATGAGACAATCTAAGATCACATGGCCGCCAGGCATTACCTTTGGCCTGTCTTTAATTTTCGCTTCTTCATATATGACGCCATATCTAGCGAAATTCTCGTTCTTCATGGCTTCCTTTAGATGCGCATCTGTGCCCTGATTTGTCTTGAATATTAACCAGCGCTGAGCTTGTATGCCAAGGAATTTAAAAGCCTCGATCAACTTATCAGGATCGCTTCCTCGGATCCCAACCAATACTGGATCTCTTCCATGTGGCGTTATCAAAATCCTTTTCTTACCTTCATCTATGTTATGAAAAGTATATTTTTTGAATAACCTATCCATCTCAAGCACTTTAGCATAGCTTAATCCCCTTTCTCTTCCTTTATCATTTGGGTCTCTATAAGCCAAGAGCTCATAAGTAAACTCATCAAGATTTGCGCCTATAGCTGCGATGGCGCCAATGAGACCTCTCACGCCTCTAAGAGCGAGGAATTTTATGCCAAGCTTCCTAGCTAAACCCATTGTTTCTTCAATACTAATTTCGCTTACAAGGCAACGATTGTAAAATTCCCTCAACAATTCTTGATCACCATTGTAAAAAGCCATCACTGGGTTGGGCTTATCAGCTTTCTCATCGATCAAACCTTCGCATATCTCTTCAAATTTTTTGAACAGGATTTCAACTTTTTCTATTTCTCCTTTAAGAATCAAAGCAACCGCAGCATTACCTCTTGTCTTATATGGGATGTTAGGATTCAATCTTACTAGATGAGGAAAATCAATGATTTCAAATCCTAATCTAAGCGCTTCTTCAAGTAATAATGTAGCTACGAAAGTTGTGCAATAGCCTGAGCTTGTATCAGTGTCATCAATCCCAATTCTGAAAATGACCACAATCATTTTTAGCTGAGCTATAAGATAAGATAATTGGTGTAAGGCGTGTTGGACGCCCTTCGGGCGAAGGCCTGAGGAAAGTCCTCTGTCGCTGGAGGGCTCACGATGCCGAAAGGCATAGGCCGAAAGGCCTGGTAGACCACAGAAATGGCACGAGCATGGCTATATGTCAATGAAGGCGACGCTATTTCGGCAACGAAATAGCTAGCTAGAGTATGGCCATCGCTCGGTGAAACATGATCCCCCGTGAGGACAAAGGCCGGGGCGAGCGATGAGGACCCTCTACGAGCTCTCCAGCCGACTAGATGGATGGCGTCGAAACAAAAAGAGGCTTACAAACACGCCTTACACCTTCTTTAATTGGGCCGGATGGGATTTGAACCCATGACCTTCCGGTTATCAGCCGGACGCTATAACCAGGCTAAGCCACCGGCCCTAACATGCTCTTATTTCTACTCCTAATATAAGCTTTAAGTTCGCTAAAGTTTTTATACTCCATCGATAAAATAATTAGTGCTGACTATAGGGGCGGTGTTAATACAGACTTAGCGTTTCGCTGAGGATGAAGTGTTAACCTCCACCTATAGTCTACAGATATGAGGACCTGACAAATCGTTGGGTCCTAGGGAAGTCATCCTGTGCATATTGCGGCTGACCCCGGTTGATCCTGCCGGACCTGACCGCTATCGGGGTGGGTAGCCATGCGAGTCAGCGCAGTAGGGGTTATCAGCTACTGCGCGGCGTACGGCTCAGTAAAACATGCTCAAACTACCCTCAGGTCTGGGATAACCTCTGGAAACGGAGGATAATCCCAGATAGGTAAGGAGTCTTGGAATAGCTCCTTACCCAAAGGCGAAGGGCCGACTGCTCTTCGTCGCCTGAGGATGTGAGCATGGCCTATCAGGTAGATGGTGGGGTAACGGCCCACCATGCCTAAGACGGGTACGGGCCGTGAAAGCGGGAGCCCGGAGATGGGTTCTGAGACAAGAACCCAGGCCCTATGGGGCGCAGCAGGCGCGAAACTTCTGCAATGCGCGCATGCGCGACAGAGTCACCCCGAGTGCCGTCCGCTGAGGACGGCTTTTGCCCCGTCTAAAAAGCGGGGCGAATAAGCGGGGGGCAAGTTCTGGTGTCAGCCGCCGCGGTAATACCAGCCCCGCGAGTGGTCAGGACGATTATTGAGCCTAAAGCGTCCGTAGCCGGCCTTGTAAGTCCTCCCTTAAATGGCATGGCTCAACCATGCCGCTGGGGAGGATACTGCAAGGCTAGGGAGCGGGAGAGGCGGGGGGTACTCGAGGGGTAGTGGCAAAATACGATAATCCCTCGAGGACCACCAGTGGCGGAGGCGCCCCGCTAGAACGCGTCCGACGGTGAGGGACGAAAGCTGGGGGAGCAAAAGGGATTAGAGACCCCTGTAGTCCCAGCTGTAAACGATGCGGGCTTAATGTTGGGTGAGCTTAGTGCTCACCCAGTGTTGCAGGGAAGCCGTTAAGCCCGCCGCTTGGGGAGTACGGTCGCAAGACTGAAACTTAAAGGAATTGGCGGGGGAGTACCACAAGGGGTGGAGGCTGCGGTTCAATTGGAGTCAACGCCGGAAACCTTACCAGGGGCGACAGCAGAATGAAGGCCAGGCTGAAGACCTTGCTAGACAAGCTGAGAGGAGGTGCATGGCCGTCGCCGGCTCGTGCCATGAGGTGTCCGGTTAAGTCCGGCAACGAGCGAGACCCCCGCGCCCATTTGCTAAGGCGATTCTTTGAATCGCCTGCACCATGGGCGGACTGCCGGCGCAAGCCGGAGGAAGGTGGGGGCTACGGCAGGTCAGTATGCCCCGAAACCCCTGGGCTACACGCGGCCTGCAATGGGCGGGACAATGGGTTCCGAACCCGAAAGGGGGAGGCAATCCCAGAAACCCGCCCTCAGTCGGAATCGTGGGTTGCAACTCACCCACGTGAATCGCGGAATCCCTAGTAATCGCGCGTCACTATCGCGCGGTGAATACGTCCCTGTTCCTTGCACACACCGCCCGCCGCTCCACCCGAGCTGAATCTGAGTGAGGCGTAGTCCTCGTGGCTACGACGAACTCAGGTTCGGCAAGGGGGGAGAAGGCGTAACAAGGTTGCCGTAGGGGAACCTGCGGCAGGATCACCTCTAAGTTAGCTGCATATGCACAGGATGGCTTCCTCATGCTCATTTCGTAATCGTTATGAGACTCGAGAAGGATTTCTCGAGTTGAAAGTGAGCAGGTTAAACCTGTAATGAGGCTATGCATAACCAGGCAAGAGGCATGGCGTTTATTCGCGAAGAAGCCTCTTGGTGGATGGCTCGGCTAGGTAGCCTAAGAAGGGCGCGGCAAGCGGCGATATTCCGCGGGTAGGCGCAAGCAGCCTTTGATCCGCGGGTCCCCGAATGGGAATCCTGTAGCGGTAAAACCGCTACGTCCCCAAAGGGTCGGGAACCCCCCGAAAGGAAACATCTTAGTAGGGGGAGGAAGAGAAACCAATTGGGATCCCCTGAGTAGCGGCGAGCGAAAGGGGGAGAGCTCAAATCGAATCCTTGCCAGATGATGGCAGGGAGATGTAAGGTTATGGAGTAGCTTGAAATCCCTAGTCTAGCTAGCGGAAGTGGGCTGGAACGCCCCCCCTTAGAGGGTGATAGGCCCGTACGCGAAAGCTAGACGGGATTTATGAGAGTTGCTCCAGAGTACCATACCTTGGTATTGGTATGGGAAGTTGGGGGGCACCAACCTCCAAAGCTAAACACTCACCTAGACCGATAGCGCACCAGTACCGTGAGGGAAAGCTGAAAAGCACCCCGGGAGGGGTGTGAAAAGAGCCTGAAACCAAGGGGCTACAGGCGGCATGGGCTGAAAGGAATGAAGGGCTTTGCTCTGATCAGGCTCATGCCTTACGTCTAGAAACACGGGCCAGGGAGTTCATGGTTGTGGCGAGTCTAAGGGGTATAACCCTGCAGGCGCAGGAAACCCGAGTCCTCGCAGCCCATACCTCTATACAATATGCATGTCATGGACTGGATTCATGAAGGTCTGTGGCATGTGTATTGTACAAGTATGGGTGAGGAGGAGGGTCTTAAAGGGCCTAAGCCACAACCATGAGACCAGAAACCGAGCGATCTAGGCCTGGGCAGGACGAAGCTGGGCGAAAGCCCAGTGGAGGTCCGAATAGGGGTGCTGACGTGCAAATCGCTCCCCTGACCTGGGCCTAGGGGCAATAGACCAATCAAGCTCGGTGATAGCTGGTTCCCCCCGAAGCAGGTCCCAGCCTGGCCTCCCTCGAGATGCGCCAAGGTGTAGAGCACCAATTGCGGACTGAGGGTCGAAAGGCCCTCACCCGCAGTTGAACTCCGAAGCCTTGGCGATCGAAGAAGGGGGGAGACGGGTTTCGCGGGATAAGCCTGCGAGCCGAAAGGGGGACAACCCAAACCGGAGTTAAGGCCCCTAAGTGCTGGCTAAGTGTCAAGCACAAAGGGCGTCATCGTCCTGAGACAGCCGGGAGGTAGGCTTAGAAGCAGTTAACCTCTAAGGAGTGCGTAACAGCTCACCGGCCGAGGACGGTGGCCCCGAAAATTGACGGGACTTAAGCCAGCCGCCGAGACTCCGGGGCATGTCTCGAAGTGAGGCATGTCCGGTAGGGGGGCGGTATGGCCGGGCAGAAGCTGGGCCGTGAGGTCCAGTGGACCGGTCATATTCGCGAATCCTGGCAGTAGTAACAGCGAAGCCGGGTGAGAATCCCGGCCGCCGGAAGGGCCAGGGTTCCTCGGCAATGCGTCGTCAGCCGAGGGTTAGCCGTTCCTAAGGATGCTCTTCACCTGGGCATCCGAAAGGGAAAACGGTTAATATTCCGTTGCTGGGGGTTTACGTTTCGTGGCAACACTAAGCCACGCTCCAGACGAGTAAGGGTAGGCTGTGCAGGGCCGTCGCCCTGTTTAACTCGTTAAGTACACGGAGTGCCGTAATGGCGAGAAGTGTACGAAGCGAGGAATAGCCTCCCGTATGGGGGGTACAGCCGATCCCTTGCTCCCGTGAAAATGGAGCGTGGAAGGATAACCCCCAAACGTACCTAGAACCGACACAGGTGTCCCTGGCTCAGAAGGCCAAGGCGTCTCCGGCTATCCCAGGCCAAGGAACTAGGCAAGTTAGCCCTGTGGCTTCGGTCTAAGGGGTGCCTAGAGACCTGGTCTCAGACTGGGTCCCTAGGTCGCAGTGACAAGGAGGTCCCGACTGTTTAATAAAAACATAGGTTCCCGCGAGCCCGAAAGGGTGAGTACGGGAGCTGAATCCTGGCCACTGGCGGTACGCGAACCCCGGGTTCAACCGGGCTAAGCGCCGCTGAAGGCCGGGAGTAACTCTGACTCTCTTAAGGTAGCCAAATGCCTTGTCGGGTAAGTTCCGACGTGCATGAATGGATCAACGAGGGCCTCACTGTCTCGGCCTGGGGCCGGGTGAACCTGCAACCAAGTGAACAGTCTTGGGACCCCCGACGGGGCGAGAAGACCCCGTGGAGCTTTACTGCAGCCTCAGGTTGCGGTTTCATTCCCGTTGCGTAGCGTAGACGGGAGCCAATGAAGCATGGCCTTCGGGTCATGCAAAGGCGAAAGTGAAACACCGTCCAACGGGTGTGAAACCGCTCAGCTGGGCGAAAGCCTAGTGACAGCCTGAGGTGGGCAGTTCGGCTGGGGCGGCACGTCCCCGACAAAGAATCGGGGGCGTCCAAAGGTCGGCTCAGGTAGGTCAGAAACCTACCGTGGAGGACAAGGCCAAAAGCCGGCCTGACTGGTTCCCTAACTGCACGGGAACCAGAGGCGAAAGCCGGGCCTAGCGAACGCTCATGCCCCCTTTGGTGGGGGCTGGGCATGACGGAAAAGCTACCCCGGGAGTAACCGGCTCGTCGCGGGCGAGAGCCCACATCGACCCCGCGGTTTGGTACCCAGACGTCGTCTCTCCCCATCCTGGGGGCGCAGCTGCCCCCAAGGGTAGGGCTGCCCGCCCGTTAAAGGGGACCGTGAGATGGGTTTAGACCGTCGTGAGACAGGTCGGTCTCTACCTGTCGGGGGTGTTGGCTATTTGAGGCGAAGGTGTTACCAGTACGAGAGGAACGTAACACCGCCGCCTCTGGTGTACCGGTTGTCCGATAGGGCAAGCCGGGTAGCCACGCGGTAGGAGCTAAAGGCTGAAAGCATCTAAGCCTGAAGCTCCCGCCGAGACTAAATAGCCAATCCCGCTGGCCAAAAGCTGGCGGGACGAGGCCTCCCGCAAAAGACGGGTTTGATAGGGCGGGGGTGTAAGCACCGAGGCCGAAAGGTCGAGGTGTTCAGCCCTCCGCTACTAATCGGCCGAGGCGAATAAACGCTATGCCTGCCAAAGGTTATGCATAGCCGAAAAAATTTTTTAAAATTATAATTCTTTTTTAATCCAATCTATTTCTCTTTTCAAACCTTCCTCGAGACTTACTTTAGGTTCCCAATTCAAAATTTCTTTTGCTTTTTTGTAGCTACCTACAAATCTCATTATGTCGCCTTTCCTAGGAGGCAAGTATTGCTTTATAGATTTACTTCCTGTTAACTTTATAATGAGATCAGCGAGTTGATTTAGCGTTACTCCTCTTCCAGTAGGAAGCAAGAATGCATTGCCGATAGCCTTCTCCTTTTTTTCAATGGCCAATATGTATGCTCTTGCAGTATCCTCTACATAAGTATAATCTCTAATTTGTTCACCTGTTCCATAAATTGGAATGGGTTTGTTTTCAAGCGCTAGTTTAATCCAATATGCGATGAAGTTGTACCAGCCACTCATCCAATAAGGTTGTCTAGGGCCATATACGTTACTTGGTCTTAGAATTACGAATCTCATTCCATAAAGTTCGCTATAGATCTTACAAAGCAATTCGCCATAGATCTTATGGGTATTATAGAAAGTTGAAGGGTTAAAGGGAAAGCTTTCATCTGCTATTTTGCCTTCAGGTATGTGGCCATGAACACTTCTACTGCTCGTATATATTATGAGCGCATTATCATTGCCTTTCCTGCAACATTCGAAAAGATGAAAGGTTGAGAGAGCGTTTCTTTTAAAATCTTCTTCAGGATAATCAACAGAATAAAACGTCGAAACCTGGGCTGCGCAGTGTACTATGACATCATAACCCTTTACTTCTTGCGGACTTAAATCATGAACTGCTTTAACATTTAGCTTCACATTACTGGGCAAATTATTTTTTCTACCTGCGGATAAATCATCTATTACTTCTACTTCCGCCTCTTTTTCCAATAGCTTTTCCACAACATGGCTGCCTATAAAGCCAGCTCCACCTGTTACTAATACACGCATAATGTTTCTAATTGGTATGTAGATATAAACTTAAGGCGTTAAATAAACCTCTAAGTCTTTGTTTGCGTATATTCTTGAATACTTATCCAAATTATCCATGTTCACGCTTTCACCTTTATATAACAGAACATAACCGTTCGTGTACATTTGATTATAAACTATTATTAGAGAACCGTTATCAGGCTGCGAGTTACCTTTCAATACTTCGTAGCCTTTTATAATGTTCGAGGAAAGATTGAAATAGCCTAGAAGATAGCTCATCTTATAGTCTGCTAAGATTTCATTCGTATTTACTTGCTTAGAGAGCCACTTTACACCTGTGAATTCTCCCTTATAATATAGCCATTGATATCCTGAACCATTAATTTGAAGTGGATATATTGCAAGATTTTGCACCATGAAAATGATCAAGATGATAGAAAGAATGATTTTCGGCATTTTCTTTCTTTTAATCTGCGATAATCCTATTGCAGCAAGAGGAAAAGAAGCTGGCAAAAGAAAATCTAGCAGTCTGCTTGAGAACGTTGTTGCATCTACAAAGCTGGCAGCGAATACTGCGTAAACATAGAATGCTATGAAGGGGGTTACAAATGAAAGTAAAAATATCTTGCTTTCGCCTACCATGGATTTGTATCCTTTAAAAGATAAGAAAAGTATTAGGATGCAGGAAATAAAAAAAGTCTCAAACCAAAGATTTGATAGTAATGTTGCATCTAATAAATTAAATCTATAAGATAAGTATGAGCTTAATAAAATTACAATAAAAACTATAAATGAACCTCTAAAATTTACAGTTTCACTATTTATTATTTTCAATTTAATAAATATAATTAAAAGGAATGTTTGAAAAGATGCAAAGATAAATATTTGATTGAAGCTAACAATATTATATATTTTGAGATTTGAAATAAAGAAATAATAAATTAAACCTAGTAAAAGTAGATATATTGTTGAATATGTAATGGTTTTACTTATTTTTTCTTCTTTAGTAATATTTTTAATTACAATTGCTATAGTAAAGAAGATTATTGGTAGCATGAGATTTAGGTAAGTAAAGTGATGGGAAAAAAGCAGCGCCAATGACGCTAACGCGAAAATTGCAATCATCCTTCTATCCTTTAAAGATAGGTAAAAACTAAATAATGCAATGAAAAAGATCGTCAAAGAAAAAGTTTCTTTAGTTACGCTGGAAGAAAAAAAGGCATTATAGCCAGAGAATGAGAGCAATAGAGCAGCAATGAATGCTGCGTTGCTTCCAATTATTCTCCTTAGAAATACATAATATACCAAGACTACAAAAGAACCTAGTAAAGGAAATGCAATTCCAGCTATTAGAATCGGATCTAGATTAAGCGCCTGCGCTAAAATAGCACTGAATATTTGGCTTGCAGGCCAATTTGCATCATATGTATCGGGCAGAGAGTTGAGCGATCCACTTTGCATAATCTCTTGGATATTTTTTATGAGCGGCCATGAATCTGTAGAGAAAGGCAGGAAACTCACGAAAAAAAACCTTAATCTCAGTATTGATGCAATTATGAATAAGATCAGTATTTTATAACTTTCTTTCATCGTAATATAAGAAAACTAAAGATAAAAATAAAATAACAAAAGATAAAACACCAAACTCATATGTAGGAATTGAGAATATTATTAAGTGTCCAAAAAGATATAGATTAGCGAAATTGTTAAAAACATATATAGCTATGTATATATAGAAAGATGAAAGTATTAAAGCAAAAATGAAGATTATAAGCCAACCAGATATCAAATAGTTTAGAATTTTTTTCCTTTTAGCACCTAATAATTTCATTATTTTTTTAGCAAGCTTCATCTCATTAAGATAATATTCAACAATATTGCGTAGTAATAATGCAGTGAGCGCTATTATAACGACCAAGAATCCTATTATTGTATACTGGCTTATGCTCAATTGTTTTATTAAAAATTCTTCCATGCTGCTATATGATTGACTTGCCTTTATTAGACCGTAATTAACATTGGCGCCTATCAAGTACCTTAGAAGTGTATTATCTTGAACTTTTGTTGGCGTGGCATTTTGAAATCTCTCATATAAGATGCTTGGATTTAAATTGCTGTTTACTTTCACTCGGAAGTAGGATACATAATCATTCGGTAATCCTCCTAGGATGTTCGCTAGAAAGAGTGGCATCAAAATCTCTTCATCATATTCATTATTCACTTCAAAAATTCCTTTGACCTTCACTTCCAAAAGCTCAGATGTACCTATGCCTGCTATTGTTAGCATCTTGCCTATGTTTATACCTAGCTTTTTAGCAAGATTAAGGCCTACGAGTACAGAATCAGTATCATTGAGCGTAAGATTATTTCCATCTACGATTTTTAAGTCATAAAATTTTGTGAACTGTGTAATGTCTATACCTCTAGCGATGACCAAATTATTTTCAACTAGCGTAAAAACTATTGTTTCAGGGCTAACTGCTTCAACGCCATCTATACTTATCAGCCGTGTATATAGACTTAAAGGCAATCTGCTCGTTGCCGGTGTCTTTGCATTGATATCATAAACGATAATATCTGAAGGATTTGGACTGATATAGCTGATTAAGGCATTGTAAGTGTCTTGAACGATCAGCGTCGAGAATACTGGAAGTAGGAAATATAGCGAGAGTATGATCGCTATGGTTAAGAATTTTAGAACCGGGTATCTCATTCAATCATCACTGTTATTCTTCTCCTAAATATTAGCAATGCAACCCCAGCACCTGCTAGGAAACCTATGAAGTTCAATGAAGAAGGAAAGAAGATCATGAAGTAATTTGGATTAAAAGCCAGAGGAGCTTCTACGATCGCTGAGATGCCTTTGATCAAGGAAGAAGAGGTCATGATCCCTAAAACGAGTCCAAATAAATAGCCTATGCTTGTTATGATGAGATTTTCTATAAGTATCGAGGAAAAAATATGAATTTTTCGCATACCTAGAGACATCAAGAGTGCCATATAGCTTCGCATTCTTCTTATGTTGTTCAGTGTTATCATGAAGGCCAAAAGAAAGATAGTTACATTGAGCAATGAAGACCAAAGATTTAGCGCATATATTGGGCTTTGGAAAACTTGATTTAGTATCTTGTTTCTGTCATTATAGACGATGTTGAATTCCTTTCCTAAATTTGACTTTATTTGTTGAGATATATCTGTTAAATTCAAGGATGGACTAGGCTGAATAAGTAAATAGCTAACTTTGTTTTCATATTCAGGGAATAAGCTCCAAATGAAATCTATACTCGTAACGAAAGCGTAGTCAAAGCTAGTGTGTGAGTTAAGAAAAGCAACGATCGTAAAATTTTCTTTTTTACTCTTCAAATCTAACGTTATATGCTCGCCTATAGTTAAATTGAAGAGCTTAGCAAGTATAATGCCAACAATTAAGTCGTTATTGCCGAGTTTCTGATCACCAGTTATCGCGTAACTAAAGACTTTGAAGAAATCCGCATCCGTAGCACGTAGCTCTAGATTTGAAGAGTTGTATTTAGCTTGGAGTAATAAAATAGGCAAAACAGCTTTAATACTGCTCTCATTGTAGATAAAGCTCTTATAAGTGAAAGATGAATTATCAAGGCTTGTTCCGTTTACGACATAAATAAAGCTTTGATCAGGGGAATAAAGAGAATTTGAGAAATAGTTTTCTAGGCTAGTTATTAACCCATAATTAAAAATTTGAATTGAAGTTATGAGCGCTACTGAAAGGATGGAAAGAAAAGTCCTGTTTTCTTTTGCTAAAAGTTTCTTTCTACATAAATAAAGTACATATTTCATCAGCTATTTTTGAAGAAGCCCTTGATACTGTCAACCACATAAGCTATTTCATCGTCATACATGTATGGATGCATAGGTAGCGAAAGAACCATGCTAGCTGCACGTTCTGTTACTGGTAATCTCAGCGTGTTGAATTCCTCATAGGCCTTTTGTTTGTGTATAGGTACAGGATAGTGGATAATCGTTTCTATACCGCTCTTATCTAGGTATTTCTTGAGTTCATCTCTTCTTTCTGAAGAGATTACGAAATATGAATAAATATGCCTCATGTAATTCTTTTCTTCCTGAAAAGAAACAAAGCTAGCAAGCTCTTCTCTATAAATTTTGGCAATCGCTCTCCTTTTGCTTATATATTCCTCAAGTCTCTTCAACTTGATATCTAGAATCGCAGCCTGAACTTCATCTAGCCTGCTATTGAATCCTATGAAGTCGTGGTAATATTTCACTCTTTGACCGTAGTTTCTATACATTCTTAAAAGTTCTGCAATGTTCTCATCGTTAGTGGTTATTATT
Source organism: Thermoproteota archaeon (assembly GCA_021324265.1). Taxonomy (GTDB): domain Archaea; phylum Thermoproteota; class Thermoprotei; order Gearchaeales; family Gearchaeaceae; genus DSFO01. Next base: position 88,960 of record JAJPJK010000009.1, on the reverse strand, counting down.
CCTGCATCACCATACGCACCAAGGATCTTTGCAGGGTAAAGGCTGAAGCATGCTATATCTCCAAAGCTTCCTATCTTTCTCCCTTTGTAAGTTGCTCCATGGGCATGGCTTGCATCCTCTATAACTAAAAGATCTTTTTCTCTCGCAAGCTCTAAGATTTCGTCCATTTCTGCAGGGAGACCGAACATGTTATTAACTATAATGGCTTTCGTTTTGTCTGTTATTCTTCTTTTTATATCATTTACATCTGCATTAAAGGAGTTTACTTCAATATCGAAAAATATTGGTTTAAATCCGTTTTTGACTATCGCATCAGCACAAGATATGAACGTGAAAGATTGGGTTAAAACTTCGCAACCATTTGGGAGATTCAAGGCCTTCAATGCAAGGAGCAGGGCATCAGTGCCTGAAGCAACTCCTATTGCATGCTTTACTCCTATATATTTAGCAAAATTCTTCTCAAAGGCCTCAAGCTTCGGACCCAAGATAAATCTTCCGCTTTCAAATACTTCCTTAACTGAATTGTCTATTTCTTCTTTCAGCGCTCTGTATTCCCTTGATAAGTCTATGAATGCTACCTTCATTTTTTAGCTAAAGTAACGTTGAAAGGATACTGATACCATATCATGTAAAGCTGATTCTGATAGACCCATCCAAACCTGAAATCTCCATTCTCTTCCAATGTCCATAGTTCTATGATTATTCTAAACTTTTCTCCTTTATAAGCTCCTACGTCTACTCGTTTAATAATTGTATTGTTTATGTTTAAAATTAGATAATAGTAATCGCTCCTGTTTTCTACGCTACTTACTGCCCATTCAATGGAATAGTCTTTCTTCACGCCATAAGTCAAATAAACTAACCAGCTAAAGATCTCTGTTCCATTCGATGGAGTACCATTGACATCATTGGGAAGCATTGTATTGTTATTGCCCAATTTCATAACTATCTCTACAATTCGAGGCGTCCTAAATGTACTTACGATGATGAATTCCCATTGAACTTTCTCTCCTATAGTTATTGTGGAATTGTTGTTGGGGAAGATTTCATTATTTTTCCCTTGGATAGCGAGCTCGTAAAATTCTTGGCTAGGTATATTTGTCAAAAAAACATATGCAACAATATAGTATATCACTAATATTATCAAGAAAAGAGTAAGAAATTTTTTACTTATCTTCATCTTTCTTCAATCTAACATATGATGAAATAATGATTTTTATTCTTCTCTTATTTAGGTAATTATATACTACTGTTGAAAAGTAACTTGTAATGAAAGCAGCGATAGGAGTAGCGAAAATAAAAGATATTCTTAGCAAGTTGTTATATGCTTGAACTTTGGCCAAATAATCATTGGCTGACTTTATAGTTTCATCGAGGAGTTGATTAGCGGTCAAAAGCAAATTAATGGCTGCACTATCGTTGCCCTTCTCATGCATTATTTGGGCCTCATTTATCAAAGATACAGCGATGCTTGCGTTCGCAGTCACTGCTTGTAGCTCGTTGTAATCGAACTTATAAGCCTTTAATTGCTCAAGCATACTAGTTAGCATGGCGAGCTTATCTTGCGTGTTTTGCAAAAGCGTATAATAATCGCTGTTATATTGGGCTGAAAGCAATATTAAAAGAATTGCAGCCTTTAGAAATATTTGCATGCCTAATCTTTAAACCAATCAACTATACTTCCTTGTTCTCTTCTTTTCCTAATCCTCTCTATCGCTATATTAACCCTTTCTTCTTTGAAATCCATTTCTTCTACAAGGAACTCTTTAAGACCTTCCTCGTCCATTTCGTATCTCAATATTTCGTAATCACTATTCACAGGCGGCCTTAGGAAAAATTCTCTAATTTCTTGGTAATTCACAGGAAGCTTTTCCCTAATTTCATATGGCAAACCTTCTAGGCTCTTGTATTCTTTTATCAACTGCAGTGCTTTTTTAGGCCCTATACCTTTTACTCCATCGTTGAAATCAGTGCCTACCAAAATTGCAATATCTATCATTTGTTCTCTAGTAATCCCCAATTCTTTGAAAAGCCTTTCAGTGTCTACTAGTTCTGGCTTTATTTCCCTCATTATACCTTTGCTGGGTAAGAACTCATAGCCTTTTATCGATAGATATCTAACAACCCTTGGTGGGCCGAATAATATTGCATCGTAATCCTTCGTAGCACAGGCCCAAGCATCGCCCTTAGAAGCAATATAAGAAGCCTGTGCTTCAGCTTCGCTAGGCGCTTCTACATAAGGAATACCTAGCAATTTCAACAGCCTTTTGGCACTTTTTATTATATCCTCATCTAGCTTTCCTGTTACTACTGCTTTGGAGAAGGCCTTTCTATAATCCTTTTTTATAATTGCTTCAAGCCATTCTTTTATCGCTTTTTCTTTAGCGATTTTCCTTTCTATGAGAATTCTCTCTTTAAGCTTAGGTGCTTTTCCATCGAAAACAAATATGAGGTCAATTCCAAATTCAGAGATCAATCTCGTTGTTCTGAAGAGCAAGCCAATTAGATGCGATGTGATCCTTCCTTCCTTGTTTGTAAATAGAGATCCATCTGGCTTTCTTATCAATGCAAGGAATTGGTGAAGTTCTATGCTTGCATCTACAGCGAGCGTTTTACCTGAGAGATGTTTCAGCGTAATAATTTCCCTTTTTACTATAGGCGCAAGATTTGTGCCCATTGTTTGGCCATTTTATACTTCTTTCTCATCGCCAGACAATTCATTAAGAATGTGAAGGCTGAAACCATCGATATTATCTGAAATAGTCCTATATTCAATGTGTAATATAACAATAAGCTAAATACTGGAATGAGACCAATACTTATGCCTATGCTAATAGCAAGTTTCTCAGCTAAGCTAATTTCTCTTCCAGGGAATAGGAATTGAACAATTGTATAGCCAGGGAAGAATATCAAGAAAAGCACTGAAATAGCGGATTTCACTAAATAAGTTATAATTGATTCAGGAATTACTAAGACAATGATTATTGTCAAGATGATCGCAAGGTTTGTTGCATGGAACCAGAATGCATGATCTAGGCTTAAGAGATAATTTGTGAAGCGCAAATTTTTTGGGAAAGGCTCAATGATTTCGATCTCGCCACTATTTTCCATCTCAAGTAAGGCATTGGCAAGTTCTTCTTCTTCGATCCTTAAATTAGATGCTAGCTCGCTGACCTTGATGATTTCTTTCTTTTTCAAATGTTCGAGCACAATTCTCTTAATTTCTGCTTTATCCACGATACTCATAATATCGCCAAATCCTTAAATGTTAAAAGGGGTAAAAGAAAATTAGAAGTTTTTTCTAAATATGAAAATTATAAATTACTTAATCCTGAACCTAATTTTATTATCTTTTCATTTTCTTTAAATACATTTTTAGTATCGAATATAATTTTAGCTTCTTGATATAATAGCTTATAATCAATATTTGAATGATCTACAAGAACTACAACAATATCACTTTTTCTGATATTATCATTATTTAATTCTATAGAGTTAAAATCCTTTCCAGCTATCATTATTTTTGGTATAAATGGATCGAAGTAGCTCACGTCTGCGCCTAACTTAATTAATGCTTCCATCAGCCTTATTGAAGGGCTGTTCCTTATATCTGCTACATCTTTTTTATACGTCACGCCTACTATCAAGATCCTCGAATTTGCGATGTCCTTTTTCCTTTTTCGAAGGACTTCTTCTATTCTATTCAAAACATGCAAATACATGTCCTCATTTATGCTAACAGCTGTTTGAACAAGCTTCAATTCATAATCTACCTTTTTGGCGACCCAATCAAGATAATAAGGATTTACTGGTATACAATCGCCTCCTGCACCTGCACTTGGATAGAAGGGCATGTAACCAAATGGCTTTGTCTTCGCTAGCTCGATCGCTTCCCAAATATCTATTCCAAGTTTCTCGCATAGCTTTGCCATTTCTTCTACGTAAGCAATGTTGATCAATCTGAACACATTCTCGAAAAGCTTAGTGAATTCTGCTACCTTGGGTGAAGAAGCGATGTAAGTTTTCTCTACAATTTTCTTGTAAAATGAATCCGCCAATTCTGTGCAATATTTTGTTACGCCAGCTATTATCTTGGGTATTTTTCTCATAGGATAAGCTTTATTGCCAAGATCTATCCTTTCAGGTGCATAAGCTAAAAAGAAATCTTCGCCAATCTTGAATTCCTTCGCTTTAATAGCAGGCGCAATCATTTCTTCAGTCGTTCCAGGATATGTCGTGCTTTCAAGAATGAGCAATTGTCCCTTTTTGAAGTATCTCATCGATTCTTTGAGCGCATTTTCTAAAAATTTCAAATTAGGATTTTTATTTTGATCGATAGGAGTTGGTAAGGCCATAATAATGATATCATTATCATTCACTACATTATATTGATCAGTAGCATCCAAATATCCTTTTTTTACAACTTCAATTATTTCATCATTTTTTATATTATTTATGTAACTTATTCCTTTTTTAATTTTTTCAACTTTATCCTTATCAATATCTATACCAGTAACATGGAAGCCATTGCGTGCTATTTCGAGAGCAAGATTAAGGCCTACGTAACCGAGGCCAATGACGCACACCCTTGCTTTGTTTTCATTTATTTTTCTCAATAATTCGAGGTAGTAGTTATCCATTTACTCCTTCCTCTTTTCAATTTATTATCGTATCATTTTTCATAGATTTATTTTCACCTTTCCTCTGTTTTCTTTAGTATTCTAAGGTTTTCCAGCGATCTATCTATATTCGTCATTGGTATTTCATCTTTAATTATACAATCAATGAAGTGCAAAAGTTCGATCTCTAGCGCTTCTTTCTTTTCGAGTTCCAATTCCAGCGCTATTTTATATCTCTCTTTTTCCATCCTCCTGAATTCTTCTATACTTCCATATCTGATTTCCTCTACAATCTCAGGCGGCAGTATTCTAACATATTTGCCCTCATCCAAGAAATTCACCTGAGCTATCGCCTTTTCACCTAAGACAGTCGAAAGCCTTATCTTCTCTTCAGTTAACCATGAAGATATCGCTATAAACCTTGTGCCATTTTTAGCGAGAGAATCTATGCTTATGAAATCTAACTGATTAATCCTGAATAAGGAAGCTCTGATTACGTTCTTAATCTCGAAAATTTCCCAGTCAAGAAGATATCTTGCAAAGCTTAGATCGTGGGTTAACAAGTCTTCGTTCACACCAACATGGGTGAATCTGAAAGGATATTTCCCAGATCTTATTGAAATTATGGTCTTTATTTGGCCTAGCATATCGAGGTTTTTCTTCAATGCCCTCGTTGCTGGATCGTAGCACGTTATCTCTCCTACCATGATTTTGATCTTTTCTTTCCTTGCTATTTCTGCGAGCTTCTCGACTTCTTCAAGATGTCTCAAAGTAGCCAAAGGTTTCTCTACAAAGAGATTTTTTATTTTTGCATCTATGCTTTTCTTAAGCAATTCAATCGTATCTTGAGGCTGTGTCGCTATTATAAGCGCATCAGGTTTTTCTTTTCTGAGCATTTCATCAAATTCTGTGTAAAAACTGCAGTACTTTATTACCTCATTTTTATTTCTAGAATCAATGTCACAAACAGCAGTAAGATCACATTTATCCAACTTCCTTAATACTCTGAAATGGTTTCTGCCCATTACACCGAAGCCCACTAGATTTACCTTTATTTTTTCCATATTTGGCAAGTATCTATTATTGAATCCTTCATCATATTTCGATGCTTCTAAACTGACCTTCCTTTCTTAGCACAGGACCGGCATCAGGTAATCTGATCCAGTAATATCCTTCTTCGATACAATCATATTTCTTTTCTACTTTGACTTCTTCACCATAACCTAGCTTCAAGTAAATATAAGGCATGTTAACTCCTAAATGAGCATAGAAATCGCTAGTAGTGAAAAATCTTCCTGCATTTATTTCTGTTATGCATGGAACTCCTTCTCTATTACATTTCAAATCAACACAAAAGACGCCATTTGGTTTCTCATCGATCGCCAAAATTGCTTTTGTAGCTATTTCGTTCACGCTCTTATTATTCACTGTAACAGCCACTGAAGGTGTTGAGGTCTGTCCGCTAGGTGTTATGTTGCCGAAAAGGTATTCGATTCTCTTCCTTGCTTGAGATACGATGAGCTCTCCATCCTTCCATACACTCTGAAAGGCAAATTCTTCGCCCGGTAAGAATTCGCATATCATGAAACTATCGTAGCTTAATCCTTCCTTTTTATTCCAATATCCTATCCAATGAATTATTTGTTCTGGTGAATACGCTGGTAGCGCTGCCTTTGACCCTGCTCCTTTAATCGCCCTTATCCAAACCTTTCCTTCATCATCTTTGAGCTCACTGTAATACTTAGGTATCAAGCTAGGATCCTCGATTAACTGCGATTTCGCTACAGGAACATTCTTTTCTCTTAGAACTAAATTAGTCTTCATCTTGCTTTGACATATTTCTATCGTTTCATGCTTAGGCAAAAAGTATCTAGCTTTTATTTCATCCCTTTTCTTGGAGATTACATAGACTTCTGGATCGGGCTGTGCATGAATGAATTCAATGTCTTCTATTTCGATTATTTTGTTTATTTTGTCCAAATAATCCCTAGATTTAGAATGTGGTACTAAATATGCCTTGTCTACATCAGGCAATTCTAAGTGGTATTTGTTAATATCAGTACCGACAATATAGAATTTTTCCTTTGCCATCCTGATAGCCTTGATGAAATTGATCCCTGCTGAGCCTCCAGCACCTAGGACGAGTATTCTTTTCATATGCTTAGAAATTATTCCTTATTTATCAAACTCTATTGCCTAGGCCTATTGCTTTGAACTTCATTTTCCCAGAAAATAGCTTTGGGTCATAGATTCTCCTACCATCTATCAAGAATGGATTTCTCATATTCTTTAAGTAGTCCTCAGGCGTCATTCTTTTGAACTCATCCCATTCAGTTACAAGCATCGCACAATCTGAGTTCTTTATACATTCAATTGCAGAACCGGCGTATGTCAACTTATCTTGAAATATCCTATATATGTTCTCCATGGCCTTTGGGTCATATACTTTAACTATTGCTCCTTCTTCCAAAAGATTGTTTATGATCTTTATCGAAACAGCGTCACGGACATCATCTGTGTTTGGCTTGAATGATAATCCCAATACAGAAATCGTCTTCCCTTTAAGATCCTTTAATTCCTCTTTGGCTAGATCTATCATGATAAGCGGTTGCGTATTATTCACCTCTATTGTAGCATCCACAAGTGGTAATTTCAACTCAAGCTCTTCAGCAAATTTCTTAAGCGCATTTAGATCCTTGGGCCAACATGAACCTCCCCAGCCTGCACCAGCTCTTAAGAAAAGCGGGCCTATTCTCTTATCAAGCCCTATACCTTTGGCAATAACTTCGATATCTCCATTGGGAAGTTTTTGGCAAATCCTAGAAATCATGTTGATGAAGCTCACCTTCATTGCTAGGAAAGCGTTATTGGCATACTTTATGAGCTCAGAGTTTTCTGCTGTAGTTATTATCGTAGGAGGTAGTGGGTTATAAAACATCTCATAAAAACGCTTCAAAAAGTTAACAGATTTTTCATCCCCTCCAATAACGAGCCTATCTGGATTGAATGTATCTTCCACTGCAGACCCTTCTCTTAAAAACTCAGGATTCGAGCAAACTCCGAATTCTTCATCATATTTTTTTCGAGAGAGTATTTCGATATTCCTCCTAACAACTTTGTTCGTAGTGCCTGGTATTACAGTGCTCTTAACAACAGTTAGATGCCACTTATCCTTAAGCTTTAGTGCTTCTCCAATCATCTTCGAAGCTGAATCTACGAATTTCAAATCTATGCTTCCATCTTGCTTCGAAGGAGTCCCCACAGTAATGAAGGTCATATCACTATTAAGCACAGCCTCGAATGGATCATATACTCCTTTAAGTTTTCCTTTATCTACGCTTTCTTTTATGAGCTTATCCAAGCCAGGTTCGAAGATGTGAGATTTGCCCTCATTTAGCAATTCTACTTTCTTCTTATCGACATCATAAGCCAAAACCTTGAATCCTTTTGAAGCAAAGCAAGCTGCAGTTACGATCCCAACATAGCCTAGACCAAAAAAGGAAATTGTTGGCGAGTTGTATTCCATTTAATTATATTCTGTATAAGCTTAAAGCGTTTTATTGTTCCTCTCGTAAGAGAGCTTCAACGCTTCCCAATATGTTTCAGGCGTACCTATATCTAGTCTTAGATCTCCCTTATCGAGCTCTAGTGCAAAAACCTTCAAATCATCATCGATCAGCGCTTGAATGGCATCCGTTAACTGGATCTCATTCCCTATGCCTGGCTCTATTTTTTCAAGCTTATCCATGATGTTCTTGTCGAATATATAATAAGGCATGATCGCAAGATTGGAGATTATCTGCGCAGGCTTTTCGATCACACTTTTAACTTTTAAATAGTTTTTATTTGTCCTCTCAACGATCGCAACACCATATTGCCTAGGATCTTCTACATATTGGAGCAAGAGTGCAGCATTGGCGGCCATCTCTTCATACATCCTTTCAAGTCTTTTCAAAAGAGGCTCGTTCTCATGGAATATAACGGTATCGCCTGCACAAACAATGAAGGGCTCATCCTTAATGAAGGGCTTTGCCATCAAAACAGCGTGTCCAAAGCCTCTTGGCTCAGGTTGGTTTATCCAAATTATGTTAGATTTCTGAATTCTATCATAAAAAAGTTCAAGCTCATAAGCAAGTGTGTTTTTCCCCTTTTCTTTGAGCTTTTTTACGAAATCCCAATCAGGCGTGAAATGATCCTCAATTGCTCGCTTACCTCTGCCTACTACAAAGCAGAAATCCCTTATTCCGAAATCGAAAAGTTGCTCATATATGATCTGCAAAAGTGGTTTTAATATTATATTGCCATTATGATTTTTCGCAAATATCGCTAACATTTCCTTTGGGAGCTCCTTACTCGTTGGCAATAATCTCGTACCCAAGCCCGCTGCAGTTATGATCGCTCTACTAACCACTTAAATTTAGTTCAGTATAGGCTTATAACCTTTTGAACATTTTTTATAATTTAAGAGCCTAATCTTCTGCAAGCTCCTTGTAGAGTTCTAAATGTGCTTTAACCATCTTTTCTATAGAAAATCTTTCTGATTGCTTTCTAACATAAGATTCCATTTTCGAATACATTGATTTATCTTCCAATAATGTAATTATCCTAGATGCCCATTCTTGCTCATTGAGTGGTTCTTGCACAATTAGGAATGGTTCTTCAATGAGCTCTGCCATCGCTGTATTGCCGCTTATCAAGACAGGTTTTCCATGCTGAATGGCCTCGATGACTGGGAATCCAACTCCTTCATACAATGATGGATATACAATTATTTTTGATAGATAGTAAAGAAAGTTTAGTTCGTCATGGGGTATCCATTCATATAATTTAATGTCCTCTTCTAAATTTAAAGCATTTATAATCTCTTTATAGTATTTAGAGCGAGTTATAATTAATTTGAAATTCAACTTACTCATATTTTTAATTAACCTGATTGATTTAATTAAAGTAGTTATGTTCTTCCTTTTTTCTGCACCGTCTACACATAGGATAATATCATGATCGTCTATTCCATATTTCTCTTTGATGATAGGAAGCTTTGAAGTATCAATATTTGGCTTTGGTATTCCATAATATATAGTAGCTATTTTATTTTCTTTAAGATTGTAAACTTTAATTAATTCTTCTTTTAACTTGTTTGAAACAGATATTATTTTATCACTAACTTTAGCTGATATTTTATAATTCATTTTCCATATTAAAGGTCTTTCTCTTTTCTTGAAAAAGATTGCATCAAGACCATGGAATGTTACCACTATTTTAGGCTTCTCTGGCTTTATTATCGCAGGAGCTACGTTATATGCAGGGAAATGGAATACGTGTAGTCTATCCTTTAGGATAGTGTTATAAATCATAGGCGTTCTCCAGATGAACTTATTACCCGCTGAATGGATTTTCACGTTATCCTTGCCCTCAGCAATCTTGCTCAAATTGGGATGATGCTTGTATGCATAAAGGTAATAGAAATTTTCTCTATCAATCTTCAATAGGTTCGATACGAGCAATTCAGTGTAAACCTTTGTCCCTCCTCCTTTTCCATCAATCAATCTTGCATCTATTCCTATGGTCAGCATCTCAAAGATTTTTTACAAGCAAACTTAGAGATTGAGAACTTCATGATATAATTGTATCCATTCCCTTTGAATTTTATCCACTGCAAATTTCTCCTCTGCTAATTTTCTGTTTTCAACCCCCATTTTCTCTCTCAAATTTTCGTCATTGATCATGTCCAAAATAACTTTCACGAGTTCCTTTTCATTTGCCTTATTTACAAGAAAACCATTTATTCCATCTTTAATATATTCGTCAATAAAACTTACCTTTGTTGCTATTATAGGCCTACCACAGCTCATTGCTTCTCTAATTGCATAAGGGAAAGTTTCGAATAAAGAAGGATGGACGTATACATCTCATTCTATATAGCTATAGACCAATGAATAACTGCCTATTATTCCTTACCCATAAAGCGAGCTTCTTTATTCCTTCTTCTGCACTTGTTCTTGGATACCAATTCAGTAATTCATGTGCTTTCCTTATATTAGAGATGTAAACCTTCTGATCTGCAGGCCTCCAATCTGAGTAGTTTAAATCTGGCTTCTTATTGAGGATTTTTCTTATCATGTCTATCACCTCCAACAAAGAATAGGCATTATTTCTGCCTCCTCCTGCATTGAATACTCCATGCCTTATGTTAGAGCTCAGGAACTTATCATATAGTTCAACTAAGTCTTTCACATAAAGTAAATCTCTTACTTGCTTACCATTACCATAGATCGTAATTTTCCTTTCCATCTCAGTTGCGATAACGAACCATGCTACCCAGCCTTGATCTTCGACGCCGAACTGCCTTTCTCCATATATGCAGCTCATCCTGAAAACTCCTGTTTTTAGGCCATATGTATAGGCATAATCCTGCACATAAATATCGGCAGCAAGCTTTGAGCAACCATATGGGCTATGGCCAGTGAGATCGATGGAGAAATCTTCAGGTATGCCTTCAATGAATCTTTCATCTGCATATTCATACCTACTATTCTTTTCTAACAATGGAATTTTATTCACATTTTCTCCATAAACTTTGTTCGTGCTGCAAAATATTAAAGAAGCGTCATTGAGCCTAGCAAGCTCTAGCATATTAAATGTTCCTAGCGCGTTTATTTCGAAATCAAGCCTAGGATTCTTCAGTGAAGTGGTCACCGCTACCTGTGCAGCTGTATGAATTATAGCATCAATTCCTTTTCCTATTTCCTTAACTTTCTCGAAATCTCTAATATCGCAGTTGTAGAAACTAATGTTCTTGAAGCCTTTCAAGTAGTTCAAGTTATAGCTTTTGCTTCCGATTCCTTTGCCTAAGATTTCTTCTCTGCTTAGATTATCGATTATCAGCACCTCGTTATCTTTTTGGAAATATTCAGCTACATGAGAGCCTATGAATCCTGCACCACCAGTAACTAAGATCCTCATAGCCTAGTTTCTATACCTCCAATAAAAGTCTTTTTCTAGAAGATCTGTACAGGAAGGGAACAGTATAGTTTCTAATTCGGTTAAGAGAATCCTAAATTTTCATTCTCAATTTCGAAAAGAGCTAATAGTCCTCAAGATTAGGTTGTTGAGGTGCATGGCTGAGATCTTTCTTATTAACCGATAATACAAAGGGCATGAAAGATTTATTTGAAAAACAGGCATTGCCGATAGCCCTAAAGAAATATAGAATTTATTTAGATAATAGGGAAAAATTACAAAACAGTGATATGAGAAATAATAAAAATACAATTGAACAAAGAGTACAAGAATTAATTAAAATAATTGAAATATTATTATAAGATTTAACATGATTTTGGATTAACTAATATCTATAAACAATATCTCTCCCTAACGTATTTCTTATTTTCTTTATTACTTCAATGAAACCACCACTTCTTATTATCCTCATATAAATATAGGAATTTAAAGAATGGAGTTTATATTTAGGGCCTGAATCGAATACATTTTTAGTTCTGTAACGAAATATTTTTTCGACGCACTTCAAATCTATGGAGCTATAATTCAATTTTCAAATTTAACTCCTTGACTATTGTATCTGAAGTTTTACAGGAACTTATCTAATATCGATGATAAGTAGTTTCTAAGATTTTATTAAAAAATCTAAAAAATTTTTTTATTTTCAAACAACTTACTTACTTCATTAAATATCTTTCTTGATAGCTCTTTCATTTCCAAACCATATTTTTCTAAATCCATTTCTAGCGCTAAATCGATCTTATTACTAAGATCATACTCTGCCTGAGAATAAATAAGTCGCTCCCCTTGCGTATGAGCTACCTACTTCAGTTATTTCCATTAGCTAAAGCTAATTTCGCTACTATATAGCCTTGTCTTTAAGATACAAATCGATTTGCGGTAAACCTTGGAACGAAAATTTCCAAAGCGGAATCAAGGCTATGTTATTAACATTATACTCTAAGTCCTTTGTAATGATAAACGCATGTTTGATACCCAAGCTCTTAGCATATTTTTTTTCAAAATATCTAATCCATCTCAAATCTTCCTTACCTATCTTCGAAGTATACTTCACTTCTACGGGTGCATTGTTTACCAAGAAATCTATCTCCTTTCCTCTTTCCCTCCAGTAATAACTTGCATTCAATTCTGAACATACAAGATTTTCAGCATATCTATCTTCAGAGATGTTGAAAGGGATGCAGAGGCCTGGATGATAGGCATAGATCTTCGAAAGTTTTCTTGATGCTGAACGTATCGAAGGCCTGAAGTTGAGCAGCTTACGAACTATGTATGAGAATTCAAGATAAAACAAAGCTTTATATATCGTTATTTTCGCTCTCGAGAGCTCCTTTGCTAGTTCATCCACTTTGAGATAACGACCCGGTTCGGTAAGGAATATATGCACCAACCTTTCAAGCAAAAGAACATCCACTTCCTTGAACTCTTTCGGTATGTCCTTTAGGATTATTGGTTCTATGACGGCGCTGTATATATACTTTTTAATGAATGTCATGTCTTCTTCTCTAGCTATTTCTGGAAAAGGCCTTAGCTTGAATAGCTCGAATTCCCTTTGAAGTATTTCTCTATACAAATCGACATCCTCATTTCTAACCCTGATTCCTTTGAAGCGAAGAAATTCAGCGAAGCTCATAGGTTTGAGCTCGTAATATAGCGCTCTTCCTGCAAGATCTTTCTTTGCCTCGGCTATGAGATTTAATGAAGCTGAACCGCTTATGACTATTTTCCTAACGTTCTTTAAATTGTCATAGATCAGTTTAACGCTACTCGTCCATTCCTTCGCTTTCTGTATCTCGTCGAAGAAAAGATAGATTTCATCGCTTTTATAATCCATGCGTGTGATTTTTGAATATTCCCTAAGTATTTCTTCGATCCTCTTCTGCTGGAAATTTGGTTCGTCAAAGCTAATGTAGAGAATTTTTCTCGGATTTATGCCTCTTCTTATAAGCTGATCTATAAGCTGAAACATCAAAGTAGATTTCCCCGTTCTCCTGAGCCCTGTGATTATGCATATTTGTCTCCTAGCGATATCCTGTAAGATGATATTGAATAAGTCACGCTTGAATTCAGGTACAAGGCTTTCTTTAACGCTTCCTTCGATCCACCAGTGATTGAGCTCTTGTAACTCCATATTTGTTCTTTTAGAAAACGAATATTTAACTTATTTGTTTTATAAGAAAACAAATATGTGAGATCCGGATGATCATGGGTAACTTTTTATCCTGTATTACTTCGCTGAGCTTCTTCACCACAGTTGATGCTGCTCTAGTTATTCTTTTGTAAAAGGTTTCGCCATGTTATCTTGCTACCAACAAGCTAGTAGCTAGCTCCACTGCAGCTTTTATTTTTCTAATATAATCTAAATAATTTTTGAATACTTTTTCTCTTATTTTCCTTTCCTCTAATGCTATTTCTATGTAACCTATTTATAATATTCTTTTAGATTTTTTAACTTCTCAAACATTTCTATATATACAGTTTTATTTTTATATTTTAGATTTTTTAAACCTTCCTGTATATCAATATAATCTAATATTGTAATTTCATTAATTTTTACATTGCTCTTTTCTATTTTTTCTTTTAATCTATTTTTAGTCTGTTCTTCCTTGAGCTCCATTGTAGTAATTAAACATACTTCTTCTATTTCTTTTACGTTCTCTAATTGTTCAATCCCAGGCAATTTAATTTCGCGCTGCTTTAGATATCCTATCAAGCTTTTCTTAAAGCTGTTTTCATTGAATTTTTGTATTCTTGTTCTCAATTGATTTATTCCTTCTTCTAACTTATCGCTATTGCGAGTTATTTTAATTTCAGCAAATCCGATGCGGAGATTATTACCAATTGCAAATGCGTCGAATTCTATATTACCTAGAAAAATTGGTCCAAAAGTTGTTCTCCAAATAGGCCGCTCTAAGCTTCTTACATTGATAAGCCACCAAATGCATAATGATTCTCCCAAAGCAGATATAGTTCTATCATCGAAGAATTTGATTAATGCTTGATATGCTTCAGGAGTGAAATGTCCTAATGTGCTGATGATGAATTGAGTTAAATTACTAAAATCGTCCACTATGCTATTAAATGTAAGCGTCATCTCATTAATCATTTCTTTTAAAGAAAACGTAGGAATTGGTTCTTTAAAAATTAATTTGCCTAGAAGATTAGTATTTTGAAATATCCTAAAATCAGATATAGGTAGATTATTTATCCTTTGTCTAAATTTTTCTAAACTTATCTTTTCTTCATCAGAAATAAATATTGATAGGTTCTTTATTGACCATTCAATTAAATCAAGAATAGGAAATTTCGAATTTTCAGAAGATTTTTTAATTAAATTTTTTATATTTTTTATAAGTTCTAAAATTTCATATTTATTTAATCCTTCATTGCTAAAAGTTTTTATATCCTTTATAACAGGATCCAGCATCTTAGCTCTTTCTAGTCCTCTCTTAAATAATTCATCGCTAATTTCTTCCATCATATTTTAATAAAAAAATTTTTATATAAATTTCTTATTTGCTTATTTTTTTCTAGTTTTAACTGCTAAGACCATATTTCTTAGCTTCCTTTTTGCACTTTCTATCGAGTGTATTGAGTTAGGATCTGGGGCGAATCCACACTAGGCTTGCGATCACATTTTCCCTATCAAAAATCTCGCATACTGCAATGTATCTTTTCCTAAGTACTTCTACGGGCTCTACATTCCTTGTCTTCACATTAACAATTCCTATGGCCATTCTTTTTTGGCAAGCTGTACTCTTTGAAATACTTTAACTCATCGAAATCCCTAATACCATCGAATACTTCAAGAGAACCTATGCACACGCTATTAAGCCGTTAACAGTATAGGATTTAAATTTTAAATGTCTCTCTAAATATTAAATTATATCAGAATTTCTTCAATGGAGAATTCTAGGAATTCCTTTCAACTTAGCTTTTTCTTAAATATGCTTTAAATAGTTTACTTAAATTTATCCAGTTCTTCATATATTTTTAACGTCTGCTTTGCTATTATATCCCAATCTAAGTTCTCTTCTGCGAACTTTCTAGCATTTTTAGCAAGCTCTCTTCTTAAATCCTCGTTTTTATATAAATCCAAGATCGCATTGGAAAGATTATCGACGTTAACATCAATTAACATGCCGTTGTAGCGATGCTTTATAACTTCTCTGAAAACTGGTGTATTGCTTGCGATTATAGCCCTTCCTGAAGCTAAAGCTCTATGCAATGGCCCGCTGGGATGCAATCCTCCCTTATAAGGCAAGACAAATATATCTGCAGAAGCAAGGCAAGCTGGCAAGATTTCATATGGTACGTAATCAGTGAATATCACACGATCTTTTATTTTCGAAGCCAAGCTCTTGAGATAATACAAGTATGACTTATCCTTAGCAAATCCTGCAATGACGAGCTTTGCATTGGGCATTTCTTTTGCTACTTTGATGAATGATTGGATGAGCGTATCATGTCCTTTTCCTTTTCCAATGAATCCTAGCGTCATGATTATGAAATCATCCTTTAGCCCAAAGGCCTCCTTAAATCTTGAAGGATCGACATCGGGTCTAAATAAGTTGATATCTGCTCCATGATGCATTACCTTGATCCTATGAGGCTTTATCCTATAAAGTTTCATCATCATTTTGGCTATTTCCTTCGATAATGTTATTATTATTCTAGAGCGTGAATAAACATTGTATACGAAAGGCAGATAATGGAACTGTCGGAGTGTAAGAACTTCATGGACTGTGGAAACGAGCTTGGCATCTAGAAATAGAGGGAATAGATAAAAATTTCTTGGAAACGTAAAGGAAGCAGTTTGGAAATGGATTACTTCATATCCATGCTTTTCCATGAGAAGCTTCGCATATCTCTGCACATCCAAGAATGATAGCTTCCTATTTTGCTCCAATAGCCTGTAAACACTTTCCTCATATTCTGCATTTCTTTCCTTGAAAGTAAGGATTCCTACCTTGCAGTATTTCCTAAGATATTTCGAAAGCTCATATGTATAATCTCCAACACCATCTCTTTGCGGAGGATATTTGGTGATGAAGAGCACGCTGGTCACTATAGCCTCTTATAGAAATCTAGGATTACACTTATGAAATTGCCAACCAATGGAACAGGCCTTAGAGATCTTTTTATGAAATCTATCTCGCTATCCTTGAGAACGCCAAATCTCTTTGTAGCGATGACATAAAGAACTAGCGATAGGAGTATGCAAAAGCCAAATAGACCATAGAATGAGAGCTGTGCTAAGATTATGAATCTTGCCAAGATATTCCAAAGAATAAATGATGGCAAAATCGCAATCAGAGAAATGAGCACGACTTTTCCGATTTCTCTAAAGTTGATGCTTATGTTCATTTTTTGCTTGAGGTATTTTAAGCTTAGGAAATATGAAGGCCAGCCTGCAAGCAACGTAGCTATTTGAGCTCCTATTATTGAGAACAAAGGTATCAAAGAAACGTTCAGTGCTAGATTTAAAGCAACATATACTGCAGTGAACTTGAATACTTCTTTTGAATATCCTTGTGTAGCAATGAGATTTGAAATCGCCCATCCGCCTAGGCAAGATGTCAACCAATAAATCGCGTTGAGTAGCAAATAAATCCATGCATCCTTGTAATAAGGTCCGAATATCGCTATTATAGCTTGCTCAGGAAAAAACATCAAAAAAATTGAAACAGGTGCTACGAAGTATGAAAGTATCTTGATCGTGAAGTTCAGTGCAAGCTTGAGATCTCCACCGTTTCTAAGCTTTGAATAATTCGGAAATATAAGAGAATAGATTGGATATGTGAATATATCTATGAAAGGGCTGAATCTCGCAGCTATAGAGAAATTTCCAAGCGCAGTTGCAGAAGCGAATCTAGACATGAATACTTCATAGACTCTTGCGCTAGGTATTCCTAAGTAGTTCGCAGCAGCTAAGGGGAAGCCGAACTTAAGCATCGACTTAGTTTTCGCCAGATCGACTTTCCTTACTTTAAAGTATTGGAAGAAAATAACGAGCCCTGGAATTGATGATAAGAGCGGAGCGAGCACGTAATAAGCGAAGACAACGCCATAGAGATCATAACCGATTATGAAAAGGAACGGAGCTACAAGACCTTGAATAGCTGAATTCAATAGAAGCATTGAGCTAAATACCCAAGTCTTATCTGTAATTATCGGTGCGCCTGAAGCTATGCTATTAACATAACCGATGATGATGTATATTGCGATGATATGAATGTATGGGATTATCTCAGGTCTTGAATAAAGGTTTACGGCAAGCCAGTCACCAATGAAATAAGTAAATGTTGCATAGAATATCCATAAAGGCAAGGTGAAAACTATGCTAGAATAGATATATTCTGATGCTTCTTCAATTTTACCTTCCTTTATAAGCCTAGGAGCCTTGTTCGTCACGCCATATCCTATACCGAAGTCATAAAGGAGGAGTGTTAGCTGTGGTACGAAGCTAAGAACGAAAAGGATCCCAAGCGGCTCTGCACTTCCATACTTCAAAGCTATAAGTCTAGCTAGTAAGAATGATCCTATGAAATTGAAAACGTAAGATAATACTCTGCCGGCGAATACATAGGTCGCTCCCCTTGCGTATGAGCTACCTACTTCAGTTATTTCCATTAGCTAAAGCTAATTTCGCTACTATATAGCCTTGTTGTTAATGTGATTTAAGCATGAGGTAAACCTTGAAAAATTTCAAAGTGGAATTAAGGCTATGTTGTTAACATTAAATTTTTTTTTAAATTAGCCTTTTATTCTATGGCTTAACTTTTATGAATTTAGCAGCCAAAGTTTACTTTTAGATTCCTATTGATTCTGCGAATCCATTTGGACTTAATTCTCAAGTAATTTAGCTATTTTTGTGTCTCTTTATTTATTAAATATGTTTATTCTCTATGTTTTAAACTTCTATAAATTTATCTATAAATCTAAGGTACCAATTTTCCCAAATTCTCTTACTTATTATATGAATCTGAAATAATCCAATTATACCTATTTGCTTTTCTATTTTAATTTTTAATTCTATATCATTAATTTTTTCATCTGTAACAATTGCAATGTCAATATCTGAAAGCATTACGTTGTAATCACCTCTAACGACGCTACCAAAAATATATATGTTAAAATCTCTCAATTCTTTTTTTACTATTTCTTTAATTTTTTTAATATAATCTAAATAATTCTTGAATACATTTTCTCTTAATTTCTTTTCCTCTAGCGCTATATCTATATAATCCATTCCTTAAGTTTATTAATGAAGTCAGAGAGTAATTTGAACATTATTTCAACTTCATTTTTACTATATTCCCTTGGGTAGTATATAGAGAGGATATAGGCATCCTCAATTAGCTTTATAACTAGCTCATTTTCTTCATAGAATTTTTTGAATTCGCCACCGATTTTGAACAGATCACTGAACAATCTAGACAAAGAATGGGTTTTAGGAAAGCTTCCAAGATGGTTAGCTAATATATACTTGAGATAAAATTGAAGAGCTTGCTCAATGCAAAAAGCCGCCAAATTATAGCTCCTGTTATCTAATAACATTCTAGCTGCGTTCTGAAATTCTTTTGCTCTATTCAGTAGTGATCTAATTTCTTCCTTTGACATTCTATAATTATATAAAATCTAGCGAATTTAATCAGAATTAATTTTAGATTTAAAAAATTCAATATATTTCCTAGCGATATTATTCCAATCATGTTCCCTAGCGATCTCTATTGCTCTTTCCCTGTATTTCTCATATTCTTCTCTGTTTTTCAACAAATTGATTATTTTATCTCCAATTTCTTTCATCTCGAACTTATCAATTAAAATGCCCCCATCTTGAACCACTTCTGGAATGCTAGCAATATTAAGCGCAACTACAGGCTTCCCACTTGCCATCGCTTCTAGAAATATGAGCCCAAAGCCCTCGATGATAGAGAGCGATGCAAAAAGATCGCATGAAGCATAGTAGTATGGCAAGTCTTCATCCTTGACAAACCCTTCGAAGAAAACCTTTTTTTCCAAGCCCAGTTCCTTGGTTAAACTTTCCAAGTACTGCAAATCTGGGCCACTACCAACGATTACAAGCGATGCATCTATTCTTTTTTGAATGTAATAAAACAACCTAATTAGCTTATCAACATTTTTGGTTTTGAATAAATTACCAACATATAAAATTACATATTCACTTTTGAATTTATCCCTAAAAATTGGTTTATTATTAGGATTAAATTTATTTGTATCGACTCCTTCATGAATAACTACTATTTTATCTTCTTTTACTTTGAAATATTCTATGATTTGTTTCTTAGTAAAGTTACTTGGAGAGATAATATAATCAAAATTTGTAAGTTTTCCATAAATATTAGAAAATGGTATTGTAAATATGTCTCTAAAGCTTTTAATAAAATCTATATGATGAGCTAGTAAAATCTTTAGCTTTACTTTATTTATCAAGTTAGCAAAAGGAGATTGGTTATTCAAAAGAAGCACATCGCTATCGAATTCTTGCAATTTAAGCGTAGAAGTTAATGAAAATGATAAATAATTTAGTTCTGCAAATCCTGCAAGCTTTTTAATATATAGAGTGGCATCCTTAACCCTAAAAATTTCCACTCCTTCATTTACATCGCAGTCTCTTCCCCCATTCCAGAAAGTTGTTATAACTCTAACTTTGCAACCATTAGAGGCTAAATATTTGGCTACATTTTCAATATGCCTCTCAATTCCTGTATAAACACCTCTTTTAGGATAGGGATATACTGGTGTTGTAATAGTAACTTTAAGCATTAATTATCTTATATAAAACTTTAGCAATATTTGGAGTAATTATATCTTGAGCTTTGTTTCTTAAATTAATCTTTAATAATTTTCTTAATTCTTTATTAAAATATAATTCTAATAAACTTTTTATATATTCGTCAAAACCATCTGCATATAAACAGTGATTATTATCCAAGAAATCTAATATTCCGAGGAATCTATTTGAAACAAAAGGTATATTACAATATATATATCTTAGAACCTTTTGTGGTTGATCCATAAAATAAGTATCATAGTTTATTACTGAAATAAAATCATTCCTTAATAAAAATAAAATTAAGTCTTGGCTATCCATTGTTTTTGTAATTTTTAATAAACTATATTGATTTGTGAGATAGTTTAATTCGGTACCTATTAGATGAACCGGAATTTCTTTTTCTAGTAATTTGTTAATCAATTTTTGTAAAAATATGTTTCCTCTACCAAAGTAGATGAACTCAGGTTTATCATTTATAGGTGATTCTAGTTCAGTATTCTGAGTTATGGGCGTAATATTGTAAGATAGAAAATAAACAGGTAAATCTTTATTAATTGATTGAAGATAAATCTTCATGGCTTTAGAATGGACAAGAATTATGTCAAAAAGTTTTAAAGATAATAGCTTTATTAATTTTTTAATTAAATTATTTTCATATTGTAGATCTTCGGAGGGTAAATCTAAAATTACTAACCCTCTTTTTTTAATAAAATCTAAAGAGCTTTTAACTAAAAATTCTTTAGTAATTCCCTGAAAAAAGTAAATATCATAATTGTTTGTAAAGATTAGTTTTAAACCATCTTTTCTAGATAATACTTTTCTATTCTCACCA
Source organism: Thermoproteota archaeon (assembly GCA_021324265.1). GTDB lineage: Archaea > Thermoproteota > Thermoprotei > Gearchaeales > Gearchaeaceae > DSFO01. Next base: position 67,689 of record JAJPJK010000009.1, on the reverse strand, counting down.
TACTTTAAATAATTTTTCAAATCAATTGAAAAATTTTCTACGTTGATCATATCACTTTTAAAACCCATGTAGTTTAATAAATTTGTTCTTTCATAAGCTATTTCAAAGGCTCCTGGTCTAGAAGGATCGAACATGCCAACAATCAGCGCTTTACCTTGATACAATTTGCTTTAGAATTAGATCAATTATATATAACTCAAGTTCTGGTTTGTCAGAATTTCTTCAATATTTCAAATAGTTCTCTTGCTCTTACTTTTGCTGTATGGAATCTAACTACTTTTTCGTAACCTCTTTGAGCAATCCTTTCTCTTTCTTCTTTGTTGTTCAAATAATACTCTCCAAGCTCTAGCATTTCCTTACCGTTTCTAGCTATAACCACTTCCTTTTTATCCTCAAATAACTTTGCAATGCCTGGGGTGTAGTCTGTCAATAAGAAAGTTTTGCATGCTAAAGTTTCATAGGTCCTTAAATTAACAGACCCTTCAGTTTGTTTGAAGAATTCTCTGTGAATGTTAACTGAAATCTTAGAAATATTTAAAATATGAGGTATCTCATGCCAAAATAAAGGTCTATGGACAATACACGTAATATCATCGAATCCAAAACCAAAGATATGAAAATTCTTATACTTATTAATTAACGGAAATATCATATCCTTAAATACATTTTCTCTATCGTATATTCTTCTACCTATAAATACAAAATCAATTATTTTATTTTTATTTTGCGGATAGAAATACTCATCATCTACGAAGAATCTAAATATTTTTGCATTTATACCTTTATCTTCATATATTTTCTTACCATACTCAGAAACTGTTAAAATGGTTTCACAATTTTTTGCAAATTCAAACCATTCATCATAGAAAATTTCATCTCCACTAAATAATACAATTTTTATTCCTAGTTTTTTTAATTTCAATAAAGTTTTATAATTCAAAGGAGTAATAACAACATCCATCTTATTTTTTATAATATAATTTTTAAGATTTACATATTCTATATTAATAAAATATTTGTAGAGATATTTATTCCAAAAAATTGGTGTTAATAAAGATTCAAGGCTCAGATTTATTCCCCAATGCTTTAATAAATACGTTTTATTTTTTTTAATTTTTTCATTTCTAAACCAAGTTAATTCTCTGTAGCCTGCAACTTTTGCTTCAATGCCCAGTTTATTAAGCTCTCGAGCCAAGGAAAAGAAGAGAGGAGGATAAAAATAATGCCAATTTGCTGTGGTATTTAGAAAGAGTACTTTCATTTCCTATTTTTCAATACCAAAATATTAGTATAGTATTCTTTATTATTAGGAATTTTTCGAATAAACTCTTCTATATCAATTCTTTCAATATTTTTATTTTGAATATCTATATTGAAGAGCTTAAAGTTATTATTCTCCAAAAATCTTAACATTTCTTTAGGCTCTGAATTAGCTAGCTTCAAGCCATATGGCCAAAATTCAAATATTATTGCTCTTAACTGCTTTAATAAATTTGTAGCACCTTTCATAACATCAAATTCCGCACCTTGAACATCCATCTTAATTAAAGAAATTTCTTCGTTAACATTCTTAAAATAATCATCTAAACGCATACATGGAACTTTTATGCATTTCTTTGCACCTTCTTTATCGTAAAGGAAATTCTTAGGGGAAAATTCAAATATATACAGTTCAATATTTCCTTTAATACTGCTATACCTCCTTTTTTTAAACTATTCTTGCCATTATCAGTGGAGTAGGATATTCATAGAAGAAATGATCGGACTTGAAAATATGAATAAATCTTATTGTTATTGTATCTTGAGATGAAAATGTTGTATTGACAAGTAATTTGAACGAATTAAATGAAATAAATCTTCTAAAATTTTTATTTAGGATTAGCTTATCAATAATAAATTGATATATAAAAGCTATTTGTCTAAGCATTAATTTAATCTATGATTTTAATAAAAATGATATGAAATTTTCATCTTCAAATAGTTTTCTTACTTCATTAAATATCTTTCTTGATAACTCTTCCATTTCCAAACTATATTTTTCTAAATCCATTTCTAAAGCTAAATCAATTTTTTTGCTAAGATCATATTTATCCTCTGGGATGTAGCAAATTGCCTTATATTCAAGTGTATCTAGCTGACCTTTCAAGCAAGGAACAATAACAGGTAAGCCAACACTAATGTAATCCGCGACTTTCGCTCCATTAAGGAAGTGAGAAAACAAAGCATTTGGTCTCATAAATATTCCTATATCTGCTGATCTAAGGCAAAGCCAGTATTCAGCTTTGTTAGAATCGAAATACCCTAGATGCATTGCATTTACTCCTTTTCTCTTAGCGTGATTTAAAATATAATACCTGTCATACTCTATACCTCCTCCTATCATTACTAGCATAATTTCATTTTTGTGTTTGCATAAAGATATTGCATCGATTAAAAACAAGACATCTTTAGTCGTGAAGCCTTCTATAAAGCCACTCCAAATAATTACTTTATAATTCAAAGGTATGTTGAATAATCTTCTGCATTCTTCTTTTGAATAATTATCTAGATTTTTACTTTCTGCTATCGCTGGAATTACATAAATATCCTTTACGTTAGATCTTTGCATTAAATAATCTTTTCCAAATTTTGAAATAACTATTAACTTTTTAGCTAATCTAGGATTTATAACCTCATCTATAGTTTGAGAAATTAGCTTCTTAAAAATATTTTTAGATTTACATGTATGCATTTGAGCCGTTAAATCTTGATAATCTATTATTATATTTATTTTCTTTTGTAATATTTTCTTAATCAAAAGGAAATAGAAATTTGTACCGATAGTATCGTCAGTCAATATAATTGTATTAGGTTTGATTCTGTTGCTTATTAACGCTAATAAAATTGACCATCCAAATCCTCCAATTAAGAATAAGTTATTTAGAAATACATCTATTGTAGATAACCAGTGTGGTATTATTAAATTGATAACTTTACTGTTTTTATCTATTTCAATCCCTCCAAATAACTTCTGTTTTAAACTTGACCATTTCATTTTGTAACCTAAAATCCATGCTTCGTATCCTTTTCTCCTAAACATTTCAGTCAATATGTCAAATCTAGCCCAGCCTGGTCGGTATCCACTAGCGCTATGAGAAAAATAGACGTGTAGTATTTTAGGTTTCAATTTCGACATTTTTTCTCTTTAATAATTTTGATTTTGAATATACTTTAGAAAGATATAGGTAAATTTGTGATTTCGGTGATTTGGCCATTTAACAAATTTATGAGTATACTCATTCTAAGCTGATGTCATTCCTTTTCAATAAGCTATCGATATTCTCAACAACTCTTGCAGGTACGCCATAAGCTATGCTATTAGGCGGAACATCTTTGGTCACAACAGCACCGGCGCCTATGATGCAATTCTCTCCTATAGTAATCCCGGGCATAATTATTGAACCAATTCCAATTCTTGATCCTTTCTTTATTCTAGGTCCTTTAATTCTTTTAGGATCGAATCTTCCTGTTGGATATTTTTCATTTGCTACCATTACACCAGGCGCAATGAATACATCATCCTCTATGATTGTTAGTTGAGCAATGTAACAATTGCAATGAATCTTAACACTGTTGCCTATTTTGCAACCGTAATCTATAACACTGTTGCTCCAAATTTTTACCTCATTACCTATCTCGTTCTCTTCCCTAACTATAACATTATGGCCTGTTTCAAAATCATTTCCTATCCTCGATCCTAAATAAATCACAGAGCCTGAGCGAATTCTAGCATTATCGCCAATATTCAAATAGAGTTCACCAATATTCCTTGAGGGCATATAACCTATGAGTGCATTTTTGTCGATAATACAGTTCTTTCCTAATCTTACAAATCTATTGTTCAACATTATCTTTACTAATCTTTATTCTCTCTCCTTTTAAAATTGCTTCATCGATGAGCTCTAGCAATTTAACTATTCTTGCTCCTTGTCGAGCGTCGCTTAATGGCTTTTTGTTTTCTTTTATACATTCTAGGAAATGCATTACTTGGAGCAAAAGAGGCTCTTCATAATTTATGTAAGGAATTACTGCTTCGCTTTCGAGCATCTTTATCTCGCTATATTCGCCTAGCTTCTCTTCTTTAACTCTTTTATTATAGATAACTATTGGATTGTTTTTGTTTGTGTCATCGAACTTTAGCATTCTTTCAGAACCTATAAGATACCAGCTACGTATCTTTTCTGCTGCATACCAGCTAACGGTTAGATTAAAAATAAAGCCATTCTCATAACTAAGGTTTATATTAGCATAGTCATAAACTCCCTTTCTCAGAAAATATGTCGCGCTCGCCTGTATTTCTATTGGGAAGTCTTCAAGCAAATAATCAAGCATTGCAAGATCATGCGTAGCCAAATCCCAAGTACAGCTTGCATCATACCTAATAGGTCCGAATCCGCATCTCAAGCCAAAACCATAGTAAAGCTTTCCTAACCTTTCTTCCTTAATGATTTCTTTCATGTAATTAATTGCGCTATTATAGCAATAAATATGACCAACCATGAGCACTCTATTCTTAATTTTAGCCAGCTTAGCAAGTTCCAACGCTTCCTCATATTTCATCGTTAAAGGTTTTTCGATTAAAACATGCTTATTGCTCTCGATGAGCTTCTTTCCTATTTCATAATGCGTTGAAGCCGGGGTAGCTATTATCACTGCGTTTATCTCCTTATCTTCGATGATTTCCTCTAAACTCCTTGCAATAACATCTTTGCTTCTCAATAATTTATTCTGATCGGTATCGTAGACATATGCTAAATTTACATCAGGAATTTGCTTAAGCACTCTGAGATAATTCCTACCCCAGTATCCCAAACCGATTAGAGCTAATTTTAGCATTATTTATTAAGCGCTTCAAGAATTGTTTTAGCTCTTGCTTCAGGGCTATGATATTTAATTGCATGCTCTCTCGCTTCTCTGCCCATTTTTATTAGCTCATCTTCTCTACCCTTTAAATCCTTTAAAATTGACTTTAATTCTTTGATATTATCGTAGAAAAAGGCATGTTTTCCTTCAATAAAATCATTTGGTGTTATATCTAGGGGCCTTTCTGAAATGAGAACAGAACCTAAATAAGTTATCTCGTATCTTCGATAATTATCGTAAGCTGTAGTGTTCAATGAAGAGTATGACTCACTAATAATTTTACAATATTGTTCAAAAGGGAGTCCACTTCCAGGCAAGCCGTAGCCTAATCTCACGAAAGAATTTGGCACGCTTCTTGCAATAGCCGCCAATTTTATTCTTTCCTTATGTATTTCATACCTGTATAACCTACCAAACAAATTCCCAGTTGCAGGATGCAAATTGGTAATGTAACTTACTAGGTATTTCTTTGTTGAAAATGTTTTCTCAATTAGTTCCTTATTAAGCAGATGATATGTTAAAGGACATGGAATTAGCAGATCCTTATTGTAAAACTTTATATACTCACTTAAAAAAACTACATTAAATTTTCGGTTTAAAAAGCTCATTAGATATCTTTTTAAAATTTTTTTATTAATAAAAAAATTAGGGATTTCTCTTTTGATATAGCATTTAATATTATTATTGTATATGATTTTATCTACTAATAAATCTTCTTCGGTATCAAGTATTGATAAAACTTTCCTGCAACTATACTTATTTATAATACTATTTGTAATATTTCTTGTAGTAAGATTATCTAATAAATCCCTTCCTATTAATATAGCATCATAATTTTCAATATCTTTGATATTTATTTTATTTGTTAACTTAACATTATTCTCGCCAAGCAATCTCCTCAGACCATAAACATATAGATATTGTACAGGCCCTACTAATGTAAAGTCTTTTGCTGAAACAGAATTAGTTATGTATAAAATTGATTTTATACCCATTTATTTAATAATTAATTGTAGTAATTCCTTTGAAACTACTCTTATATCGAAATTTAAAAGCGCGTAATTCCTCGCTTCTTGCGATATTTTTGTTAGCATTTCTTGTTTTAAGTAAAATATTTCAATATATTTTAATATGTCCTCAAATTTGTCAACTACAATTCCATTTGAACCATGCTTAATATGTTCTGAAGGCCATGATTCTGCTGGAACGATAGGAGTAACTCCCATAGCCATATATTCAGCTAGTTTGATTAGCCCACCTTTTATTTTTGTCAAGGATACGATTCCCAAATTCGAAATCCTTAAATAATATGGAATTTGTTCTCTATATAAAAATCCAGTAAAGTGAAAAGATTCTTGAAGCCCTAGTTTCTTAACTGAGCTCTTCATTTCATTTAGATATGGTCCATCTCCTATTATAAGAAAAATTATATTTTTCAATATGTCTCTAGATAAATTCCTTGCTAACTCAACAATTAAATCTACATTTTTTGATTTCGAAACTGTCCCTGAGTAAGTTATAATAAGCTTATCTCTATACTTTTTATATAACTCATTTTCTTTAGGATATAGATCTGGATTAAATTCATTTATACAATCAACACTATTATTTAATATGAATATATTTTTATGAGTACTATTTTTTATATAATTTTTTAAATCATTAGATGCAACAGTTATAAATGAAGAATTATTTAATATAATTTTTAGAAAACTATCGTGGATAATAGAAGAATAGCTTTTTTGATTTTTAAATCCCCATAAGTCTCCAAAATCTATTATAGTGGGTATTTTTCTGAATTTGAATAAAATATCGCATAGACCTTTAGTTATCGGCATAGGTAGTTGTATATATATAAAGCTGTAATTTTCTTTTGAGAACCCATATTTTAATGGAAATATCCCATTTATTAAATGATATAAGTAATTATTCTTAATTAATTTAGGTTTTAATTTACTCGCATCAATTTTTCTAAGTTCATCGAAACTAAATTTAATAAAAGGAGTACCAAGAAATACATTTAAACCTAAGTTATATAAACCTTTTGCAAGATTTAATGTTCTCCAATGACCTCCTGAGCTATAAATGTCGAATTGATCATTTATTAACAAGACTTTCATCTTAATTTACTTAAAAACATTATTCCATATATTAATATAAAACTACTATAAACCGTTTGGGGACGTGACAACTTTAAGACAGTCTTTTAAAACATTTTTTAAAATATAGAAGCATTTTGTTGCATTTTATCTACGAAAAGTTTAAAGAAACACAGGATTTAAAATGTCTTTTCTATTTTTTAATGGCAATTTTATAACAAAATAAATCCTATAAAAAAATAACATAATAAATGAAAGTTTTATTATAATAAGATTAAATTTTTGAAAGTTTACTTATAGATGTTATATTATTATTTGCATAATCTATTTTAAGATTATGCCTATTCCGGCCCATTCTTGATTATTATTCTCTATGATTTCTATTATGTTATTTTTATTAAAGCTAGATTTTATTTCGTTCCAGAACTTTGGAACTCCACTTATGATAAGTTTAATATCATGGAATGCTATAATTCCTCCTTCTTTAACCAATGGTCCATACATTTCAAAATCCTTCTTCACTCCTTCATATGAGTGATCTCCATCTATGAAAAGGAAATCCAGTTTCCTATTCCCAAGTATTGACTTTACTTTTCCCAGAGTTAAAGGATCATGAGAGTTTCCTTTTAACATTACTAGTTTTTGCTTCTTCTTTTTAAAAGCTTTATACACGGGTATTCTCCATAGCTTTTGTTCTTGATCAATGCTTATTATTAACGCATCATCATGAGCGAGGTGACAAAGTATGTATAGTGTGCCTCCAAACCCTGTTCCTATTTCCATTAACGTTTTTAAATCTATTAAAGTCAAAAAATTCTTGAGCATATTTATCTCGTATTTGGATTGTTGTATACTGAGATTCCTAGCTAAAGGTGAAAAAACGAAGTCTATTTTCCTGTTTGAAGATTTGATAAGCTGAGTAAAAAGCTTTAAAATAATTATATCAATAATTACGTACATAATTTGATATATTCTAAGTCTGGATAATAACATTTGAATATATTTAATTGTCAACATTTTTAGCATAAATTATTTAATTTTTTAAAATTTTTTATTTAATGAACAATGCATTTTGATCAAGTTTTCTAATGAATCTAAAACCATTCTGCTTCAAGACTTGTTTCCTTTAATGTCTTTTCTGCATCAGCCAATACCAAATTTTCGGCGTCCTGAACATACATCTTTATTAAGTTTATATTGTTTATGTGTTATTAAAACGATAATAGTGAAAACTATATTAATTCAAGTTTACTTTTAAAATATTTTTGTTGTATCATATTCAAATATGGCGATATCTTTATACAAGTTTTCAAATCATACATTCTTTAAGCTATTATTTATCTATAATAAATTTTTTGTTTGATTTTTCTATATCTTTTTCAGTTATAATTATATTATCATAACATAATTGTATTACGGGTGGGAAGGATTTAATTTTTATATCGAATATAATTCTTATTTTGTTTGTATTATTTAGCTTAGCTAATAGTGGATAATACCGGCCAAATTCTTGTAATGTAGAAAGGGGTTTAGATAGATAACATATTCTTATTAAACTTCGACCAGGAAAATACCCTCCAGTAAAGTCGTATAACTGTTTTTTGAAAAAATATCTTGGTAATTGTAACATTTCCGTTGTTGTTGAATATGTTAACATATTTAGAACTTGTATCAAATATGAATCTATTAAATATTTTTTAAAAATTGATAACAATAATGTACCATTCTTAGTATAAGAGAGTTTTAAGGTTACATTTGTTTTTACGTTATGTTTAGTAGCAGCTCTTGCGCTTGTTCCGAATTCATGAGCGCATACTATTTGAGGAATTAAAAGAACCTTATAACCTCTACTCCATAACCGCATACAAAGCTCGACATCTTCCCAATACGTAAAAAATTCTTTTGGAAACAATGTATTAATCGTGCTTCTTTTTATTAATAAGAAAGATGCAGGTATGTAAGTATAATATGAGGCTTTTACTTCATTAATGCTTATCTCTTCTTTAGGAACAATGGTTCTCATGTAAATATCGAAGAGGCGACCAAGCGCTGTTATTCTTTTTTTGTTATAATCCATTTGGATCCCACCAACGGCTCCGATATCTGGCTTCATTCCTTCTTTAACAACTTCTTGTAATGAATCCTGCTCTGGGATAGCATCACTATTGAGTAAAAGAACAAAATCTGATTTTGTCATATTATATGCGATGTTATTTCCTTGCGCATAACCCACGTTATGTTTTAAATTTATTATCTTAATATCATTTTCATAATCCATTAGTATATCTTTTGTTTCATCTGTCGAACCATTATTAACTACGACTACTTCGTAATTATCATACTTTAGATTTAGGCTACTATCTAGACACTTTTTAAAAATATTTTTAATTTTACTGACATTATATGCAACAATAATGATAGTTACTTTTGGTTTCATTTTACTTAATTTTATAGTATAATTTTTATATATTATTTTATACTTACATAAAATATTCTTAGTTAATCCTAATTTTTACCATCAATGTTTATTTTATTTGTAAGCTTAACATTATTTTCGCCAAGCAATCTCCTCGGACCATAAACATATAGATATTGTACAGGCCTTACTAATGTAAATTTAATGGTATGTTTTAATAATAACGGTAATATTCTATAGGTAATCAATCTACTTCATATATTGAAGGTAGATTACAACTATAAATTCTAATTATGTGCTCAAGATCTGCTTTCGTAAGTATTCTATAATAAGCTCCTTTTCCTGATAGATAAGACAATGAAATCCCTGACGCTAATCTTTCGAGAATGCTTCTAGACGGTCTTGAGTATAGAAGAGATAAATTATAACCTATCTTTCTTACATCGATCAAATATGAAACATTTTTAGGTCTGTATTCTAACCGCAATCTTCTGACCGTAGCTAGTCCATGTTTCCAATCTAAAGGATAACCATCGAGATATACAGTTATCATTGTACATCGAAAAATTTCAAGAATAGTTCGGTCGAACAACAAACCTAATATAATTTGCTGATTATACCCAAGAGTTGTTTTGCTCTATGCTCAATTGTATGGGCGCGCATTACTTCTTCATATCCTTGCTGAGCGATCTTTTCCAGTTCTTCCTCGTTATCTAAATAATATTCAGCAAGTTCAATCATTTCCTTTGGGCTATCTGCAATGACCAAGTGCTTCTTATTTTCAAATAAGCCATCAAAACCTTTATTGTAATCTGAAAGCAAAAAAGATTTGCACCCAAGGACTTCAAAATTTCTTGAATTCAAGCCTCCTAGCTCTTTTACTCCTTTAGGATGAACGTTCAAGCAAATCTTTGCAGAATTGTAAAAATATGATGTGAGCCTCCAATTCACAGGAGGTAATATAGTAGCTTTTTTAAAATTAGGATTTATTTCCCAACCAGAGCCGACCAATGATACCTTATTGTTGTATTTATTAATTAGCGGTATTAAAAATGAATCCAAATCTTTTGCTCTAGCCTTATAATATGAACCGAGGAATAATATGTCATATCTTTTATCCAAATTAAGAGGCTTGAAATATCGAGTATCGCAGAAAAGTGGAAAGAAAATTATATTCTTGGCTCCTCTTTTTTTCCAATATAGATCACCATATTTTGCAGCTGTAAGAACTAGATTAGAATTCCTAGCTATGTTTGCCCAATCTTCTCCACCTGTCCAATAAGGGCTTTCTATATCTAGTAAAATTAATTTAGAATTTGTATATTTAGCAGCATCTATTATTGAAAATGAGTTTTGGGAATCAAGGAAACTAACGATTATAAAATTAATTTTCAAGTTAGTTAATACATTTCTTAATAGAGTTTTTTCATAAAATATTCTAGGCTTATTTAATATCCTAATAAAATAGATTTTAGCAAATAAATCTCTAATAATGCTTGTAGTTGTATTTGCTGTCATCCTTCGTGCTAAAAAGATATTTCTTAATCCAATTGCGTAATTTTCAACACCTTTTTCAGCTAAATATTCTGATAAACCTTTAACAGTATGCTGACCTAGAAGATTATCATAATCAGTTGCGAGAAATGCAATTCTTAATATTTGATTCATTTCGATATATTAACTTTATAAAGTTTTTATTCTAGTATTTTTAAAGTAATAAAAAATTGACTTAATATAGTTCTTAATTGCTTTGCTAAATTAATATTGATATATAAAATTAATAAGCTTATCAATCTCATTTTTAGCAGCTTCAAGCGATAAAAATTTTTTAACAATTTCTTTGGATTTCTTACTCATCTCAATAAGCTGTGAACTAAGAGCAGTTTCAATTGCTTTTCTTAAGCTTTCGTCATCGTTGAAATTGAAAATGAACCCATTATCTTAATTAATTTTAAAGACCCCTTTAAAGGGGGTAAGATTACAGGTAGTCCTGCAGCTAGATATTCAGATAATTTCATACCGCTTATATAAGTGTATGATTCTTACTTTTGGTCTCATGATCTTAATGTTAACAATAAGTTATTGTTTCTAGCCACTTCTTAGCTACTTATTCAATAGAGAAACAGTTCACGGCTGTGCATCTCACATTCGCCTGCATCTTTGTATATAACTCTTCATCCTCAAAAATTAGTCTCATTTTCTCAAAATAGTCTTTCGCGTTTGGTTTGCACAAGAAACCATTATAATAGTCCTTCATTACTTCTCTATTCACCTTGGAATCCAGCGTTATTAAAGGTCTTCCGCAGGCTAAAATCTCAAGTTCTGTCGTTTAAATCCATTCTAAAAAACATTTTAAGGACTCTCTTTAAACTTAAGATGTTAAAATTCTGTTTTTTTATTATTTCTCTTAAGCAATATATCGATGAGTTCAATCCATTTTTCCGATATTTTTTCCCATGTAAAATCTTTTAAAATCTTATCTCTTGCACTATGTGATATTTTTTCTATTAACTTTTGGTCATTCATTACTTCTGTGATAATTTTTAAAAAAGAATTTATATCATTTTTTGCATACAATATCTCTTCTTTATTCTTAAAAATATAATTTATTTCAGGACTATCGAGTTTTATTAGAGGCTTTCCGCAAGATAAAATTTCAAGATCTGCAAGCGCAAAATCATAGTATGTACTTATAAAAATATCGGCCATGTTAATGAATTGAGGAAGTTCTTTCCTTTGAACATTACCTATGAAAATTACATTGTTAAGTTTTTCAAGCTTATCTTTGTAAGGACCCAGGCCTATAATTAAAAATTTCACTTGAGGAAGCTTTAAGCTACTTTCTTTTACTATTTCGTATAATAATGGGCCACCTTTTTCTTCAGTCAATCTGCCTAAATAACCAACGATGAATGAGCTTTTATCCTTATTGTAACTGGGCTTAAAAAATATAGGATCCACGCCTACTGGAATTACGAATATTTTTTCTTTTTCTATGCCCTGATGTATCATACCTTCTTTTATACAAATACTTTGTGCTCTAATAATATCTGCATTCTTGCACATTATTTTACCAAGAAAAATATTTATGCCCCAGCTAATTTTATTGTATTTTTTATTTAAATAAGGTAAATACCAAGGAAAGGGATTTCCTTCAGAATATATTACTTTAAATCCTATGATTTTTGCTATAATTAATGGAAAAATACCTGATATTTTATCATAAATTATAACTACTTTATTTTGCTGACTTCTAAAACTAAGTATCTTTAAAGCAGATTGAGTTGAAAAAGAAAGTATACTGCTTAATAATTCCATAACAATATTAATAATGCTTATTTTTTGTCTATGTATTGCAGGATGATAGACATAATAAATTTTAAGATTCTTATTGATGATGACATCATTTTTATATTTATAATAGAATGGACTAATAATTATTACGTCATATTTTTTCGAAACATAATTACTTGTTTTATAAATTATCTCCGAAAAACCTGACGGGATATTTCTTAAGTAAGGAACCTCGAATAAACTACTTCCGATTATAATTATTCCTATCTTTTCTTTGTTTTTTCTATTAATATTCTCCACTTCTCAGCTACAAAATCTAAGGAGAACTCTTTTGCTATTTCCATGCTCCTCTCACTTAAATCCATCAAAATTACTTCATCGATAACATATTCCATTGCCTTTGCAAGTTCATCGATATTATTTTGCTGAACTATGATGCCTGAACAATTGACTATTTCAGTCAAAGAACCACAATTCGATACTATGACAGGCATGCCATAGCTCATTGCTTCTATTACTGAGTAACCGGATTGTTACTCCCAATTTTTCGTCTTATAGAATGATATAAATTCAAAACCACTAAGTTAGGCTTAATCTTTGTTAATGAAATTAGGGCGCTTGGGTAAAAGCTGATTAAGGTTTTTTCAGAAAAAAAATTGTCTGATGCCATATAACCTTGAATTTGACATCCTTTTCATTTATCAAGATTTCTTTGGGGGTTCTCTATATCTCAATTTTTCGTTCCAAGCAGGAACGAGTGCAAAGACAGCGAAATTCTTACATAATTCATTCAATAGATGACTTTGCCTTCTTTGCGAAAAACTTCTACCTAGGAAAGCAACCTTAATCATTTAACCATATTCTTATACCAATCTAAAAGTAAGGATAAAGCAAATAATCTATTTGTATATTCATATGAAGGATAAAATTCATACAATCTCATGATAACATTATAATTAATTCTTAATTCTTTTGTTAGATATTTTAATTCTTCTGTTTTATATATAAAATCCTTATGATATCTATTTAATGGCATACTAAAACCCACTTTCTTTCTGAAGATTGCTTCCTTTGGCATTTTTAGATACTTCACAGCATAAAGTTTAAGTAAGTATTTTTGAGTCGAAGAATTCAATTTATAGCTATCGCTAATTCTATACATTGCTTGGAAAAGCTCATGATCTAAGAATGGTGCCCTGAGCTCAAGTGAATGCTTCATGCTCATCCTATCATCTTTATGAAGGAAATCATTCGGCAAAACTTTCTTTATCGTTAAATAAGCTGAGCCTCTTAAGGAGTTTCTTTTTCGTAAGATCTCTTCATATTCCTTATAAGGATCCTCGAACCTCGTAGCTAAAAGATTCTTTATTTCTTCAAGCGAAAAATGCGAAAGCCTTGCAATCCTTTTTCCAACACTATCTAATGAATGATAGCCTATTTTCTCGTATCTCGCAATATCTTGCAAAATACCTGCATAGCTCGAATTTATGTGTTTAGTGATGTATCTCATTTTCAAAGCATTTTTCCTTATGAAGCTTGGCAAGTCAAACCATTTATCAAGTCCATCATTTAAGGAAATCCAAGGATAGCCCCAAAATAACTCATCTCCCCCTTCACCAGTGAGTGCAACAGTAACATGCTTCCTTGTTGTTTCGCATATATAATATGATAATAGGATTGAAGGATCTGCTACAGGTTCATCGATTGAGTAAGCAATATCATCGAAGTTCTTCATGAAGTTCTTATCAATATATATTGTTTTATGTTCGCTACCTATTAAGTTAGCAATTTCTTCTGCGAATTTAACTTCTTCTTCTTCTTCACTTGTGATATGGAAAGTTTTTATTCTTGCATTCTTCGAGGCTAAGCTAGCAATAATACTTGAATCTACGCCTCCGCTCAATAAAATCCCTAACGGAACATCGCTTATCAAGCAATTCTTAACTGAATTGCTTAAGTATCTATCAAGAAGCTTCAATGCATCTTCTATGCTTATTTCAATATTTTCATCGATATTCAAATCCCAATATTTTTTAATTTCAAACTTTCTATTCTTAATATCATATAATATATAACTTGAGGGATTTAATCTAAAAACATTCTTTATAAAGCTCTCTTCTAAATGGTTATAAAAGAAAGCGAAATAACTCGCTAAAGCATTGGTATTTATTTCGATCCTCTCCAAAACCTTTATTAGAGCTTTAAGCTCAGAAGCGAAAATAAAGCTATTATCTATGATTGTATAATAAAGGGGCTTTTCACCAAATCTATCTCTTGCTATGAAAACCTTATTTTCTTTCGCATCATAAATTGCAAACGCGAACATGCCTTTTAGATATCCGAGCATATTTTCCTTGTAATCTTCCCAAAGATGAACGAGCACTTCTGTATCTGTGCTTGTGTAGAACCTGTGCTTAGCTTGAAGCTTTGATTTAAGTTCCAAGAAGTTATATATTTCACCGTTGAAAACTACCCAAATCGTTGAATCTTCGTTATGAATTGGCTGATCTCCAGTTACGAGATCTATGATCCTCAATCTCCTCACTCCTAGAGCAACTTTATCATCGATATAATAGCCTTCGCTATCTGGGCCTCTATGAACTAAATTATTGCAAATAAGCTTAAGCAAATAGCTATTCGGTTCTCCTATTATACCGCAAATTCCGCACATAACAAGTTAGCAGTTCAAGCTCGGTCTAGCTTGCCAATTCTGAATATAGCTTGTAATATTCCCTCACCATTTTTTCATAACTATATCTCAGCGATCTTTTATGATTCTCTTCTCCAATCTCTTTCATTAGTTTAGGATTTTCGCAAATTTCTAGGATTTTCTCGCTAAGCTCTTTGTAATCTTCATGTTCAACTAAGAATTCTTTATCAAGCAAATCTCCTGCAATGCCAACAGGAGTACTAATAATTGGTAATTTAAAATAAGCTGCCTCTACTAAAGCATGGGCAAAATTATCATAGCGTGAAGTCCAAATAAAGATATCTCCTTTTAAATATGCTTCCCACAATGCTTCACCGCTTAGCCAGCCAGTGAAGATTACTTTATCTTTTATTCCAAGCTGTTTACAAAGCTTTAATATTTTTTCTTTATATCCTCTTTCCATCGCATCATATCTACTAGGCTTAGCATCACCTACGATTATATAACGAAGCTTTTTATTCCTTTTGTATGCTTCAGCAAAGGCTTTAATTCCCATTTCTAAGTTGTTTTTATAAGTTATCCTAGAAACTGTTAATATGTTAAGAGTATCTTTATCATCGAAATCCTTCTTAACTTCTATGTTAGGGAATTCTATACCGTTATGAATGATCGCAATCTTACTTTCAGGTATTCCAAAGCTTAAAAGCTCATTTGCCTCACTTTTAGATGTTGCAATTATCTTCTTTGCCAATCTCAAAGTTAACTTAAAGGTCAAAGCATCGTAAATTATATTTGGCAATCTAGATCTTAAGCCAAGATTCAAATATTCATAACCCTTTACAGTTCCATGCGCTGTAATGACTAAGGGTATTTTTTTCTCCAATGAAACTAATGCTCCCAAATCAGTTTGGAAATTCCTATATCCATGAACATGAACCAAATCTACATTTTCTCTCATTACTTCTTGAATCATTTTAAAGGAAATCTTGTAATGGCCAAATTTAATAAAAGGCTCAAACTTCTTTATTTTCGCATTTTCAATTTTTTCGTTAACATAAACTTCATAAGTATAGATTATGGAAAATATTCCCTGCTTGCTCAATCCCTTAGTAAGCAAGTATGCTTGCTTCGAAGGCCCAATTGAAGGTCCGAATTCGCCAATTGTCCTAAGTATTCTCAAGCTTTAGATCGAATTTCCTTATGTCTTCTTCTCCATCCAAAATTGCCTTCATTACTTTTTCATCTTGATTTATTATGTTTTCCCAGTCCAGAATTTTAGCAATACTCCTCATTTTTTCAACATCTCTTTCTTCTTCAAATGCTCTTTTTATTACATTTAACAGTTCTTCTCGATTCCATGGTTCATTGACATAAAATGGCAAACTACCCAAGCTTGATTCTATTCCTTCTAGTCTAGTTACAACAAATTTCTTACCCATGCTCAAATATTCCTTTATTTTTGAATGTATAACGGCTCTATTTTCCCTAGTTTTAGGTATCAAAGGTAATGCACATAAGTCTGCGCATGCGATATAACTTGGTAGTATTCCATAGTCAATCCAACCTGTGAAAATTATTTTGTCTTCAACCTTGTTTTTCAAAGCGATCTTTCTAAGCTCATCCAAGTAGCCATTTGGTCCATCACCAACAATCATGAATTTTGCGTCTATTCTATCCATTATATTTAAAAGGAAATGTAAACCATCATAATATCCTATGTCTCCATGATAGAATAATACCTTCGCATGATTAAGCTTATATTTCTCTCTAATTTCTTCTGCATTTGCTTTATAAGGATCGAAATGCTTTGTATCCACACCATTCGGGATTGCTGCGATCTTTTTCTCATTTGCCCCTAGCTCTTTCCAAAATCTCCTTCCAACATCTGTTTCCACATTTGCATAACACATTTTTTTAGCAATTTTGTTCTCCATCATTTTGATAAAATTTGAAATAATATTCTTTAATGGCATATTGAATTGCAAATATAAATCGCTCAAAAAATCATTTATCTCTGAATATATAGGTATCTTAGTATTTAATGAAGAATACGTCGGTATAATATTTATTGTTCTTATAATATCAAACTTTTCTGAATACATTAATTTTTTTATCTTTTTTTGAAACTCTCTCAATATCTTTATTCTATTTATAATTGAGAACTGCCTGAACTCGATATTAATATACTCATATCTAGCTAAACCATCATCTTCTTCATGGGTCCTTGGACATAAAACCGTAATATCGTGACCTTTCTTTGCAAGATACCTTACCGTATAATTCGGTCTTCCTGCCCTCTTCTTAGAAGGCAGAGGTTGTTCACAAACAAGTAAGATCTTCATTTTTTTGAATATTAAATTAATAATTAAAGTAAATATCTATAGTATAAAAATATTTTATTTGAACGCTTTTTTCGTAGGAGAGATCTAATGCTTTGACTTTATTTTGCAATTTTAAAAGTAAGTTTGTATCTCGATAACCTGTTCCTGCACCTAGATTTAAAATATGCCTATTTTTAATTTTTTATCTGATTTTTTGATACATATATAATAAAAAATTTGCCAAGCCTTCCATATTATTATTAGTTCTCTTAAAATAATATTTAGGATATATTATTTGTCTTTTTTTGAAATCACTATCTTCTATGTTGAGTCTCGTATATGCCTTTTCATTAAGCTCGTGATGATATTTGGATAGATACTTCATTTCTTCAATACTAATAAATCATTGAACAATTCATGTTTTTCGATATTTAGAGCATTGCATATTTTATTTATCCAGCTTGGATGTACATCATCAGCTATTAAGATACCGCTTTTAATATAAGCTGAGGCAATTCTAAGCTCGAATAATACATGTTCAAGAGTATGCAAGCTATCGTGTAAAAATATATCAACGTATCCTAATTGTTGCAAAAACTTTGGTAGCAATTCTTTGCTGTCTCCAAGATGTAAATTCCATCTATGCCTCAATTCTTTCGGTATCAACCATCCTATTTCTTTTTCTTTCACTTGCAACTCTTTTGAAAGAAGATCTATGCTGTATAGCCTACCTTTATTGTTTTCTTCTAAAGCATTTAAGATGAATGTGGATGATGCACCATTAGCTACGCCTGTTTCGATAACGATCTCTGGCTTTAAAATTCTAACTATGCAATAAATGATTGGGCCTTCCAGAGGAGAGACCATTGCACCATGATATGAATAGTTTTTCATTTTTTCATAAATTTCTCTCCTTATTTCCTCTGCCTTGCTCAAGTTGTATTTTATTTCCTTGGTACTTGCTTCTAGAATTCTGTATAATTTTTGTTCTCTTTGAACCAAATCTATAAAAAATCTTATTTGGTATGGATTCTTAATCATAGCTTTAAAATACTTTTTATTTAAATACTCTAAAGGAACAATCATATTTTTTGCAATTTATAATTTTGGATGATCCTCTCAAGCAATATTAATTATCACTTCTTATGAATGCTCGAGAAGAAGATTATAGTATCTCCATTTGAATAAATCAAATTAACATTAGGATTTGCTGTCATATTTCTTGCGAAATTTTCATATGCCTGTGGAGGAAGAGCTGGCCATCGAGAGGTTATGTAGTAGCTAATGAAATAGTATGTATTGTTACTGACCACATAAATCGAAGGATCTAAGTGAACATATCCTTTCACTGATATTGAGCAACATGCAGCAAAAGCTCTATCATCTGTGGAGTTGACTAATATGTTTCCTTGCATGTTATTCACAAGCAAGCTTGCTGCACTTATGCTTTGTTCATTCGTGTAATAAGTTTGTTGGATGTAATAAGTATAATTTCCATTAATTGCTTTGCCGAAATACGGAGCATCATCGCTTAGTAACGTAGAAGAAAAGAAGGAAAAGGTTAATAGAATTATGAAGAATATAGCTATTGTTTTTTTGAAAGTGCTTCTAAGCGCAATTCCTCCCAACAATACCTCTGCAAGTACTATGAATCCTGTTCCAATTGTTTCTGCCACAGCTCTCCCTGTGAAGAACAATGTAGTTGTAGGAAGTACTGCGATAACAGCTAGCACGGGTAAAAAATAGTTTTTCTTATTGCTCAATATGAGGGTAAATAGTCCCAACGCAGTAAAGAATGCAACTGCGAAATACCAGAAATGCGAAAGTGTGTAAAATGTTATCTGTGCGAAAGTTGAACTGAAGCCAGGATATACGGGGTTTTCTACGCTAAGGCCTTGCGCACCAAATGAAAGTGATATATAATAGCCTAATTGATTCTGAGCTAGGTTAATTAAGTATAAAAATACGAATAAAGGGAATATTAAAAACACCAAGTATCTCCTAACATTGAAAAGCATCCTGAATATAATTAAGCCTATGCTAAGATAACTCAAGAAAAGGCCTCCACTTGGGTGGAATATGAAGGACCCTATCGATGAGATTAAGAAAATACCTATGAGCCTGTAATTAATTCCTTCAAAGATTATCCTGTAAAGCAAATAAATCGAGAGCATTGCTAAGGTAAACGAGAAAGGATGGGGGGTCTGGAAGTTAGTCATGCCGAAGAAATTATATACTATCATAATCAAAGTGCTTGCGAATACCCCAGCTCGTTCGCTTTTTGTGATCCTTTCAGCGATCAAATAAGGTAAAATCAAAGATATAACTAGTATGAGCGCATTTATAACAATATAATTCATGCTAGTATCACCAAAGATCATGAGCCATATCTCGCTGTTGAAAATATAATAGAGCGGAAAATACGTATAGCCAGCTAGATTAGGAATGTGGGCATTATTATATACAGTTAAGCTTGTTGCGTAATGAAAATATGGATCCCACCAAGGTGGAAAGTCGTGCATGATGAAAAGGCTTATCCTTTCAAGAAAGCTCAGTGCCATGAGTTGCATGAGTATGATCATTGCATTTCTCTTCTTCATTTCATCGAAGAAAATTCTTGGAAGTATAGTGAAGAATGCTAGCGTCGTGAAAATATAGTAGTAAATAGATCTGTAGTTTACGCTATAAAGTATTGATAAATAAGAAATGAACATAAAAGAAATGAAAAGTAAAAGTAATGCAGCATTGACTTTACTACCCATTTTTATCTCCTTAAGCACCTTTATTCTATCCAAGCCTAGATATGCTACTAGGCCAATGTTCAATCCAAGGAGGTTCAAGAAATAGAAGTAAAACGTGATTACGAATCTACTCAGCAAAAATAGCGCCATTGCTATGTTCAGCGCAGTTACAAGGCCAAGTGCATAGAAAGCAAACTTCCTAACAAGTATTTTATCCAATAGCTCTCTTACTCTCCTTTCAAATACTTCTATCTGCATTACTTCCTTACCAAGTAGCTTCCAATTGCTAAATACTCAAGTCCAGAGTTCTTAAGTGTCCATATTGCTAGCTCAGGTGTACCTACGATGGGATAGCCGTGGAGATTGAAGCTGGTATTGAGAATCCCTCCAACACCTGTTATATTTTCGAATTCCTTTAATATCTTCCTATATCCTTCGTTCCAATCATTTAACGTTTGTGGCCTTGCAGTGAAATCTTGGGGATGTATTGCAGCGATGATCTCATCTCGCTTTTCAGTGGTATCGAAAGCGAGTATCATATATCTAGCTGGCCTCGCATCGATAAGGTATTCATCAATCCTTTCCTCGAGTATCGTAGGAGCGAAGGGCATCCAGAAATCTCTTTGTTTTATCGCGCTGTTCAATTTCCTAATCACTCTGAAATCCCTTGCATCTGCAAGTATACTTCTATTGCCCAGTGCCCTTGGTCCCCATTCAACCCTCCCATCAAATCTCGCCACTATTTTCCCTTTGGTGAGCATTTCGCCTACAACGCCATTTATATCGCTATATTTCTCAGCTTTTTCAAGCATTCCCTCTTTCTTAAGCACCTCTCTTATTTCCTCGTCATCATAACTAGGTCCATAGTAAAGATCTTCAAGTGGATGGAACTCAGGCTTTATGCCTTCTTCTTTGCATATTTCATAATAGGCCTGCAAAGCTGCGCCAACAGGTGTTCCATCATCTCCGCATGCTGGATAGAAAAAGGCATCTTCAACGCTTTCTAGCTCCAAAATCCTCTTGTTTGCTTTGACATTCAAGAAGTTACCTCCTGCGAAGGCAACATGACTTATTCCCGTTTTCTTTATGGCATTCTCTACCCATTCACATACGAGCATCTCGAAATATAGCTGGCATGCTGCTGCGATGTTATCAAATCTCTCATATGCTAGGAGCTTCCTAAGCTTTGGCTGCATCGATTTGAGATAAGAACCGAATGTATTCTCGAATTCTAGCTTGTTCTTCGGATTTATCCTTATGATCTTCTTCATCTTTTCCAAGCAAAGTTCAGGCTTGCCATATGGCGCAAGACCCATGACCTTGTATTCGTGATCCCAGGGCTTCATGCCAAGATAGCGAGTTATCTCGCTATAGAAAGCGTTGCCTAGCGAATTGTAGAACGTTGACCATGCTATCCTAGTTATCTCGCCTTTCTCTGCAATATTGACAGTGGCTGAAACTCCATCTCCTGCGCCATCTGAGGTCATAACTAAGACTGGCTTATCATAGCCCCAAGGGCTTGTTCTATAAGCGCATGAAGCATGCGCTAAGTGGTGCTCAACAAATCTAACTTCTTTATCCTCTATGCCAAGCTCGCTAAATATTTCCATCAACTCCTTTATTGGTCTGAACTTGTGAAGTATAGAAACATATAGTTTAGCGAAGCTCTTGCCGTGAAAGAATCTTGAAGCCTTTTCGAAAATCCTAACTTTAAGAGGGTATTCCTCAAGTGGAGAGTAAACTCTATTCAGGCTAACGATCGCTATTGCATTCGTTTCCTTTGGATCTATGCCAGCTATCTTGTATACCTCCCTTATCGCTAACTTCGGTGTTCCGCTGTGATGCTTTATGTTCGATAGCCTCTCCTCTTGAACGGCCGCCAATATCTTTCCGTTTCTTATGAGCGCTGCACCGCAATCGTGGCCGTCGTTGATTCCTAGGACTGTTATGTTATTCGCCATCACTGAAAGAGGATTTTAATTTTCGCAGTGGCGTTCATTTCAGAAAACATCTCTTCCGCAAGTCTTTTTGCATTCGTTGCATATTCCTTTATCATCTCAGCGTTATTACTTAACGTTCTTAGGAAATCAACAAGCTTTTCCTTCTCGAACTTATCTAGTCCAATTCCTGCCTTATGGCCATTAATTAGCCTTAAGCAATATCCATTCCCTATGTAAAGTATTACCCTGCCTGAATGGAGATAGTCTATTAATTTCGTTGGGAATGAGACGTCCTCTATGACTTGATGACGCATAGGCAAAATTAAAACTTGTGCATCCTTAACAAAGGCTTTTAGCTTTGCTTCTTCAAGCATCCTGTTGATGAATTCAACATTTGTGAGCCCGTTCCTTTTTATGTTCTCAATGATTTCATATTCCATCTCCCCAGATCCTATGATGATGAACTTGATCTTTTCTCGCTTAAGTTCCTTTGCCAGCTCAATTATCGCATCGAAATCGTAGTTCTTTCCAAGATTCCCATAATAAAGCACTCTGAGCTCTCCGTTCATGTTTGGTAAATCTATTTCTCTGCTCGGCATGAAGTTCTCCAATACAAATACCCTCTTTGGATCTAAACCATATCGATTGGCGATTTGCTTCTTCATATCTTCGCTTAGCACAAGGATCTTATCGCTGGATCTATAGGCTATCTTTGCTATGAATCTACCCATTTTATAGAATAATGAATCCTCACTGGCATAATCCGTATTGATCAACGCTTCAGGCCAAATATCTGTTATATCCGAATAAAGCTTAACTCTGAATAGCAGCTTCGCAGGCAATGCGGCGAGTGTTGAGAAGACCCTCTGAGAGAATGCCCAAATATAGCTTTTCCTAGCATAGATCAATGTAGGTAGCGAAGCGAATATCATGAAGCTCAAATATAGAATTAGCCTACTAGCCAATCCTTTGTGCACAAGCTTGGGCATCCATAACCTTATTATCTTGAGCCTTTCTCTTTTTTCGATCCCAACCTTGGCTTCTTTCCTTTTATATGTTAGATAGTTGGGTATCGCAGTTATGAGCGTTATCTCGAATCCAAGCTTTAGCAGCAATCCAATGTAATTCTTCAGCCTGACTACATCTCCATTCATATCTGGCTCCCAGTACTGCGATATAATCGTTATTTTCTTCATACTCTTCTTAGCCTTGCATGCAGGTTGTTTATCGCATATAAAAGAAGTGCAGTAACTACTAGTATTACGCCTAGCAGTATGCCTCCAAGAGCTAGAATAGCGAGAGGTATGCTGAAGTATCGCTCGGTATTGTAAAGAGCGAGCAACCATATCGTGAGCGCGAGGCCAACGGCTCCAACAGCTATGCCAGGAAGCCCTAGATAGAGCAATGGGCTTCTCTCTATAATCGTCCTCAATATGACGA
The DNA here is from genome assembly GCA_021324265.1 of Thermoproteota archaeon. Classification (GTDB taxonomy): domain Archaea; phylum Thermoproteota; class Thermoprotei; order Gearchaeales; family Gearchaeaceae; genus DSFO01. The sequence goes on along the minus strand of JAJPJK010000009.1, from coordinate 43,886 downwards.
TGAAGACATACGAGCCGTGCTTTAGGAAGTTATATGTAGAGGTATCCTTGCCATACTTAACGCTTATAGGCACCTCCTTTATCCTTAGCTTTTTATCTGCTGCATCAATAAGGATCTGCGATTCTACTCCCATGCCATGATCCTTGACCTCGATCATCTCGATAGCCTTCCTAGTAAAAGCCCTGAAGCCACTCTGCGTATCGGTTAGCTTCAGCCCTGAAGCTATGTTCGTTACCTTGTTCAATACATCATTCCCAATCTTCCTTATTGTAGGTATTTTGGAATTGGATAGAGTCCTAGATCCTATCACGATATCCGCCTCACCTTTCATTATAGGCTCAATTACAAGAGGTATCTCATCCGGATCATGCTGGCCGTCTGCATCGAGCGTAACGATGATATCTGCGCCCAGTTTTTTAGCGATTTCGAAGCCTGTTTTAAGAGCTTCTCCTTTTCCCAAGCGCTCTCCATGGCGGTAAACAATTGCTCCCATCCTTTCAGCTATCTCCGCTGTATAGTCATTTGAACCATCATCTACAACGATTACCTTCGATACATGCTTGAGAGTCTTTACCAAAACCTTCGCTATCTTTCCTTCCTCGTTATAAGCTGGAAGGATCGCTACTATGTTGAACTTCTCCAAGCTATTTGGGTTTGAGTATTGGTACAGCTAGTGTTTCGCAACCTATTTTGGTTAAATAATTTAGCACGCTGTTCATCTTTTTGTACATCAAATAGGCCTCCTCAAGATTCTTTGCATCAAGCCATGGTTTGGAATGATATGCTATGTAGAGCCTTACGTTCGGAAATCTCATCATTAGAGCAGAGCTAGAGATCAGTCTTGAATCCTTGATAAGACTTGAAAATATAATAATTGCTTCAGTTTCATTGCTATTTTCGGGTTCAAAAAATGACATGAAATTTTTTCCTATTTTGGCATCTCTCATTACTTTTTCTTTTGAGAGCTTAACGAATTCTTGGAATCTTTCAAGATTCATGAGCTTAAAATCTCTGAAGTAAGGGTCTTCCTCAATTATCTGATAAATTTCCTCATAGGATACTCCACTGTATTTAAGTAATCTATCTAGACAGATTGCAAGTATCTCCGTAGGATCGGAAACAGGAATATCTATAATTTGTCCGTTTTCTATCATCGTTACCTTTACAGGTATATCTTCTTTTGCTGCATTCAGTAAAATGAGCAAAAAATCTGAAACCATATCGTCATTCGTATTCGGACCTATGTTGTAATTTGAATATATCAAACCTATCCTTCCTCCCATTTCTCGATGGAATTCCTTAATCATTAACTGAAACCTCCTAGCAGTTGCCTTCCAATCTATTCTTCTCAAATCATCTCCGGGGTGATATTCCCTTGAACCCAGATATTCAAAGCCATGACCGATGAACCTAGAAACCGTCTCCCCCATCATCATGCCTCCTCTGCCTTTTCTCAAGCCCTCAAGAATACCCAAGATCTCCATAGCTATGGCCACGATTTTTGGTTTTATGCGTATTTCCAGCTCAAGTTTTGCACTAGTTTCTATGTTGAATAGTTTTAGCTTACTGGGCATTTTGATTTTTATTTCATTCAAAACTTTCGTGCCAATCCTGTCGGCATTTAGTTGAATGCTTAGCGTATCGTTTTTCTTTTCTATTTTGAATTCTTTGGTATTAACTGGTTCAAAATTTCTTTTAGATTTGAACTTGAGGTCCATATGTAGCACTTCTCCTCTTATAACGCTCTTCGAAAGTCGATTTGGCATGATTTCTATGGGAGGCTTTGTCAAGATTTTTCTTGCATCGAGATAGTCATAAATTAATATAAAAAAAGAAATTATAAAGATCGCTAAAAGATAGTAATTTGAAAAAAATAAAGATATTAATATCGAGGATAGATCTATTGAAAAAAGTAATTTTCCTAGCTTTGTAAAGTTAATCATTCACGTGGAACTGCGACGCTTTCTAGTGTCTCCCTTATTATCGTATCTGGTTCAATCCCCTCAAGTTCCCATTCTGTCTTCAAATATATTCTATGTCTCAGGACCTCATGCGCTATGCGTTTCACATCATCAGGTATCATGTAGTTTCTTCCATCTAAGTAAGCGAAGACCCTGCCTATTTTATAAAGCCATATCGAAGCTCTAGGGCTTGGAGGGAGTCTTATTCTTTTATCATTACGGATTTGCTCTATTATATTCAATATATAGTCAAGTATTCTTTCAGAAATCTTAATTCCTTTTGCTTCATCAATTAACCTTATGGCATCACTTAAAGTAAGTACAGGTTTTATCTTTAATTGCTCTATTTCATCTATATTTGCGACTATTTTCTTCTCTATTTCTCTTGAAGGTATTCCACTTATCAACTTCATTGCAAACCTATCTAGCTGTACTTCTGTTAGAGGAAAAGTCCCTGCTATTGCGCTTGGACCTTGTGTGGCTATTATTATGAAGGGCCTTGGTAATGAGAATGTATTTCCTTCAATCGTTGCCTGCCTTTCTTGCATAGCTTCGAGTAAAGCAGATTGAGTCCTGGGTGATGCCCTATTGAGCTCATCTATTAGCAGTACATTCGCGAATATTGGCCCTTGTCTTATTTTGAATACCCCTTCCTTTACGTCAAAATAGCTTGAGCCTATTATATCGCTCGGAAGAAGGTCTGGAGTCATCTGTATTCTCCTAAAAGCTCCCCCTAAGCAAATAGAGAGCACTTTTGCCAGTGTTGTCTTACCCACACCCGGAGGCCCTTCAAGTAACGCATGGCCTTCAGCAAGTGTGCATGCAAGTAGTTTTTGTATCGTTTCTTCCTGTCCGATAATTACTGAGCTGATACTTTCCAGCAAGTTCTTAACGATCTGCCTGTTCATTTCTCAATATCCTCTTTTAATCTCTTTAAGATATTTATATCCCAATCCGGGTGCTCGTTTATTAAAGCAGTCAGTTTATCAACGATTTTCTCTCTTCTAGGTTCATAAATTAGTGTAATGAATACCCCCAAGGATAAAAGAGAAAAGACTATGAAGTCAACACCAGCGCTCTTCATGGAGATTATGAACTCATTTTCGGCATACCAGAAGTTGTAAAGCATGCTATATTTGAGCTTTGAGGTAAATAGTATTACCTTCCCATTTGCTAAGAATTTAACTGCATAAGCGTTGTCATAGAGCGTGAGGAAATAGTTGGTGAAGATTGTAGGACTTGATACAAGAATGATGGATCCATTCAAATATTCTATACTTACAATTAAGGGGAAAGGGCCGGTCTTTTCAGAATTTCCTTCTTCAACATAGCTGAAGGAGCTAGACCATGCCAGGACCTTTGCACTTGTGTCATTTACCTCTACATAGCTTGCAGGCCCAAAGGCAAGTACCTTGACATTGGGAATGGAGGAATTCAATGATTCGATTATCATGCTGTTTCTTACATAGAATACGGCATCATTGACAGTTTTCTTTGAAAATTTACTATCAAGCCCAAGATATGTTAGAAGAGAGTTTCCGCTACCGAAATTGTCAGCAATGATCAGTTTTCCTCCGCTCGCTAAGAAATCTTTTATTCTATTCGTTTCATCGACAGTGAAATTGTAATACGGTCCAACTATGAATAGATCAAAGCCGCTACCCTTGATCGGTAGGTCATTGAGGTCTGTGATTATCGAGGCATTGTAGGTTCTAACGAAGTCCATCAGTCCGTTCCATGAGTTATTTTGGGGATAAAAATCAGGCTGCGGAATTGCGGATATATACGGATAATAATAAACCATCGTTAGAGAAAGCAATAATGATGCGACACCGCTCAAGATAACTATCCTAAAGTCCACCATTCTCTTCTTCTAGCCTTCTGTATTCCTCTTCTGCCTTCTTTATGTCTTTCTCATCTTCAGCCTCTCCAGAGTAAAGATGTTTCTCTGTAAGCATGGAAATCTCAAGAAAAGAAGGAAAGGCTCTGATCTTATTTTCAATCATATTGCAGTATTCTCTAATTGTATAGTGCTTAAGGAGTTTTATACCAGAAACTTTCTCCGCTAAAGAAGTAGCTAAATAATATATCTTCAATATTCCGCTGTAGGCTTTTTCATGGACCACAACGGTCTCCTCAGGCTCTTCCTTTACAATCTCCTTTTCTTCCTTCCTTTCAGGCTTCTTCTTACGGCTGTATGAATAAATCATGTATGAAGAAACCGATGTTAGTATTATCAGAGATGCCATGGTGAATCCATTAAAGACGTAAACCCTCGCAATTACAGTTTTATCCTTCGCGTATGGCAATGCAGGTGATATCTTTATTAGTATCTCGTAGTCCCAACCGAAGTAGAGCGCACTTATGGGTACACTGATTTTGAACCTACCTTGAGAATCAGTGTATGTGGAATTGGCTGATAGGTAATTTAGTAAGAGTATCTGCGCATTGGACACAGGTGTATTATTTAATGAAACTGAACCATCTATGACAACATTTAAGCCGGCAATGGTTATTCCTGAATAATTAAGGTTTATGTCCAAATCTAGTTTCTTGACTTCGATCATGTAATCATTGCTAAACGGGCCTATCGTTCCATTAGGATAGGTAGAGACGTGAAAGGTGTAATTTCCTTCTTGCACATTTGAAGGTATCTCAAGTTCGCAGCTGAAATAGCCCTTATTGGTTTGCGCTAAACACGTTTGATTCTGAAACTTAAGCAATACCTTGATATTATCCAAATAGGTTTCATTTAGCAATACGTAGCCTTCAAAAGTGTAGATTTTTGATGGTAGCACAACTTGGGGGTATGTTATCTCTATGCTCGGTTTATAATACTGGATGTTAATGAACAACGTGTTCGAAATTGCAGGGGCATAGACATTCGCATCCTGTCCACTAGGAATATAGGAGGCGAAGATCTCTAATTTTTCTCTGTAAATGTATGGTAGGCTATACGTGAACACAAACCTGCCTTCGGCATCAGTATTTATGCTCGTGACATTCTTCGTATCTATAAATATGCTTATTTTTTTGCCAGCCAGAGCAGTTCCATTACTCGTAAGATTGCCGTAGATATCAATTGTTCCGCCTGTCCATACGCTTGTTACCGTTGTTTCAATGATCAGGCTCACTGGCTTGAGCATTGAATATGCCATTATTTCTTCGCTGAGCTCTAAAATCTCTTGAAGATAGGAATCGAGTTTCTGTTTTAAATTCTCCAGATTACTCTGCATCGTTGCTAAAGGCACATTGATAGAGGATGAAAAACTGTTTAATGCCAAAAAAAGTTCGTTTATTGTTGCATTTGCGTCCTCATAGGTCTTGTTAGCCTCATCAATTATTTCTTTTGCCTTTGTGAGATTTCCAATTTTTAAAGCCTTATTAGCTTTTTCAATGTAATTCTTTATTAATGATAGATCATCAATTGTCATATTCAATAGAGAATTAAATCTATTTACTATAAATTTAAATTTGGAAGGAAAGTAAGCAAAATTTAAACTGCTTATTGAATCTTTAGCTTTTGTAAAATTTTCTTCGTTTATCGAAGAGAAAATACCATTATAAATTTGAAGAAGTGCGATAGAGGAAGGAATGCTCTCATTGGCCGTAGAAGGATTTAGGGATGTCTGAATGCTTATGTATACTTGTTGGATAGGATTGTTGAACATGAATAAAGATAATAAAATTAATATAATCACAAAAAAAGATATAACTACTTTTCTAATTTTCAAACTAATATGTTAATAATTCTAATAGCGACGATGTATACAAAAATAACAAATAGTGCTAATTTAAGGAAATCAAAGGCTATTTTTCTGACTTTAAACATTTCATCTAGGACTATGTACTCAAAAGCGAAAACTGTAAGATACACTCCCAGGTCCGTAACGTTTTCTAGCTCTAGAACTACAATGCTCGCAAACATCAAGACCATTAAGGCGAATATGAACTGATAACTTCTTTCCATCAGTATAGTTTCATTTTAACGATGTTTTTTCTCAAATCTCCATTATCTTCAATTATTGAAACTGCTCTTTCTTTTTCAATGGCAATCACGCATGCTGCGATGCTGCTATGCAAAGATCCTAAACAGAGCTTAAATCTCGCAGCTTCTGGCATGAATTTTATATTTTTAAATTCCAGAATGATCTCATCTCCTTTTTCTACCAATTTTACGGAGTCGCTCAATTCGCATAATTCACATATGATATAATTCAAACTTTCCTCTAGGCTGGCCTCTCTAGAAATTTCCTCTGACTGAGTAATTTCGGAGGCCGGAGGTAATATCATGATTGCAGGTGTATCACCTAGCCTTGTGAGTATTGACTTAGGTGCATTATAATATGATTCAATGCTAGGAGTATGAGGGTTAGTATAGATAGGTATGTACGCTACAACATTTTTATCTTTTGTGGGGACATAAACTGCGCTATTCTTGATATCGAAGTGTTCCAGTATGGCCTCAATATTTAACATTGAGCTGTGAAGCATGCTCTTGAGAGTTCTTTGGGTTATAGAAGAATCAGGAATTAGGCTTAGAGCTATTCCTATGATCATGATGGCTAGGCCTGTCGAAATAAGCGGTGCACTGTAAGTTATAAAGTAATTGAAAATTGCGAATAATGCACCGAATACTGAAAATGATAAGCCCAATATGGAGTTTATACTGCGCATGCGCTAAATATTAGCGAGTCTGAAGTAATAATATTTTCTCATCAGCGCTAGTATAGCAAAGCACATTATCCATATGGTCAGTGCTGTAGCTATAGGTTCTAGCCTTATGCCCCATACTGTGAAATTGAAAATATATCCTATTAGCGGTGCAATGGCGAGGCTTAAACTCACGGAAAGCGCGAATCTCTCTATGCTTCCCATATCTTCCTTCTTTGGGAAAAGAGCCTCTATGAGAGTGTAGCCTGGGAGGTAGAGCAGGAAAAGCCCTGAGAAAAAATATCTTATTAGTATTACAGGAAAGGTCTGAGGCAATAGGTATATCGATGCCAATGTCATGAAATCTGCTAAAACAACTAGTAAAAACCATTGCGAATATGAGGATAGGAGATATTGCATAAAAGAATTTGGAATTTTTGGATTCTGAATGTATATCTTCTCTTCGTCCACTAGCCTGCTCAGAACTCTCAGGACTTTGTACTTAGGTATAGAAAATGCCCTAGAAGTTTCTTCTACGAGATCAACAAGCGTGGCTACCTTACTTGAAGCTTTCAGGATATAGTTTTCTATTTCCTTTTCAGACACTCTTACTAGCTGTTACGTTAAGCCAGATATACGTCGAGATGCCTTTATAATAGAATGAGTTGCTCGATGCTGAGAAGGCCCAGAGTTCGAAGACGAGCCTCAAATTCGTTCCTTCATATGGTATTGAAAGCACAATCTTTTTGGTTGCGTTCTGGTTGTTCATGATTATGAAGTAATAAGTAGCTAGCACGCTAGCATTTAGTGGGCTCGATGTGCTAAGCGTTGTTTGGTTGTTTACCAACTTTACCATAACTTCATAGAACATCGTATGTCCTTCATGGTTGCCAACAAATAAATAAAGCGTGAAGTTCTCTCCTACAGATACTTCGTGGGGGTAGCCTGTTAGCTTCATGTCAGGGCCTAGTATGGCGAGCTCAGAAAAGGGCTCGGAAAAGCTTGGATTGACGAACTGAAATATGAGCGCCAAGGCTATTAACGCTATTATTGCTAGCGTTGCTAAAGTGATCTTCTCTTCTATCATTTCTTAACAACCTTCCACTTCGAATGGATCTTTAACCATATGTAGAGCGTTATCCTTGGCATGTAGATGTAGACTAATATTCCCGCTATTACTAAGGAAACCATTTCTAGCGAAAAATCTAGTATTCTATTATTGGTAGTAGCAATTCCTTGTGCTTCAACATTTGCAACATTGCTCATTACCTCATTCAATATCTTTGTAGCATTATCGATGAGCTCGTTGTAAAGCGTGCTATTTCTTTGCTTATATTGCTGAGCTTCTTCATAGATAGCTAAGGATTGGTTCAATTTGTAGTAAAGCTCCGTTATATTTCCTCCATTGAGCTCTGCATTGTATAGCGCTGTATAAGCTTTTTCGAATTGATCTAAAAAGTTATCGTTTTGAGCATTTAATATTTTAATATTTATACTTAATATAATGAATAATAAAAATATTGATAACAATATAAATTTTCTTTTCAATTTAAATTCCTCTATACAAGTGTTATTTTGTAAGCGCTAGACCTAGCCAAAATTGGTAATTCGAGTCGTGATACCAATCTCTGAGCTTTCCAAGTATCATCGCTACGCTTCCTGTCATTGCATTCTCTGCTATTTTCCTACCCTTTTCTGTCATGCGGCTTCTGAAGTTAGCTATTTTACTTATTATATTTTTAAATGTATTTATGATCTCAAAATTGAAAATCTTTTTAATTTTACTTAGTTTCAAACATGATAACACAAAAGCTTTATCAAATTTATCTAATCTATTCCACAACTTTTTACGAATCAAATTTTTATAAGTTGAATATATATCGAGGTACGTGAGCATGATCCTTTTATATTATTCGGCTGGAGGATATAAATCTAACTATATTTAAAGATAGTGGCCTTTAGCTTCATTTATTGAGCACTGGCCAGCTTCATCTAAAGCTAATCCTTTACTATTTATTCCCAGTGCTCATTTCAAAATATAAAACTTTTTTCATAGTTCAATGATTCATTCATGCTCATATGGTCTCTTGAGATCCAATGTAACAATTTTTTAAGGAAAATCAGGCCAAACTCCTTAGGCTCGCTCGCTAGTTTTTCAAAAATTTAAATAATCAAATAGAAGATAATTCATTGCAATGCTTATTGAAAGACAAACAAATGGTTCAAGATACAATAACTTTTGGATGGAAAGGATTTAGAGCACAGTTACAGATTTCGCGAGATTTCTTGGCTTATCTGGATCTAATCCTTTGTTTACTGCTGTATAATATGCCAATAATTGAAGAGGCATGATGTAAAGTATAGGCGTTATGATGGGCAGCATTCTTGGCATAGCAATGTAGTGATCGCTTAGCTGCATTAGCTCGCTATCTCCTTCCTCGCCCAGTGTAATTATCGTAGCTTTTCTCGCCTTCATTTCCATTATATTGCCTATCAAAAGTTTTCGCGTTTCATCATTTGGCGCGATGAAAATCACTGGGACTCCTTCTTCTATCAAGCTTATTGGCCCGTGCTTTGATTCGCCAGCAGGATATGCTGTACTCGGTATGTATGCTATTTCCAATAGCTTCAGCCTTCCTTCTAGCGCCGTAGCATAGTTCATTCCTCTTGCAAGGAAGAATACATGATTTTTATTCATTATCAACTTCGATACCTCAAGCATTTCTTTCTGTTTGGATATCAAGATTTGCTCAGCCAAGCTTGGCAGCTCATTTATCGTTTCCTTTATGTCATCCATTTCGCTCTGCGATATCTTACCTCTTTTTTTAGCTAGGCTTATAGAAAGTAAGAGATGTATTATGAGCTGCGAAGTATATGTTTTCGTTGCAGCTACGCCTATCTCAGGGCCGGATTGCTGATGCACATACGCTCTTACCATCCTCGTTAGGGTGGATCCTATTACATTACATATTCCCAGCACTGTACATGCCTTTTTCCTAGCGAAATCAGCTGCATTTATGACATCATATGTTTCTCCTGATTGGGAAACGAACAAAATTGTTGTATTGACATCTATGGCATTGCCATATTGCTCAATGAATTCTGAAGCAATTACAGGTATCGTTGCTAGATTTGCAAGCCTTGAATAGAGATATGAAGCTGCTACGCATGAGTGGTAAGATGTCCCAGCGGCAACTAAAAAGTTCTTGGAAGATTTTTCCATGAATTCTGCGAGCAAATCTACGTATTGTTTCTGTGCACCTAAAGAGAGCCTCATAGTATATGGCTGCTCCATGATTTCCTTGAGCATGAAGTGCTCATATCCCTCCTTGCTTGCTTGTTGCAGATCCCAGTCAATCGTTATTGTTTTCCTCTTGACTGGCGTAGCATCTTCGATCCTGTATATCTCATAAGAGCTAGAACTCAAAAAAGCGATATCTCCATCTTCAAGAGGTATGCTCGTCTTCGTCTTATCTAGGAAAGCAATAGCATCGGAAGCTGCGAAGTTAAAACCATTACCTATGCCCAATAAGAGCGGTGAACCTTTCCTCGCTACAACGATCATATCCTTGGCATATCTTGAAAGTATTGCTATTGCAAATGTTCCCTGAAGCCTCCTGAGCGCTTGGAAGCATGCTTCCCTGAAATTGTTCGTCCTTTTATAATATTCCTCTATGAGATGAGGAATTACTTCAGTATCTGTTCGAGAAATGAATACATGCCTTAGATTCTCGAGCTCTTGTTTGAGCTCCAAAAAATTCTCTATAATGCCATTGTGCACAACTGCTATTTCTCCCTTGCAATCAGTATGCGGATGTGCATTTACCTTACTAGGTGCTCCATGTGTAGCCCATCTAGTATGTGCGATCCCTATGCTTCCTGGCAAATCATCGAGATTTAGTGCTTGATGTATTTCATCTATCTTGCCCTTATCCTTCTTAATATAGAGCTTTCCGCCATGAAGCGTTGCGATGCCTGCGCTGTCGTAGCCACCGTATTCGAGGCGCTTAAGTCCAGCATGTAATAAAGGAGCAACGTTATCAGCCTGAAATACAGCTGCGCATATTCTGCACATGAGAGAGAAAAATAGTTTATAAAATTATAAACTTATGCAGGGGGTGGGATTTGAACCCACGAAGGCCTAAGCCACGGGGTGTCTTATGCATAGCATCCTAAGCCCCGCCCCTTTGACCAGGCTAGGGAACCCCTGCCCAATAAATATGGCAATTAGAAAACTTTTAAACTTTCAGTATATTTCCTCTTGGAGCTTCTTTCCTAGATAGGAATATACCGCGAGCTTAAGCGTTTTATATGAGAGCAAAGCACACTTTATCCTTGTAGGCCCCAAATTGGGATTTCCAAGCTCCCGCAACAATTCCTCCTTCGTCATGTTCTTTATTTCCTCGATTGTCTTACCTTTAACGAGCTCGCTAAGTATTGAAGCTGAAGCTTGGCTAAGTGCACATCCGTGGCCATCGAATTTAATATCGATGACCCTTTTGTTATCATCAAGTTTCAGTGCATACTCTACTTCATCGCCACATAAAGGATTGGAATCGAAGGCATATGCATCTGGATCCTTCATCTTGCCTTTGTTCCTAGGATATCTCCAATGATCGAGGATGAGCTCGTAGTAATATTCGTTCATGTCATTAAAAAGGAAGAACTTGAATATATCTATAACTCAATGTAAACTTCTCCTTCAACGATCTTCACGCTATATGTTCTCAGCGGTTTTTCTGCAGGTGGATTAACTACTTTTCCTGTCCTTATATCAAACTGTGATAAGTGTAGAGGGCATATTACCCTATCCTCAAGCAAAAAGCCATTTGCTAAATCATATTCTTCATGTGTGCAAATACCATCCAGAACAAAGACTTCATTCCCTTTCCTTATCGCTATTAAATGCTTTCCTTGCAAATCGAAGCCTTTAATTTCTTCATCCTTTAGATCGCTGAGCTTGCAAAGTCTTAGCTGCATTACTTCCTATATTTATAATGCGTTTCGAAGAGCTTCTCAGGTGAAACAGTCTTTACTTCTTTAAGCTCCTCAGTAATGATGAACTTCTCCTTTATACTCCTTTTCTTGTTTTCGAGTTTGTTCTCTATGAGATTGGCTATCTCTTCTTTTATGAGCTCAGCAGGGATTTGATCTATGAGCGGTTGGAAGAAAGCTATCGTAAGGAATTTTTTGGCTTCATCTTCGCTAAGACCTCGGCTCATGAGATAAAATATCTGCTCTTCATCCACTTGCGCTACAGATGCGCTGTGCGTAGCTCTAACTTCATTGTTCTTTATCTCCAATCCTGGTATCGAATCTGCTCTCGCTCCTCTGTTGAGTATCATCGCATGCTCAGCTAGATAGGCATCTGCATTCTTAGCATTCTCTTCGATGATTATGAGGCCTTTGAATAATGCTCTAGATTCATCTTTAAGCACACCTTTTGTCATAGATACACCTTTTGTGAAAGGTGCATTGTGAGATAGGTATGTCGTGAGATCGAATACCTGTTGAGCATCGCCAACGACGATTTCGTTCATGTTGGATATCACTCCTTGCTCATTCATCGCATTATCAGTTTTAGCCCTAGTTGTAAGCGTTCCAAAGTTCAATATAACCCATGTTATCCTTGCATCTTTATTGCATGCTGCTCTTCTATTCACGAAATAGTTAGTTTGTTTGTTGAAATCGTTTATAAGTATATATTCAACCTCAGCTGCTTCTCCCAAGTTAAGATTGAGATTAAGGCTGTAAAGCGATTGTTTCAAATCTTCCTTTAAGGAATAGTTCTCTTCAAGTATCGTTATTCTGCTATCCGCTCCAACATTTATGAAGTTCTTTATTGCCTTAATCCTTCCTTCCTCACTCTGGAAATTTATTATTCTTAGCGGGAGCTTTAGGATGAGTCCGCTTGGGACGCTTATATAAAAGCCTGAGCTGAAGAATGCATCATTGAATGCCTGAAATTTATCTTCTTCAGGTTTTAGACTCTTAAGACTCAAAAGCTTCTTAGCGTTATCTTCATCATTGAGCAAATCTCTTATGCTATGTATCTCAAGTCCCTTCTCCTTCAATGGCTGGGGTATATTTATCTTGTATACTTCTCCATCCTTTAATGAAATGAAGGGCAATGAGGATATTTGATCCAAGAGTGCATCGATTTCTTCGCTTTTATTAAGCTCTGTCTTAAGCTCAAATCTTGCTTGTTCTAGATTAACTTTAGTAATATCATGGTGCTTTACATAAAGAGGAGAAATCTCTATAGGTAGTTTGTTGTATATCTCCCATGCTCTATAGCGCTCTTCTCTTAGCCATGATGGCTCGCTAGTATAGTAGCTTATCTCCTTTAGGATATTAGAATCGAAATTTAGGCTCATAAAAAATCTAGCCTACTGCTCCTGTCATCTCAAGTCTTAGAAGTCTGTTCATCTCAACAGCATATTCCATTGGCAATTCCTTTATGAAGGGTTCGAAGAATCCGAGTACGATCATGTTCAATGCTTCAGTCTCTGAGATACCTCTAGACATGAGATAGAAAAGCTGGTCATCGCTTATTTTTCCAACTGTAGCTTCATGGGTAACAGTCGCATCGTCTTCGAGGATTTCGTTATAAGGATATGTATCAGTCTTGGACTTCTCATCCAGCAAGAGTGCATCGCATCTCACACTGGACTTCACACCCCTTGCTCCTTTTGCAACATGTACGAGTCCTCTATAAGAAGTCCTACCTCCATCTTTTGAAACAGATTTCGCAGTAATTCTTGAAGATGTATATGGAGCAAGATGGAACATCTTTGAACCTGTATCTTGGTGCTGTCCTCTTCCTGCGAAGGCTACAGATAATACTTCACCTCTTGCATACTTACCCAATAAATAAACTGATGGATACTTCATCGTAGCCTTGCTCCCTATATTGGCGTCTACCCATTCAACCGTAGCTGCCTCATAGGCATGAGCCCTCTTCGTTACTAGGTTATAAACATCTACAGACCAGTTTTGGATTGTAGTATAGCGAACTTTCGCTCCTTTCTTTGCGATGATCTCAACTACAGCTGAATGAAGAGAATTGCTCGCATAAATTGGAGCAGTGCAGCCCTCAATGTAGTGAACCTCGCTATAAGGCTCAGCTATGATTAGCGTCCTCTCGAACTGCCCCATGTTTTGGGCATTTATCCTGAAATATGCCTGTAAAGGCAAATCTACTTTTACTCCCTCTGGGACATATATGAAAGAACCTCCACTCCATACCGCTGAGTTTAGTGCTGCGAACTTATTATCATTAGGCGGTACAACAGTCCCGAAGTACTTCTTGAAGATTTCAGGATACTCCTTAAGTGCAGTATCCGTATCTAAGAACACAACTCCTAGTTTTTCTAGCTCTTTCTTTATGTTGTGATATACAACCTCTGACTCGTATTGTGCACCAACGCCTGCTAGGAATTTCCTCTCAGCTTCTGGTATACCTAAAGCTTCGAACGTCCTCTTTATGTAATCTGGTACTTCTTCCCAGCTCCTACCCTTCTTGCTCGTAGGTCTTGCATAGTAGCAAAACTCATCGAAGTTTATCGAAGATAGATCTACACCCCATGTTGGCATGGGCTTTTCTGCGAAGATCCTATAAGCCTTAACTCTGAATTCCTCCATCCATGAAGGCTCGTCCTTTATCCTCGAAATCTCCCTTACAATCTCTTCTGTTAAGCCTTTAGGGAATTTGACCTCATATTCTACATAGTCTCTGAAATTGTACTTACTATAATCAAAACTGAGCTCTACTTTTGTCATACTACTTCTCCATGATCTACATTTAATATAAATATAACCATGTTATAGCCCCTTCTTGAACCAGTCATATCCTTTTTGTTCGAGCAAATCAGCGAGCTCTGCTGGGCCTGTTTCTACTATCCTCCCATCCATGAGAATGTGAACATAATCCGGCCTTATGAACTGAAGTAGCCTGTTGTAGTGCGTTATGAGTATTAACCCTGTCTCTCTCCTGCTTATATCCATTATCGCGCTTGCTACGATCTTTATTCCATCTATATCGAGACCTGAATCTGTTTCATCTAATATCGCGAACTTCGGCTTTATCATCGCCATTTGTACGATTTCACTCTTTTTCTTCTCACCACCTGAGAATCCTTCGTTCACATACCTGTTTATGAAGCTATCATCAAGCCCTAGCTTCTTAAGATAGAATTCGAGATCCTTCCTTATTTGAGGCAATGGTAGATTTGGCTTTTGAGAAGGATCAGTTGGTTTATATTTCAAGGCTGTAAGCGAGGCCCTAACTAGAGTGAAGAGCGTAATACCCTGCAAGCCTATAGGATATTGCAAGGATATGAAGAGCCCTTTCTGAGCCCTCTTATCAGTGCTCAAGCCTAAAATGCTTTCACCATTTATCTTGACATCTCCTTTTGTTATTTTGTATCTAGGATGGCCCATTATAGCTTGTGCAAGCGAACTCTTACCAGCTCCATTAGGACCCATGATGGCATGAATCTCGTTGCTCTTCACTTCGAGATTTATGTCCTTGAGTATTTCTTTCCCTTCAACTTCAACATACAAATGCTCAATGGTTAATACGTCGACCATGTTTCAATACTCTCTCTTATTCCAACTTAAATATAAATATAACATTGTTATAGCGTGTCTAGGAAAATTTACTGTGAAGTCCTTGAAAAAGAGCTCATACTTCCAGAAAGATGTGAAAGAATTATAAGCTTCAGTCCAGCTGTAACAGAAGCACTCTTCATGATGGGTTTAGGAGAAAAGATCATAGGCGTGAGCGCATTTTGCGTTAGGCCTCCTGAAGCTAGGAAGAAGCCTATATTGGGAAGCTATACGAATGTGAACATCGATAGACTGCTCTCGCTGAAGCCTGATCTCATATTCACAACGACAGGCTACCAAAGGGATTTCGCATCTAAGCTATCTAAGCACTTCAATGTATACGCTATAGCTTTACCTAGCACAGTTTCTGCGATCATCGCAACATGCACCGAAGTTGGTCTCGCTGCAGGATATTATGACCAAGCTAGAGATTTGCAGAAAAAACTTCTCAAGGCTTTGAATTCTCTAGAGCCCAGCAATAAATCCTTGAAGGTCTATGTCGAGATCGATTTCGGAATGCCAGTAACTTTTGGGGCTTATAGTTATATCACCGATGCCATCAATCTAGTTGGACATAAGAACATATTCCAGGATTTCCACAGGGAATGGCTCGAGCCTGATTCCAATTTGCTGAGAGAAAAAGATCCCGATGTAATAATATATGAGCCAAAAATGTTCAAGGAAGAAGGTGAAGAAGAATTCATCGAGAAATTTTCCAAGCGCGGGCTAGCTGATCTAAGAGCCTTGAGAGAAAAGAGATATTTCATCACACCTAGGCCTTATGACTTCTTGGCCCATCATGGACCTAGCTTTATTCTAGAAGCATTGAGCTGGTTGAATAAAGTTTTAGCATCTTCCAAATAACTTTCTCGATCGTTTACTTGAATTCAATATGGAAACTTCCCAAGAATTCTATCTCCAGTCTTAATTTCTTTTTGAAATAAGAGCGAGGAATGCTATGAATACTTTTGTATCAAGAATTCCTTTTGAAGTTAAGGGAGCAAGATTATCTAAGCCCCAGGTGGGATTTGAACCCACGGTCTCCTGCTTACGAGGCAGGCGCATTACCTGACTATGCTACTGGGGCTAAACAAATTTATTCGCCAAATAAGTTAAATATTTTTATTATATGGTAAAAGTTAAAGATCTCGGGGAGAGGAAACTTATTGAGCATATCCATAATATGGTTGCAGAAAGATGGGGTTCTAAGCCTATATATGATGATGCTTACTACTTCTGGGTAGATTATTCAACACATTTCGTATTTCATACGGATGTTTTGAATTTTTCAACTGATTATATCGATGGAATGGGCTATTACAATTTTGGTTGGAAAGCTGTGATATGCAATCTCTCGGATGTAGCTTGTAAGGGAGCTGATCCAACAGGGATGCTCTTCTCTATAACACTTCCTGAAGATATGGAGTTCGATGACTTCAATGAAATGATGAGAGGTATAATGGATGCGCTCAAAACCCATCGCTGCAAGTATATGGGCGGAGATCTTTCAGCTGGCAAAGAACTCTCGATTGCAGGCTTTGTATATGGCAAGGGTCACAAGATACTTCCCAGAGCTGGTGCACAAGAATACTATTTAATAGGCCTAACTGGAAAGTTCGGTCTCACTTCTCTAGCTTACAAGATACTCAATGAAAAGTGGGATGTCCCAGAGCCTTTGAGGCAAAGAGCACTTGAGAGTGTGTTCAAGCCTAAAGGAAGGATTAAAGAAGCACTTTACTTAAGCGATTTCATAAATAACTGCATGGACATAAGCGATGGTCTTGCAACTTCTCTTCATCTCTTTGCAGAAGCAAATAACATGGGCATAGAGCTGTACAAAATACCCATTGACGAAGAGGTTCTAGATTATTGTAGAAATCATGGTATAGATCCCTATAATCTCGTGCTATATGAGGGCGGTGAGGAATATGAGATATTATTCGCCTATACGCTCGAGTGGGAGGATATGATAAGGAGGCTATGTCTCAGAATGGGTTGCTGGTTCACGAATATAGGAAGATTCACGACTAAAAGGAAGGGAGTTTATTACAAAGGAAAGGATAAAAAGTTCGAGATAGAAAAACGCGGATGGGAGCACTTTAAATATTGGAAGTGAGATTTTCAAGATATGCGCTGTAAATATTGCCATTCTGAGATCAGGGTATTCGTAAAGGATCCTGTACTTCACTTCAACGAATATCCCTTCTGCACAAATTGCAATAGTATTGTAGAAGTTGAGCCTGATGAAGATGAAATGAACGAAGCTAGCTAGTCCTTCTTTTTACCTCCTCTTATTAAATTGGAAAGTAACGATATTATTTTCCCAGTAATCTTCTCTCTCATCGTTTCTTGAGGTTCTAGATAACCGTGGCTTTCTGAAATTATCTTCTTAATGATTTCTATATCATCATTATTCCTAACGTATATTACAAGTTTAATTGGAGGCTTCCTCTCGAACTTGTATCCATTCTTGCTCAGCCTTTCCTCAGCTCTTTCTATTGCGAAATCGCTTCCAAAGGTAGCTTCAACCTTCTTCATTTCAAACACTCGATTGCTATAACGTTGCTCTTAGCTTTTAAGGTTGAGGCATCGATGAATACATAATTTGCCCACTTAACCTTAACTTCAGCTCTTATCTTATGCTTCCCATCTCCTAGCAAATTAGAATCTATCTCATAGCTTCTTTCAAGGTTGAAGAGCTTTTCATATATCCCATCGATTTCCCTTATCAAATATGGCTTTTTATCCTCAAGCACGAGCTCTACCCAATATGTCCTATCGATCGTTGGATTCCTCGTCCAGAAGAATACTGCTCTCCTAACAATTTTCTCCTTTATGAGATCATTCGATGATAGGAAACCCTTTAGGTTTTTAATCTTAATGAAATATCTGAGCATGAATTTCCTCTCGCCTTCTTTGTATGCCTTTTCCCAGTTATCTGGCGTGAAGTTATTGACCAAATCACCCTTAATGCTCATGCTAAGGTTTATCTTTATCTTCTCTCCTAGCTTGATTCGCTCGCTGCTTGCAGTTAACTTAAATTCCTCTATACTAGTAGTCATATCGTCAATATGCTATGTTCTTTTACACCTATTTTAACAACTTCTCCTTCCAATCT
The DNA here is from genome assembly GCA_021324265.1 of Thermoproteota archaeon. Lineage (GTDB taxonomy): Archaea > Thermoproteota > Thermoprotei > Gearchaeales > Gearchaeaceae > DSFO01. The sequence continues at coordinate 25,544 of JAJPJK010000009.1, read as the reverse complement.
GCTCGGTGCTCTTATGAAGGCTTCGCCAGTTTTTAGGTTGCATACTACGTCCTCGAAGGTGCTGAAATAACTTGAAGGATAGCTATACTTCTTTATTGTCTCAGCTTCTTCTATGCTTAGCATTTGATGTGCTATTAGCACACCGGAATTCGCGAGTATATTGGGATTTATCTCTGAAGGATTGGGAGAAGCTATGATCAAGCTTAAGCCATATTTCCTAAGCTCCATCGAGATCTTTTCCATCAAGCTATATTTAATTTCTTTACCCGCAATATTATGGGCCTCATCAATCATGAATGCTAGATTCAACTTCCTGCTGAAGCTATTTTTCTTAATCTTCAGCATGACTAAGTTCGCAATTATGAGCGAGAAGAGATTCTTTGGGGCATCATATTCAAGATTCGAAAGATCGATTACATGTATTCCTTCCTGAAATACCTCACTTATCGTAGAATTGCTTGTTTCATTGAATGCCTTCCTGAATTTCCCTACAGTAAATATGCTGAATCTAGAAGCTATCGCTTCCGCAGCTTCGAACCAAATCTTCAATTCATCCTTTGCGATCTTCCTACATTCTTCGATGAGCATTGAGAAATCCATATCATCTCTTCCGATGAGCCTTTCTAGAGATTGTGCTATTAGCCTTGTCTGCAATGGAGAAAAACTCTCTTTCCAAGTTATTCTGCAGAATTCTTCTAAAAGCCATAGATATCTATGTATCCTTTCTTCCTCAGCTTCTTCTTCCCAGATTTTGAATGGTGAGATATTGAGATTGTAGCCGGGCAGATAATAATGGACGCCCGGTACCTTTATGAATTTATTTTTGAACTCACCTGTCCTATCTAAGATGAGCGATGGTATGCCGCTTTTCTGCATTTCATAAGCTATGATCGCTAGCGTTGTTGACTTCCCGCTTCCAGTCATTCCGAATATACATGCATGCTTCCTGAAGTCTTCAGGATCGAGCATGAACAAATCTCCGCTATTCTTAACAATACCTAATCTAAGCACGAAAGAAATTCGAAAGAAGGTAAAAAAGACTGTAAATTTAGTTTGGAGAAACAGTTGCCAATCCAGCTTTTGAAGCATGTATTACTGAGCAACCGCAGCCTTGGATTTGAAGGTTTTCGCTTCCTTCACCCTTCTGCTTTGCTAAATCGCAACCACAGTTTGGATGATGCTTACCTCTTCTCAGCACGCCTCTATAGAGCCCGTCCTCAAGTCTTCTGCCAGCAGTTTTCTCCCAATCAGGAACAGGGATGCCGTACTTTTGCTGAATTCTATCTCTATAAAACTCTGGTATCACATTGAATGAGCAGAAAGGTATTATCCTAAGGTCTGGAGTCAAGTAGTGAATATCGCATCTCTGTAGCCTTTCCTCATCTTGATTGTACTTATCTTGGAAGTGCATCATGCCTAAGAAGAGCGTCTTGAGCTGCAACTGACCTACTGCTTCGTAGCTGTTGTAGAGTATGATATCGCTTATTAGCTTTCCGAAATTAAGTCCCTTTGGTTCCTTACTCTTATCTATGAAGCTATTGAATCTGTAAAGGAATTTTGCTAATGTTAAAGCTGTTGGCTTGCCGCTCTTTATCTCATCGATCTCTTCATCGAAGAATTCTATGAGTCCCTTTATATCCACAAACCTCGTTACAGGAACAAGCTTGTTTGTTTCTTTGTCAACGAATACATATGTTCCTGCTCCGCATGCGAAGTGTATTGAAAGCTCATACTTTGGCTTCCTTGTTAAGAATTGTATGAAATCGCTAAGAGGCGTACATGAAGGAACTGGGAACCAATCATCAGCAGTTACTTCACCATTAGTTTGTTCTTCGATCCTATGAATGCAATCTGGTATTGTTATCCTATATTTCTCCCTTTCACTCTTAGTAAGCCTTCCAGTTAAGGAAACAGGCTGGAAGTTGACTGCTCTTACTACATCCATGTTCCTTTGAGCAAATCTTATTATTAGACCAAGTTCATGATCATTAACGCTCTTTATTACAGTGGGTACTAGTACTACGCCCAAGTTTGCTTTCCTACATGCATCCAAGACATATGGTACTTCCCAGTGATTCTTTGGATTTGTCCTTGGAGTAACCCCATCGAAGCTCAAGTATAGATTCGATACACCTGCCTTTCTCAATGCAATCGCATATTCTGGGCCTCGTAGTGCTATGTTTATTCCGTTTGTATTTAGTTGTATATGGTCAACACCTTCTGCCTTTATCGCTTTAACTATATCTATTAGATCCTCTCTAAGTGTAGGTTCTCCTCCTGTTATTTGTACTGAATTTCCTGGGACTGGTCTTTCACTTCTCAGCATGCGGACCATTTCTACGATATCCTCGAGGCTCGGTTCATATACATATGCACCTTCAAGCCCCTTCTTAACGTAGAAGAAGCAATACCAGCATGTTAAGTCACATCTATTCGTAATTATAACGTTAGCTAATGCTGTATGACTTATATGGTTGCTACAAAGGCCACAGTTGTATGGGCACATACACCTCTCTAGAGGAACGTTCGGAGCTAACGTCCCCTTTCCATCCTTCCAGTATGTGCTGAATCTCTGATACATTTCATAATCTCCGAAGTAAAGTTCTTCAGTTTCGCCATGAACAGGACATGTCTTTGTCATGTAAACCTTTCCATCTTTCTCGTATACGATCGCTGAGATGAGCCTATTGCACTCAGGGCAAATGCTCTGAGTATGCCTCAGTATGTGAAGATCTTTTTCCTCCTTCTTCTTTACTTTCTTTGATTCTATTTGAAGTAATTGAGCCATGTAAGCGAGTTTTCTCAGGAGAATTTAAAAAGATTTTCCACCTTTTCACCGGTAAAATGGTTGGTTCCCGTTTTATAATACCTTGCATAAGATTCCATGATGAGCATAGAAGAAGCTAGAAAGTTATTAAGAGAAGACTTCGATGATCAGGAAATCGAGGTCTATCTTTATCTCCTCAAGAAGAAGGACTTCGATGCCAAGGATATAGCTAAAGCGCTGAATATCGATGAAGAGATAGCTTCGAGAATAATAAACGCTTTCTTAGAAAAAGGGCTAGTCATAGCTTCATCAGCGAAAAATAGATTCAAGTGCCTGCATCCTAGGATGGGCCTTACGAACATATACAAAATATGGGAACAGAAAGCCTTAAGAGACAAAAACATTGGTCCTGCTGAATACAGGAAGAAGAGGGCTAAGATAGAGCTATTAGTAAGAATGCTCTCAAATGTCTATGAGCAATAAAGGCTGCAGTCACATAATAAAGTATTATGGAGCAATAAACGTCCTCGCAGGCCAAACTGTTGAAGGTGTTATAGATGTTTATCATTGCAGGAAGTGCAAGGCATTGTTCGCAGATTTGAGAAGAGTAGGTGTCTTCGTTACGCTTCCAGCAAAGCTAGGCTTCGAAGAACTTGAAGGAGATAATGAATGGTTGCTATTGATATGCATTAAGGGCGATGAGCACAAGATAAACCTAGTACAAGGCAAGCTCGGCTCTAAGGTCATTCATGAATGCTTCGATGGGAATAGAGAAATAGAACTAGAGAAAGAGGAAGAAGTCTTCAAGACAGGTGAAACATGGCATAGAGTTTTTAGGGTCAATAAGTACATAAATAAAGAAATTGAGATTTTACATTAATATAAAAGTAAATTCAATAATTTCTGAATAATGATATTATCCGATAAGGCAAAGAAGGCTTTGCTCGATCTAGGCCTTTCATCCTATGAAGTAAAAGTATATTCTACGCTAGTATCCTATGGCGGCCTTAATGCTGTTGAGCTTAGCAGGATTTCACATGTGCCATATAACAAGATATACGAAGTTGTTTCCAGTTTGGAAAAGAAGGGGTTTATAAAGATCGAGGACAAAAGGCCCGCTATTTATCATCCAGTTGAGCCTAAGACTGCTTTCGAAAAGCTAAGAAAGGAAATGGAAGAGAAGATTCAAAGTAATATAGAAGCTGCACTTTCAGAATTATCTTATTTCTTTGAGAAGAAAGGCGTGAAAGAGAAGTCTGATGTTTGGCTGATGAGGGGAAAAGATGAGATCATCGCAAAGCTCAAGGACATGATAACTCGCTGTAGACTTGAGATATTCGCCTCCATACCTAAGATTTCAGAAAGTTTACTCTCAGTTTCTGCGATATTAGGAGGACTAAGCCTTAAAAACGTCAAGGCCTTCATCATAGTAAGCAATGATCTCTCAAGGACCTATGTCGATTCTTTGAAGACAATTGCTCAAGTCAGGATTGCTGGGAAGATGTTTGGTGGCGGAATGATCGCAGACTCAAAGGAAGTCCTGCTATTATTGCCAGAGGAAGGAGGAGAGCCTGCTGCACTATGGTCTGATCACATAGGTCTTGCAAGCTTTGCTAAGAATTACTTCATGTATCTTTGGGAAACTTCTTCACCAGCTTGATGGGCTGGCCCGGATTCGAACCGGGGTCCTCCTGCGTGTGAGGCAGGCATCTTAACCAGGCTCGACCACCAGCCCTGAAAAAATAATGTGCTGATTACCTCTTAGCTATTTCTCTTCTCTTGAGCCTCAAATTCTTCTTTCTACACTTCCTGCATCTTTCAGCTTTTATAGAGTTCCTAGCACCACATTCTCTGCATATCTTAACGAATAGCAAATATCTTTGAGCAAGCTGTATCTTTTCAGGATCCGTAACTGGCATACATTAAAGTTGAAAAAGCAGAGATTTAAATATTTAACGAATTCTCATCAATAATTAGTTGTATTAAAAATGAAGGCTAGAATTTGTAAGGTTTGTGCTACGAGTGGAGTATATTGCGAGCAATGTGAGTATAAGATAAAGAATTCTATAGTTTCGCCCGTCGAGATTAACATTGCTAGATTCCTCTATGAAGCTGAGCCTAGATTTAGAGAACTTCAGAATGCTAGCCTCGATTTCGTAGGAGAAATAGGCAAAAATACCCTAATAGTTGTGCTTTCATCAAATGATTTCTTCAATCCAGCTTTTCTTTCAAGTATATCCAAGCTACTTTCAAATAAGATATCCAAGAATGTTAGGATAGTTGAGAAAAGTAATGATGTTAAAAGATTGGTGAATCAGGTCATGTATCCTGCAAGAGTACTTAGCGTCAATGAGGTCTGGGCACCTGATGGCACGCATGAATATGCTATTAGATTAAGTGGAGGGGATGCAAAGAGGTTGGGCGAAGACATCTTAGAGCTAGAACACCTACTTAGTGATTTATTATCTTCAAAGGTTAGGATAATTTTGGAATGAAATGAAAAAGTACTATATAAAAGATATTGCTAGTCTAGAAAATACAAGCGCAGATTTCTATGGCTGGGTACATGAGATCAGGGAAACGAAGCCTATTATTTTCATCATCCTTAGAGATTCGACAGGAAAAGCACAGGTAACGGTAAAGAAAAGTGAACATAAGCAAGAATTACTAGAAAAGGTGAGTAAGCTGCACCATGAAGATGTCATAAGAATTCGCGGTAAAGTCATTCGTTCACAAATCGCTAAGCTGGGCTATGAGATAATACCTGAGGATATCGAGATACTAGCCAAGGCGAAGCATCCACTGCCCATTGATGTTAGCGGTAAAATAGATGCCGAGCTTCCTAAGATCTTAGATGCGAGATATATCTCATTAAGGCGAGAGGAATACTTCTACACTTTCAAAATCCAGAGCGTACTTGTAAAGAACATAAGAGATTTTTTGTACAGCAGAGGATTCGTAGAAATCTTCACTCCAAAGATAATTAGATTCGCAACGGAAGGAGGTGCTGAGCTTTTCAAGGTAGACTATTTCGGAAAGGATGCATATCTTGCACAAAGTCCGCAAATTTACAAAGAAATGTGTGCAGGTGTATTCGAGAAGGTCTTTGAAATAGCTCAGTATTATAGGGCTGAGAAATCTAGGACGAATTACCATTTAGCCGAGTTCATATCTTTTGACGTTGAGTGTGCCTTTTATAGTTATGAAGATATAATGGATTTACTTGAAGAACTACTCAAGTATGCTATAAATAGGACGTATGAAGAAGCGAAAGAATATTTCGATAAGCTTGGCTTGAATGCTTTGGATTTGAACTATAAATTCGAAAGGATGAGTTATGATGAAGCGATTGATCATCTTAAAGATAAGGGCTATAAATGGGGTGATGATATTCCTCAGTTAGCACTAAGCCTGCTCAGCGAAAAAATAGGGCAAAGATTTTACTTCATAAAGGACTGGCCTTCTTCGCTAAGGCCTTTCTATACAAAGGAACATGAAAATGATCCGAGAATAACGAGGTCTTTTGATCTGAATTTTGGCTTCCTTGAAATAGCTTCAGGTGGAGAGAGGGTAAATAAAAGTGAAGTCCTCATAGAGAAGCTTAAGCGAAATAACCTAAATGTTGAGAACTTCGATATATTCATAAAAGCACTAGATGTTGCATCGCCTCCGCATGCAGGCTTTGGGCTTGGGATTTCAAGGCTACTAATGATGCTTACAGCGAAGAAGAACATAAGAGAAGCAGTACTTTTCCCAAGAGATGTGGATAGATTAGTGCCCTAAAGAAGCTTGAGCTTCGATGTTATTTCATCTATGCTTCTATCTTCATCTGGTCCAATAGCGATGCATGTTATTGTTCCCGGTTCAAGCTGAGTTAGCCCTTTGTCCTCTATTAAAACTGCAACTAGGCCTTTTTCCTTTGCTTTCTTATATAAATCCATGAGTTTTTCCAAGCTCTCTGCCTTGAGTACAATTTTTTTCTGGCCTTCGGAAAGCCATGCTTCTACTTTAGCTCTATTCTTCTCCATTGATTCTAAGAAAGCTGCTAACGATGCATGTGCAACCTGTGCAGCTAGCTTACCTTTCCCCATCTTTATATCTGTCCTCACAACAATGGCTTGCTTCATGCCCTATTTATCGAAGTTGTATGTAATATAAAACATGCTCGATTTCATCATAGTTGGCGCTGGTCCATCAGGTCTTTATTCAGCAATTGAACTCGCTAAAAATGGTAATGAAGTCATTGTTCTGGAAGAAGATAGGAAGATAGGAATACCTAGGCACTGCACAGGTATAATAAGCAATGATGCAGCGAAGTTGATAGGAAATGCAGCATTCGGTAGCATTGTAAACAAAGTCAAAAGGGCTGTCTTTAAATATGATAATAAAAGCTTCGATCTTAGCTTCCCTTCAGATGTTACGCTCGTGCTTGATAGGATAAGATTTGAAGAGCTTCTCTATGAAGAAGCCTCTAAATTAGGCTGCAAAATATTCACCGGCAAGAGAGTGAAGAAAATCGATATACAGAAGGATAAAGTAGTCGTAGATGCAGGCGATGTTCATTATGCTAAAGGTCTTATATATGCTGCTGGCTCTAGACCTAGCTTGCTGCCTTTCATGAAAACACCTGAATCAATACCTGGCATGCAATACGAGATCGAGGGTGAAGTAGAAGATCAAGAAGCTGTTGAGATCATATTCGCTAAAGAAGCAGAGGGCTTCTTTGCATGGCTAGCACCTACTTCAAGTTCTAGCTTTTTGGTCGGTTTAGCGAATTCTAAGATTTCTCCAAAACTCGCATTGGATAAGTTCATAGAGAAAAGGAGGATAAAGGGGAAAATAAGCGCTGTATACAGCGGAAGAATTGTAATAGGAGGTGCTTTGAAAGAAAACGTTTTCTCTAGAGTCGCATTTATAGGCGATTCTGCAGGACATGTAAAGCCAACTACAGGAGGAGGTCTTTTCTTCGGCACGCTGGGCTCTAAAATAATAGGATCCTTATTCCCTAGTTATTTAGAAAGTTTTGATCCCAAAGTGCTTTATAAAATCAACTCACTTACTAAGAAGTATATAGTAGAAAGGATTAACAGAATGCAGCGCTTCTCGAAGCTTTTCTTCAATATGTCTCAAAGGCAGAAAGAAATAATCCTTGATTCCATAGTTAATAGCGGAGCGATCAAGGAAATAAGCATCGATATGCAAGACTTCCATGAAAATGTCATCTCACTATTTATAAAAGACTTAAGTTTTTCGAGAAAAGGTTTGAAAAGCCTTATAAATTCTTTTTTGGGTCGCGCATAGATTTATTAATATGTTTACGAATATCACTATTCATGAGTCTTGGAGTAACGCTTAGCAGATGTAGCTCTTGCAATAGGATCATTCCTCCATATGAAAGAGCAGTAAAATTCCCTTGTCCTAATTGCGGAGGCAGCATAATTGTAAGGTGCGAGAAATGCAGGAAGCTCGTCGTATCATATACCTGCGTTAAGTGCGGTTTTAAGGGTCCTTGAAATGGGAAAGGTATTGGTCGTTGCGAAGGTTTTGCCGAATGATATAAACTTAAACCTTGAGCAGATCTATCAATCTGTTAAGAACCAGCTTCCTCAAAATGTAGAGCTCAAAGGATATAAGATAGAGCCCGTCGCTTTCGGCCTCAATGCACTCAAGCTCTATCTTGCGATCCCAGATAATACTGAAGGAGGTACTTCAAAAATAGAGGAATTCCTTTCGCAGATAAACGGTGTGGAGCAAGTAGAAATCGAATTCGTATCCTTAATTTAAAATTAAGATGAAATCTTCTTCCCAAGAGAAGCGAGAGATCGTTCTAAGAGTAGCGGAAGCTAAGCAAAGAGATGTTGGAAAGGGAAGGGTGAGGATCGATGGTTCTTTGCTAGAGAAGCTAAATCTGGGTGATCTTCCTGTAGTTGAAATTGAAGGTAAATCTAAGACTGTTGCTCTAGCATTGCCTGCGATGCCAGAAGATGAAGGTCTCCAAATAATAAGGATGGATGGATTGCTTAGGAAGAATGCCAATGTTTCACTGGGAGAAAGGGTTGTTGTTAGGAAAGCCGATTATAGTGTAGCTGAGCTCGTTAGACTTGCACCACAAGATCATGCAATTAACATAGATCAGTCATCGCTGCTATACATAAAGAATAAACTCATGAATAGACCAGTTTTGGAAGGAGATTTGGTCCAAGTTCCAGGCCTTGAATATAGTCTCATTTTCAAGGTAGTATCTACGAAGCCCAATGGTATTGTGATAATAGATAGCAGTACAAATCTTGTCCTCCTTGAGAAGCCAGTCTCTGAGCTAGCGAGATACAGAGTTTCTTATGAGGACATTGGTGGCCTTAAGAGGATCATAGAAAAGGTAAGGGAGCTCATCGAACTTCCACTTCGCTATCCTGAGCTCTTCAAGCGGCTAGGCATCGATCCGCCTAAAGGCATATTGCTCTATGGCCCTCCTGGCTCAGGTAAGACTTTGTTAGCTAGGGCTGTTGCCAATGAAAGTGCAGCATATTTCATTTCTGTAAACGGCCCTGAAATCATGAACAAATATTACGGTGAATCTGAAGCTAGGCTTAGAGAGATATTCGAGGATGCAAGGCAACATGCACCTTCGATAATATTCATAGATGAAATCGATGCCATAGCTCCTAGGAGAGAGGAAGTACATGGTGAAGTTGAGAAGCGCGTCGTTGCTCAGCTATTAGCATTAATGGATGGCTTGGAGCAGAGGGATAATGTCGTTGTTATAGGAGCAACGAATGTGCCAAACATGCTAGATCCTGCACTTCGAAGACCGGGGAGATTTGATAGAGAAATCGAATTCCCAGTTCCAGATAAGAGCGGTAGGCTCGAAATCCTTCAAATCCATACAAGGAATATGCCGCTTTCGCAGGACGTTAATCTAGATTATCTCGCTGAAGTAACGCATGGCTTCGTAGGTGCAGATCTAGCTGCGCTTGTAAGAGAGGCTGCAATGATAGCAATAAGGAGATACTTGCCCGATCTCAATTCAAATAAGAAGCTTTCACCTGAAATAATAGAGAAGGTAGAAGTTAAGAATGAAGATTTCCTCAAGGCTTTGAAGGAAATAACTCCTAGTGCACTCAGAGAGGTTTATTTCGAGAAGCCTAATATTAAGCTGAGCGATATAGGGGGTCTTGAAGATGCTAAGCGAGAGCTCTACGATTCCTTGATCCTTCCTGTAAAGGAGGGCAATGTATACAAGGAATTCGGGATAGAGCCTGTAAGAGGGATTTTGCTCGTAGGTCCTCCGGGCGTTGGTAAAACAATGCTCGCAAAAGCAATAGCGAATGAAAGCGGAATAAACTTCATCTCTGTAAACAGTCCTTCAATATATAGCAAGTGGGTAGGTGAGTCTGAAAGGGCGATAAGAGAGATATTCAGGAAAGCTAAAATGGCATCTCCGGCGATAATCTTCTTCGATGAAATTGAGGCTATAGCTTCGACGAAGGGCAATTATAGCAGCGAAGTATATGATTTGGTATTGAGCCAGTTCTTAACAGAGCTTGATAGCTTCGATAATAAGGATTTAGTTTTCGTTCTCGGCTCTACGAACAGGCCAGATCTTCTTGATCCCGCTATACTTAGAACTGGCAGATTCGATAAGGTGCTCTTGATTCTTCCTCCCAATGAGACTGAGAGAGCCGAGATCTTCAGGCTATATATATCAAAGATGAAGGTAGATAAAGACATTGATGTCCTACAGCTAGCGAAGATGACGAACTGGTATACTGGTGCAGATATTAAGAGTATATGCAGAGAGGCTGCACTCTTGGCGATAAGGAATAAAGATGAAAGGGTTTCCATGAAGCACTTCCTTGAAGTGCTTAAGAAGGTAAGGCCCTCTGCAAATGAGGCGCTCGTGAACTTCTATCTAGACTGGTATAATAAATCGAGGCAGCTCTTCCAGACAAAACCCTCTGCGCTTCAATTTTTATGAATTACAGGCTACCGCTCGAGAATGTCATCTATGATATTTTGAAAAAGAAGAACAATTTGAGTGAGGATGAACTCATGGAAGAATTGAAGGATGCCTTTAAAATAAAAAAGAATCTAGTTGAGCTACCTTCAAAAAAAGAGGTCTATAAGGCTCTTATGTATCTTGAGCTCATGGACAAAATTTTAGTTATAAATCAAAGGGATACGAAAATAATCATGTTGAAAGATCATGGGGGTAGATCTGGCTGACATAATTCCCCGAAAAAACATAAAACTCGAAGATTTAGCAGGTAAAATAATTGCGATCGATGCTTATAATGCACTTTATCAGTATCTTTCTGCTATTAGGCAGGCTGATGGGACGCCTCTTATGAACAGGTTAGGGCAGATAACCAGCCATATTTCTGGACTTTTCTATAGGACTGTCAATTTAGTAGAGCTAGGGATAAAGCCAGTCTATGTTTTTGATGGGAGGCCGCCTAGCTTAAAGCAGAAAGAATTAGAGCGGAGAAAGAAGTTGAAGGAAGAAGCTGAGGAAAAGTACAAGGAGGCATATGAGAAAGGCGAGCTTAAAGAGGCTAAGTCCTATGCCATGCGTACAGTAAGATTGAGCGATGAGATGGTCGAAGATAGCAAAAAACTTCTTAGCCTAATGGGCATACCTTATGTAGAAAGTCCTTCAGAAGGCGAAGCGCAAGCAGCTTATCTAGCCATTAAAGGCGATGCTTGGGCTGCTGCTAGCCAAGATTATGATTCTCTACTCTATGGTGCTCCAAGATTGGTAAGGAACTTGACGATCTCTGGTAAGAGGAAGCTTCCTAGGGTTGAGGCATATGTAGAGATTTCTCCAGAGTTGATTGAACTGAACGATGTCTTTAACAGTTTGCATATAAACAGAGAGCAGCTCATTGAGCTTGGAATATTGATAGGCACAGATTACAATGAAGGCTTTGAGGGGATAGGTCCTAAGAGGGCACTAAATCTAATAACGACATATGGGAATCTCAAAAAGGCGCTTTCAAGCTTGAACATTCAATATAGCGAAGAATATGAAAGGATAAAGAAGCTCTTTTTGGAGCCTGAAGTGAGAAAGGATTATAAAATAGAATGGACTTATCCTGATGAGAAGGGAATAATAGATTTCTTATGTAGCGAGAAGGACTTTTCTGAAGATAGGGTTAAGAATGCGATTCAAAGGCTAAGAAGTGCGAGCATTTTTAAGAAGGGCCAAACAGGGCTAGAAGCTTGGTTCAGCTAATCATTATAAATTCTTCCAATACCCCTTAATGGTACGAAAGCCACTTCAGTTATCTTTTTCATTTCCTGCTTTTTTCCTATCTTTTTGATGAGTATCAAATCTTGCGAGAACTTGTATGCGCCTACAGGCATTATCAGTCTCCCTCTATCTTTGAGCTTTTCAATGTATTCCTTAGGAATATCTTTAGAGCAAGCTGTAACTATGATGACGTCGAAATCATTTCTAAAAGGCAATGAAAACGTTGCATCTGCATTGATAACATGAATGAAAGCATCCATTCCAAGCTTCCTCAAGTTCTTCTTTGCGAATTTCGCAAGTTCTGGAATGATCTCTATTGTAAAGACTTCCTTTTTCGTGATCTTACTGTAAACACATGCCATGTATCCAGAGCCAGTACCTATTTCTAGTACTTCATCTCCTTCCTCAAGCTCTGTTTCCTCGCATAGCATGCTAACCATGTGGATCGCAGATGTAGTTTGATCATAGCCAATTGGTATTGGCGTATCTAGATGCGCATATTGCCTAACTTCTTCAGGCAAGAACTCTGCTCTCGGTACTTCTTTCAATGCCTTCTCAACAACTTCACGTCTAATTATGCCTAGTTCTTTAAGCTCCTCTATTACCCTTTCCATCGTTAATTTATTTGAAAAATCAACTAAATTCTTAGCTATGGTAAAAAAAGTCATGGTAACTGGGACCTTTGAAATCCTGCATCCTGGACATATTTATTTATTCAAACAAGCAAGCAAGCTGGGAAAGGTATATGTAGTTGTTGCTAGGGATGAGAATGTTAGGAGATTCAAGAATAGAGAGCCTGTGATAGGTGAGAAACAAAGGCTCGAAGTTGTGCAAAGCATAAAATATGTTTACAAAGCAATGCTAGGCAATAAAGGCGAAAATATCTTCGAAATAATAAAGAAAATAAAGCCAGACATAATTTTACTAGGCCCTGATCAGCGAGTTGATGAAGAGAAACTGCATAAGTTTTTAGAGGAAAATGGGATAAAAGCTGAGGTCATGCGTTTGAAGGAAAGGATTAATAAGGACTTATACGATACTTCAAAAATAATTAAAAGGATCCGTGAATTAAATATTAAAGTCGAAGACTGAGGGCCCTTAGCTTAGCCAGGTTGAGCACCCGGCTCTTAACCGGGGGGTCGTGGGTTCGAATCCCACAGGGCCCGCTACTTATTTAACTTCTCAATGTTTATTGCGAGTTCACATATATCCATTGAATACTCTGCAATTCTCCTGAAGCTTTCTAGAATCATCCTTACAAGCGGCAGTGCATCCCTTTCCCTTATTTGCCTTGTAATTTTTTCTAAAGATGCATCGATCTCAGCTATGAATTCTTCAATCTCAAGCGCATTTTCCCTCGCCATCTTGACTTTATTATCTAGGAAGGCATTTGAAGCCTTCATGAAAAGTGCCTTAACTTCGCTGCCTATATTAAGCAGTTCTTCCATGACATCCTTGTCTATTTCCTTTTCAGCTTCGACATAATTCTTGGATATTAGGCTAATGTGATCTGCGATGCGTTCCAAAGTCTTAGAAAAGAGTCTATATTCTATCAGAACTGTCTTCTTCGATACGCCTAGATCGAGCATTGAGTATGGATCTTCTATTGCTAGGTTTATTTGCCTCGTTATGAAATGATAAAATCTATCGACTTCATCATCTAACTTCGAAACTTCCTTAAGTATATCTAAATTGGCCTTCATGCCTTCAAGCAAATTCTCAAGCATGAGAAAAACAACGCTGAAAAGCCTGTTCAATGTCTTAATCAAACCAGCCTCCTTAGTTTCGGCGAATACCTGTATAGTCATATTATCGATTCCCTCTTCGATTACTTCTATTCCAATGAGCTTATCTCGCAATGTATTTTTCACAAAGGCCTTTTTCTGAATGTTTTTCTTATCGAAGATTATCTTTATGTTCGTATAACCTGCAAGGTAGCTACCTATACATTCTCTTATGAGCGTGTTTTCATCCATCAATTCTTCAAACATCAACGTTACGCTACGCTTTGTTTTTTTATCTAGTAGCTTTGCAGGATATATTGCTAGAGAAGAATCCTCGTTCTCGACCATTACAACTTTGTCATGTGGATTTAGCTTGAGTGATTTAATCCAATTTTTTGGAAGAGAAACTATATAGGTTTCTCCTCCTGTTACCTGTAGACTTCTTATTTCTCTCACCATATAAGAAAATTAAGCTACATACTATAAATAAAATCTATATAGATGAAGATATATCTAAATAACCTAAATACTTAATAAATAAATCTATCTATAGCCACTAATCCGTGATGGATAGCTCTGGGATGAGCAGGTTGGTATTGAGTATAGTTATAGTAGCTATAGTTGCAATTGGAGGTGTAGCTTACTGGATGCTTTCAAACAATCCAGGAACTTCAGGTTCGCAAGGATCTCAACCGATCAGAATATCTGGAGCAGGTTCAACATTTGTTACTTACTTCTTACAAACTGCAGCCTATTATTACCAGCAAAAATATGGCGTTGAAGTAGATTATGCATCCATAGGAAGCGGTGCAGGTATACAGCAATTCTTAGCCAACGCAGTGGATTTCGGCGCAACAGATGTTCCGTTGAGCACGCAGGCATGGCAGCAGGCCGGTGATGCATTGCATATACCTGAAGCTATAGGAGGAGTGGTGTTAACATACAATATACCAGATTTGCCACCGAATACACACTTAAATTTCACAGGTGAAGTAATCGCAGATATTTATTTAGGGAAAATAACGAAATGGAACGATCCGGCATTGGTTAAATTAAATCCAATACTTGCTAATATAAACCAGCCTATAACGACTGTTCATAGATCAGATGGAAGTGGAACTACGGGCGTATTTACAGATTATCTTTCTTCTGTATCACAAGAATGGGCACAAACTGTAGGTTCTGGATTATCTGTGAATTGGCCTGGAACAAATAGCTTGGGAGGTAAAGGCAGTGAAGGCGTTGCTAGCGCAGTAAAAAATACTCCATATAGCATAGGCTACGTGGAGTTTACATATGCCTTGAAAAACAACATAAACTATGGTTATGTCGAAAATCCATCCACTGGAGAATTCGTAGCTCCAACTATAGAAAGCATCTCGAAAACTGTTAGCTATGTAGCTCTCTCCCTTCCTAGAGGGGATCAAGATTGGTCAAGCGTATCCATGGTAAGAACATTTATACAAATGTCCAAAAGCAATCATACCTTGTTTGGCGCTTATCCTATTGTCACCTTCACATATATCGTTATACACAAAGAGCTCTCTAAGATTCCTAACATGACAAAAGAAAAAGCTCAAGCATTGGTTAACTTCTTAAAGTGGCTCGTTACTGATGGGCAACAATATGCAACAAATCTATATTATGTGCCACTGCCACAATCTGTTCAGAATCTAGATCTACAGACGCTATCGATGGTAACATACAACGGAATGAATTTATAGCAATAGTTTTTTAGAACTTTGATGCGAGGAGATAAGATTTTTCTCTATATTCTTCTATTTATCTCGGCATTATTCGTAGTCATCGTATTTCTCTTAGGTTTTGAACTTTATAGAGGCTCTTCATCAATATTCGATATTTTCGGTTTTAATTTCATTTTAAGTAGCACATGGGATCCTGTAAGAGGAGTCTTCGGAATTGCACCAGTAATATTGGGTTCATTCCTAACATGTTTCATAGCTTTAATTTTAGCGATACCTGTAGCTTTACTTACTTCGTATTTCATTTCTGAGCTAGTTCCTTCAAGATTGAAAATTTATATCACTTCTCTCGTTGAACTTCTTGCAGCAGTACCTAGTGTAGTATATGGTCTTTGGGGGATATTGGTTCTTGTTCCATTTCTGCGTGATAACATATATGTACCGCTTCAAAGTGCTTTTTACTTCTTGCCAGGCTTCGGAGGGGCAATCACAGGTTACGGTATTTTGACTGCAGGTATATTGCTAGCAATTATGATACTACCAACCATCACTTCAATAACTAAGGAAGCTATAGAACTTCTGCCTGCTAGTATAAAGGAAGCTGCCATAGCTTTGGGAGCGATGCGTTATCAGTCTGCAAGAATAATTTTCACTCATATCAAACTAACGATCATTGCAGCAATAATGTTAGGTTTTGCAAGAGCTTTCGGAGAAGCTATGGCAGTAGCTATGGTGATAGGTGGAAGCCATCTTTTCCCAAATAGCATTTTTGCTACTGGTTATACATTGCCATCTTTGATCGTCAATGAATTTACAGAAGCGACTAGCCCTTTGCATTATAGCGCTCTTATCGCTGCAGGTTTTGTACTTTTCGTTATAGCGCTTGCTAATATCGTAGTTGCAAGGCTGATAATATACAGGACAACAAGATTCATGAGGCTAGCGATATGATCAAGAAAATAAAACTTTATAACATCCTTTTTGTAGCTATTTGTTCTCTAGCTCTGATAATAACTCTCGTTCCCTTGATCTGGATATTGGCGGAAGTTATTGCGAACGGAATTTCTGCAATTTCTTTTAGTCTTTTAACAAATCTCCCAGCACCACCTGGAATTCCAGGCGGAGGTATAGGCAACTATATTCAAGGAACAATTATTCTCTCAGCTGTAGCCTCTTTAATAGGATTCCCCGTAGGATTACTAATGGGAATATTTATATCTGAATACAGAGAGCATAAATTTGCTCCTGTTGTTCGGTTTTTTGTTGATGTCTTTGCTGAATTTCCAGCAATAGTTATAGGCATATTCGTCTATGTAATCATTGTCAGAGGAGACATTTTCAAGTTATTTGGAATCAATGCTCTATGCTTAGGCAGCATTTGCATAGGCCCGACAGGTTTCTCTGCGATTGCAGGATCTATATCTCTTGCGCTTTTGATGATACCGATAGTGACAAAATCTGTTGAAGAAGCACTTAATTTAGTGCCTACTTCTATAAAGGAAGCAGCATTGGCTATGGGTATGCCACGCTGGAGAATGGTTTTAACAATATCGCTTAGCTATGCTAGAGGAGGGCTAATATTGTCTTATATACTGGCACTTTCGAGGATAGCTGGAGAAGCAGCACCGCTTCTACTTACAGTATTGGGGAGTTTTTATTGGTTTACGAGTTTCTATGATAGAATTGGAGCCTTACCTTTGGCGATATTTACCTATGGGTTATCTCCGTATGAAGATTATAGAGCACAAGCTTGGGCAGCATCTCTATTGCTGATACTTGTCGTTTTAATCCTTAATATAGCATTGAGAATTTTAATCGAAAGAAGGATGATAAGATAAATATGGATATCATCATCGATGTCAAAAATCTCAATGCTTGGTATGGAGAGAAGCAAGTTCTATATAATGTGAGTCTTCAAATTCCTAGATACAACATAACTGCAATAATAGGTCCTTCAGGATGCGGAAAAACTACTTTCCTTCGCTGCTTGAATCGCCTCCATGAACTCACACCAGGCAATAGAGTGGAAGGCGAAATCTATTTTTATGGAAAGAATTTCAAAGGTAATATTTACGATAGCAAAGTAGATCCTGTTGAGATAAGGCGTCACATGGGTATGGTTTTCCAAAAACCAAACCCATTTCCTATGCTTTCAGTCTATGACAATGTTGCGATCGGGCTGAAGATAAATGGTATTAGGGATAAGAAGAAAATTGACGAGATCGTTATGGATTCGCTTAAGAAGGCTTATTTACTCGATGAAGTTAAGGACGCATTGCATAAATCAGGTGCAAGTCTATCTGGCGGTCAGCAGCAAAGGTTATGCATCGCTAGAGCGATAGCATATAATCCAGAGGTAATTCTGTTAGATGAGCCAACTTCTGCACTGGATCCAGTAGCTACTTCGAAGATTGAACAACTTCTCGTAGAGCTTAAAAGGGAATATACAATTGTCATAGTAACACATAACATGCAACAAGCTGCGAGGATCGCTGATTACACAGCATTTATGTATCTAGGTAAGCTCATCGAATTCGCACCTACAGAGGAACTGTTCGAAACTCCTAAAAACGAGTTAACTGAAAGATATATCACAGGTAAGTTTGGATGAGGCTAATAGACGAAGGTCTTGCTAGGCTTAATTCCAAGATAATAAGGATGGCTAATCTATCGAGGGAAACTGTTGAACTAGCTGTGCGTGCTTATTTAAAGAATGAAAGACTGACTGAGAAGATATTCAATAACTCTGAGACGCTTAGGATATTACAAGATGAAGTTAGTGAGCTTGCAGTTGAGCTAATAGCGAGATATCAGCCAGTTGCTTCGGATTTAAGATACATTAAGTCTTGTATGGAGATAGCTTATGGCTTTTCAAGATTTGGAAGATACGCTTATGACATTATGCAAGTCCTTGAAGTTTTTGGCGATCTATCATCTTGCGACCAAACTAAGATAATTAAAGCTAATGACATAGTTCATAAAATGATTAATCTCAGCATTGAAGCCTTCATAAATAAAGATCTCGCAAAAGCAGAAGAGGTCGATAAGATGGATGATGATATCGATGACATTTATGAATCCCATCTATCAAATCTGATAAAGGAAAAGCCACAAGATTTGAGATGCGCAGTTTCTGCAACGCTGATATTGCGGTATTTAGAAAGGATAGCTGATCATGCTTCATATATAGCTGAGGCTGTACTCTACATAGTTAAAGGAGAAAGGAGACCAAGAAAATAAAAAATTTAGTATAGTTTATATCCTAGCCTTTTTACCTTGTGTAGATTGTATTTTTTGGGTTTTAGTCTTTCGAGGATGTATTTAAAGGCCTTCATTGGTTTGCTCTTGTAACCACAGGTATATACGTCGACGCTTGCATAATTGTATTCTTTCCATGAATGGATCGATATGTGGCTTTCAGATATTAAGGCGATTACAGATATTCCACCTTTGGGCCCCTCGAAACTCCATGAATGAATATCTACTAGGTGCATGTTAGCAATTTTTGCAGCATTGATTACTGTTTCTTTGAGATATTCTTCGTTAGAAATCGCGTTTAAATCGCATTCGTACAGATTTCCGTATACATGTTTTCCAATGACTTTTTCCTTCTTACCTACCTGAATAGGTTTTTGTCCCACCTACGCTTTTCCTTGTTTTACTTTGTTATGGGAAAAGTATTTAAACTTTTTCGAAAATTATTTGCGAAAATGTTCTTGGATGATGAATCGTCCAACTCTCAAGATCCTAAGTCTGAAGAAAATAAGCTACGCTTGAATCAGATGAAGATATTCGCTGTGGAACTTCTACGTTCAATAAAAAGCTTCTCTACTTATAGAGAACTTGCAAGCATATTCAACATCGATCCTTCAACACTCTCTAGATATTTATCTGGTCATGTATTGCCGAGTGTTAGCAAGGCTGAAGTGATCATAACTAAAAGTCTGGATAAGAAGTTGATGATGAAACTTATGAGCAAGCTTCAGGAAGAGTCCGGCATCCAAGTAATCAATCCTCAATTTTACTATTTTTTCTCATCTTACATCCTCCATTCATTGCTACCATCTAACTTCAACAAAGTAGTCTGTTTCGCTTACAAAGATGCCTTTTTGGGCTATTCTCTAGCTATGTTATCGAAATCTAAGCTCATCTTGGCATATGAGGAAAGGTATCTCTTTCCAGAAAAGCGAATTGAATATAACTATGTAATAAAGAGCTCAAGCACTGGCGCTGAGATAAGGAAAAGCATAGCTTTACCTAAGCATTCCATAAAGCCAAACGATCGCATATTAATCGTTGGTCATAGCTTGGATGTTCCGGATGACTATCTAGCATTGGTTACGTTGTTGAGGAGGGCTAGGATGGATTCAAAAATAATAGCTATGGCCTTTTTACAGGTGAAAAATAAGAAAATTTTAAAGGAACTGGAAATCAGGGTTAGCAAAGATTCGAATATACCTATAATATCAATTCTTTGAGACTTCTTTCAAAAGGTCTGTATACAATACCTTTTTCAGTTATTATCGCATCGATTAGCTCAGGATCTGTGATGTCGAAAGCAGGATTAAAGGCATTTGCATCCTTTGGAGCGATGTAAAGTCTTTTTATCCTTATAACTTCTTCTCTCGATCTCTCCTCAACCTTAACATCCTCAACCTTATTCTTGAAATCTATCGTGCTCGTAGGCGCTGCAACATAGAAAGGAATGTTGAAGCGTTTAGCCAAAACTGCAATAGTAAAAGTGCCTATTTTGTTAATGACATGGCCTGTCGAGAATATCCTATCTGCTCCCACAAATATCTTGTCAACTTCTCCTCTCTTCAGTAAGTAGCCTACAGCGCTATCTGGAAGAATTTTATAAGGTATTTTCTGGGCCCTTAATTCCCATGCAGTAAGCCTAGCCCCTTGGAGCACAGGCCTTGTTTCTGTTGCGTAGACAAATATTTTCTTCGTTTTAGCTGCATAGGAAATTATTCCCAATGCTGTTCCTATGCCCACTGTTGCAAGCGCGCCAGTGTTGCAATGTGTTAAGATCCTGTCTCCATCCTTTATTAGAGAAGCCCCCAATTCTGCTATTTTCCTATTAGCTTCTATGTCTTCTTCACATATCTTAAGTGCTTCATCGAGAATCTTTTGTCTTATATCATTGTCATTTTCCTCAATGACGCGTTGAATTCGCTTGATAGCATAGTACATGTTATATGCAGTAGGCCTTGCTTCGATGAGCTTCCTAGCATAGTCATCGATGATCTTTTTCAGTTCTTCTTTATTATTCTTCTGAGCTTTGTTCGCAGCCAGAGCTAAGCAAAGTGCAGATGCTGCACCGATTGCAGGAGCACCTCTAATCTTCATCTTCCTTATCGCTTCAATTATCACATCAGGATCTTTTGTAGAAACTATTCTGAACTTATTTGGTAATAGCGTAGTATCGATGAACTTGACCTCTCCATCTTCATACCTAATGTTTATGAGCATAGATGTATTAAAGATAGCCTAATATTATCTTTATATGAATCTCAAGCTCATCATGGATGAGAATTTCAATGTAAAGATACCTAAAAAATATGCTGCTAGGCTAATGGATCAAGGGTATGGCTTTGAAGAAGGTGATGATCTTAGATTGGAAAACTTTGAAGCGCTCTATTTGCTTTTCAAGAATCAGGCCTCGATAGAATACAATAACAATGATTTGAGCTTCGATGATGCACTGAAATATTTTTTAAAGAACGATCGTCGAGTTTGGGAGAAATTCCTTGTTTATCTCAAACTTAGAGAAAAGAATTACTTGGTTCGCAAGGGCTATGGAGGACCATATGATTTCTTGCTTTATGAAAAAGGAAGTTCCATAAAGGAAGAGGCTGCAAAATACATTGTTTCTATTTTGCATGAGGGCGAAAGCCTTGAAATAGAGAAGCTCAATGAAATCCTTGCCTTTGCTATAAGGATGCGTAAGACAATGGTTTTCGCTGTAATAGATTCGAATAGCGATGTTTCTTTCTATGAGGCCTCTAAGATCAACTTATGAGCACTAAGTTAAAAGGAGCGTTGAAGATCATTAGGATCCCCAATTCAATAATGATGGGCATAGGTGTATTGGTCGGCCTTCAAATATCCAATCACAACTGGTATTCAGTTCCATTATCAAGCCTGTTTGGAGAAGTTTTAGGTGTCTCAAATCTTTTGCTACCTTTTTTAGTAGGTTTCTTCCTTTCAGCTTCTTCCATGGCTCTTAATGATTATGTTGATTATGAAATAGACGCAATAAACTTCCCCAAGAAACCTATACCTGCCGGCCTAATAACAAGGAGTTTCGCATTTTATTATGCTATTTTACTTGCAGTAATGGGCATCATCATAGCCTTATCTTTGCTCAATCCCATTTCCATTGCCATAGCATTTAGTGGCATCATCGTTGCATATCTTTACAACTTTCTGCTCAAACGAAGAGGCCTTCTTGGCAACATCGCAGTAGCCTATACTACAACGTTGCCCTTTATATATGGCGCAAGTCTAGTAGGCATGAACAATTTCTTCACCATCATGATTTTATGCATCTTATCCTTTCTTTCTAACTTGAGCAGAGAGATCGTGAAAGGTATTGTAGATATTGTAGGAGATAGGGCTATAGGAATAAAAACCATAGCAAATACGAAAGGTCCTGATTTCGCATCGAAGCTTGCCTTTGTGTTCATAGCAATAGCTGTAGCACTCAGCTTCACTCCATTCATTTTGGGATATTTGAACATTTACTTCATACCACTCTTAATTTTAGCAGACTTTATCTTCATGTATTATAGTTATTTAGTGCTCAAAAAGCCTGAGAAAAATCAAGCATACATAACGAAGAACAGATATTTATTTGCTATGTTTTTATCTCTCCTATGCTTTTTCTTAGCATCGATATGAAGCAGGAGAAGCCACAGCTTGTTAGAGGAATGCGCGATCTGCTCTATGATGAGGCTGAAAAATTACTCTATATTATTGACATAAGTAGAGAGATTAGTTACAAGTACGGTTATAGAGAAGCGATACTTCCTACGATAGAATATTATTCGCTATTCGCTGAGAAATCTGGATATGAAATAACCAAAAGGATGTATGTTTTCGATGACCTTTCAGGGAGAAAAATTGCGTTGAGGCCTGAATTAACTCCTTCCGTTGCAAGGGTATTCATAAATAAGCTACAGGTCATGCCTAAGCCATTGAGGATTTCCTACTTTGCCAATGTATTTAGATACGATGAGCCTCAAAAAGCTAGATACAGGGAATTCTGGCAAGCCGGTTTTGAGCATCTAGGCTCTAAAAGTGCGCTTGCAGATATCGAGGTGATAAGGCTTGCATATGACATTTTCGAAACGTTAGAACTCGGAGAAGTTAGCCTTAAGCTAGGTAGCATGGATCTAATAAAGAAAATTTTCTTGAATGCAGGTGTTGAATATGGTTCTTTGCCTTATTTCCTTTACTTGACTGATAAGCGTAAGTTCGATGATCTAAAGAAAGAGCTCAATAAATATGAAAAAGGTAATGAGGCATATGAATCCATATCGCAGCTTGCGAATCTCCAAGGAACTGCTGAAGCGAAGATCTCTGAAGCTCTCCATCTTTTGAAGAATGAAGAATTGAAAGAAACTGTAAATGATATAAAGTACATATATGATGTTCTAAGACTTATAGGCATAAAAGAAATTGTTCTCGATCTATCTTTTGCGAGGGGTATAGAGTATTATACAGGCATCATCTACGAATTCCAGCATAAGGAACTGGAGGTTTCAATAGGAGGAGGCGGAAGATATGACTTGCTCATCGAATATTACGGTGGACCGAAGACGCCAGCTACAGGATGTGCGCTTGGGATAGATAGAATAGCTTTGTTACTGAAGAAGGAATTCAAAAAAAACTTATCCAGTGCAATGATATTTGCGCTTGATCAAAGTGATTCTTTGGTATCAAAAGTTTTTGAAATAGCTGCAATTCTAAGGAAGCATGATTTCCAAGCAGTAATAGAAACTGGAGAAAAAGACATCGCTCAGGCATTGGCCAAGGCCTCGAAGCTTGGCTATGATCTTTTCATAATATTAGGTTCAAAGGAATTGCGTGAAGGAAAAGTTGCAGTGAGAAATCTAAAGGAGAGAACACAGTATGAGGTTGCTATAGATAATCTTGCTGATTTCTTGCTAAAATTTAAAAGAAAAGATTAGAAAAAAGTCTCATTGGAAGCAAAATTGAATAGATTAAGAGAGTTGGCTATGAACAAAAAGTTTTTACTCAGAATAGATTTTAAAAAAGTCAAATATTCACTAGTATTGGGGAAAGCAATAAAAGTGGAGGATAAAACCACAGGATTGCAAGTGAAGTGGTTTCAAGCTTTTGGGAATCTAACTCTAAGAGATCTCATCAACAATTTCGATATAGAATCAATCTCTTTAGAGAAGGGAGGAGAAGAGAGTATATTTAAAAGCATTGACGAAGCCATTTTATTCCTAGAAAAAGTATAGTTAAGTTATGTATAAGCCAATTGGGCCTTACTCACTGGTTAAGAAAGCATCTTCCTTTTTCTTCATTTCTGGCGTTATACCTTTGAACGAAAAAGGAGTAGTCGAAACTGATCCAAGACAGGCATTTAAGCAAGTAATGGAGAATCTCAAAGATGTTCTGAGCCAAAATGACCTTAGAATTGAAGATATCGCG
The DNA here is from genome assembly GCA_021324265.1 of Thermoproteota archaeon. Lineage (GTDB taxonomy): Archaea > Thermoproteota > Thermoprotei > Gearchaeales > Gearchaeaceae > DSFO01. The sequence goes on along the minus strand of JAJPJK010000009.1, from coordinate 1,412 downwards.
AAAGTTACAGTATATCTTGCAGATCCAACACAAGCTAGGGTGTTCAATGAAGTATACTCATCCTACTTCAAGGAAGGTTTTCCTGCAAGATCTATGGTCTTCGTCAATTCTCTCCCCATGGGTTCAATTGTTGAAATCGAGGCAATAGCATATAAGGAAAGCTGAAGCATGACATGAAGTTCTTAATAATTGGAGCAGGTCCAGCAGGTTTAACCTTTGCATATCATGCATTGGAACGAGGGCATGATGTTAAGGTATATGAAGGGAGGAACGTATTCGCTTTCAAGCCTTGCGGCGAAGCGCTTCATGGAGAGGCGCTTGAAGTATTACCTTTTGATATTCATGAAAACCATAAGTGGATACTCACTAGGTTCAAGCAAGTGAATATTTATTTCGAGGGTGTTTATTTACGAACTATAAGCTCACCATTCAAGGACAAGGGGATCATAATAAACAAGGCTGCTTTTTTGCAAGATCTTGCAGATGTAGTAATTAAAAAAGGAGGAAAGATAGAAATGGGGAAGTTTTTTAAGTTCAAGGAGGAAAACGCAGATTATATAATCGATTCGTCAGGCTATTTAACTGCATTCAGGAATTTAGATAGAGAAATGTATTCTTCATATAGAGTCATACCTGTTTTGAGGGATTATGCTGTGGCCAATGGCGTCATAGAAAATGATCAACTACTTTTCGATCTTCTCGATAGAGGTTATTTCTGGATTTTTCCATATGGAAAGGACACTTATAACATTGGCATAGGTGGTTTTTATAGCGGCATCGAACTCAAAAAGATACTCGATAAAAAAATTGAAGCTTTCGGATTAAGGATTTTTAAAGAGAAGAGGCAAGGCGCATCCGTTTCTATTGGTGGTGTATTGAAAAAAAGGGCCATAGGTAATATCAGGATCATAGGCGAAGCCGCAGGATTCGTAATGCCAACAACAGGGGAGGGCATAAGGTTTTCTATTTACTCTGCACTGGAATTTTTCGGTCATGCTGGATTGATAAAGAAAATCGAAAGAAGAATAAATTTGAACGCTAAGTTGTTAGCTCGTTTGATAAATCTGAATACTAAGAAAAAGGCTAAATTGCTATCAAAGGCTGATGAAAGTTTAATGGCTGCATTCTTAGGCGAAAGAGATTTTTCATTTAAGGATTTCTTCTCAGCAATTACCTTGCTTCAATATTAGAACAAAGTTTATCTAACTCTGACAAGTGGCTTGATTATTTTGCGTTGATCCATTAGAGCATAAGCTTCTGGTATTCCTTCAAGGTTTGTTGTATAATCGAATACCTTATTAGGCTTTATTCTCTCGTTGAGCACATCATCTATGAGCTCAGGAATTAAAGCTCTCACTGGTGCAGGTCCACCACGTATACCTAAGTTGCGCGAGAATATTTCGCGAACAGAT
>JAJPJK010000017.1 GCA_021324265.1 Thermoproteota archaeon | reverse complement strand
ACCAACGATCTATTCTTGTTGCCTGTACAATTGTTTTTGCGGTAACACCTTGCATTAGCGCATCTTTTATTCTGAAAATGCGATCCCACTTTGGGGTTTTTATGTATTCAATCAGTTCCTCACTCTTCATTAAACTCTTGCCATAATATCCCAAACCAACTGCTTCGTTCTCCAGGCTCTGACAGGCTTTTTGTATTGCTTCGGTAAAACTTCTTCCAATTGCCATTACTTCTCCAACAGATTTCATCTGAGTCCTAAGTCTCCTGTCAACACGTGGAAACTTATCGAAATCCCATCTAGGCATCTTTAGCACAACATAATCTAAAGAAGGCTCAAATGCTGCAGTGGTCATTTTAGTTATCTTATTCAAGAGCTCCGGTAGCGTGTAACCTATGGCCAGCTTGGCTGCCATGTAAGCTATGGGATAGCCTGTGGCCTTTGAAGCAAGAGCTGAAGATCTTGACATTCTCGGATTTATTTCTATAATGTAGTAGTTGTAGCTGCTTGAATCAAGAGCAAATTGAACATTGCATTCGCCAACTACGCCAATGGTCTGCACAACCTTGATCGAGGCCTCTCTTAGCTTATGATACTCATAATTATTAATCGTTTGTGAAGGTGCTATGACTATATTGTCGCCTGTATGTATTCTCATGCCAAGAATGTTTTCCATGTTGCATATGGTTATAGCATTTCCTGCATAGTCGCGCATAACTTCGTATTCTATCTGCTTCAGTTCACCAAGATATTCTTCAAGCAAAACCTCCTTGATGAGGCTATGTGCTAGGCCTCGTTCTACAATCTCGACTAATTCTTCCTCATTCTTTGCAATCCCACCTCCCTTACCTCCAAGTGTGAAAGCGACTCTTATCATTACAGGATAGCCTAGCTCTCTTGCGTATTTTTTTGCTTCTTCAACAGAATATGCACTATGGCTTTTTGCTACCGGCAAATTAGCATTGATCATTGTTTGCCTGAATTTTTCTCGATCGCTTGCTTTTTCTATTGCCTCAACAGATGTTCCTAGCACTTTTACGCCATATTTATCTAGTATGCCCTTTCTTTTCAGCTCAACACCACAATTCAGTGCTGTTTGACCCCCAAAGCCAAGGAGTATTCCATCGGGTCTTTCTTTTTCAATGACTTCTGCAAGGTACTTACTATTGACAGGAAGAAAATATACCTTGTCCGCCATACGCTTATCGGTTTGTATAGTAGCGATATTTGGATTCACAAGTACAGTTTCTATGCCTTCTTCATTCAGGGCCTTTAAGCATTGGCTACCGGAATAATCGAACTCTCCAGCTTCAGCTATCTTTATAGCACCGCTACCGAGAACTAGGACTTTCTTTATTGAGCTAAGCTTAGGCATGGAAATCAGCCTTCTCAACCATTTTTCTATAAAGCTCGAATACGAAAAGCGTATCAAAGGGACCTGGATTAGCTTCAGGATGGAATTGAACTGAAATAACTTTGTTTTCTTGATCGATCAAACCTTCTATTGTTGAATCATCGGCATTTACCCACCATATTTTTAGCGATGTATTTTTTATTGAGCTTGGATCTACTGCATAACCGTGATTTTGGCTAGTAATATATACTCTATTATCTAATGAATTGATACAGGGCTTATTTTGACCTCTGTGACCATACTTCATTTTGAAAGTATCCCCTCCATAACTTAATGCTATGAGCTGATTGCCCAAGCATATGCCCAATGTTGGTAGTTTCATCTCTCTTGCCTGAGCTATTAGTTCTATGGTTTTAGTATATCGTTTAGGATTGCCTGGACCATTGCTTATCACTAAGCCCTTGGGCTTATAAGATAACAGTTCTTCGAAATCAACATTATACGGAAGCCTTAAAACCCTAAACCCTTGCCTAAGCAAGTTTCTTATTATGCTCAATTTAGCACCACAATCTATGAAAGCCAATAAAGGACCTTGCTTCCCATATTCTACAGGTTCCTTTAAGTTCGGCTCAAAGAATTTTGAATCATATCTCTCAACTTTTTTCAGCTCGCTATAGACTTGATCCTCAGATATTTCGTCATAACTTGTAACAAGAGCACCCATCATTACACCCCTTGTTCTTAATCTCTTCGTTATTTCTCTAGTATCAACATCTTCAATAGCAGGCACACCATGATTAGCAAGCCATTGATGAAGCGATAATTTCGAATGTGGATGGCTGGGAATTGAACATGCCTCTTGAACTACAAGCCCGGCTATCTGGATGGATTCAGATTCGAAGTTTAAAGGAAGACCAAACTCATCCTTTTCCATTTCAGGGACACCATAGTTTCCGATCAGTGGATAGGTGGTTACCAATATCTGTCCTCTGTAAGATGGATCTGTAAAAGCTTCCGTGTAACCAACCATACCAGTATTGAAGACGACCTCCCCGAAAACCTTACGAATTGAACCGAAGCCCCGACCCTTCCAAAAACTTCCGTCTTCCAGCATCAACAGGGCATTTATTTTCGACATTAAATTTTGCTAATTGCATCTTTCTTAATATTTAAGTCTTTTGGTCTAAATCGGTCATTGAGCTGAATCTCTTAAAAGTTCTCATGATCTGCTCATCCACTTTCAAATACTTTCTGCGGTATCTCTTTGTTCTTCTTGGCCCAATTTCATTGTAAGCAAGCTCAGCGAGTCCATCCAATTCACCATATTCAGCTATATCCCAAAATTTATAATGGTTAAAGGAATTCGGTTCTACCCAACTTATATCGAAATCATCGATTTTTTCTGGATCTATACAGACACAAACTACATCCAATTCTCTATGGAAACTCAATGGACAAGTAAAGACACGTTTATCATCAATTTTATTTTCGAGCTTTATTCCTTTGTTCTCGCCGAAAATCTTTGGTTCTATTCTCTTTATTATGAGCTCGACAATAGCATATGCAAGATCTACGGGGTTATATTTTAGGAGGATTTCTTTTGAAAATCCTTTGTGATTAAGATGTACGTGGCAACCGTTACCAGACCATTTAACTATGATCGACTTACTTACTCCTAAATCATTCAGCTCATGAATTATTTCTTTCGTTACTTGTATCGTTGATTTCCAGTTTTCGAGAGAGCCGTCGATATCTATAGTTGGTGTAGATGCGTATACATTTCTAGGATCTATATCTTCAACTGTTTCAAGCCTATTGTATAAGTTAACAGAAGCAAAAATCGATCTGGCTCTAAGCATTGCTATCAATTCTTTCAGTTCAGCTAAACTGGAAGCTTTCAAAGGTCTATGTTTGTAATATCTTCTGAAAAAGCCGTCTTGAGTAACTATCGCAAGCCATTTATCTTTTGAAAAATTCAATATCTCTTCAAGTACAGATTCTTTATTATAATGTTCAACTATCAAATTCTTCTCCACCTATTTCATCTGAACCTTTTTCTTTTGCTTCAATCATCCTATCTTTAACTTTTTTAGGTAATGCATAGTCTTCTTTCCTCTCAGAAATGGGACCAAGAATAACGATTCCCAATCTGTCAACAATTTCGATCTCATACATATATAAACTATGCTCAGTCTGCCTCATTTTCTCGATCATAAGATACCTGTGAAGCCTACCATGCCTCACAACTCTCCTAAATCGTATTATACCATCTGCAATATGTTCAACACCCCACCCAAAGGCTTCAGATGTACTGATTGCATATTGCGATGTACCATAAACTGTGAAATCCCACTTAGAAAGGACCTTTTTAGCATAATATGAAAGGCGCCTCGCCATTGCTGGCCTATCTAGCCAGAAAGCAGAAAGAGAATCTACGACGAGTCTAGCCCTCCCATAGCCGAGTTTCTTTTTAGCTTCGATTACTTTATTTATCAACTCCTCAATTTCTAGACTCTTCAAAGACCATTCATCTTCCTTGCCCATTAGAGCATCGATTATTATTAGCTTGTTTTCTTGGATAGCCTTTTGAAAATTTATGTTGAATTGGCTAGCCTGTGTAATTATAGAGGATGCAGATTCTTCAGTAGTAACATATATGCATTTATCGCCATCTTTGATTCCTTGTGATATAAAATGAATACACGCTATCGTTTTGCCTGTACCCGGCTCGCCTGTAAGAGCAATAAAGAATCCCTTAGGAATTCCACCGCTTATAAGCTTATCCAGTTCAGGGATGCCAGTTGAGAGCCTTTCAATATTTACCATAGAAGAAGTGCATGGAACAAACCAGCTATGCCGAAATATTGACCTAGAAATTCGCCGAAGAAGAAGGATATAAATGCAGTAACTAATACTAAGGCAGAATTAACTAAGTAATCTCTACTAAACTCCCTTTCAGATAATACTGCTGAATAAAAATTGAAATAAGCTAGCAGTGATAGCGCAACTAGTAAGGAAGCAAGAAAGGCTACCCACATAATATGTGTAAGGAAGTAAGGAGTAGCAAGAGCAGCTGCTGCAAGAATATAGGAAATTCCAGTATAAATGGCAGATATCCTAGGGTTACCTATCTCTCCTTGTTTTGCTTGAAGATATGCTGCAGCTGCCATAGCAATTGAAGCCGATACTCCAACGACGAGACCTGCAATACCAGCAACTACCGTAGAAGTCGTTACGCCCAGGAAGCCAGCGTGCACGCCAGTTATTTCTACGATTGCATCAGCTAGACCTAAAACTATAAAACCTATGTAAGTAACTGAGTTTTCTTTAATCTGTGAAATCCAGTAGCTCTCATGCTCTATTTCATCCTTAATGATCTCCTCCAATTCTTGTTTGTTAGTACCATCGAAAACATTAAGAGCCTTCTTATACTCTGATATTACCTTCTTTTCATTTCTTTCGAGAAATTTAATTGCAAAGGTCAAACCAAATAAATACCTTAATAAAACGATAAAATAGATCTTTAATTTTAATGATGAGCGTAAATATATTTTTCCTTTTAATTGCTTAGCCCAAAATTCCATATGCGCTTTCTCTTGTTGTGCTAACTTAGTAAGAACTTCTTTTCGCTCGGATCTTTTTTCGTAGCTGGCGAGCTTAAAATAAACCGTATGATCGACATATTCATCTTCATAATATTTTATGAAGTCCATTACTGTGTTCATTCAATCACAAAGATATTTAAGTTTACAAAGATAGTGCGGAGGGTGGGATTTGAACCCACGCAGCGCTTAACGCACAAGGGCCTGAACCTTGCCCCTTTGACCTGGCTCGGGAACCTCCGCACAATTAAGTTTTATTCTGTTGATCTATTTAATTTTCATGCTTAAGATAAGACCGATCTATTATCAGGAAATAGAAGAAGTATCTAAACTCGCGATGAAGCTTCTTGATGAGCCAAAAGCGAGCGATAATAATGTACTAGCCAATGAAGAAAATCGGAAATATTGGATAGAGCTCGCTTCCAATATCCTAGCTAAAGATAGAAATTCAATCATTGTTGCGGAAGATGAAGGCAAAATTATTGGTTATTCTCTCTTCAACATAAACGCAAGCGAACCATTTAAGGTAAGGACTAAATGGGCTTACATCAGCGACCTATTTGTCGAGAAAGAATATCGAGGCAGAAAAATCGGTACTGCTTTACTAAATTACATTGAAAGAATCTCACTAGAGAAGAATTCTAAGAAAATGAGATTATTAGTTTGGAAGGATAACGAAAATGCCTTGAAATTCTACGAGAAGAACGGATATAGGATAGTAGGGTATTTATTAGAGAAAGACCTCTAAACTAAACAACTTTTTATATATAGAATAGTATCTCAACATGCTCCTATGCCGGCGACCGTGTCTCCATATGAAGTGGCCATTAAACAGCTCGAAAATGCCGCAAAACTTATCAACCTGGATTCTGAAGTCTTGGAAGTCTTAAAGAAACCACAAAGAATAATCACTGTTAATATACCTGTAGAAATGGACAATGGTTCAATAAAGGTATTCACAGGTTATAGAGTACAACACAACAACTT
>JAJPJK010000007.1 GCA_021324265.1 Thermoproteota archaeon | reverse complement strand
GATAAAAGGGGAGGAAAAAAGAGAGCCTTCGAAATTATAAAAGATCCTAAGTACTATGACATTTTGAAAGAGAGGACAATAACACTTCATGAGCACATAGCAAATAAAAGGCCTCCTCTGAAGGAAGCTGCACTGAGAGGAGAATATAACACTTGCTTAAGATGTCCATATAATGCTGAATGCAGACCTCTTGAGCTTGATATCGAAAGCGATGCAGAACTCGTTGTCTGCGAACTCGATAATGTGATCTTTGACGTAGAGCAAAGGAAAAATGCATGTCTAAATGAATTACAACTGCCCATAAATACAGATCCTAGGAACCTCGATAAGGATAAAAAAGAAGAATTCTTCAAGCTCTTCTATAGCGAAAAATACTTGAAGATGGATAAGCCAATTCATGAAATAATAAAGGACATAGATACTGAATACCTAAAAAATGGAAGAAAAATTGTTATAGTAACCAATAGACCAGAAACCATTAGGAAAGAAACCGAAGAAGAATTAACAGAATTGGGAATTCCATATGAGGCTCTTTTCATGAGAAAATCAAACCAGAAAGGAAAGAAATTCAAGGCTGCAGTGATCAAGTTGCTAGAAATTTCAGGTTATAGGGTTGTAAGAATAATCGACGAAGAACAAACAGTTGAAAAAATAAAAAAAGAAATGTTGAAATTAGATGAAACCTAGGATTTTTCGTGCAGTAATGATATAGCTGTATAGTCTAGATTTCCTAACCCTTTATTGAATGCTTCTTGATATAATTCTTCTAAACGCGCAGTCAACAAGGGTTTTACAGCCAAATCTTCTGCCAATTCCTTGAAGTACTTAATATCCTTCAGCATTAAATCCAGGGAAAATCTTGTTGTAAAATCTTTTCCGATGATCCTTTTTTCATAGTACTCAATAGCTTTCCCAAATATGCCAGCTTTCAAAACCCCTAAAACGATCTCATCTCTTAAACCAGCTTTACGAGCTACATTAATAACTTCACTGAAAATAATCGGAAAGTTGGCGATCAATGCATTATTAATCAGCTTAAGTTTAGAACCGCTGCCTGCTGGGCCTACATAAAAAATATTCTTGCCCATGGATTGCAGAATAGGTTTTATCACTTTGAAATCTTCTTCTGAACCACCACAGACTATTGTAAGTGTTCCTTCAGCAGCTTGATCTACGCTTCCTATCACAGGTGCGTCGATGAAATGAAGATTCCTCTTAGACGCTTCCAGAGCAATTTCAATCGTAACTTTAGGCTGAATTGTACTCATATCAACGAAATACATACCCTTCTTTGCTCCATTAAAAGCTCCTACTTCACTCAATAAGGCCCAACGAACGGATTGGGAATCTCTCAGCATAGTTATAACAACATCTGTATTCATTGCTACTTCCTTTGGACTATCACACCATATAGCACCTTTATCCAATAGATTTTTGGCTTTTTCTTTGGTTCTATTATACACATAAAGTTCTTTGAACTGCGAAAGAACATTCATTGCCATCCTACTGCCCATTCTTCCAAGGCCTATAAAGCCAATTTTCATAAAGATTTTATCCTCTTACTATGATTTATGATTGATGACATATCTCTGGAAACCTCCCAAAGAAGTAATTGAAGAAGCAAACGTTACAAAATATATGGAAGAAAAAAAATTTGAAAATTATAGGCAACTAGTAAAATTTAGTCATGATAATATTAGAAAATTTTGGTCAGACATAGTAGATTATTTAGAAATTGAGTTTTTTGAAAATTATAAAGAAGTATTAGATATATCAGATGGTATAGAATGGGCAAAATGGTTTGTTGGAGGAAAAGTTAATGTAGAATATAACGCACTTGAAAAGCATAAAACAGATAAACTTGCTTTTATTTGGTTTGGCGAGAAGGGAGAGATAAGAGAGTATAGCTACTCACAGTTAAAAGATCATGTATCAAGACTTGCAAACTATTTTAAAGAAAATGGAGTTAAAAAAGGGGATGTAATCGCGTGCTACATGCCAATGCTTCCAGAAACAGTCGTAACGCTATTCGCATCACTCAAAATAGGCGCGGTCTTCGCACCCATTTTTTCTGGATTTTCACCGAATGCAGTTGCACAAAGATTACAAGATGCATCTCCAAAGTTTTTAGTCACATGCGATGGCTACTATAGAAGGGGTAATCTCATAGAATTGAAGAAAAACGCTGAAAAAGCTATTGAATTGTCTGAAAAAGCCATAAAGTGTTTGATAGTGAGGAGGATAGGAGAGAATACAGAGCTAAGTCCCGGACAAGTGTTTTTTGACGAAGCAATGAAAAGTAACAAACTTGTTGAATGTGAAGAAACAGAAGCTGAAGACCCAGCATTACTCTTATATACATCTGGAACAACAGGCAAACCAAAGGGTGCAGTAATAACTCACATAGGCTCAATAATTCAGCCAACAAAAGAGATCTTTTTCAATATGGATCTTAAAGAAGACGGAAAATTGCTTTGGATCACTGATATAGGCTGGATGATGGGGCCTTGGCAGATAATCGGTTCCCAAGTTTTACATTCGACACATATAATATTTGAAGGAGCTATAGACTATCCAGATCAAGATAGGATCTGGAAAATAATAGAAAATACAAAGGTAACAGCATTTGGTTTTGCGGCAACTGTAGCAAGAATTCTTAAGAGATACGGTTCACGCATCGCTAAGAATCATGACATTAGTAGCATAAGAACATTCGGAAATACCGGAGAACCTATTGATCCTGATACATGGCTTTGGATTATGAAAGATATTGGAGAAGAAAGAAGACCATTCATAAATCTTTCTGGTGGCACCGAAATTTTTGGATGTTTTCTGCTCCCATCTCCTGTTGTAGAGCTTAAACCTTCAACGCTATGGGGCCCTGGACTGGGTATGGATGTAGATGTATTTGATGATGAAGGAAAACCAATAAGAGGTAGCATAGGATACTTAGTTTGTAAAAAACCCGCTCCATCAATGACGAAGGGATTCTGGAAAGATAAGGAAAGGTATCTAGAAACATATTGGTCTAGATTTAAAAATGTCTGGTATCATGGAGACCTTGCATTGATCGATGAAGATGGTTTCTGGTATTTGTTAGGCAGAGCGGATGATACTATAAAGGTAGCTGGAAAAAGAATAGGACCTGCGGAAATAGAAGGAGTATTAAATAAGCATTATGCTGTCTCCGAATCAGCGTGTATAGGGATACCTAACGAAATTAAAGGAGAAGAAATTGCATGCTTTGTTGTACTTAAAAGAAACTTTATAGGCAACGAAAAACTCGAAAGTGAACTGAAGGAGCTTGTCTCAAAAGAAATAGGCAAGGCATTTGAACCGAGCAAAATCTACTTTGTCAGCGACCTACCCAAAACGAGATCTGGAAAGATCATGAGAAGAATAATAAGGGCAGCAGTTGTCAACAGAGAATTTGGTGAACTATCTGTACTGGAGAATCCAGATTCGGTTGAAGAAATAAAGAAGATCACGAATAAAATCTGACTTTTACCTCTTCAAAAATTTTTCTTAGTTTCTGATTTTTTATTGATGTATCAGCTGTCAAGATGAATTCTTCCAATTTTTCTTTAGGATAACCCTTCTCCTTATAATACAACGCTTGAATCGCAAGATCTAGCTTATCGAGTTCTTTTACAAACATATCGAAATTTGCTTGTTCATAGAGACTGATTAGTTCATCTTGCTTTGCTTTGTCTAAAGTAGAAACTAAATGTTTAAATGCCTCTTTTTCTCTATCTTTAGATTCATTAGATTTCTCTTCAGGAGTAAGATCGCCTATCAATACTTCTGCCAAATCGTGGATAACGATTTCCTTCATGATAGATGAATCCTTATAGAATAATAATGCAAGTAAAAGCATTCCGTATGTATGACTAGCAACGCTTTCCGGATTTTTAATACCTACTTTCTTAACCCATCCTTTTCTATCAAGTTCCTTCAATTCATATGCCTTAAGTAAAAAGTCTAAAGCACCCATTAAGCCAATCTCGATTTAATTTCATAGAATTTTTCCCAAAGTTCAGAGGGAAAACGATTACCAAATAACTCAAAGAATTTCTCAACTTCATTGAATTCTTGAAGCCACTCTTGTTTGTCTATCCTAAAAAGTTCTTCAAGATTCTTTCTAGGAATCTCTAGTCCTGTAAGATCAAAACTTTCAAGATCAGGGACATAGCCAACTGGTGTCTCGATAGCCCTTGCCTTACCTTCGACTCGCTCAAGGATCCATTTCAAAACATACATGTTATCCTTGAATCCTGGCCAGAGATAACTTCCATCGCTGCCAGTTCTAAACCAGTTAACTAGGAAGAACCTTGGAGGGTATCGTAATCTTTTCATTACATCGAGGAAGTGAGTAAAGTAATCAGCCATGTTATAACCGCAGAAAGGTAACATTGCCATTGGATCATTCCTAAGGATCCCAACTTTTCCACTCGCTGCCACAGTTGTTTCAGCTCTCAGCATAGCCCCCATCAAAACTCCATGAACTATATCAAATGCCTCAAGAACTAGTGGAACAGTTTTTCTTCTCCTCCCACCAAATAGAATTGCAGAAATAGGAACACCTTCAGGATCATCAAAAAGAGGTGAAAGATAGGGATATTGATAAGCTGAAACTGTGAATCTAGAATTTGGATACGCTGCAGGACCTTTTTTATTCCATACTTCACCTCTCCAATCGTAAACTAATTTCTTGGGTTCCTCAAGGCCTTCCCACCATGGTTCACCGTCCTCGGTCATGGCTACATTTGTAAATATTGTATTCTTTTTGATCGTCTCCATCATATTTGGATTTGTATTGTAATTCGTTCCAACAGCAACAGCAAAGAATCCCGTTTCAGGATTTATGGCCCTTAATCTTCCTTCTTTATCTGTATGTAACCAAGCGATGTCATCACTGAGTGTGAAGACCTTCCAATTCTCAAAATATCCTCTAGGCTTCAGCATAGCTAAATTTGTTTTACCACTTGCACTAGGAAAAGCACCAGCAATGTGATACATCCTCCCTTCAGGATCAACTATACTAACTATAAGCATATGTTCTGCTAGCCAGCCCTCATTTCTTGCCTCATAGCTAGCTATTCTCAATGCATGGCATTTCTTGCTCAATATAGCATTACCGCCGTAGTTAGAATTTACGCTTATTATGAGTTTTTCTTCAGGAAAATGACAAATAAAGCGATTACGAGGATCTAAGTTACACATAGAATGTATCCCTTTAACGAAATCTCTAGAATTTCCGAGTTTTTGCAAGGCCTTCCTGCCCATACGTGTGAGTAGCCTTAGATTTGCAACGATATAGGGACTATCCGTTATCTGAATACCAATCCTCGAATAAGGGGACTTTAGAGGTCCTAAAACATATGGAACTACATACATTGTTCTTCCACGCATCGAATCCTTAAGAATATTATTTAGAATCTCCTTTGCTTTGTCTACAGGCATCCAGTTATTTGTAGGGCCTGCATCGTCTTTATTTCTAGTACATATGAATGTTGCCTCTTCTGTTCTCGCAACATCATTGGGATTGCTCCTATGAAGATAGCATCCAGGAAACTTATCTTGATTGAGCTTGATTAAAATACCATTCGAAACCATTTCATTAATTAAACTTTCATATTCCTCATCACTTCCGTCGCACCAATAAATACGATTCGGTCTTGTCAAGGAAGCAACGGAATAAACCCATTCAAATAAATAACGATTGGTTGAAATTACCTCCTCCTCAGGTATTGTCATAATATATATTGAATAATGAATGATTTAAGCTTGTTCCGCCTCTCTTTCCATTTCTTGCTTTACTTCTGAAATCTTCTCATACAATAATTTTAGCATCAAATCGCTAACCAGAGGAGCCTCTACACGATTAACGTTTTCTATATATCTCCAAGCATCATCTATTTCTCTATATATCAACTTCCCATTTTTTTCCAAAATAAGAACAAGCGAACCATGACTGGTAAGATATGCTTTTTTAAAACCAAACTCCTCTGCTAAATATGGTAGTTCAACATTATCTACTGAACTCATCTAGTTTGCAAAACTGGCAACTGCTTAGATTCAGGTATTGTCCTAAGCTTTTGATCGATCGCTCTTCTAGTGACGAACTTAATTTTAGGCTTAGCATCGCTTTTCAATAGCTTTCCAGACTTCACAGCATTCTCAATAAGTTGCTTGCCTAGCTGGGTTCTAATAAGCGCGAAATTCCATCCAGGAGGAGCTCCGTTAGCACCAAGCGATACATCACTAACTTCAGCCGTGAAATCATGACAAACATGACAAGAACCGAATATTACACTATCGAAATCCTCTATAGGTAATTCCCTTGTTTCTCCATTCTTAAGCTTAAAAATCAACTTATTCTTTACTAAAATATCATCAATATCCTTTGGGGTTAGGTTTAACTTTGCCTTGACAATATCGTAAAAATCTTCCCTCATCCACGTACTCGAGCAAAATAGACCTAATAGAAGAACCACCCTCCCCTTAAATTTGGGTATCTTATCCATTAGTTTAGCTGCTGCTGTTTGGCAGCCTGTACCAACTATGGCTATTTTTTTGAGTTTCATCTTTTCTATTGCTGTTCTCAGCGGAGTTACCATAGGAACATGCCAGTATATGGTTTGCGCATATTTCCTAAGTTCTTTTTTATCAGTCACTATCACAGCCTTTGCATACCATTCCTCATCCTTAGTTGCGACAATCGCCCCATCTATAATACCCAGCTCAAATGCTTCTTCCAGAAGAACAGTCGTAACACCTCCATCTGTAGCCTTTAACTGAGGATCGCTTGCTTTGAATATGCCATATTCTAGATAGTCACCCAGTGGTTTTTCCAGAGGAGCCTCGTAAGGGTGAAGTACAGGACATACTAGAGGACACAAACCACAAAGTGTACATACACCAACAAGCTGAGCCCCTTCAGAAGTATGCTCTCTTACTTCAAGTACATCAGGAGGACATACAGCAACGCATGCACCACATCTTATACATAAATTTGGTTTAACAACTAATGAAGCTAGATCGCCAAAGGTCAAGAGTTGAGACATTACATTACAACACTCATTAAATTAATTTATAAAGCTTTCTAAAAAATATTTAAATCCTTTAATTGTAAATAGAAGAGAGATACCATGGTAGAAGCCTTTATTTTTATAGTAGCAGAGCCAAACAAAATAGATAAAGTAGGAACTGAGGTAAGGAAAATAGAGAACGTAAAAGAAGCATATGCAGTAACAGGTGAATTTGACATAGTTCTTAAAGTCGAGGCTAAGGACTTCTCAGAACTATCAAAAGTTGTAAAGGATAAGCTGCTAGGGATTGCAGGCGTAGTAAAAACAACCACTTCAGTCGTAATAGAAAGATACTAGCTATCCCACCTAAGTCTTTTTGCTTTTTCTGGATCAAAGCCCTGTTTTTCTCCCCACTTCTCTATACTTCTTAAAATGATGTTCGCTCCGAACATGCAGAGACCAAACATAAATGCTTTGAATAGAGGGTTAGTTTTGAAAACATCTCTGGCAGCTCTTGAGATTTCCATTATTGTATGTCTCCAAGCTCTATAGATAACCGCAAAGGCAGCTTCACTCATTTGCTCATCTATACTATAAAAGTCCTTATCTCTAAGCAAACCTATAGGCACAAAGCTAAGAGGCGTAACTGTGAAGTGCGCCTTTTCACCAACCTTCTTCGGCAATTCTCTTTCCAGCCGATCTATTAATCTCGCAGTTTCCCATAAATCATCTTGCTTCTCACCAGGAAGACCAATAATTATTGTATATGCGGGGAACCAATAGTTTTCATTGAGAACAACATTACCTTCAAATATGACGTCCGACCAGTCCTCTGCATCGAATGGTTTAGCTTTTAAAGGCATATAGCTAGTCAATATTCTACCAGAACCTGATTCTAGCCCCGGTTGTATACCGATCCAATTTCTTGGGCCTGCACGAAGTATTTTTGATAAATCTTTGATGAGGCCAGGATCAGCTGCAGCAGGTGCAACAGTGCCATGTGTTGGATTGGCATGTGTAACACCTTTGATAGACATAACATTACTGAACAATTCAATGAGCGCATCTCTATTTGGATAAAAATAGGATTTGTCCTCTACCTTATAAAGGAAGATATCCTCGCTGTGAAGCCATACATTACTTATACCACCACTAAGATTTGTTAAGATTTCCTTCCTTATCCTCTCTATAGGCATGTATCTACCTACTCTTAAGTTAGGTTCGCAAAAATGACAATTCCTACCACAACCACGCATGGTCTCAACAAAACCATGCATGGCAGGTCTTGTTATTATAGGAATATCCTCTATATTGGGGTGCCCTCTTATCTTTATAAATCTATCAAGACCATCATTCTCGATGTCATAGAATAGATCAGGAAGAAGATGATCGACTTCTCCCATTATAACGTGATCAATCCCGAGCTTATCCACATAATTTCTTTTAACATCTAGCTGCCATGCCCCACTTCCACCCATAACGAGTTTGAATTTCAAGTTCCTCTTCCTTCTTATCTCATTAATTGCATTCACAGCCTTTATGAAATAGTACTTTGTATATGCTGTATAAACGCCGCCATAGGTGAACATCATAGTTACTGGGCCAAGGCCCAAGGGATCCATGGAATTAATCCCTACAATTCTAGTATCTTCATCGATGTATTTATGAACATGATCAGGATGCACGACAACGACTTCATTCGGCTTATAACCTCTAAGCAAACCAGCCTCTATCTTTCTAAGCGGATATGGAGCCCTTACCATTATGCCATCATATGTAGGTACTTGGCCAGTCAGGAAATCGTATAGAAATTTAGGAGTCCTCTCGACAGGTGCGCAACTAAAGAAATCTAACAAAGGGATGTGGTGAAACTCCCCTGCTAGGGTTCTATCGCAAGTTAGAACTACCCTAACCATTTAATAATAGAACTATAAAGAAGGATTTAAGCCTTTCGAAATCGATAAATTGCAAGACCACATTACAAAAGTATGAAGATAGCTATACTTGGAGGTACTGGAGATCTTGGCACAGGACTAGCAATAAGATGGGCAAGAAAACATGAAGTAATAATAGGTTCAAGAGATGAGCAGAAAGCGGTCAACGAAGCCAAAGATTATGCAAGCAAAGCTATACTTGCTTATCAGACGGAGCTTAAAGGAACAATTAAAGGGATGAAGAATGAGGATGCAGCAAAGGAAGCAGATGTAGTTGTCATCGCGATACCGGCCCAGTATCTAATTGATTTTTTGAAAAATATTGGTGATTATATCAACAAAGAGGCTCTAATAATATCTCCTATTGTTCCAATAAACAAAAAAGATGGGAAATTCATTTATGACCCAACAATCATAGCACCTAATGCTAGATCAGCTGGTGAAGTTATCGCTAGAACTTTGAAAAATAGGGTTGTTTCCTCTTTTCACACTTTACCTGCAAAAAAACTAGCAGACCCTTATTCCATGCTAAACTATGACTTACTTTATTGCAGCAGCGATAAATCGGCAACAGATATATTTACAAATTTGGCTACGGATCTTGATGAAAGACTGAATCCGCTATATGTAGGTGATATAGAGCTATCTTATTTGCTCGAATCAATAACTGTTACAATTCTTAATATATCTTTAAATACAAAAAGATGGAATTTAAGTATTAAATTTATCTAAATAATCTTCAATTTTCTTTTGGAAATAAATATATTTAAGTATCTTACTTTTTTCTATCAATTTATTTCTATTAAATTTTAATTTCGAGAATATATAATCTAGAGCACCGGTATAATTATCTACCTCAATATATTTTTGTTTCAACAGATCTCTTATACTCTCTCTAACAAACCAGACACCTATAGAAGTTATGAAGCCTGGAAGAATCTCCCTTATTGCCAAAGCTCCAGCCTGCTTTTTCTCTTTGTACAAGTATTCTGCTATGGCTAACCTTACAGCGTAGTAGCAACCACCAAGAGATGCATATTCCTTTCTTCCACTATATCCTTCATAATCTCCCTCTGCCTCAGGTTCTTGACCATATAGATTCCAAGTCGTTTGAGGATACCAACATTCAATCCATTCATATAACCACTTTGAAGGAAAAAGCATTACAACAAAACGATTGAGGTGTTTTTCAATGTAAAAGACTCTAATATTATCGATGGTTTCGAAATCCTTAATCCTTTCCACTAGCTTTTTTGATACTGTATCATCTACAGCAGTTATACTCCATCTAGTAGGAACTAGCTTCCTATTTTTTCTAGTCCCCAGCATCCCTAAGCTCAGTATTTTAGACAATCTTGAAATCTCTACATTCTCTAAGTAAAGTTTGAATAGCGCTTCCCCTGCCTTTAAATCCCTATCATAGTATGCCTTTTCAACTCTATCGTCAATTTTGAAGTTTGAAAGAAAAGTGAAGTGCTCAAGTCTTGCCGAAGGGCCAAGTGGCTCTACTACGTCATCTAGCAATGGCTTATTACTTGGGATACTCGCTAATTTCACCTCCATATCAACAGGATTTCTCGAAGCAACCATTTCTTGAAGGCTCTGAAGCCAATTGGGTTCTATTCTTGCTTCCTCAATACTGGCAAATTTATAACTCCTAACCATTGAAAATCTAAAGTTTAATATATCTTCAAGCCTTAATGCAGACCAACCTTCAGGAAAATCATATCTACTTGTATCGCCCAAAAGTGAAGGAAGGAGAGGGCCGATTCTCACTTTAGGATAACCGAATCTCCCAACGAATACTGCTGGAGGACTAGAGCCCTGTATAACTCTTTTCCGAAGTTCTATTGTTCTAATTAGCTTAGTTGTTTTTAATATTAAAGGACAATAGGAACGTCCACAGAGATATCTCACTCCTCTGCAAGGTATACAAATTGATGCGGATGGCTCAAGAATTCTTCCTTTACTGATATTTGGATAGTTTATCTTTAAATCATCAACCTCAAATTCCATTACATGCTTAGAAAGATTAACAAGAGATTTTAATCTTAAATTGATATTAGGTTATGACAAAGATAGTTCTCGATGATGCCGAACTACCTAAATATTGGTATAACATAATTCCTGATTTACCAAAACCTTTACCAGAACCCAAAGAGCCTGGTGATGGAGTTTCAAGAATGGAATTCCTTGAGCGAGTTATGATAAAAGAATGTTTGAAACAAGAATTCTCCAATGAAAGATGGGTAGCAATACCTAACGAGCTCATTGAGCTGTACCTTCATGTAGGAAGACCTAGACCTCTTTATAGGGCTGAAAGACTCGAAAGAAGACTTGGTCTAAGCAAAGTTAAGATTTTCTACAAAAGGGAAGATCTGAGCCCACCAGGTTCACATAAACTTAACACAGCCCTTGCACAGGCCTATTATGCAAAGAAAGAAGGTAAAGAAAAACTCGTTACAGAAACTGGTGCTGGTCAATGGGGAACTGCACTTGCATATGCAGCTAAATTGCTGGGATTGGATTGTGAGGTATTTTGGGTAAGAAATGTTTACGAATGGAAAAAACAGAGAAGAATTCTTATGAAACTTTATGGTGCAAATGTGCATGCTTCACCAAGCGATATTACAGAAGTAGGAAGAAAGTATTTGAAAAAGGATCCTAATCATCCAGGCTCTTTATCGATAGCCATAGCAGAAGGACTTGAATATGCATCTAAACAGGATAATGCAACATATGCCCTAGGATCTGTTCTCAATCATGTTTTAATGCACCAAACCATTATAGGATTGGAAGCTATTGAACAATTCAAGAAAATAGATACATTTCCGGATCTAGTAATTTCATGTTTAGGCGGTGGGTCAAATTTCGGAGGCATTGCGCTACCCTTTATAAGAGAAAAATTGGTGAGTAAAAGAGAAATCGAATTCCTTGCAGTACAGTCTGAAGCTGCACCAAACTTAGTAAAGGGGAAATATGAGTATGATTTTGCAGACGTAGCGGGTCAAACCCCCTTATTAAAAATGTATACGCTCGGTCATAATTCTGAGTTCAAGGAAATAAAGGGTGACGGATTAAGGTATCATGCCGCAGCACCTATAATAAGCCTATTGCGCGAGGAAGGAATAATCAGAGCAAAATATTACCCTATTAATGAAAAAGAAGTTTTCGAAGCTGCAAAAATTTTCTTGGAATCGGAAGGATGGCTGGTAGCTGCTGAATCAGCATATGCAGTAAGGGGATGCATTGATGAAGCACTCAAATTAGAAAAGCAAAATAAAGAAAGCGTAATCCTAATGAATATTAGCGGACATGGATTCTTAGATCTAGACGCTTATGCAGAGAAACTCAACTTAAATTAAACTTTTACTATTACATTAAGAAATCTTTCTAATAACTCCCTTGCTTGACTTTCAGGTAACGATTTCAAAGCATTCCTCGATAATTCCATATGATATTGAATTTTACCCTTAAGGAAATTTCCTATATCATCTACATCCAGCTTCTGAACATATTCTTTTTTCGACCAATCACGTAAATCATCATAAATTTGATAAACTAGACCTAAGTTACGACCGTATTCTGATGCTGCATCAATATAATATGGGTCTTCTGTAGTTAAAATAGCACCTGTTCTAGAAGAAAGCTCAAACAATGAAGCGGTTTTACTGTCTATAATTTTAAAATAATCATTCCAATTTATTTTATCTTTATCTCGAAGCTTTATCTCTAATAGCTGGCCCTCGCTCATTCTTCTAACTGTTCTTGAAGTCATTGTTGGAATCTCTGTATCTGAATATCTCAATGATAATTCCAAAACTAAAGAAAGTACAAAATCTGCTAGTAATAAAGCTTGTTCTTCACCGTACTTCATATGATAACTTTGCATGCCACGCCTTTCAACATCCTTATCTATCATATCATCATGAACTAAAGAAACAGTGTGTATTAGCTCAACCATGATGGCGGCAGAAAAAGGTTCTTTTTTTGGGACGTTTAACAATTCAGAACATAGTAGCACTAAGATAGGCCTTAGCCTCTTACCATTGCTTAAAGCATAAAGTAAGGATTCATAAAAGACAGAATCTTTATATCTCTCAATCTCCCTCTGTAATGCCTTCTCGAATAAGGCAACTTTTTTGAGAAAGATCGGATTTCCTAATAGATCCGTATTCTGCATCTCAAGTCAGTATACTTTTGAACCCTCCTTTGCATCACCAAGAGTGGTGATGGGGAAAACATTTTCTTCTTCATCCACAGCACACAATATCATACCTTGACTTTCAACTCCCCTTATTACCCTAGGCTTGAGATTAGCTACAACAACGACATTCCTACCCAACAGATACTCTGGTTCATACTGATCACCTATACCTGTAACGATGTTCCTTACTTCTCCTCCTAAGTTAACTTTTAGTAACAGAAGTTTATCCGTACCTTCAACACGCTTCGCTTCTATTACTTTTCCTACTCGCAGATCGATCTTCTTTAGATCATCTATGGTTATGGACACAACATGATTAGAGTTGATTTTAACTTAAACTTTACTTTAAAAATAGTATTGATTTAATGTGATCAAAATAGGCTGCTGTGGATTTCAGAAGAGCAGGAAAGAATATTTTAAGAATTTTAAGCTTGTTGAAATCCAAGAAACCTTTTATAATATAGTCCCAGACGAAAGACTGAAAATGCTTAGAATGGAAGCTCCTCATGATTTCGAATTCACCGTGAAATGTTTTCAAGGTGTAAGTCATCCTCCAAGCAGCCCAACTTGGAAAAGATCAAACGTTAAACCAAGCAATGAACATGGTTCATTAAAACCAACAAAGGCCGTCTTCGAATCATGGGAGAAGACCCTAAATGCTTGCAAGATATTGAAAGCGAAAATATGTCTTATACAACTTCCATCAAGCTTTAGAGATACTGAAGAAAATATCAATAACGCCAAAAAATTCTTTTATGAAATAGTGAGGGATGAAATTAAAATAGCAGTAGAACTCAGAGGTTGGAAAGAAGAGTACATAAAAGCCTTATGCGAGGAATTCGATTTAATACATTGTACAGACCTCTTTGCTTCGGAACCTAGATATCTTTCTTCAAGTAATATTCTCTATACAAGGTTGCATGGATCACCGCCCGGGAAGAAAATGTATAGCTATAAATATTCAATAGATGACTTAAAGGTTCTAAAAACTAAAATCACAGACATTAACGCATCAGAAAAGTACATTCTCTTCAATAATATCTTTATGTATGAAGATGCGCTTAGCTTCTCAAAATTATTGTAATGGAAGGACCTAGTGTTAAAGTTGTCGCGGAGAGATTGAGAGAAATC
This sequence comes from Thermoproteota archaeon, assembly GCA_021324265.1. Classification (GTDB taxonomy): domain Archaea; phylum Thermoproteota; class Thermoprotei; order Gearchaeales; family Gearchaeaceae; genus DSFO01. Next base: position 31,224 of record JAJPJK010000007.1, on the reverse strand, counting down.
TTAGAGGGAGAGGATATTCACAAGGCTTGGGGCAATTCAAGAAGAGTAAGATTCGAAGAAATCATTGGTAAACGCATACAGAGAATTATCAGTCATGGTAAAAACTTGATCATAGATATAGCTGGTTACGGATTGATTAAAATACATTTTCTGATGTACGGCAGCTATTCCATTGATGAAATAACGAGAAATGAGAATAGAATCAGATTGGCGTTGGAAGGAAAAAGAAAAGTTTTCTTCTATAATTGTTCAGTTAACACACTCCGAGAATATAGAATGAAAATAGAAGACATTTTAGATGAAAATTGGAAGGCAGACAAGGTTCTCGAAATTATCAAGAAAGATAAAAGGGCTATATGTGATGTTCTATTAGATCAAGATATTTTGCCTGGCGTTGGCAATATAATTAAGGTCGAATCATTATTTTCAGCTAAAATACATCCAGAATCCACAACAAACCAAATACCTGAAGAAATGCTTCTAGGATTACTCAAAGAAGTAAGGGAATTTTCATTGCTTTTCTATAAAGTGAGAAAAGAGAACGGTAGGCTTCGCAATTACATGAAAGTTTACGGATTTAAGACATGTAAGATTTGTGAAAGCAAGATTGCTAGGAAAAGGACGGGTTTGGCTAAAAGAATATCTTATTTTTGTCCAAAATGCCAAATTCGTTACTAATAAAGTTCTGCCTCGTTTGGAAATGAAATATATGGCCTAATGAAATTTAACAATTCATTATCATCGTTAAATATTTTTTCTAGCTCATTTTTACCTTCCATTTTTAAATAAAACCTTGAATCATACCTCGTTATAATTATCATACCCTCTTTTATTGGAATTCTTATTCCTTCATCTATGTTAAGTGCCAAAACATAGCGCAAAAGATCCTTCTCGCTTCTTAGCTTTAACTTCATTCTAAAAGCTTAAATTAAATTCGCTAAATAAATTCTTCATGCTCAAATTTTATAGCCGCATTTCGGGCAAGACTGAACTTTTTCAAGCTCATGATAGATCGGTGAAGATTTTCGTATGTGGACCAACGCTTTATGACGATCTCCACCTCGGTCATCTACGCGTTTTACTGGCTACAGATCTTCTAAGAAGATACTTTGAATATAATGGCCTTCAATACAAAATAGTCATAAACCTAACTGATATGGATCTTAAGATCTCTGAAAGGGCTGAGAAGGAGAAAATGAAACCTGAAGAGATTATTGAACGGTATTACGAAAGAGTTACGCTAGATATATCTGAGCTTTTAGGAAAAAACATAACATTTGTCAGACCTTCAACTTACATCGAACAATCTATAGAGATAATAGAAAATCTAAAAGGTAAGGGTTTGACTTACCAAACAAAAAATGGCATATACTGTGATATTTCGAAATCTAAACACCTTGGTGAATTATCTAGAATGGATAGAGAAACCATATTACATACGATACTTGAACCAGATGAAAATAAGAGAAATCCATGCGACTTCAGACTATGGATGAATGCAGGATATGAAAACAACAAGATATACGGAACAGGAATGGTTGGCTGGCATCTTCAGGATTTCACAGTTCTTAAAACTCTATTTGAAGGTGTTTGCGATATACATGTGGGAGCAAAAGAATTGATATTCCCACATCATGAATTCATACAAATCATAGGCGAATATTACTCAGGAACGTATCCAGTGTCGAGATTTTTTCTTCATACAGGTCTCTTGAAATATAAAGGAGATAAAATGTCAAAATCACTTGGAAATATAATATATTATAGGAGTATAAAAAAGGAATTTGATCTTGATGCAATAAGATTATACTATTATGGGCTTGATCAAAAAAGAGATTATAGTTTTAATGAAAATCTTCTAATATATAATAAAAAATTAGTTAATAAAATGCTGCCTAAAATAAATAGAAGCAAGAAAGGTATTAATATTAATAAAAGAATATTAGAATATAAAAATAGATTTATTAAAAGTCTTGAAAACAACCTCAATTCGAGAAAAGCAATAAAAGAGTGGATTGAATTAAACAAATTCGTGACGAGAAAGAGCCTGGACGAAGGTAGTGTTGAATTATTAAAAGAGGCCTATAGAACATTTACTAGCTTGACGGGAATACTAGAGGGTCTTACTATAGAATAGTCTCTTTCTTAAAATTTTGAAACCTAAGTTGCTGTATATATTAAAGGCTCTTTCGTTTAGCGAATCGACATGAATTGCAGCCCTCTTTACGCCTTTGCTATATAACCAATTTATAGCCTTCATAACAAGTAGCTTCCCAAACCCCCTACCTCGCATTTCTTCCAAGACGCCTACAGTCCATATTACTCCTTTACTGGCCATTTGGTATTCGTTTAACTTTGTATCGACTTCACATGAACATTGTGCAACGAAGCGCCTTTTTCCAATTTCATATATTCCAAAATATCCTGTTGGATCAAAGCTTTCTTCAAACAAATAAGACTTAAGCTCTTCATACCTTAGTGGTCGCATACCATAATGAGTTTCGAAAGCTTTGTTGTGACATTCTAACCATTTCCTCGCATTAGCATATTTACCTCTGAATCTTATGTGGTCCCATTTAAAACCACTAGGAAGATCTGGCAAGTCAATTTGCTCCACATCACGCTCCATGTAATACCAAATCCTACTCTGCTCAAACCCAGAAGCAAACAGAACTTCTTGAACATCCTTCATATTTTCAGCAACGAAGTGGAATTGAATTTCTTCTACACCTAACTGCTTAAGAGATTGCTCCAAAGCACTAATTAACGATTTTGAAATCTCTAAGAAATTATCCTTTTTTGCTACCATAAGATCTACGACAGAAATTTTTCTCCCAAACTTTTTCTCCATCAGCGGATCCACATCGGCTATAATACCACCATCAATAGTAGATCCAGATGATGAAACCAAGGCTATAGTTTCATAAGGCAATTCTAGGTATCTGTACTGAAATTCCTCATAATTAAGCGGACGAAAATCGGGATCTTCGCGCATAGATTCGTTATAAAGCCTAACTAATCCATTTACATCACTAATGCTGAATCTCTTAATCATTAACCCATAATGAACAACTAACCTTTATTAATTCGTTTACTTAAAGAGAGATGAAAAGTGGAGCTTAGTGAAATAAAGAAACCAATAAGAGCTGCATCAGGTATTTCTGTCGTTGCTATCGTAACCGCTCCTTTTGATTGTCCTGCTAAATGCACTTATTGTTTTGGAGGCCCATCATTTGGCGCGCCTAAAAGTTATCTTATTGGAGAACCTGCAGTGAATCGTGCAGCAATGAATGCTTATCATCCTTATTATCAGACAATGGAAAGACTGAAACAATACTTAATGATGGGCCATTTTCCTTCCAAATCCCAAATAATTGCCGTTGGAGGTACCTTTACAGCCTTACCCAAGAACTATAGAAGATGGTTTATAGGCTCGGCAGTCAAAGCGCTAAACGATTTCCCTAGGATTAACTACGAGGAAGGTTTCAACATAGAGCAGGAAATAATGAAGAATGAAAATGCATTAATAAAATGTGTAGGCATATCCATAGAGACAAGACCTGATTGGCTCGATGAAGCGATACTTGAAGAGCTTTTAAACTTAGGCGTAACTCGCGTTGAGATAGGAGTTCAATCAACTCACAATGATGTATTGGAAAAAGTAAAAAGGGGACATGGAATCGAGGAAGTTATAGCAGCTACAAGACTACTGAAGGATGCAGGTTTTGAAGTGTGCTATCATATGATGCTTGGTTTGCCAGGTTCTTCGAAAGAAAAGGACATTGAATCTTTTAAGCGCATTTTTTATGATTCAAGATTTTGCCCTGATATGATAAAAATTTATCCTACTGTTGTATTGCCCGGCTCTGAACTTGAAAAAGAATATCGAGAAGGAAACTATAAACCTCTCAATGAGGAGGAAGCAGCTGAGCTTATATGCGAGATTACAAAATTTTTACCGCCTTACATTAGAGTTAATAGAGTTCAAAGAGACCTTCCTTCTAGCCTCGTAATTGGTGGAATAAGAAGAGGCGATCTAAGAGAATATGTGAATCGAAAACTAAAAAAAGAAGGTATAAGATGCCTATGTACGAGGTGCAGAGAGGTAGGAATAAGGGAAATAAAGGAAGGCCATAAACTAGACCAGAGCAAAGTTAGATTGATAAGAAGGAGCTACATAGCTTCTGAAGGCGTTGAACACTTTTTAACTTTTGAAGATGATGACTTAACCCTTATAGGTTACTTACGACTTAGAATACCTAAGGATTCTTGGAAGAGAGAAGCAAAAAATGCTGCTATAGTAAGAGAATTACACGTATATGGGTCTTCTGTCCCAGTTGGTATCAAGAGCGAAGAGGCTTGGCAACATAAGGGGTATGGCAAAATGTTGTTGGCCGAAGCTGAAAGAATAGCTCTGTATGAATATGGATTAGGGAAAATGATAATCATAAGCGCAATAGGCGTTAGGGGATATTACAGAAAATTTGGATATAATTTAGAAGGACCTTACATGGCTAAAAATTTAAATAGAGCATCACTTATCGAAATCTAATGAAAATATTCAACATATTAAAATTTTTCAAATCAAAAAAGAAACCAAGTTTTAACACTGATAAAAACGTCATCATAATTTCTCATGATGATGTGGACGGTATAATTTGCGCGTCGATAATAAAAAGAAAATTTGGAGATGGCTTTTACATACCTTCATCACCTAGAAATCTTTCAAATCATCTTGCAGAGCTTAATGTCGAAAATAAGACAATTATCTTATCAGACCTTTCACCTAATGAAGAACAGCTAGATAGCATAGCCCAAACATTGGAGAAAGTTTACAATTCTAAGTGCGAAGTAATATGGATAGATCATCATTCTTGGCCCGCAGACTCGATAGAAAGATTGGGTAAACATGCAAAAATCTATGTCGAACCTGCTATAAGCGCTGCAGAACTTGTAGCTAAGGTTTTCGGAATGAATGACGATATTATTGAGAACTTAGTAAGGATAGCGAATGATGCAGATAGTGCTACATATGCTACTGAAGAAGCAATTAACATAAACAGAGCATTAAGGAATAAAAAAAGATTACAGTACATCTTCGAGGTCCTTAGTGAAGGGAAGATCAATGACGAAAAGATCCTTAAATGGGCTAAAAAGGAGCAAAGAAATGATGAAAAAATTAAGGAATATGTCAAAACGCTGCCAGTCTATACAACTAAAAGCAATTTCAGATACACAATAATAGATGTTAGGAAAACAAAGTTGCCTGGAAGTTTGACTGGTAAATATGCAAGTCTAGAGCATAAATTGGACTTCACTGTCGTGATTTATTCTAACAGATCAGTATCACTGTATGCAGGCTTGAACAAAAACGTGAATTTATTGAAGATTGCAAGAAGATTCAATGGTGGCGGGCACCCATTTGCATGTGGCTGCTCTCCTAAATTATCCTTGAAGTCAAAAATTTTGGATAAATTATTCGGTAAAAGATATACTGCTAAAGAAATTAAGGAAGTATTGAAGGCCGTAAGCGAACTATGACCAAAAAAATTATTGTAGGTGTTTCTGGGGCATCGGGAGCTATATATGCTCTGCGTGCCCTCATTAAACTGAAAAATATGCAACATGAAACACATCTAATTGTTTCCTCATCTGCATGGCAAGTTATTAAGAATGAGCTAGAAATATCAAAGGAAGACCTGATCAAATTAGCCAGTTACAGCTACGATGAATACGATTTTACTGCACCAATTGCAAGTGGTTCTTTCCAAACTGATGGCATGCTGATTGCTCCATGCTCTATGAAGACAGTTGCCAGTATAGCTAATGGTCTATCAAATAATCTCCTTTTAAGAGCTGCTGATGTTTGCATTAAAGAAAAAAGAACACTAGTACTTATGATTAGGGAAACACCATTGAGTTATATACATATAGATAATCTTAGGAAGCTAGCAATTTTACCAAACGTAGTCATCTTTCCGCCTTTACCTGCTTGGTATGCGAAACCAAAAGATTTGATAGATTTAGTTGATCAATCAGTAGCTAGAGCACTAAGATACTTCGGAATCGAGGACAAGAGCTTGCGGATTTGGAAGGGAGGAATGGAGGATTAAACTAACATTCTAGTAATTCCTTTCTTAAACATAGCCTCATGAGTATTGGGATTATAAAACTTCAATGGAATATTCTTTCTCTCCATTACCTTTTCAAGCTTTTCCCTATTTAAAAGGAGAGGATCATACTTATCTGAAGCCAAAATGAAGCAACAGCTGTATCCAAAGGATGGTATCCAGTTTTCATAACTAAATACATGCTTGAAATTTTTAGCCAAATTGCCATATACTTCATCGAAAACCTTTGAATAATAGAATGCTGTACCTGCTTGAGTAACAAGCACACTGTTTTCATGAAGCAACCTTTTGATTTTTGAATAGAAAAGGCTGGAGTAAAGTTCTCTACCTATTTCAGCACCAAAAGGGTCTGTTAAATCAAGTATGATGCAATCAAAGAGTTCTCTCTCTTTATTAACAAATTCCTTACCATCTGCTATTACGAGTTCAAGCTTCTTGTTTTCAAGAGATCCCTGATTGATCTCTTTTAAATATGTTTTACATAACTCTACAAGTTCACCGTCTATATCTACTAGCTTTAATGATTCAATATCATGTTTTAATACTTCTCTCGCTGCACAGCCATCACCGCCGCCTATGATGAGCACTTTATCTGGTTTTTCATGAAGGAAAAGCGCAGGATGCACTAGCGCTTCATGATAATATGCTTCATCGGCTTTGGTAACTTGTATTAAATCATCAAGGATTAGGCTTAGTCCATATTCATAAAGCTCAGCTATTATTACATGCTGAAATCTCGTTCTTTTATCTACCTTCACACTTTTCATGCCTACTGCGAGTTTGGTTATGCTTGAAACAGGCTGGTAGAAATAATCAATATGCATAGTTTGTTAATTTTTTATTCAGTAAAAAAGATAAAAAAGGGAAATGACGGCCTTCAAAATCAACCGAAAGCTAAAAAAAGGAGAATACAAAATCGAAGAAGTCTTCAGTGGACTAGAAGATTCATGGATCGTTAGAAATGTTCTCAAAGAAGAATTTGAAGATATGAAGAAAACGACCAAGATAAGGATTGTTGAGTGCGACGGCTACATGTGGGTAGAGGATGCGGATGGTTCAATATATATCTGCCAGAAATACTTGAGAAAAGGAAATGAAAGAGACATTTACTTAGACATACTACATGAGCTCATACATGTGAGACAATGGAAAAGAGGAGCGGATCTCTTTGATAGAAGATATAGTTATGCAGAAAGACCTACAGAGGTGGAAGCATATATGTATACTGTTGAAGAAGCTAAAAGATTGGGTATGTCTAAGGAAGAAATCTTAGAATATTTAACTGTCCCTTGGGAAAATAGAGAAAAAATCTTAGAACTTGCAAAGCGCCTCAATGTGTTATGAAACGAACTCCTCTAAAGTTTTCACTCCTGTTATATCGACTAAATTGAATACTCTTACAGATATTCTCCTGAACAATTTGTTAGACTTAGAAATTAATTCAGGCAACAATTCCTTGGCTACTTCAAATATCTTTTCAAAACTATTTACAGGCTGATCTAATGTTTTATTCTTTGACAAAGTGGTTAAGTCTTCGAGAATAGCTGTCAGACCTACGCCTTTGGCTAGCTTACCGTTCTGCTTAAGAGTCAAACTAATATCCTTGCACAATTCCTCAATATAAGGGAGAATATCTCTAAGAGAAAGAGTGTTTTCCTTCAAGGTAGCCATTCTACTATACTGTTTTGATTCCTCTGACTCTCTGGGTTCCTCCTTATCTTTGCCTTCAGCAGCAAGCTTCAAGTAGGTAGCGCTTTTTCTTCCAAATATCTGAATTAAAGTCATGATATTTGCTTTAGCCAAATCTCCTATAGTCAAAATTCCCAATTTGTTGAGGATCTCCTTTGTTCTAGGCCCAATTCCAGGTATTTCTTCTACTGCTAAAGGCCATATCTTGGATTCTAAATCTTCTGGCGCTATAACAACTAGTCCATTAGGTTTATTCAATCCTGAGGCTATCTTAGCGATCACTCTGCTAAATGAAATGCCTACAGAACAAGTGAGTTTTTCCCTTTCATATATCTCCTCCTTCATCCTCCTCATAAGATTTTCAGCTTTATTGAAATCTTCTTCAGATCTTGAAGTTATATCCAGAAAAGCTTCATCGACACTTACTATCTCTAGAGTATCGGCATACTTCTTAACAATCTCCATTACCCTCTGAGATATCTGATCGTAAAGTTCTAATCTCGCAGGTATGAAATAAGCTTCCACATTTTTAAGTAACTGCTTGGCTCTTGTTATTGCAATCCCAGATTTCACACCATATTTCCTAGCAACATAGTTGCATGTTGCAACTGCTCCCCCTTCTTTGCCTCTTCCTGAATACATGCATACGACTACAGGCTTGTTCTTTAAGTCAGGATTAAGAACTTCTTCGCACTGAGCGTAAAAATAATCTAGATCAATACATGCAATAATTTTCACTTAGATAAGAGGAACCCTATTGCAACACCAATTATGAAAAGTACTGAAGAATAAGGTAGGATGCTTGCAACGCTCTTAGCGGCATCAAAAGCTGCTGAACCATATGCTAAGACATGCTCAAATCCATACTTCAATACATTCACATCGATGATACCTGCTAAAAGAAGGATTAAAATTAATACTACAACAGCTGCAAGTAACTTTAAAGATTGCTTCAAAATATAACCTACTAACAGACCTATTACAAAAGGCAATACAAGTGCAACGGCTTGCTCAAATACGAAGGCCATATTGTTATTACTTATTTTGTTTTTAAAAATCTAAAGATTTGTACATCATCCATATTTGAATACTACACCTTGACCTCCTTTGGGATATTTCCATGTTATTCCTTTATTGCCCATTTGGTGGCAAGCAATTATGCAGCCGCCTAATTCTAGGCAAGCTTCATAGTGAGCTATTATCTTCCCATCCTTAAGCTCATAAACCTTCGCAGGACATACATACAAGCATGCCTTAGTAACGCAATCTTTGCATTTTTCATTATCTACCTGTATATGGCTCTCAACATCGGTAATATACGTTGTCAGCGCCAATCTTTCATTGATTTTAAGAGGTTTATTTACTTCTGCCATCTTAAAGTGAAGCTAAGAAATCGAAAATGTCTCTAAGTAAATATATAATTTGGCCATTTCTCAAAATATTATTAAAAATAATGCTCCCCATGTGCGGCCTTGGATTACCATCGATATGCATTAGTTGGGTAAATATTTGATTGACCAATTTGGGATAAGAAGTATATAGCCTTGGATTGCTAATTGCCTTTGGAGAGTTTTTATACATTCTTAAATCTCGCAATACGAAACTATCGTTTAAAAGATCCATATAAATTTTCAGAGTTTGCTCAGAATAATCATTTTTATTTAAAGCAATGTTAGCAGCTTCAGCTGCAAGCGAACCTGATTCAATTGCGAAATCCATACCCCTTAATATAGGACCTCCTTCTAGAAAGAAACCTGCTGCATCCCCAGCTATGAGCACACCATTAGAATAAATTTTTGGTATCATGTTATAACCGAGCTCTGGAGTCAAATGCCCTGAATATTCAACAAGCTTTCCTCCCTCGATATATCTTTGAACTGCGGGATGCAATCTGAAATCTTCGAAAATATCAGCAATGGACTTCCCATGCTCAACTAAGGATTTAAGTAAACATACAACACCTATTGAGACAACCTCCCTATCGGTATAGATAAAACCACCTCCATGAACGCCATTCGTAAAGCCTATAATGGCATGGGCGACCCCCTCTTTATCCTTTAAATTGAATCTTTTGTTTATCTCTTCCTCTCCAAGTTCAACAATCCCTTTAGCGGCCACGGTTACAGATTCTGGAACAAAGCTTTTGCGAAGCCCGAGTTTTTCTGCCAAAAAACTATTCACTCCTTCAGCAATTATTGTTACGTTAGATGTAAGCTTTTCGCCACCGACAATAACGCCTTTTACAAATCCATCTTCTAAGATCAAATCATCGACTTTGGCTTTAGTGATTATTGTAGCACCTCTTTCTTCTACTCTCTCAGAAAACCAGCGATCAAATCTAGCTCTTAGAACAGTTGCACTCATAGGTTCAGAAACATTATAATTATTCAATTCTAATGTTACTGAAGAACTTTGATCTAAGAACGTGATGCATTCCCTTACTACAAATCTTTCAAAAGGCATTTCAGAAATAGGTATGTCGATGTTTTTCTTAATCGCATGGAGATACATTCTACCACCTGTTACATTCTTTGAACCAGGATATTCGCCTCTTTCCAAAACAATGACATTCCTCCCAAGCTTCGCCAACCTATAAGCTGCGCTCAAACCAGCTAGACCCGCTCCAACAACGATTACATCAGCATCAGGCATAATCCTAAATTTGCTATCCAATTAAAAAAATTTTAAAAATTTAAATAGTAGGAAGATTAAAAAATATCAAAACGGGTTGAACGGATACGAGTAATAGAAGGTTTTTTGAAAAACCAGTAAAATTAAACGAAGTATACGAACTAGAAATTCAAGAAGTAGGAAGACAAGGAGATGGCGTAGCAAGGGTAAAGGGCTTCGTAATTTTTGTGAAGAATACGAAGAAAGGAGATAAGGTAAAAGCAAAGATCATTAAGGTAGCTGGAAAGTTTGCGATAGCTGAAGTAGTAACTTAAGGAATATTTTATATAATACTAACTTAATTTTTTTGAACATGGCAAAGTACGATGGCGTAATAGGCAAAAGGTTATTAACAGTCGATGAGAAACCGAACGAAATTACTTTAATATTCGAAGACAATAGATTCTTAATTGTCTATTTAAAGGAAGGAAAACTGGAGACTGAAAGTATACCTGAATAGTTTTTATTGCTGTTGCTTTTCTTCCTTATTTGTTGTTGCTTTTCTAGCCATTTCTTGAACTGGAGAGAGCAAGGAAGTGAATTCCATTGGGAATATAAACTTAGTAGAAGGGCTCTGCGCTAGCGATTTGAGTGTATCAAAATACTGAAGTGTCATAGTATTACTATCGAGCTTTTTGGCAGCATTAAATATTAGATCTAAGGCATTTGAGAAACCTTCTGCTCTCAGTATTGTAGCCTGCCTGTCACCTTCAGCTCTCAATATAGCAGATTGTCTATCGCCTTCAGCTCTCAATATAGCCGCTTGTTTTTCACCTTCAGCTATAGTAATTGCAGCTTGTTTCTTACCGTCTGCTTCAGTTATCAGCGCTCTTCTGCTCCTTTCTGCTGACATTTGTAATATCATCGCATCTTGCACCTGCTTGGGAGGAAGTATTTCTCTTATCTCAACGTTTGTAATTTTGACACCCCATCTCCCAGTAACCTCATCAAGTTTAGCTCTAAGGATCTGATTAATTGTTTCCCTCTTAGACAAGACTTCATCTAGTAAGATATCGCCTATCACTGCTCTCAAAGTAGTTGTCCCTATACCTGTTGCAGCTCCTTCAAAATTTTGAACCTTTAGAACTGAATCTGAAGCAGATATTACACGATAATATATTAGAAAATCGATATCTACAGGAGCATTATCTTTGGTAATACATGTTTGTTTAGTTACAGAAATAAATCTCTCCCTCAAATCGACTTTCTGGGTAGTATCTATGAAAGGAATTATGAAAACAAGGCCAGGTCCTTTTTCAGCAATGAACTTACCAAGCCTAAAAACAATTACGCGCTCATATTCGTATACACGTCTTATAGATGCACGTATTAACAAGACTACGATTATAATTAGAATAATAATGAGGAATATTGTTGCAGGGCTTGCTAATTCTTGATATATAACTGGAAACTTTAACATCATTTACTCTATCGATATTGCACTTATAAGCCTATTTTCTCTTCTTTACGTAAAGAATTCCTTTCTCAACATCTTCAATAATTAGCTCATCGCCTTGTTTTATATCCTCAAGCGCAAAGGCCGTCCATTCTTCCCCTTCTGCATAAACAACACCTTTAGAACCTTTTTCAATATCCATCTTCGCCTCAGCGATTTCACCCTTCAATCTATTCATATCGAAGTATTTTTTCCTTTTGACCATCACATCAGCAACCCCCAGGCCAAAGAAGGATATGATTGCAGCTAATATGAGTACGTAGCCAGCAATGAAAATTAAGAAATCGTTCTGAAGAAAAGCAACATATATTACGAATACGCCGAATAACGCAATAGCTATTAAAAATAAAGTCGCCGCAAGTCCAATCTTAATGGAAAAGCTCATTCGGCTTTTTTCACTATCAATACATTACCTTCAATACCTATGACCTTAACTTTTGTATTAGGAGGTATTTCATCATCACTCTTAGCGCTCCATTCTTCAAACTCAACATTCACAACTCCAGTCTTTTTCGAAGATATCTCTGTAACACTATATCCAATCTTGTCTATCAGTTTATTAACATCCAAAATAGCGGTTTTTCTTCTAACAGTTTGAGCAATCTTGTGAAGATAGATCCCAGCGATTGACCCAAGGACCACTATTGCCCCCGCTATAGCGTACTGGGAGATACCAATTTCAAAGAAACCAACCTTTGGCAATCCTCCTGAGCTTGTCTCAGGCGGAGTTACAGGAATATACAACAAAAGAAAACCGATTGCCATAAAAATAGCTGCAGGAATTGCACCTAGACCTTCACCGATTTTAAGCTCAACCAATAAAAGAATGGCTCCAACAAGAAATAGCGCAATCGCTCCTATGAATGGTGAAATAATAGAATAACTCACCAACGTCAATATAAGCCCTACGATTCCAACAGCTATGAGAATCTCAGATTGCGCTGCAAGGCCGAATAGCAAACCGAATGTAGCTAACAATGTCAATGCTGCAGCTACATTCTGATCTGAGAGTATAGAAAGGAAATTAGAGTAAAATCCTGGAGTATGTATGGTATCGTAATTGATTCCGAGCTCGCTCAGTGCTCCGCTCACAGTAGAGGCATTTAGAACACCATCAATTAGCTTGAGTGAATATGCCTCTTCTGCCGTATACGACTTACCCATGGTGACCATCTCTTCCGCAGCTGTAGCATTTCTGCCTTTTCCTTCAGCTAAGGCCCTTGCATATGCAGCGAAGGCTTCTATTACCTTTGTTTTAGTGCTATTATCGACTGCCCCCAAAACAGGAGTTGCTGACCCTATAGAGGTTCCACGAACCATATAAATTTTCGAACATGCAAGTGCAATGAAGGATCCTGCACTTGTAGCATGAGCCCCGACAGGAGCCACCAATGTTATGACAGTCATGTTTTGAGATTCCGCATATTGAATTTTTTCTATCATTGCCTCCATGTTTTGGGAATATCCTCCAAAGGTGTTGAGTACTATAACGAAACCTGAATAGCCATTTCTTAGAGCGTCATCGATAGAATTTTCAAGAAAAGTCTGAGAACCCAAATCTATGTTTTCATTTATTGAAATGACATAATACTTGCCTTCATTTTGAGCATGTAAAGGTGTAACGAATATTAGAGCTATTATAATAAAGAAGGTAAGATAGAGTGTGCTGCTAAATCTCACAAAAAGAAAATAATTTAATAAAATAAAATTGTTAGCTCTGTTTTTGCTCTACGTTTAAGGATGTGCCGAGTGGTATCTCAGAGAACTTTTCTTTAGCTCTGGATTCTGCTACGCTCATAGCTTCCTTCATTATTGCATCAGATTCTTCAGTTGTTACTTCGAAGCCTCCTATCATACCCTCCGGACCTGCTGTTTCATAGAGTAGACCTGAGAGATTCTCGTTTATTGCGACCAATTCTTTATCTAGCTCTGGGAATATGCCACTCAACCTACCTCTTACGGATTGTATTACACTTATTGCGCCGCTTATTGCAACGGCTACATCACCAACAGATTCAACAGTTTCAAGTCTTAGCACTACTGATTCAAGTGCAGATTTACAGTTCTCGACGAGCTTGAGAGCTTTTCTAGTATTCGCGGTTTCATTGGCGAATATCTTAGCCTTATCCATATCGTGCTTTACATAGCTATCGATTACCTTTTCAAATAGACGCCTATCTTTATCCCTCAATTTTTCAGCGAGTATATCGAGTTTACTTGATTGGAGCTTTAATCTGTGAATTACTTGGAATATCCTTTGTTTCAATGGAGTACTAGGTTGCACTGCTTCTTTTATTCTCTCTGATACAGGTTCTTTTAAAGGCCTATCCCACTCTTTTTCTAGCCTAGACATTCTGTTGAGATTACCAAGTTTAGTATATAAGAAAAAATAACCCATGAAAATCCAAAAAATAGATTAAAATTTTCCATGAAAAATTCAGAAACTTTTCCTAATAAATGACAAGATATGTGTAGCTATGAAATCAGCTTGAAGGCCTATTTTATAAGGCCATGCAATCATAATTTCTACAGAACTTTGACTTTTGATCCTATCTATTTCTTCCATAGATTCTTTTTCCAGACCTAACAAATAATCGATAGGTACTACTATTATTGAATAAAAACCTCTCGATATTAAATCATAAATCGCCTCAGATAATGTAGGGGAGCAATAATTCTCAAAAGCGAAATCTGTCACGAATCCGAGGGCATATCTGAGTTCTTCACAAAGATTGACAATGTTAAAATATGAAGGATCATTATTTGCATTCCTTGGCCATTTTTTTATTTCTTGATCTAGCTCTTCAAACCTCTTCCTACTAGCTTCGTCGATTTTTTCCAGATTAAACTTTAATTTTATATACTCAAGAAATTTTTCTTTAGGATAATCCTTGGGAGGATTCCCTTTTCCCACGAGAAGTATGGCCTTTCTTTTCTCCCTCTTAATGGCCTCCTCCTTTGATTTTACAGCAATGGCTTCCATGCTGATTCAGTGCTAATAAATATTATTAAAATAATCAATAAAAATGAAGTACTCAGAAGTTTTAATTCTTGTTTAAATATGTAATGATATGACTGACCAACTTGCCAGGAGAATAGCAGACTTCGTATTATCTTTAGAATACGATGATCTAAGACCAGAAGTGGTTAATGAGGCTAAAAGACGAATAATTGATACCTTTTCAGTAGCACTTCCTGCACTTGAAGAAGAAACCATTAAGATGGTTCGAAAGGTCGTTGAGAATACGAGATCTGAAAGAGATGCAAGAATATGGGGTCTCGGAAAAAAAACCACACTAGATTATGCAGCATTTGTGAATTCTTCTATGACGAGATTCTATGATTATAATGATACATATCTTTCAAAAGAGGCCCTGCATCCAAGTGATTGCATCGCAGGTCTAATCGCTATTGCAGAAGCCAAGAACAAAACAGGAAAAGATCTAATAACAGCTTTAGCCCTAGCATATGAGCTAATATGTAAACTTGCTGATGCATCAAGCATTAGAGAAAGAGGATGGGACCATGTATCTTATATAGCAATAGGAGCAACAGCAGGCATTGGTAAATTGCTAGACTTGGATGCTCAAAAACTGACACAGGCAATAAATTTAACGGCCTCAAACGTTATAACGCTAAGGCAAACAAGAATAGGAGAACTTAGCATGTGGAAAGGTCTAAGCTCTCCTAATGCAGTAAGAAACGCAACTTTTTACTCTCTGCTTGCAGAACAAGGAATAACAGGGCCCTCGCCTGTCTTTGAAGGAGAAAGAGGATTTTTCAAGCAGGTCTCTGGTGAATTTGAACTGGATTTAGAGTTAGATAATAAGATCTTGGAAACGAGCATAAAGAATTATCCTGTTGAGTATCATTCCATGGGGGCTGCAGAAGTCGCTTTCAAAATAAGAGATAAAATCGATGTCAATAAAATAGAGAGCATAGAGATTGGGACTTTCAAAGTATCATATAATATAATAGTCAAGGATCCAGAGAAATGGGATCCTAAAACCAAAGAGACTGCAGATCACAGCTTGCCCTTTATTGTAGCATATATTCTTGCAAACGGCAAGATAGAGGTCGATTCTTACTATGACTTATTCAATCCTAAGGTGAAGTCTCTTATGAAAAAAATTAGGATCTATGTCGATGATGAGCTCGATAAGATGTATCCCCAAGGTTGCCCTGCAAAAATCAAGGTTGTAACAAGTGATGGGCAAAAAGTAGAGGATGAGATAATTTATCCAAAAGGACATTACAGAAATCCGCTTACTGAAGAAGAGTTGAATACAAAGTTCATGAAAATGACAAAACCACTGTTAGGTGAAAGAACCAAAACAATACTAAATGAATTGAGAAACATCGAAGACAAGAGCATAAGTGATGTCGTAGAGGCTCTGACGTATAAATGAATGAGCTTAGAAAGCTATTAGATAAGAAAGCAAGGCCAGCTATAGGAGTATTTAACGGAATATCTGCATTGTTATGCCAAAAGTTAGGCTTCGAAATTCTATATCTTTCAGGTGCTGCTTTCTCAGGCAGCATGGCTTTACCAGATCTAGGAATCATAACACTCACAGAGGTTAAGCGTTTGGTAGAGGAGATAAGAATGGTTTCAAATCTTCCAATAATTGTAGACGTAGATACAGGTTATGGAGAAGCAATAAACGTATATAGAACAGTAAAGGAGCTTGAAGCTGCAGGCGCGAATGCAATTCAAATAGAAGATCAAGTAATGCCTAAAAAATGTGGACACCTTGAAGATAAACAGCTTGTAAATGTTGAAGAGATGATAAAAAAGATAAAGATGGCACTGCATGCTAGAAAAGGAGATGACTTCTTGATAATTGCAAGAACCGATGCAAGAACTGTCGAGGGAATCGATTCTGCTATAGAGAGAGCAAAACTTTACCTTGAAGCTGGAGCAGACGTGATATTTCCAGAAGCTTTAGAAAGCTTGGATGAATTCAAGAAGTTTGCCAAAGAAGTGAAAGCCCCCTTAATAGCAAATATGACTGAGTTTGGTAAAACACCTTATTTAACGCTTGAAGAATTCAGAAGTGCAGGCTATGATATAGTTTTGTTCCCAGTAACGCTATTAAGGGCCTCTCTTTTCGCTATGAAGGAGGTTTTAAGAGAAATTAAAGATAAGGGTACTCAAAAAGACTTTCTATCTAAAATGATGACTAGAAAGGAATTTTATGAATTGATTGGATATGAAAGATACATTGAATTGGATAAGAAAGTTGCAAATTCAAGTTTTAATATGAAATGAAGTTAAGTTTAGATGTATGGAGAGAATAGAATACGTCCGTGTTCCAAAGGGTCTTGAAAACGTCATTGTAGACAAGTCTTCTATATCTGTAAGCGACCCTGAAGGCGAATTGATCTATAGAGGTTATGAAATAGGTGATCTTGCTGAGAATTCTTTTTTCGAAGAAACAGCTTATCTTATATTGAAGGGAAAATTACCGAATGAAGATGAATTAGGTGATTTTATATCTAAGCTAAAACGAGAAAGAGATGTTCCGGATGAAATATTTGAAATTTTCATTAAACTTAAAGGAAAATATCTAACACCTATAGATGTCCAACGGATAGGGCTCGAATTACTAATGGCTTATGATGAAAAATGGTACAGCCAAAGTTATGATGACCTTATTTTAAGAGCAATAAAGATAATATCTAAACTTGCAACTATAACCGCTAATGGATATAGAATAATATTTAAGAATAAAGAGCCTATCAAGCCCAGATATGACTTAGGTCATTCCGAAAATTTCCTCTACATGCTCAAAGGTGAAGTTCCGGATAATTTTTCTTCTAGAATATTTGATATCACTATGATACTTTATATGGATCATGATTTCAACGCTTCAACTTTCACCACGAGATGTGTAGGATCAACACTTTCAGACATTTACTCAGCGATTTCAGCTGGATTAGGTGCTTTGAAAGGGCCTCTGCATGGAGGAGCTAACGAAAAAGCAACTGAAATGTTACTCAAAATAAAGGATGAAAATGATGCCGAAAGATATATCATGGAAACATTGGCTAAAAAAGAAAAAGTTATGGGGTTTGGTCACAGAGTTTACAAAAAATTGGATCCTAGAACAGCTGTAGCGAAAAAAATCTTCGCCAAAATATTAGAGAAAAAACCGCAATACCTGAATATGTATAAGATAATGCTAAAGTTCGAAGAGGTCATGTGGAGGGAAAGAAAGATTCCTGCCAATGTAGATTTCTGGATAGGCCCCATTTACTATACACTGGATTTGGATATCCCACTTTACACGCCTTTGTTCGCTTTGTCAAGAGTTGTTGGTTGGGCTGCTCATTATATTGAGCAGGTTCAGGAAAATAAAATAATAAGACCAAAAGCCGACTATGTAGGCCCAAGGGGTCTCAATTTTCCCTATAAAAGGAATTGGCTTTCTAAACTTTAGAGTCTATTTTGAATTTTTCTCTTAGTAATCTATCAAGAATGTGAGACACTATCGTTTCCAATGGTGTACCCGGACCATAGTTGCCCGTAACACCTATGGCTTCTAGTTTAGGTTTATCTTCATCAGGTATTATTCCCCCTCCTACGACGATTATATCGTTGGCACCTTTCTCCCTTAGTTTTTCTATAACTGCAGGAAAGTGAACCATATGGGCACCGTTCATTGAACTAAGTGCGATTACATCGACATCCTCATCAATCGCTGTTTGAACGATTTCATCAACAGTTGCAAGTATACCTGAATAAACTACCTCAAAACCTACATCCCTGAAGTAGCGCATCAAAACATGGACACCTCTATCATGGGCATCTAAGCCAGGCTTAGCTACGAGTACCTTTATTCGCTTAGGAAGCTTATTTATTACTTCCCTAAAGTATTGAAGGTTCCTTCCACGTTCCATATACTTCCCTTCCTATATCCATTATTTCCTGTAGCGTAGCATAAGCTTTAACAGCCTTTAAAATGGGATACATAAGATTAATTGAAGGATCTTCAAAGGCTCTTCTAACTTCCTCCAATGCCTCCTTCACTTTTTTGTTATCCCTACTTTGCTTCAGTTTCTGTATTCTTTCCCTCTGCTTCTTCTCCACTTCAGGATTCGTCTTAAAAACATTCACAATTCTTTCATCCTTCGCAATATATTCATTTACGCCTACAATGATATCTTCCTTATTCTCTACTTTCATGGCTTGGCGATACGCGTTTTCAATAATTTCCTTTTGTGGATAACCCTTCTTTATCGCCTCGACCATTCCGCCTAGTTCTTCGATCTTATCAAAATATCTATAAGCCTCTTCTTCAAGCTTATCAGTCAACCACTCTACGTAATAAGAACCAGCCAAAGGATCAATAACACTTGCAACATTTGTTTCGTGAGCTATAATTTGCTGCGTTCTAACAGCTACAACTACCGCCTCTTCTGTTGGCAAACATAGAGCTTCATCGTAGGAATTGGTGTGAAGGCTTTGAGTGCCCCCAAGTACAGCAGCTAATGCCTCAATTGCTGTCCTAACAATATTATTTAATGGTTGCTGCCAAGTTAAAGATGCTCCACTTGTTTGAGTGTGAAATCTCAATAATAATGCACGCGGATTCTTAACCCCATATCTTTCCTTAAGTACGGTTGCCCATATTCTTCTAGCAGCCCTGAATTTTGCGATTTCTTCAAAGAAATCCATAGTGGAATTGAAAAAGAAAGATAATCTCGTGGCGAATTCGTTAGGATCTAAGCCTGCACTCATGCCAAGCTCGACATATGTAAAGCCATCCATAAGAGTGAAAGCAAGTTCTTGAATAGCGTTGGCTCCTGCTTCTCTGATATGATACCCGCTTATACTGATATAATTCCACTTAGGCATGTTCTTGCTGCAAAATTCCATCATATCCCTTATTATTCTAAGATGAGCTTCAGGCGGAAATGCCCATTCCTTCTGAGCAATGTACTCTTTCAAAATATCGTTTTGTATTGTACCGCTAAGTCTATGAATGGGCACCCCTTGTTTTTCAGCCACTGCAATATATAAAGCCAATAGGACAATAGCTGGTGCATTTATAGTCATTGAAGTAGTGACTTGATCAAGTGGAATATCTTTAAAGAGTGCTTCCATATCTTGCAAAGAACTAACAGAAACACCCATCTTACCTACTTCTCCAAACGCTCTAGGCGAATCAGAATCGTATCCGTAAAGTGTTGGCATATCGAACGCTATACTCAACCCTGTTTCTCCATGCTCCAATAGGAACTTGAGTCTCTTATTAGTATCTTCCGGCGTACCGAAACCACTAAATTCCCTTATTGTCCAAAGTCTTCCCCTGTACATTGAAGGATAGACACCTCGAGTGTAAGGATAACAGCCAGGGAAGTTGAGATCTTCAAGATAATCAATGTGCTTTATATCATAAGGCGTATAGATAGGTTTCAGTTCTATTCCAGAAGCAGTTTCAAATTTCGATTTCCTTTCGGGTTTCTCCTTTATCCAAGGCTCATAAACTTCGCTTCTCCATCTATACTCAGCATCACCTAATTTTTCAATCTCTTCCTTATTATAGAGCCCAGAAATTCTATTTCTCTTGGATATTTTCTCCTCGAGCTTCCTCTTCCAATATCCCTTTGGGAAATCTTTTAAGAGATCTGAACTCGTAATCACGAGCATATTTTATTTTTAAAAGAATTAAAATCTATCTTAATCATCGTGGATTTAGAACAAATTAAAGAAGGAATCCTACATGGCGATAGAAGATATATAGCTAAAGCCATAACTATGATAGAAGAAGGATATACCAACATTTATGAGATTCTTGAAGATTTTGAAGAATATTCTGGCAAGGCAAAAATAATAGGAATTACAGGACCTCCGGGAGTAGGTAAAAGTACACTAATATCAAAGTTGGTCAAAGAGGCCATAAATAGGAATCATAATGTAGGAGTTCTGCTCGTTGATCCTTCAAGCCCTATTTCTGGCGGAGCACTATTGGGAAACAGAGTAAGGATGATCGAAGAGGTATCTGATCCAAAGGTATATGCACGTAGCCTAGCAACAAGAGGATGGACTGGTGGTCTTTCAAGGGCTATAGATGAGGCTGTTCTTATTCTTGAAGCTAGCGGTAAAGATATAATATTTATCGAAACTGTGGGTGCAGGTCAGATCGAGACAGAAATATTTAAGAAGGCAGACATAGTTGCGGTTATTTTAATGCCATACTCGGGAGATGAAATACAAGCGCTCAAAGCAGGCCTCATGGAAATTGCTGACATCTATGTAATAAACAAAGGAGATTTGGATAGGAATAAGATAACGGGTGTTACATTAAGGACGATTATGGGGAAAGACAAGAGGATCGTATATACCTCTGCATTATACAATGAAGGAATAAAGGAGTTATACGATTCGCTAATAAACATTTGGGATGAATATTCCAAAAGTGGTGAATTGGATAAAAGAAGAAAGCTGAAGATAAAAAGTAGCATTATTGAAGATCTCAATTC
Source organism: Thermoproteota archaeon (assembly GCA_021324265.1). GTDB lineage: Archaea > Thermoproteota > Thermoprotei > Gearchaeales > Gearchaeaceae > DSFO01. Next base: position 9,789 of record JAJPJK010000007.1, on the reverse strand, counting down.
CTACTTCTTGAAACTTTTGGACGATTTCGTAAAGAATAAAGAACAAGAACTTGAAAAAATCACAGAAGAAGTATATCAAGGAAAGATATCGAGATACAAGGCCGCAAAAAATGTTATAGAAGAATTCAAAGATAGCTTACATAAAGCTTAAGAACGAAGCTAGATTTCTTAGGCTATGGAGAAAAAATACGAAAATATAATGGTAGAACGCGTTGAAGAAGTAGGAATAGTAAAAATAAACAGACCAGCACAACTCAATGCATTAAATAAGAAAACCGTCGAAGAAATCATCGACGCAATTGAAGGTTTCGAAAAAGATCCAGGGATAAAAGTTATGATAATAACAGGTTCTAACCATTTCTCAGCTGGAGCTGATATTAAAGAGATGTCTACCCTTAGCCCAATAGAAGCTCTAGAAAAGAGCCCTCTAGCGGTTTGGGAAAAGATGATGGAAAATATTAAAAAACCTGTTATAGCAGCTATACAAGGTTATGCAGTAGGCGGTGGATGTGAACTTGCATTGAGCTGCGATATGATCATCGCTTCAGAAGATGCGATGTTCGGCCAGCCTGAAATAAACCTTGGACTTATGCCTGGAGCTGGAGGTACTCAAAGACTTGCTAGATTGATAGGGAAACAAAAAGCTATGGAAGTATGCTTGACAGGTAGGTTTATACCTGCCAAAGAGGCTTATGAGCTTGGAATCGTGAATAAAGTAGTACCCAAGGAACTTCTCATGCAAGAAGCTTTAAAACTAGCTAAAGAAATTGCCAGCAAAGCTCCAATTGCGGTTGAATTCATCAAGGATTCCATTAGGAAAGCATTCGAAACCAATTTAAAAGAAGGACTCGAATATGAAAGAAGATTATTCTACTTGTTGCTTTCAACTGAAGATGCTAAAGAGGGAATGAAGGCATTCATTGAAAAGAGAAAACCCGTCTTTAAAGGTAGATAATCTTAAATATTTTTTTGAAACTCTTATTGTGCGAAATTATAAGTTATTAAGGGATCTACTCATAGAAAGAGCTCATGAACTTAATGAACTTGCATATGCATTAGATAATTCAAGAAAAGCTCTTAAGAAATTGAAATATGTAGAAAGAAGGAATCATCTTATCAAGATCGCTCTTGCGATGTTTGCTTTTCCTGAACCAGTTGTAACCGATATCATCGGAGCTATCTTGCTTTTATTGAGTTTTAAAGGTATAAGAAGAATTGATGAAAGAGTTATGGAGGAATTTTTTATTATAAAGTACAGAATGAGGACAGCTTTTTAACTTATAAGAATTTTTTCCATTATGAGCAGTATCCTTTTAGAAAAAAAAGAAGGAATAGCCAAAATTACATTGAATAGGCCTGAAGTTTTAAACGCTCTTGACGGACCTTCCATCGAACTTTTAGATAAAACGCTCAGTGAAATTGCTAAGGATGAAAGCATTAGATGCGTAATCTTAACAGGCACAGGAAGGGCATTCTGTGTAGGTATAGATTTGAGATATATGAAATCATTTTATGAAAAAGGTGAAAAATTTGATTATGGAGGGTTTTTGAGAAAGAATTTCAACAGGATTGTTCTCAAAATTGTTTCAATGCCAAAACCAGTCATATCGGTTATAAATGGAGTTGCAGCTGGAGCTGGAATTGGACTTGCATTGTCGTGCGATTATAAATTAATGAGTGAAAAAGCTTCATTTGTCGAGGCATTTCTAAACGTTGGTTTGGTACCTGACACCGGTTCATGCTTTTTCGTTCTTAAAAATTTAGGTCTAAGCAGAGCAATGGAATTTTTCACATTGGGTGAAACTATAGATGCAAAGAAAGCACTTGAATTAGGATTGGTTAACAACGTTGTAGAGGAGGATAAACTTAATTCTCGAGCAGAGGAAATCGCAGCTAAATACGCTTCTCTTCCAACTAAAGCAATAGCCCTTACTAAAAAATTGGTTTATTATTCACTTAATCACGATTTAGAGGATAGTCTAGAGTACGAGGCCTATTTGCAAGATATCGCAGGAGCTACAGAGGATCACGCTGAGGGATTAAAGGCATTCTTAGAGAAAAGAAAACCAGTGTTTAAAGGGAAATAATTTAAGATTCATATGCTTGTTTATTGAAGATTTATCCATGAATGAAGTTGTAATCATAGATGCGATAAGAACTCCTATAGGCAAATATGGTGGTGTTTTGAGCTCTGTGAGACCTGATGATCTCATAGCACTTTTGTTGAAAAAGATAGTCGAGAGGAATAACCTTGACCCCAGGCTTATCGATGATGTTTACATTGGCTGTTCAAATCAGGCTGGAGAGGATAATAGAAATGTTGCAAGAATGGGCGTTATACTCGCTGGTTTACCCATCTCGGTTCCCGCCGCTACTATAAATAGACTCTGTGGATCAGGGCTAGAAGCCATTGCGATAGCATCTTCAATGATAAAATCAGGAATTGGAGACATCTATATTGCAGGAGGCGTGGAGAGTATGAGTAGAGCTCCATTCGTCATACCTAAGGCTACGATGCCATTTCAAAGAGAAATCCAAGTTTACGATACAACTATTGGCTGGAGGTTTGTAAACCCGAAGTGGCCCAAAGAATATCCACCAATAAGCATGGGGGAAACTGCTGAGAATCTGGCAGAATTATATAAAATAACGAGAGAAGAACAAGATTTATTCGCATACAACAGTCACATGAAAGCAGTAAAAGCTCAAAAAGAGGGTAAATTCAATGAAGAGATAATTCCTGTAGAGATTTTGGATCATAAAACAAAGAATTTGACTATTGTTGACAAGGATGAAGGGCCAAGGCCTGATACTTCTTTGGAAAAGTTGGCGAAATTAAAACCCGTTTTTAAAGAAAATGGCACCGTTACAGCTGGGAATAGCTCCGGCATTAACGATGGTGCTTCTGTTGTTCTTCTGATGAATAAGAAAATGGCAGAAGATTTAGGCTATAATCCAAAAATGGAAGTTATTTCATGGGCTACTGCAGGCGTCAATCCAAACATAATGGGCATAGGCCCAGTGCCTGCTACCCAAAAGCTTTTGAAAAAGATAGGTCTTAAGTTGGAGGATATTGATTTAATTGAGATCAATGAAGCTTTTGCAGCACAAGTATTGGCTTGTCTAAAAGAATTCCAAATAGATCCTGATGACAGCAGATTGAATCCAAATGGAGGAGCCATTGCAATAGGCCATCCATTGGGATGTTCAGGCGCAAGGATAACAACTACACTATTCCATGAGGCAAAAAGAAGGAATATCGAATACGCATTAGCTACAATGTGTATTGGTGTAGGACAAGGAATATCGATGTTATTCAAAAAGCTTTAAAGCTAAATCTTCAAGACTTTTCCTCTCGAACTCTATATCGAAAACCTTTTGAAAACCTTCTATAATCGCATCTTTCACTTCTTTCATATTTATTTTTTCTCCCAAAATCTTTTCCATCGATGTCATTACACTAGCTTCCATACCGCATGGCCTGATCTTAAAAAAGTAACTCAAATCAGTATTTACATTGAGGGCAAATCCATGGAATGTAACGAAATTCTTCAAAGCGATCCCTATTGAAGCAATTTTTTGCTTTTTTGTCCAAACGCCTGCAAAGACATGTTCTTTATCACACTCAATATTGAACTTTTTAAGAGCTAAGCATATCGCGCTTTCAAGCTTTGATACGAACTCTTTAACATCGAGCTTTAGAGATTTAAGATCAAATATTGGATATCCCACAAGTTGGCCGGGGCCATGGTAAGTTAATTCTCCTCCTCGCTCAACATAGTAATAAGGTAGGGATTTGTCCAATATATCAGCTTCCTTACCGCGGTTTCCTATTGTTATGACATGCTCATGCTCCAAAAGTATCAACGTTTCAGGGATTTTATTCTCATTCCTTAAATCAACAAGTTTTCTTTGAAGCTCAAGCGCTTTGAGATAGTTAAGCTGATCAAAATCCAGCAAATAACCTTTAATCATCTATTTAAAATGTGAATAGCCTTTCTTAAAGCATTTTCTGCAGACTCCATCAATGCCTCAGAGAGCGTAGGATGCGCATGCATTACCAAGCCTAAATCTTCTAGCGTTAATGTTGCCTCTATAGCAAGTGTAGCTTCCCCGTTAAGTTCAGAAACGCCTTCACCAACAGCCTGTATTCCCAATATAACGTTGCTTTGCTTATCGGCTATTACTTTAACAAAGCCTTCGGTTGAACCTTGTGTTAATGCTCTACCCAATGCTAAAAAAGGAAACTTGCCTACTAAAATTTCTCTCTCTTTCGAGGCTTCCTCTTGGGATTTACCTATAGAAATTATCTCTGGATCCGTAAAGAAGGTTGAAGGTATTGCTCTATAATCGTATGCACTTTTCATTCCGCTTATAACCTCAGCTGCTACTATTCCTTGTTTTGATGCTCTATGTGCCAAGAATGGAGGACCAGTAATGTCCCCTATAGCGAATACGTTCTCAAGATTTGTTCTTTGAAATTCATCTACTTGCACAAAGCCCTTTTTATCAACCCCCAAACCCTTCAAATTTATATCTTGATTGTTAGGTTTTCTTCCAACGCTTAGGAGTATCTTATCAACTTCTAACTCCTCATTTTTACCTTGTGTATCTATTACAACATTTATTTTACCATTAGCTTTCTTTACCTCAACAACCTTTGAATTCAAATAAACATGGCCGCCCTTTTTAGTTATGTTTCTTTTTATGACCTCTGAAACCTCCTTATCAAAACCAGGTAGTAATTGATCCATTATTTCAACAACAAAGAGTTCGCTACCAAAATTTTGGAAAGCACAGCCTAACTCAAGTCCTATTGCACCACCTCCTACTACAAGAAGACGCTTAGGTAATTCAGTGAGCTCGAGTGCAGCGGTAGAGTCTAAAACATCTTTACCATCAATCTTCAAGTTGGGGAGTTCGAGTGGTGAAGAACCAGTAGCTATGATTATATTTTTCGTATCAAATGATTTTCCTTCAACCTCGATTTTACCACCTTCGAATATTTTAGCATTTCCTTGAATTTGCTCTACTCCATAAGAATCCAGCAGGAACTTTATACCCTTTCTGAGCCTATCAACTACCTGCTCCTTCCAGCTTTTTATTTTTGCATAGTCTAGTTCTATTTCTCCCATAGCTAAGCCTATTTCATTCATCCATTTTATCTTCCGATATAGATGAGCGATATGAATTATAGCCTTACTTGGAATACAGCCATAGTTCAAACAAACGCCTCCAAGTTTATCTTTTTCCACTAAAAGAACTTTTTTACCTAACTGACCCGCTCTTATAGCAGCAACATAGCCTCCCGGCCCACTCCCTATAATAGCTACATCATAAACCATAAAGAGAATGTCGAGTTAAGATTATTTATAGTTAGGGTTATAATCACACATGCTAAAGGAAATAGCTGAACTTAGATACTTATCTACAGTAAAGGAAAACTTATTTGAACTCGATGAGGAAAGCCTAAAAAACTTTTATTATAACCTGGTATCAGCAAGAGTGATTATACCTACTGGTGAAGGTAGATCGAAGGGAGCATTGAGCATTGCTTGTAGCGAAATAGCAAAAATGGAGAGGGGAAAACTTGTACTCGATAGAAGTGATATTGGCTTTCCTGGTAGAGATTTATACGAAGCAGCTCCGATTATTAGGAAAAGATACGGACCTTTTTGTTTACTCGTCAATTCTGGAAGCGGAAAAGCTTTGATACCGTTGATAGATTCTCAGAAGCTTGCCCAATACATCGTAGATACCGGAAATAACAAGGATTATAAAATTAATGTTTTAACTTCAGATCCAGATTCTCCGCTGGCGAAGCTTGGTTATAAATTCGGTACAACGCTACTGTTAAAAGGTAAAAGAGAACATGAAGTAGGCGAAGAGGGTATAAGAGAATTTAGGGAAAGAGGCATCTTGGGCGATATCTATGAACTGGGAAGTGCAGTACTTTTTGAGGCACTTGCTGAAGCCATAAACAATGATGCTTCGCCTGAGCACCTAAAACAGTACATAGATAATTTAACAATCGATGTGCTAAAGACGTTCGACAACCCTAAAGCAGTCGAATTCCTCAACGCAATAACCGATGAACTAGAGAGAAGAAATGCCTGCTTTTTTGGTGGATTGGGAAGCGGTCTTGAAGTGGCAAGGATGACAGCAGTAAGAATAGGACATATCAAACGAATATTAGGTGATTGGGTTTACGTGGTCAGGGATACGAATTTACCTTCTCCAAGAACTGGAGATATATTCATGGTTATTTCCTATTCAGGAGAAACAGAAGTTGTTGTTGGTTGGTGCAGAAATTTTAAACGCATGGGAGGCAAGATCATTTCTATAACAGGCAATGAGAACTCATCGATAGGTGCAATTTCAGATTTAAATTACGTTATACCAACTGAATACAAAAAGGGTGAACCCAATAGGTTTTATCTTAAGGCAACTTTTTTGCTGAGCCCCTTGCCAATCTTCATGGTTGGAAGAATGGAGCAAAGAGGTTTCAGTATTCCAGAATACGTGTTCAAATGGTATCAATCGGTTATATCAATAATTTAGCCATTAATCTGTAATTTTTATAGGCTCTCTCCTAAGTTCGTATATTTCTTTGAGCCATGGCAATATATCCCTACCTAACATATTTAGGAAAGCTCTTTCATTTGGACTTGAAGAATGGAAAAATATTACATCTACCTTGAGATTTAAAAAGAATTCCAAGCTTTTTATTATCTGCTCAGGATCGGTTGCAATAAGCCAAGTTTTCTTTATTTTCTCTATCTCTTTTTCTGAAACATTGTCCTCCAATTCTCTTGGATCAGATATTTTCTCTCTAATTTTCCTATCAATTGCTGTAGGGGCCCAATATAGCGTTGATTTCAGAGCTTCGTCATAATCCACACTGTATGAAACTTTAAATTCAACCAATTTTAGCAGCTTCTTAGCATCTCTTCCATTTTTTTTGGCCTCATTTTCCATTGCGTATACGATGTCATCGAATCTCTCAAGACCTCTTGGATTGACCAAAATTCCATCTCCATACCTACCAGCTATCTTTGCTGCCTCCTTTGTAGCTGTTGCAATGTATATAGGGATTTTACTGCGTGGCTTAGTATAGAGTTTTGCTTTGAAAAGTTTATAGTAATTTCCATAATACGTAACGAAATCCTTTGCCCATAGCAAGTGAATGATTTCAACAGCTTCCTCCAATCTTTTAATCTTTTCTTCCACGCTTTCAGGCCAATTAAAACCTAACGGCGTTTCATTCATTGAATGACCTACGCCTAATGTCAAAAAAATTCTCTTGGGATATAGATAACCAAGCGTTGCAAAGGCTTGAGCCACTATCGCTGGATGATACCTAAATAACGGAGTCGTAACTGTAGTACCAACTTCAACATTCTGAGTTTTATCGGCAATTAAATTTACAATAAGCCACGGAAAACCTGATTGGCCCCCAGTATCGCTCCAAGGATGGAAATGGTCGCTAACGCTTATCATATCAAAGCCTACAACTTCAGCTATCTTTGCGAAGTCTACCAGAGCCTTTGGATCGTATTGCTCCTGTCCACACCAATACCCTAATCTGAGCACATGGTTTTATGATAAAGAAAGTATAAAAATTAATTAGTTACTCCTTAAAGTATTCTTTATAAATCTGAGCTACCTTTTTTGCGTATTGATATCTTTTCTCTACGAAATCCCAGTTTATATTGTTGAAGAAAGCATCTATATACGACTTCCTGTTTGTTCCGTAGTCTATAAAGTATGCATGCTCGAATACATCAAGAGCAAGGATGGCAACGGTATCTTGTACATGACCCACATTCTGGAGATCCACTAGGAAGTTGAAAAGTTTCTCAGATTGGAGCTCTAGAGCTAAAATCGCCCATCCTCTAGCGGACATACCAGTTGCAATGAAATCCTCCTTCCATGCTTCGAAGGAACCAAAATCCTGTTTTATCTTCTCTAGGATTTCACCCTTAGGTTTACCATCACCGCCTAGTATTGTTGGGAAAAACAATTCATGCAATATCTTGCCGTTAGCATTGAAAGTTTCTTGTCTCTTCAATTCGCTGAATTCACTATAGGTAGCGTTTGCCTTGCTTCTATCTGCTGTTTTCAGTTTCTCTAGAATTTCATTCCATCTATTCACGTATCCTTGATAGAGTTTGTAGTGTTCTTGATTTGTTCTAACTGATATACCTTGAATCTGTTTATCTACAGGAAAAGGCTTAACAGGAAACTTATGTTCCGAAGGCATTAAGGTATTATGGACGGAATGGGATAAAAATGTTATGCCCTATGCTTTATTATCCCACAAAATCAATGTGAACACCCCTACTTACATGGGGAATACAAAGCTTGTGATAACACCTATAACACAAATTAGCAAAGGAGATTCCGCAAATACATTTGAATTAAGGTTCGGAAACCACATTAGCACACATGCAGACTGTCAAAAGCACTTTATAGATGGCGGCAAAGGCGTATCTGATTACAGCCTAGAGGATTTCATATTTGAAAAAGTTTCAATCCTGAGAATAAAGAAAGATAAAGGCGAACTCATTGAAGAAAACGATTTAGCAAAATACGAAAAAGACATAACAGAAGCAGAATTCCTACTCATAAAAACAGATTTTCAAGTGTATAGAGAAAAAGATAAAAACGCATATCAATTCGAAGGGCCAGGATTTAGCGCTAACGCTGCTAAGTATCTTAGGAATTATGAAAAACTAAGAGGAATAGGCTTCGATTTCATCTCACTATCCTCACCTTTGCATAGGCAAGAAGGAAGAGAGGCACATAGAATACTACTTTCTAAGGATAGGTTCATAATCGTAGAAGATATGAATTTGCAAAAACTTCCAGAAAAGATTAGGAAACTTTACGTGATTCCTTTATTTTTTGAAGAAATAGATAGCTCTCCTTGCACTGTATTCGCTGAGTTTTAAACTAATAGTAAATAGGGTTTTTCTAAATATTTAATCACTTCATTGGTAAAGATCGCTGCTTGTGCACCATCTATAACTCTATGATCAAAAGATAAAGATAGAGTTAACACATCTCTTATTTCTATTTTATCCTCAATCACAACAGGTCTCTTCTTGATCTTACCTACACCTAATATTGCAACATCTTGGCCATTCAATATAGGAGTAGCAAATGTTCCTCCTAAAGGACCTATGTTTGTAATTGAGAAAGTACTTCCAATTACCTCTTCCACTTTTAAGCTCCCCTTTCTAGCTCTTTCACTTAAATCCTCGATCTCCTTTGCGAGCTCAAATATTCCTTTAGTGTCAGCGTTCTTTATTACTGGAACGATGAGTCCTTGTTCAGTTGCTGTAGCTATTCCTATGTTATAATATTTCTTGATTACCAGTTCATTCTTTTCCTCATCTACTGATGCATTAAACAAAGGATATTCCTTAAGCGCTTTGATTACAGCCTTAACGATAAAGGGTAAGAAGGTCAATTTAACACCTTTTTTTTCAGCTTCCTGTTTTAACATTTCCCTCACTCTTACTAGCTCGGTAACGTCACACTCATCCATATGCGTAACTATTACAGCCGTTCTAGCAGTTTTTACAAGTCTTTCAGCGATCATTCTCCTAATACCAGTAATTGGTATTCGCTCCTCAAGTTCAGCCCTAGCTGCCTTAGCTTCAACTTTTACTTCTACTTGCTTTTGTGACTCAGCATACTTCCTTACGTCTTCCTCTGTAATTCTTCCTGCAGGCCCTGAACCCTTTATTTTAGTTAAATCCACACCCAACTCTCTGGCAAGCT
>JAJPJK010000021.1 GCA_021324265.1 Thermoproteota archaeon | reverse complement strand
TCGCTATGGATATCTGTAAAACAAAGGAACCACCTACTATCAAGGTTCAAACTGACAATGATCAAGAACATTTAGTAAACTGCTGGCTTTATACTGAAGAAAAAGTATAAATAATTAAAATCTTCCTCTTGCTTTCTTAAGTTGATTCCTTTTTTCCTTTGTTTTCTCCCAATTGATTTGTAAAGTATTAGCGTTGATGACCACTCCGTATATATTTTCAGCAATCTCAGTTGTAATCAATTGATTCTTCAGGTCTTCTAAGACTAATTTAGGATCTCTGTCGAGAGGATCTCCCCACCCGCCTCCTCCACTAGTTCTAATACTTATTAAATCGCCTCTGGATAAAATCTCGGCGGTTAGTCTTCTCACTTCAGTTTTTTGCCCTCGTCTTTCGAGAATTACTTTATTTCCTGGGCCATTATAACCGCCGTTTACTCCCCAAGGTGGGTATTCCCTTCTTCCTACTTGAATTGTAACAAGTGCTTGACTATTTAATATTCTGTATTCCCTTATGACTCCGAAACCTCCGCGATATTTGCCATGTCCAGTTCCTTCTTCTGTATTGAGCATATATCTTTCTACTAAAATTGGGAAATTCTTTTCATATACTTCTGAAGATGCAATGTAAGTTTCTCCGTCGCCGCATGCGACCAAACCGCTGGTACCATCCATATCATAGCCTGCCCCCCATCCTCCTGGTTGAGGTTCAACAATTGCAAATGGTTGGCCTGTTCTATCATTTACTCCCCCAACAATCGTTGCGATTATCGAAACAAAATGACCTGCAGTTAGTTTATTAGGTACATAGGGCGCTAAAGCTTTCCAAACTAAGTCAGTAGCACATGCCATTGCCTCCCAATAAGTCGAGGTGGGTGCTGGTCTTGTAGGATTGAAGATTGAGCCCTCAGGCGCAATCACCTTTATAGGTCTAAACAGTCCAGAGTTCGGGGTCATGTGCGGATCCGTTATTGCAAGGAATACTTCCTTTACACCAGCCACAGTACCAGGATAAGGAGAATTTATTGGGCTTCTAACTTGTTTTGAACTTCCACTAAAGTCTGCTATAAATTCGTTGTCTGTTACTCTGACCCTTACCTTAATACGAGCCGGTTCTTCTTGACCTGCAATAGCACTGTCTATATAGTCTTCGGCGATAAATTCACCTTTAGGTAGCTCTCTTAATTTTAATAATGCATAACGTTCACTTTCTTCTAAAATTTTTTTCATAGCAAATAAAACAGTATCCAAGCCATATTTGTCTACTAAACTCAGAACTCTTTTTGTTGCAACACGCATAGAAGCAACCTGCGATTCCATATCTCCGAAGGTATAATCAGGCAACCTAGAGTTTATTATTATTGTATCGATAATATCCTTATTGGGTTCCCCATTTTTATAAATTCTTACACAGGGTAATTGGATGCCTTCTTGGTATATCTCTGTTGAATGAGGATTCCAACTTCCAAAAGCCATGCCACCTACTTCAGTCCAATGGCCCTTAGTAGCTGTATAGCCTATCAATTCATCTTTATAGAATATGGGCGCGACCAGTGTTACATCATTTAAGTGCGTTCCGGAATAATATGGTATATTATTTACTATTACATCGCCTGGCATTATTTTCTTACCCCATTTTTGAACGACCTCTTTTACAGCAAAATCAAGGACTCCTGAAAATCCTGGTACACCAGGGGCTTCGGCTATCAAATTTCCATCCTTATCTGTAATGGCTACAGCGAAATCCAAGACCTCGTAAATTACAGGGCTTTTGGCGGTACGAGCCCAAGCGTGAAACATTTCCTCGTTGGCTACTACGAATGCATTTTTTATAATTTCAAGAGTAAATGGGTCTAATTTCATTTTTTACCTTCTCTTGATTATAATATTTCCATATTCATCCTTATAAAACTCTTGAGTTCCAAGAATCAATATGGTAGAAGTAGGGTCCTCGATAATAGACATTCCAAATACCTTTTTGTCTGTAGGTAATTTGAATTTATCATATACAGGTACTTTTTCATATTTACCATTCAGGAAGATTTCACGAATTTCTTTAACTGCTTCTTCAGGCGACCCCTTCACCACTTCTTTTTTAAGTATTGGCTTTGAGACTTTTATTATTCCTGTACTATGAAAGTTTACTATTTCAATAGGATTATTTGGCAGCCTAAAATTGTAAGCCCTTTCGTGATATTCATGGAATTTTTCAACAATTTCGTTTATATCCTCAGATTGAATTCTTCCTGTCTTTATTGGTACTTTAACAGTATGTTCTTGTCCTTTGTATCTCATGTCGGCTGAATGATAAATAATTAATCCTTCCTCAAACCCCTCTTGTCTAAATACTCTTTCGATTTTTTTGTCCAGTTCTTCATACATGCTATTTATTTTCTCCAGTTCACTCTCATTTAAAAGTAGTACATTAGTAGCTATGAAATCATGTCTGACATCGGTCAATAACATTCCCCATGCAGAAAATACACCAGGCGGTATTGGAGGTATAACAATCTTATTGATTTCCAACTCCTCGGCTATGAAAGGAGCGAACATAGGTCCCGAACCTCCATGAACTATCAACGTAAACTCTCTTGGGTCGTAGCCTTTCTGTACCGAAATCAATCTAATCACGTTAGCTGCATTTTCGTTAGCGAGTTTGATGATACCCTCAGCAGCTTCCTCCACAGAAACATTGAATCGTTCAGCAATAGGTTTTATGGCGTTAATTGCAAGTTCTCTATTAATCCTAAGAGTACCTCCAAGCAAAAAATTCGGATTGATTAATCTATTAACTACATATGCATCAGTTACCGTAGGCTTGTCGCCGCCTCTTCCGTAACATGCAGGCCCTGGGTATGAACCCATTGCTTTGGGGCCGACTCTTAATCTTCCTATTTCATCAATCCATGCGACGCTGGTTCCACCATTGCCTATTTCTGCTATCTCTATTACAGGAACTTTTAGTGGATAGCCGGCCTCGTATCTACTTCGACCAACATAGTATTCACTACTCACTTTCGGCACAAGATCCTCTACTAGAGAAGCCTTAGTAGTTGTGCTGCCTCCATCTAGTACGATTATATTTCTTTCATGGATAATTTCGGCAATAGCTATTCCTCCTATAACTCCAGCGACAGGTCCTGATTCTATTGTATAGATAGGATATTCTTTTATGAAGTTTAGTAAGGATACTCCTCCATTAGATAACATTAAGTAGAATACTCCATTGAAACCTAGTTGTTTTATTTCAGAATCTAACTTATTTAAGTACTTTATCCATTTTGGCTTTACGAATGCATTTAATACAGCAGTATTAGTTCTTTCATATTCACCCCATTCTCGAGAAATTTCATGAGAAAGAGTCAAGTGTACATCGTTTCTGTTTTCGCTCTTCAAGATCTCTCTTATAACATTTCCCGCCTTAATCTCGTGCGTCGGGTCTATATACGAATTGAGAAAGCTTACGCATATGCTCTCAACATTTTCTTTAAGCAGTTCTAATGTTGCTTTTTTAACATCTTCTGAATTTAAAGGTACCATCACAGACCCATCTCCAGCTATTCTCTCTCTCACTTCAAAGGTTAGGTACCGAGGTACAAAAGGTGTGGGTTTAACGTACCTAAAATTGTATATATCTCTTCTATTTGCTCTTTGTAAATAGAGAATATCTCTATGTCCAGATGTCGTTAACAACCCTACTTTAGCACCCTCCTTAGTTACTATTGAATTTATCACCAAAGTTTGTCCGTGCATAATCATGCTAACTTTAGAGAAATCAATTTTGCTTTGTCTAATGGAGTTCAATATCCCTAACGACAAATCTTGGGGGGTTGTTTCAACCTTTACCCAAACTAGTTCGCCTGTATCATCGCTATACGCTACCAAATCAGTAAATGCACCACCAATATCTATACCTACTCTATATGTCATTTTTGATAGACTAATTTGATATGCGAATATAAACGTTTTGTTTCAATTACTTTAATAATTATATATTAATGAATTAATTCAAAAAATATTCTAGAATTCAGTTTTCTGTATAAAGATGGCATGAAACTTTTCTGTTTTCGATACTAATAAGTTCAGGTTTCTTTTTCCTACATATCTCAGAAGCAAAAGGACAACGTAGATGAAATCTGCAACCTGTCGGCGGATTTCTATAATCGGGCGGATTTCCCTTTATCCCCTCTCCTATTCCTTTTCCATATAACCTTGGAACACTTTCGATAAGCAGTTTTGTGTAAGGATGAAGTGGTTCTTTAAATAATTTCTTTGTAGGTGCTTCTTCCATTATATCCCCTCCATAAATGACGTATGTCCTATCGGTCATTTTTGAAATCATGCCAAGCGCATGTGAAACGAGTATCAAACTGAGCTTCTTCTCATTAATAAGATTATTTATAAGTTTCAAAATTTGATCCTGTATGGTTACGTCTAAATTGGTCGTAGGTTCATCAGCCAGTAGTAGTTCTCGCGCAGAAGCTAAGGCCATCGCTATCATCACCCTTTGCCTCATACCTCCGCTCAGTTGGAAAGGGTATGATTCTAAAATTCGGTCAGGCTCTGGAAGTGATACTTCTGTCAATAATTTGTATGCGGCCTCCTTAAGAGATTCTTCATTGAGTTGTTTCTTGTATTCAGAAGACCATTTTAGAATTTCAAAAAGCTGTTCTTTGATTGTAAATACTGGGTTCAAAGCTGATAAGGGGTCCTGAAATATCATTCCTATCGATTTTCTTCTTATTTCTTTGAGTATATTGTTGTTTGTTTTTGTTAGATTTATTCCCCTAAATATGATATCCCCTGAGACTATCTTGCCTTGAGGCGGCAATATGCCTAAGATCGATTTTAGTAGCGTTGTTTTACCGCTTCCAGATTCCCCTATCAATCCAACTTTTTCTCCTTGTTTTAAATTTAAAGATATACCATTTAGTACATGGTAAAAATACCAATAGCTCTTATAGTCAACTCTTAAATCAGAAATTTTCAACAAGCTATTCTCCTGCGAACGCATCTCTAATACCATCTCCTATTAGATTAAAAGACAATATAAGAAGTGTTATTCCTATAGCAGGTCCAAAAGTCATCCACCAGTAATCGGGTAAATATCTACTATATTCAGAAACCATTGTTCCTAAATCAGGTGTTGGAGGTTGAGCTCCTAGGCCTACAAAACTAATTGCTGCGCCAATTATTATTATCCATCCTGCATCTAAGGTAACTTTTGTTAGTATAGGCCCTAGCATATTTGGCAACAATTCTTTAAATAAAATCTTATAAGTAGGCATTCCAATCGCTTTTGCAGCATATACGTATTGTTCATTTCTTAAAGAAGATGTCATAGAATATACCAGTCTAACGTACCACGGCCACCACATGAGCGAGATCGCCATCATTGCATTAAATATGTTTGGTTCAAGCACCGAGGCTATAGAAAGCGCTAAAACCAGTGGAGGCAAGGCTATAAATACCTCGGACACGCGTGTAATGATTGTATCAATCCATGTCCCTCTATAATATCCTGCGATTAAACCTAACACTACTCCCGGGGGGACTACCAGGCCTAACACGACACCTACCATCATCAACGCATACCTGAAACCAAATATCGTTCTAGTGAAAACATCCCGTCCGTACATGTCAGTGCCAAGTAAATGTTCTGTACTTGGTGGTAAGTAACTCTGCTTAAAATTTATGTATAATCCAGCATTAGAAGGATAAGGAGTAACGTAATCCGCAAACAAAGCTAATACTGCTATAACTAAAAAGATACCTAAACCCAATATAGATAGCTTACTCTTAGAGTATCTAAACCACCATCTTTTGAGAGACTCTCTTATAAGCTCTTTTTGTTTTCTACTTATTTGCTCATATGATACTTCCTGATATTTCATTCTGATTTTATATTTCTGACCCGTGGGTCTATTTTGTAAATAATCATGTCGACTATAAGATTTGCGATAATGAATATCAAACCTACTACCAGCGTAACTCCTACTATGGCATTAAGATCCTTTCTAAGCATGGCATTTATTCCATATCTTGATAAACCAGGCCAATTGAAAATCAGTTCTACTAAGAAAGCATTAGCTATTAATGAGGCAATATCTAATCCCATAATGGTCACAACAGGGATCATTGAAGGCTTTAATGCATATTTAAAGTATATAGTATTGTCGGGAATCCCGTGAGATCTCAGATTCAATATATAGTCTTTTCCTATAGTTTCTACCAAGTTTGCCCTTAATATTCTGGCCTCCTGAGCTATCGGACCTATTGCTAAGGCAAGTGCTGGAAGCACGAGGTGTTCGACAGCGTCTATGAAAGCATAAATGTTACCTGAGATTAATGAATCGATCATTATAAATCCCGTAACTTTAGGTGGAGGTGTTATATTATCGCTTATTCTACCTATTGCAGGAAAGATTCCAAGCCAATATGAAAATATTAACTGGAGAATGATTGCCCAAACAAAGGCAGGTATTGATATACCTATGTATGAGAAGATCCTCATCAGATTGTCTGCAATTGAGCCTGGTCTTTTCCCACTCAGTACTCCTAGGCTTAGTGCACCAATTACCAAAATCATTGCAGAGAATAGAACAAGTTCCATGCTCGCAGGTAAGAAATCTTCGATATCTACCAACACATCTCTAAAAGTCACTAATGATTGGCCTAGGCTTAAATGAAATACATCGTAGAGCCAATAAACATATTGAATATAGATAGGCTGATCTAAGTGAAGCATTTTGCGATATTGTTCCACAACTTCTTCTGGGGCTCTTGGGCCTAACGCAAGTCTTGCTGGATCCCCAGGCAAAAGTCTAGCCAAAACGAAGATTAATATGGACAATCCGAATAAAACAAATATAGAAGAAAATATTCTTCTGATTATAAAATTATTTATGATATTATCAATTCTCATAAAAATTCTATTTTTTAAAGCTGTGCTTTTTTATCTGGAAATACTTGGATCCATCTAAAGTCGAATTCGTAACCGAGTATAGATGGCACATTGCCTTTAGCAGCTGGGAAATCTACATAGTATGCTTGGTATGCTCTTACAACAACGTGCTCATAGACAAAAATAGAAGGATACAAATTAAATATGTATTGCTGTGCCTCTACATATTTTTGGATTCTAGCATTCAAGTCTAATGTGGATAATGCGCCGTTGATCAGTTGATCGATATGTGAATCGTTTAACCACTCATTTTGTTGCCATGTACCTTGGACACTTGAGAGATATCTATTCGCTAGCATAGAGCCAGCTTCAGGATAATCGGCTGCTACAAATATAGACACAATATGAGGAGATGTTTCAAGGTTTGATAGACTCTCTACCACAGACAGCCATGGTTTTTTAACCACTTCCACAGTTAAACCAATTGCCTCCATGTTTTGTTTGAATAGAAGTGCAACTCTTTCCTCCCATGGCACTTCAGCAACCCACCAATATTCGATAGGATATTGGTCAAAATGACCCCAGTATTTTGACCTTCTAAGCTCTTCTATAGCGGCAGTGATATTCATATTTATTGTTTGAGAAGGTTGCCAGTATCCCAAGAGAGTACTCGGTACTACACCATAAGCTCGTTTTTCATACGGGTTAATATCTTGGATTGCAGAAGTATAATTAAAAGCTAAAGCCATTGCTTTTCTAACATGGATATCATCTGTAGGCGGTTTTTTGTTGTTGATCATAAGATAAAATTCATATGGTACGGATAATTTAGAGAGTTCAACGCCATTTATTTTAGCCATAGCTTCAAGGTTTTCAATAGGCTGCCATTGATCTGTGATCTCGAGCTGTCTTTGTGAAATCAGGGTT
This sequence comes from Thermoproteota archaeon, assembly GCA_021324265.1. Taxonomy (GTDB): domain Archaea; phylum Thermoproteota; class Thermoprotei; order Gearchaeales; family Gearchaeaceae; genus DSFO01. Next base: position 7,196 of record JAJPJK010000021.1, on the reverse strand, counting down.
TTAATTGTTGAAGGTTCCGTGGTTCCAAGCATTATCACTCTATCGGGCGCGTTAGTTGCGTACTGTCCCCAGTAATTTGAAAATCTAATCAGAGTTACTGATTCCCCTCTCTTATATTCTGATAGCATATAAGGGCCTGATCCTGCATCTTTCTCTCCTGACATAAGCCAATCTCGACCATAGTCGCCCATTTCTCCGTAAGGTCCAGATTTGATATGTTGTTTAACTAATTCGCTATCTACTATATACAGCCTTAGTAACGCATATAAAAATGGCCCAAACGGTTTTTTCAAACCGATCTGTATGGTGTAATTGTTTGGGACACTCGTTTTATTAAGGTCTACGAAGGGTTTCAGTAGGTACGCATATCCCTCTCCGATTGTTATTAACCTTTTAAGAGAAAAGAAGACGTCATTTGCAGTCAGCTCTCTCCCACTGTGAAACTTAATGCCTTTCCTTAAGTTGAATGTCCATGTAAGACCGTCACTAGAGACGCTCCAATTTTGCGCAACATTAGGAACTAGGGTGTTGTTTGGTAATGGGTATACAAGTGTATCATATACATTAACAAGGTATACTGAGCTTGCTTCATCCGAACCAACTGCAGGATCAAGATACGGTACGTTTGCGAAGGAAACTCTTAATAATTTTTCTTGTTGAGTAGCTGGTTGTTTTTGCGGACCATATAAATAGAATGCTGCAAATGTTGCAACGACAATTACTACAATTACTACTACTACAAGTACCAACTTAGAGACTGCACGCGCATTATGCATGATGAGTATATCGAATATCTGCTTATAAATATTACTGTCTCAATGCTAATAATCTATTTGCTTAAATGCAATAATTTAACATAACATGAAGTCTAAAAATTTTCTAGTAATTTTAAAACCTTATAAATGATTCTTTTATATCGATAATATTTAATCTACAATTAATTTATTTCAAGAATTAAACTGATGATTATAGATTTTACTTGGTATTCTTAGAGTATCGTATACAATGTAGGATATTACAGCCAGCTATATTTTTAAATATAACAGAAACAGTTATAATATGCACAGAATTTTAGAAGAGATAACTATGGGATATAAGAAAGTTTGGGCCTTAAGATATGCCATTGAACTCCTTGGCTGGGATATCGAAACGTACATGCCTCAAGGAGGAGCTGTTGCTAGAGGTGAAGCATTAGCGGAACTCGAGATCTTAACTAAAAAAGAACTCATGAATATTTCTAGTCTTGTTGAGAAGGCAAGCAATCTTGAAGGTTTGGATGATGTTGAAAAAGGAATCGTAAGGGTCTTGACCAGGAGGATTAAGTACTATTCCAGAATTCCTGAAGAACTCCTGCTTGAGCTTAACCAAGTAACATCTAAGGGCACTATAAATTGGAGAATCGATAGGCAGAAAAATGAGTTTAATCGATTCAAACCTTTTCTGAATAGAATAGTCGAGATTAATAGGGTAATTGCAGAAAAACTGGGCTATGAGAAGCATCCCTATAATGCACTGCTGGATCTCTACGAGGAGGGCCTAACAGTAGATGACATGGACATGATCTTCTCTAAAGTGGTAAATAGAATACCTGCCCTGCTGAAGAAGGATCTTCCATCGCATCACGAACTTGAGGATGTTAGATATAAAGTGGAAGAAATGTCAAGGGTTAATGAAGGAATTATAAAGTTGCTCGGTATGCCTAACGAGAGATTCAGGATGGATATCTCCACTCATCCTTTTACCGCAGGTATTGCAGTTGATGATGTTAGGATAACCACACGCTACGAGGGCTATGATTTCAAACGCTCGCTTTATTCTACTGTTCATGAATGTGGACACGCCATCTATGAGTTGAATCTGGATAAAAGCCTTGAGGGCACACCTGTTTGTGTAGGCGCTTCTTCTGGCGTGCATGAATCACAATCGAGGTTCTGGGAGAACTTCATAGGCCGCAGCAAGGCATTCGTTGATGTGGCTTATCCTGTATTAGAAAATCTTAGCTTCATTAGGAAATACGGAAAATCTGATATCTATGTTTACTTCAACGTTGTTAAGCCAAGTTTTATTAGGGTAGATGCGGATGAGCTCACATATAACCTCCACATCGCAATAAGGTATGAAATAGAAAAGAAGCTAATTGCTGGCGAGCTCAATGTCGATGAAATTCATTCCTATTGGTCGGAGCTCATGGATAGGTATCTTGGAATTAAACCAAAGGGCTATGCTGATGGCTTTCTTCAGGATGTTCACTGGTCAAAGGGATGGATGGGATACTTTCCTACCTATACGCTTGGAAATGTTATAGCTGGCATAATATGGAGTAATTTAAGAAATTTGGAGGAATATGTATATAATAAGGATTTCAACGTTATCAAAAGCTACCTAAGAGAGAAGATATACAAATTTGGCTCAATATATCCCCCAAAGGAGCTGATCAAAAAGAGCTTCAATGAAACATATAATCCAGATCATCTAATGCTCTATTTAGAAAAGAAGTACTCTACATTCTGAGGGCATTGAGGATATAAGAAAATTTATAAAATTTTAAAAGTAATTATTCCATCAAGTATCTTATGAAGCAATTATTTTAGTTGAGACATTATTTAACATTTTTATTAGATAGAAGTAACAGAATCTATTTAACTATCTCTACAATAATTTTTAATTATATTAGCGTTAGTACTCAATATTGTTTAATTGTCGGATCAAGATAAATATTAGATTACTAAATTTTTATAAAAAGCAAAGGCAATAATCGTTGCTGCATGAGTAATTCTATTTGTTCTTAATGCGCTCAGGATATATCTCTCTGACACGATTTTTATCCTCTGTAATTCCGATGGTTCTCTGTTTGTCTTTGTCTTAGTGAGTTCTTTTGCTATGAAAACATGCCCCTTCTGAAGGCTGCGCGAAGATACGTAATACCAGCCTAGATACTTGAATTGTTTCGCTTCATAACCAGTTTCTTCCAGTAACTCCCTTTTAGCTGCTTGGAATATATCTTCACCCTCTTCAAGATGGCCTGCAGGGAATTCCAGCGAGTATCGATCTGCAGGATATCTGTAGTTTTCAATCATTACGAATCTGTCTTTGAACAAGGGAACTATGATGCAGAAATCTGGTGAGGAGAACCATTCATAGGTTAATTTCGATCCATTTGGTATTTCTATCATGTCTGAAAAGACACTGAAATATTCTGACTTGTAAACCAATTTTGACTCTAATTTAACCCATCTTTTCAAATTATTTTTGCCCAATTTACTAAATTCTCTCACTTTACAATATATAGATAGCGCTTTTTGCTTACGCAACGTATAAGCTTATTGTAAATCTTAATGATCTTTATCGCTATAATCTACAGAACAAGCTTTAGCTGGCCTAGAAATGATTACTTTAGCATTTATTCCTTCATAATCATAAGCTTCTTTCATAGCTTTTGCTACGCTGTTAGCTTGCTTCTCGTCAGCGAGTGCAATAACACTAGGGCCTGCACCACTTATCGTGAATCCATACGCTCCAGCTTCCTTAACAAATTTTTTAATCCTGTCATATGCAGGTATGACAACAGCTCTTGCAGGTTCAACCACCTTATCCTCCATTGCCATGCCGATCAATTCAAGTGAATTGCTGTAAAGACCAATCATGAAGGCGGCCATCTTAGCTAAGCTCTGAACCAGCGAGTCCAGCGTTATATTCTTTGGAGTAATTGCTCTCATTATCGCTGTCTTTTGAGCAGGAGTCTTGACATCAGGTATTCCGAGTACAAAATTAGCTTTTGGCTCGAATTGCATGGCTCTCAATGGCTCAAAGCTATATATCACAACCAAACCTCCCAGTAAGCTTGCAGTTACATTATCATAATGCGCCGAACCTGCTGCTGCTCTCTCAGCTATACCAGCTATGGAAGCTAATCTCATTTCATCGATCTTTAACCCAAGCGCTTTGCTTAGTAATTTTGCTACTGCAACAGCAGTTGCACCACTGCTACCTAGGCCTAGTCCGAGAGGAATGCCCTTCCAGACCTTTATTTCGACATCATAGCTTTTGTTGCTGAGCATTAGTAATAGCTTCGCTGCAAGGCTTGCAGTATTTTCGCTCTCTGGTATATTCTCTGAATAAGGCCCTGAAAATTCCGTTTTTATGTCTCCTTTGCCTTCGCTCAAATTGATCTCGACCTCATCATAAAAAGCATCGAGTGCAACTGCTGCGATGTCGAAGCCTGTGCCCAGATTTGCTGAGCTACAGTAAGCTCTAGCTTTCATAAGATTATTTTCTCATCCTTTCTAATCTTAGTAATGTTGAAATCTTGCATTGCGCTCTCCGGATCCTTAAGTGCATGACCTGTTACTATAAGAACAACTTTTTCATCATTCTTTATCAAGCCTTGATCAATCAATTTCCTCAGTCCGGCCATACTAGCTGCTCCTGCTGGCTCTGAGCCTATTCCATCTATTCTTGCAAGTAATTTCTGTGCCTCGAGGATTTCTTCATCGCTTACAGTTAAGAAGGTACCTTTGGATTCTTTCACAGTATTCCATGCCTTTGGCCAGTTAACAGGTTTTCCTATCCTTATAGCCGTTGCTACAGTGATCGGTGAATCAATGAATTTTGGGCTACTTTGATTGCTTAGCCATGCATTTGCTATTGGAGCTGAACCTTCAGCCTGGACTCCAATCATCTTGGGCAATTTATCTGTCAAGCCGAGCTGCTTCAATTCTTTAAATCCCTTCCAAATAGCAGATATATTACCAGCATTGCCTACTGGTACAATAACCCAGTCTGGAATGCCTAGCTGATCAAAGATTTCAAAAGAAATGGTTTTTTGTCCTTCAAGCCTCCATGGATTGAAGGAATTTAAGGGATATAGTTTCTTTTCTTTTGTCAATTCCATCACAATCTTGAGTGCATCGTCGAAATTGCCTTCAATTTCAAAGATTTTTGCTCCATGCAGTGCTACTTGTGCAAGCTTACCTTTTGCTACAGAATTCATGGGTAAGAAAATATAACAGTTTAATCCTGCTCTTGCAGCATATGCAGCTGCTGAAGATGCAGTATTACCTGTAGAAGCAACGATAACAGATTTTGCACCTGATTCCTTCGCTACGCTTATCGCAACAGTCATACCTCTGTCCTTAAAGCTTCCAGTGGGGTTTGCGCCTTCGAATTTAATGAAAGCATTTTTGAAAATATTTGATCTTATCATTGGCGTGCCTCCTTCATCAAGGGAAATTGGATTCTCTATGCGCGGCAAGAGTTCTCTATATTTCCAAACCCTAGTTGTTCTAGAAGCTATTTCGCTCCAGTTTATATGTAAGTCCTTGTTGTACTCTAGAAGCCCATTACATTTCTTGCAGTTGAATAAATAAGGATCAGGCTCAAATCTTGATCCGCAATTTATGCAGCGAAGTTCTCCATCATCGATTATCATCTAATATCTTACTTAGATATTCCTTATATACTATGCAAGTTTTATAGATATAATTCTACATTTTCTATCTATCAACACATGTATAGCATAGTTGGAAGAGAAATACTGGGAAAAAGACGTTTTGGTAAATTTTTAGTTGAGTTTTCTTGTGAATGGCCTAGATCTGCTGTATTTGGTTTCATTGAAGAACAATTGATGCGTCTGTTAAAGTAGTATGGTCATTTTTCAGTAAAGCTGTGAGAGATACATATTCAGTTGATTTTGAGAAAATAGCTCTTACTAATAAAGTTTGATTTCATTTCGGAGTGGGGTCAATGCTCAAAGGATCATATGTTTGACATAGTAGCCAAGGAAAATAGCGTCTTGGTTTTATGCATGGCAAGTATGGACTTTAATTGAAATAATGAACAATAAGGAAAGGAAAATCCGTTCTCTAAGCAAGGGCATAATTATTCCTAGGCCTTGTTAAGCCAACCCTTATGGTTCTTCGTTTAGCCTTGTAAATCTTACGAAAGAAATACGTAAAACAAGATTTTTTTACGGGAATAAGTCCAAAATCTTGTAAAAATTACGAAGGGTCTTCAAAAATTATAAAATTATTACGAACAAAAATTTAAATATTTATAATAATTTACTGTTTCATGGCAAAATTCAGTAAAGGTTTTGCCATTGTTTTATTGTTGACGATATTCATAAGTGTAGCAGTAATAGCTTTGGGCAACAATATTGGCAATGTAAATATAAGTGCTGCAAACAAACAAGACATTAGCAATGCAGTAATTCCCTTTATAGCCAATTTAGGCATGATCAATGACAACGTGAAATACTATGCTGACTTCTCTAACGGAAGAGTTTTGGTATATGATAATAGAGTTGTTTATTTATTTAAGGATGGTAGCTATTTAGGTGAGTACATAACAGGCAGTTTAACTCCTAAAGAGAGGAGTAGTGCATTAGTTAGCTATTTCGTAGGATCGCTACAAATAAGCAATGTCCCTGCATACGATACGATAAGCTACTTGAACAATAATTACGAAATCCAGCTTGGAGTTAGATTCGGTTACGTTATGCAAACTGTAATATTAAATCCTAATGTAAAATTATCTACTATTACATTTAAATTAACAGGAGATATAAAAATGAAGTATGGAGATCTTATAGTCAATAATATATATTTGAAGAAGCCTGAGGCATATTTGATAATAAACGGTAAGCGAAATTATGTAGATATAGATTATAAGGTAATAGATAGTAACACTTTTGGTTTTACTGGGTCTTATAATAGTAATTATGCTCTGGTAATATCTTTTATAATAACACAAAATAACAGCAATAACAGTGATCCAATCAACATATATACGAACTCAACAAGCACGCTTTTCGGAGGAGAAGGTGGATCATTTTTCCCTGAGGCTATTGCGGCAGATAGCAAAGGAAACATTTTTGTAGCATCAAGTACAGAATTCCCATCATTAAATGCAACCGGTTTTGATACGACTATAAATGGATATATTGACGTATACGTGGCCAAGTTCAATAACAATTTAACTTCTATGCTTTCTGCTACATATCTAGGTGGAAGCAGTTATGATTTTGCAACAGGTATAGCAATAGATAGCCAAGATAACGTTTATGTTACAGGATATACATATAGCTCTGACTTCCCAACAACACAAGATGCTTATTCAACGAGTCATAATGGATATACGGATGTTTTCATAGCAAAATTCAACAACAACTTAACATCACTACTATCAAGCACATATCT